>NZ_JBHSGN010000084.1:0-94112 GCF_042654545.1 Dysgonomonas termitidis
TTTTTTCAGGGGTCAATTTAGATTTGGCACGAGGGGGCAACGCTCACTGGATTTTCCAGGTGTCCTGTTAAACTTGTAATTTATTATAATAAGCAGAAGAAAAGATATAATACGGATTTTTCACTCTCGGTTGAAGATTGGGATAGGCTAAATTCTGTTCAATTGAAAGATAAGGTATTGAAGAAGTTGAAGTCTGATATGGATGCTCTAAAAGTCAGAGCAACCAAAACTGTTGAATTGTTAGGCGACACGTTTTCTTTTGAAACTTTTGAAATACTGTTCTATGATAAGCAAATAAAACAAAGGGCAGACAAACAGGATGTTTATAGCAGCTTTGAAGTGTATATTGGAAAACTAGAAGATGAAAAACGAATTGGCACAGCCAGATCCTATATTGATGCTTTAAAATCTTTACGTTCCTTTTCTCCTAAACTGGAATTTAAGAATGTGACGGTAGACTTTCTCAATTCTTATGAACGACATATGTTAGAGAATGGAAGGTCGGTTACAACTATTGGAATTTATCTGCGATCATTAAGAGCTATCATAAATATAGCTAAAGCCGATAAAATAATCAGTGAAGATCAATATCCCTTCGGTATGAAAAGCCATCGCAAATATGAAATTCCTAAAGCAAACAATATCAAAAAAGCGTTAGAAGAATCTGCGATTACCGAAATAGTTAAGTACGAACCTTTAACAGAGGAAGAAGCCAAAGCTCGTGATTTATGGCTTTTCAGCTTCTATTGCAACGGAATGAATATGGCTGATATATTTGCTTTGAAATATGAAAATATAGATGGTAATTTTATTTATTTTCATCGTAAGAAAACTATCCGAACCCGAAAAATACAAGAGCCTCTCGAAATATTTATATCCGAACCAGTAGCAGCTATAATTAAACGATGGGGAAATAAAGAACGTCTAAATAAAAATCATATATTTGATGTAATAAATAGTACTATGACACCCGATGATATCTATCATACAACTCATATAACCATCCGCAGTATTAATGCTTATATGAAGCGGATAGCTAAACGTTTGGGCATAGATGCTAAAGTCACAACGTATGTAGCACGCCATTCGTGGGCGACAACACTTTTACGAAATGGGGTATCAACAGCATATATTTCAAAAGGATTCGGGCATGCTTCTTTTGCTACCACAGAGCAATATTTGGGAGGTTTTACGCAAGACCAGAAAAAAGATGTTGCAGAAATACTAACTAAACTCGCAAATGGATGAATTAGCAACATATAGAAAAATACTTTTAAGGAAGAAACTTTCTCGGCTGAATGACTACTTCAATCGGAATAATGAAAATGTAGCTGATAAAAACTTTCTTATCAGGTACGGTTGGAAAATAATTACATTTTTCATAAAAAGCTTTTTTGGTATCTGTCTGTATGTGGAATATCTTTCATGGAAATTTAACGACTTTGCTTTTGATGCTCATTACATGGATTTTCAAATACAGGCAAGAGGATTTACGGCTAATGAAGCCATTAAATTTTTGACCGAACAAGAAATAAAATTGAAAGAATACATATATAGGAATGTTATAGCTAAGGAAAAGCAATCAAAAGCAGAGAAATCTTTAGACTACCTATTTACGAAATACAGAGCACAAAAAAAAGAAGAAACAGGAATACCCCATATTTCAAGAAGGCAACCCGAATGGATTACAAGAGTCTGGGAAAACCTATTAGCATATAAATGTGTTGTTTTTGAATATAAAAGTGATTTTGTTTTAATAATGATGGGGGCTACTCCAGTCAATAAACTTATCTGGAGTAAAGGGTTGATAAAATTGGTTCAATTTGTTGAAGAGGGAATTGAAATAGGTAAAATATATCGTCAGGGCTTTGATGGCAAAGATCAATTTATAATGGAATATATTACTTCCAACTTTCGCCCAAATCCCAATATACCGAATCAGAAACTGGAGCATTACACGAGTGAAAGAATAAAAACCGCACAAAATGAATTTCTCAAAATAAAGCCGAAAGACAGGATAAAAGAGTTTTTCGTTTTTGATTAGACCATAGAATTTAGATATACACAACAGATGAATTTTAAAGAAATATTATCTCAACCAGAAGGTCGCCGATTAGAGTTTAAGGAGCAATTACCTAAAACTTCGGATTTAGCGAAAACAATTGTGGCATTTTCAAATGACGCAGGTGGCGAACTTTTCATAGGGATAAAAGACAATCCTCATGAAGTGGTCGGTCTGCCCGAAGATGATTTGACCTCCATCGAGGAGCAGATAAGTAATATTATTTATACCAAATGTTACCCGACAATAATTCCTGATATAACATTCTTGTCCGAAGGAGACAAGCATCTGATACGAGTAACTATATACAGAGGAAATACCCCTCCTTATTATGTGAAGGATTTAGGGAAGTTGCACGGTACTTTTATACGTGTCGGCTCAACCAATCGTCAGGCGGACGAAAATATTATTGGCGAACTTGAAAGACGAAAGCGAAATCTGTCTTTTGATAGTGAGATTGTACTTGATAAACCTTTGAGTGCACTTAAATATGACAGCTTCAAGCAAATATATAAGGATAAGACAAGTGAAGATTTAGACCTCCAAGCACTGAAAAAGTTAGAACTTGTAAAAGACGTTGAGGGGGTACTATATCCAACTCAGGCACTTATATTATTTTCGGATGATAATTTGCGTAATTCTTTGTTTCACTTTGCCAAAATCGAATGTGCACGTTTTAAAGGCACTAAGTCCGAAACGTTTATAGATCAGAAAACGATAAGCACAGACATTTCGATGCAAGCCGAAGAAGCATATAACTTTGTTCTTCGCCACATTAATAAAGGGGCTACAGTAGAAGGCGTTTACACTATATCTCGCTGGGAATATCCGCTTAAAGCCATTCGAGAAGCTTTACGGAATGCGGTCGTCCATCGTGATTATTCATTGACAGGGAAAGATATAAAAGTCGCCATCTATGATGATATGATTGAGATTACGAGCCCCGGACTACTTCCTCCATCTATTGACTATTCGGCAATGGAAAGCCGTCAGTCTGATGCAAAGAATAAAATAATAGCACCTGTTTTTAAGCGTCTAGGCATTATCGACCAGTGGGGAAATGGACTAAAGATGATTGCTGACGAATTGAAAGAATATCCCGATATAGAATTTAAGTGGAGGGAAACAGGACTATCGTTTCAGGTTCAGTTTATAAAAAAGGAATTTGTTAAGCAGCAAGAGTTGCAGCAAGAGTTACAGCAAGAGTTACAGCAAGAGTTACAGCAAGAGTTACAGCAAGAGTTGGAGCAAGAGTTGGAGCAAGAGCTACAGCAAGAGTTACAAAACAAATCATTGTATGCGGAAATTCTATTAATACTTACAAACAAGACTTTATCGAGAAAGGAATTATCGGTAGAACTTGGGCAGAAACAAGTTTCAGGACAGCTTAATAAAATAATCTCAAAACTTATTGAGGACAAACTTATTGAGCATACCATCCCCAATAACATAAATCATCCATCTCAAAGATTTCAAATAACAGAAAGAGGAAACACCTTCCTGAAAATTTTAGATCAAGAAAAGAAATAATATATTTTTTTCTCGAATAAAAGCCCCCCTATAATGGAAACTTTCCATTATAGGGGGGCTTTTTCTATTAATACTGAGCAAAACACGCAATTTTTCATGCTTCAAATTGGTTATTTTAGGTCGAAACTGAACAATAGTATTCTAAAATCAAATACTATGAATAATATAGGAAATACTACACCATTTCAGTATGTGATAATTCACTGTATTACATCGCATTACATATATAAATACTTCTAATTCCATAACTTTTTGACTATTAAGATATTTGCTCCATAGAAATTTTTTGTATCACCAAAATTATTTGTTTTATGGAAGAATTGTTTAATAAAAAATCGTTGGAACAGCTCATTAAGAAATGGGTAAGTGAAGTTATTGATGAAAAGCTTATACCCAAAGTATTGCCTTTTCTCAGAGAAAAAGAGAAAGAAGAAAATCCTAAGAAATTAGTCAAGCTGAAAGAAGCCAGTGAATTCACAGGTTTTGAGAAAAAGTACATCTACAACCTCGTAAATCAAAATGCTATTCCGTTTATACGAGTTCGTAAATCATTGCGGTTCGACTTGGAGGAACTGGACGCATGGATGCGAGCAGGCAAACCTAAGATTGTCGATCTGGGATTAAAAAAGTTAAAGGAGGATACACAATAATGATCCTTACAGTATCCGTTTTACACTCGTCGGGAGGAGTGGTCTCCCCCCTTGCCGCCGGGCGATCCCCCACCGATGAGTTATTGGTGTTTTGTTCCGGCTGAATTTTGGGCATTCGCTCATCTGACTAACACCTGTCAGATTTTGAAGTCTGGTGTGTTTAGCTCGCTGAGTTTATACAGTGTGCCTGATCGCCCAAAGTCCAGCTAAATTATCAGGCTGTCCTTCGGGATTGCACTACTCCGGTTAGCAGCTATCCTCCCAAGTTGAGGCGCATGGCAAGGTTATGGAAATGTATACATTTCCTACCTTGCTCCGCCTTTGGCGGAGGGGAAAACCGCTCCCGTTGGTCGCAGTTTTATGTGGACGGCATTAAAGAAATAAGCATTTATCTTAATTAAAACAAGCTGAATATTATGCATGATAATATAAAAAATAACGTATCAAAAAATAGAGTCTCTGCACGGTTGAAAGAGAAAGTCATTAGTGTAAGGGTTACAACAATGGAATATCTAGCCCTGAAAAAAAGAGCCCGGGATGCAGGTCTGAGTTTAAGCAGTTTCGCCCGTTCTTCATTGCTCTCAGCTAAAGTAGTCCAGCGTATAGGCAAAGACGATGCAGATACGCTTCGCAAACTATCGGGAGAAGCCAATAACCTGAACCAATTAGCAAGGTCAGCCAACAAGGATGGCTTTACAAGTGTAGCAATAGAGATAACAAGCCTGCGAAACATAATTGTAAGTATTATTAACCATTTATCAGATGATTGGAAAAATTATGCAAAGAGCCGCTTTTAAAGGATGTGTCCGCTATGTTATGAATAAGCAGGATGCAAAGATGATAGCTGCCGACGGGGTGCTTCTATCCAATATGGATAGTATCATCAGGAGCTTTAACACCCAACGCCTGATGAAACCGAATATCAAGCATCCCGTTGGGCATATATCGTTAAGCTATCTGCCTGATGATACTGACAGGCTTACTAACGGGGCTATGGTAACATTGGCTAAGGAATATATGCAGGAGATGAATATAACCGATACCCAGTATATCATAGTACGCCATTATGACAACGGAAATCCCCATGTACATATCGTCTATAACCGCATTGATAATAACGGCAAGGTGATAAGCGATAAAAATGACCGTTACCGCAATGAGGCTGTCTGTAAGAAAATAAAGAATAAATACGGATTGTCTTATGGTAAAGGAAAGGATAAAGTCAAGCAGCATAAGCTAAGAGGTAAGGATAAGACCAAATATCAGGTGCATGATGGAATAAAGGAAGCTTTGAAAAAAGCAACCGATTGGACTGACCTTGAAAAGCTGTTGAAAGAAAAAGGCATAAGCATTTCCTTCAAATATAAAGGACAGACCCATGAGGTACAAGGTATTTCCTTTACCATCGGCGATGTGACTTTCAAAGGCTCTGAGGTAGACCGTAATTTCAGTTACTTAAAACTTGACAAGCAACTGAAAGACAATGCTCAGGATTGTATTCAGAGTAAAACCACAGGACAATCTTTTGCCAAAGAGAATAACTCTCAAAGTCAGGGAGCCGGTATTGTCGGTTCACTGATCGAGGGTTTAGACTCAATGTCGGTATTCCAGACTCATGGTGAAGATCAGCAGGAAGAACGCTTTCAAAATGAGATGGAACGCTTCCAAAAGAAAATAAACAGAAAAAATAATAAACGACCCAGATTAAATTAATTGAATTATGAATGATAAAATAGACAATATCCAGATAACAATGGACGGTTTTTCAGAAATACTGTCCGAGATTATGATTGAGATTCGTTCTTTGAAAAAAGCAGATGATGGAGAATCTGCACTAAAGATTGATTTACTAAATAAAATAGTACAAACTATTGACGAGGCCAAGAAAGGTGTTACTGGGGAAGAGTTAAAGGCATACACAGCAGCAATGATTGCGACGATGCGACAGTTACAGGATGAAGCTAATAATTCCTTTTCAGAGTTCCTCAATGAAAAAATAGCTCAATTGGAAACAGTAGCTAAACAACCGAGCCTTGTAAAAAATCAATATACAATTGATTTTAAGTCGAGTAAGACTGTTATTGCTATTATTTTTCTTTCACTCGGTCTGTTTTGTTCTTTGTTTGGAAATTACAATCAGTATCAGGAAAATAGCAGGTTGACCGATAATGATCTGAAATATAGGTTTGTGAAAATGAAGAATGGTATCTTATCGAATGAGATTACACGTTTAGAGAACTTTTTCTATTATCCGGATAGTGCTTCTATTGTTAAGAATATCCGTAAAAGTGTGATTGATTATGAGCATCGCTTGCAAGAGCAGGCTCGGAAGCAAGAACAAAAGAAACAGAATGAAGAAAATATTAAACGGCTGGATAGCGAAATTCAAGAACTGAATGTGGAATAAATTGAAATAAAGGCAAAGACAAGAGCTTTGCCTTTATTTTGATATTACTTGAAAAGATAAAAACATGTTTCTGTTTTCGTTTCTTTTATTTTCAAGGAGTAGGAAGGAAGTTGAAAACTACTTTTTCGGGCGTGTAAATTTAACTGTGTCAAATAATTTTTCATCTCTATAACTTCGGTTTTATTTACATTGATTTTTTACAATGGGTAATGTCTATCCGGAGCTTTGTTGGTAAAAACGGTAGGGGTCGATCCCCTAATCGTTTTTGCGTTACAATGGTATAAAGTGTCACCATCGCTTTGTTGGTTTTACAAAACTAATAAAATATTGGATATATTGTTATTAATCCAGTAATTTAAATCTATCTGGATATATAATAGCCAGTTGCTGAGCCGTTTTACTCCACTCCAAGAGCGGCATCGTCCACTTCTTTTTGATATTACGGTAAGCTAGGTAAACGAGCTTCTCTAAAGCTGTATCATTAGTGAAAACTCCTTTATTTTTGGTTACTTTTCTGATTTGACGGTGATATCCCTCGACTGTGTTGGTGGTGTATATCATCCGTCTTATTCCTTCAGGATATTGGAAGTAAGCCGAGAGCCGGTCCCAGTTATTGCGCCATGATTTTATAATGATGAGGTAATCTTCTGCCCATTTAAGTTCCAGATTGTCCAGTTCTACTTCCGCTTGTTCTTTGCTGACAGCACGGTAAACCAGTTTAAAATCACGCATAAACTCTTTCTGGTTTTTACTGGCTACATACTTGATAGAGTTCCATATCTGATGGACAATACAGGTTTGAACAGTAGTATCAGGGAAAATACTTTTGATGGCATCGGCAAAGCCGGTCAGATTGTCGGTACAGGCAATCAGGTTATCTTCCACTCCCCGGCTTTGTAGATCCGATAAGCAGGACAGTCAGAAGTTGGCTCCTTCACTTTTAGCAATATACATGCCTAACAAGTCTTTGTAACCCTCTTTGTCTATACCCAAAACGTTATAGATAGCTACCGGTCGGTTCTTATCGTACATAACTTTGTAATGAATGGCATTCATCCAAACGATAGCATAAACATTATACAAAGGACGGCTACGCCAGGCCTGGATCTCGGGGAGAACCCGGTCTGTGATGGAACTAATAGTTTCAGCCGATACACGGTTGCCCAGACTCTCTTCCATCCAATCGCTGATCTGGCGGGTACTGTTACCTATAGCATATAAACCGATAATGCGATCTGCAACACCATCTGCTAAAATACGTTCGCGTTTTTTGATAAATTCAGGCTCAAATGTAGATTCTCGGTCTCGAGGGGTATGCACGGTGACTTCACCCAGAGGGGTTTGAACCTGTTTAGGGGTATGGCCATTACGTCGATTTCCCGACTGGCGTTCCTGTTCATCTAAATGAACATCCATTTCTCCTTCCAATGCAGCATTTAGGATATTTTCCAATAACGGGGCAAAAGCGCCATCCCTGCCTAATAAAGACTTGCCTGATTTAAGTTGCTCCAGGGCTTTCTTCTTAATACTTTCAAAATCAAACTTTTTTTCCATAATAAAAACTGTGTTAGTAAAAATAATATTTTATTCTTGCTTGACACAGTTTACTTTACAGTCTCACTTTTTCTGAAACTATAATATACCGAATCTATTAAATGGTTAATTACAGTTATATGATTAGTTACTGAATTTAATGTGTAAATAAAATAAATATTACTTAGAACTTATTTTCCGCATATTCAATAATTCTTCTTTTGTGCTGTTTGCAACTGAAGTTGTTGTAAAAGTTAATCTCTCAAAATGACTTTCGGATCTTGATTTTCCATTTATATCTCTAGGGTGTGTCAAATGATACAGAGGTCCTTTGCTGCGATATATATTATATTCAAAGACAAGCCATCTTTGGTATCTTTCAGAATCCTCCGGTCCCCAACCATAAAAATTAAGATTTTCCATTCCGGCATAAATATATTTTTCCTTATTAACAATGATAGCTCCCCCAACCATTTGATCACCATAGATCAAATTCATTTTACTTTCATTTCGCCTAAAAAAGTCAATATCCCTATGGTTTATATAATGCTCTCGAATGATCTCAGAGACATCATAAAATTTGCCATCATAGGGAAAAGCAATATCAGATTTACCAACTCTCAGTTGATTTACGGCATCGATTGTTTGGTCTTTATTGATAATTATGTCAGCATCCCAAATGGCAAGAAATGGAGTTCGTACTTTTTCAGTCATCATATTAAGATACTTCGTCCTGAAAAAAATGGGATCTTTATCTTCTATAAAATAGTACTGTATTTCATCCTTCAACAAATGAGTAATCAGATTATTGTTATATGATGAAGCTTCTAGTAGTAAAATATTAGTTTCGAATGCTTGAAATAAAGACTCAACAGTTAATAATAGGTTTTCTAATCTTATGATAGAATCAAGTCGTATAGGTATAATAAAAGTTGTATCTAATAAGTCTGTCTTCATTTTATAATGAATTATTTATTGAATGTAACATTAAAATAGTCCCGGGGAAACCATTGAATAGACCCTTATGAATTTTGAAAAAAGCTGGTTTCTCTAGCAACGATTTCCAAGCTTCAGATTTTGTAATTTTATTTTGAAAAGAATTTACATCAAATTGAATTTGCATCAAGGATTTCATCTCATTGATTTTTATTAAAAGAGCATAGATACTTGCGATTCCATTACTAAAAAAAATATCCTTGTCTTTTAATTCTTTAGTTATTAAATATTCAATATCAATCTGATGTCCTAAATCAAGAAAGTAATTATCCCATTCAATTGAATTGATATGGGATCTTATAGAGAGTGCTCCCCACAAAAGATATAGTTTGTTTGAATGTAATACCGGCCTATGTGATAGAATCTTATTAATTGTTGCAGATAGCAAAGTATTTATTTTACTATTATAGATGTTCAATTTTAATAAATTATTAAATGTATATAGTAAAAAAGGTAAATGATAGTGGTACAAGGAATAGCCCGGGGCCTCTTTAAAAAAATCATCAGAGATTTCATCACCCAAAAGGTTGATTAATTTAATAATTAGCCGCTCAAACAAAAACGTGTTGTCAGAATCGGGTTTTAGATCAACAAGGCGCAAATAAAGATAATATAAAAGTTGAATATTGGTAGATCCATTCAGATAAGGCATGGTTTGAACATCTAATAATATATTAGATAAACTTTTATATATCTGATCATCAATCTCCTCCAATATGTCGTTTACATCTCCGGGTTCATATCCCTCTAAAATTAGATATCTAATTCCGAGGGCTATTCCAGCTAGACCACTTTCTAAATCAATATTCATACCTTGATTCAGATTGTCATTGATTTCTTCTAATATCTGCTTTGCAATCTGCCGATATTCCATTTTATTCTGTTGCCTGCTTAGAATATAAAAATATATGCAGATACCCATCTTTCCATGGGCTAACCCCAGACTAGGATTGAACTTAAACGATTCTAAAAGTTCTTCATGAAGCTTTTTATATATAGTTTCAGTAGCCGAAGAAAAAGTTATATTCATTATTACTAAAGTTTATTTGTTTTAAAATTAAAGATGTTTGCCCAATTTGGATAATTTCTTCTCCATGTTTCAGCTAGTTCTGGTAAAGGCTCATCAATTCCTGACTAGATCTGATGGATTATTTTAGGCATTTTTATCATAGCAAAAACTAGATATTTTTGTTATTAAGTTTTCATATATTTTCTTTAAACACTCTCCTTATTGGCATAAAGAAACGTTCTAGTAAAGATATATCCTCCGTTATAATATCCCCCTGGGCTTGCATCTCCGGTAGATAAGGCAATTCTTTGTTATAAGTAGTCAATAAACCTTCGGGTAACTTTATCTCAACAATATAGTTATTTCCATCTTTACCTTTAGAGGGCACTAACGATATATTCTGAACAATGCCACGTACAATGCCAAATTCATTATCAGGAAAATTCTCAAATCGGATATTAACCTTCTGCCCAATTTTCACTTTCCCCGACCGAGCGATAGGTAGAGACGCTTTCCCGATGATCTCTCCTTTATCTGTAGGTATGATATTGAATATTTCATCTCCAACTGTTATGTTTTGATTTGCGACCCAGTAAGTTGTAAATGTGACCTTTCCATTAACTGGGGCTATAAGTACATTATTTATTTCCCATGTTTGGATTTCAGTCAATAGCTGTGTCAGATATGTCTTTATCTGCGTTTCTAAGGTGTTTTTCTTTTCTATGTATTGATTTTCAGTATCTAAAAGATCTTCATGCATTTGTGCTATTTGTATTTGCATATTCTCTAGGGTTGAAGACATATTTTCTAAAGAAAGACGTCCTTGTAGAGATTGATTTTGAGATTTTTCAAATTCTTCATTAGATAGAACGCCTTTTTTATTTAATGTCGAATCTCTAGCATACTGTAGTTTTATTAATTTCAACTGTTCTTCTATTATACTTTTTTGTCGTAACATATTGGTGTAATATACTTCGTTCCGCTTTATGCGGTCTCCCATCAAATCTATCTTTTTCAGATAATAATCTTGTTGCTTAAATTGGATATAATCGGATATTATTATGTAAAAAGAAGAATATATGCCTTGTACACTGCCTAAATTCATTTCTTTAGGGGGTAATGTGTTTATTGTATCAAGACCTTTATCAATCCCAATTAAATATTTTTTGAGTGAAAGTATATCCTTAGTATTTGCTGGGTTTTCAATAACAGCTAAATAATCCCCTGCTTTAACAATTTGATTATCCTTGATATTCAATTCTGTTAATTTACCTGAGACCTTTGCGACTATGGCTGCCGGAGGAGTGGTTCCTGTTAACGTCATAGTAGAACTTATAATATCCGGATATTTAAAAATAGAGCTTCCGACTAAGATAATTATAATAATTGTTGCTAACATCGTTATACCCCATCGTAAAATCCAAGGTGGAATATCTCCTAATACCTCTTGAAATTCCTCGCTTCTTAATTCAACCTCTTTTTCTTTTCCCTCAGCCATATGTAATTACAGTCCTAATTCCAATTGATTCTTTACCAGTGTATAATACGCTCCTTTTTTAGTCGTCAGTTCCTGATGAGTTCCTTCTTCTATAATCTTACCTTTATCAAGAACAATGATATTATTTGCATGCTGTACCGTGCTTAACCTATGGGCAACTATTATCACTGTCTTACCCTTATAAAATGTATCCAGATTATCTAATATTACACGTTCGTTATTTGCATCCAATGCGTTTGTGGCTTCATCTAAGAAGATAAAGTCAGGACTCTTGTATACAGCACGGGCAATTAAAAGCCTTTGGCGTTGTCCTTGGCTGATACCGTTTCCTTCCATTCCTATCTTCGTGTTGTATTTTAAAGGTAAGGATTCGATAAATTCTTTTATATTGGCAACATTGACAGCATGGGCCAGTTTCGTTTTATCTACAACTTCTTCGCCTACAGCGATATTATTTGCTATTGTATCTGAAAATATAAAACCGTCCTGTAAAACGGCTCCGTTTTTTTGTCTCCATAGGTGTGGATTAATTTCTTGGAGTGGGGTTTGATCTATTTTTATATTTCCCTTATTAGGGGTATAAAAACCCAGTAAAAGTTTTATCAAAGTCGTTTTACCGCTTCCACTCGCTCCTACAATTGCCGTTACTTTATTCTGAGGTATAATAAGGTTAATATTGTCAAGAACATATTCCCTGTCGGATCCGTCATAGCTGAAAGAAACATCTTCGATGGATATGGACTTATTATCGGGAATATAATTAATCTTTAAAGCTAAAGTTTGCTCTTCATCTTCTTTATTGTGTATTTCGTTTAATCTTTCCAAGCTGATTTTAGCATCTTGAAATGACTGTGCGAAACCGATTACCTGCCCGATAGGTGCGGATAGCTGACCTATTATATAACTGATAGACATCATCATACCCAGCGTGATATCTCCGTCTATAACAAGTTTAGCTGCAAGAAATGAAATAAATAATGATGTTGTCTGACTAAAGAAAACAGAACCCAATTGTTGATACTGCCCTAATGCCAGCCCCTTAATGTTTATTTTAAATAGTTTTACCTGTATTCGTTCCCATTTCCAACGGTATTGCTTTTCTATGTTATTTAATTTGATCTCTTGCATTCCTGTAACCATGTGGACAAGATTGCCTTGTTCGGCAGAAGCTTGAGAGAATCTTTTATAATCGAGATTCCGGCGATATTTCATAAAAAACAATATCCACATTACATAAAGTGTATTCCCTAGCAAGAAGACACCTAATATAGTAAGGTTGTAATAGCCTAAAATAAATGCAAATATTACGAAGTTTCCAAACGAAAATAATGTTGACAATGTCGAACCTGTCAGGAATGATTCTATCCGATTATGGTCTCCTATTCGTTGCATAATGTCCCCAATATTTTTGGTATCGAAGAAACGAAGAGGAAGTTTCATTAATTTTATCAGGAAATCGGAAATTAAGGCTATATTAATCCGAGTATTCATGTGTAACGTAATCCAGTTACGAATGAATTCTACGGCCAGTTGTGTCACAAATAAAACTAATTGCGCGATAAGAATAAGTGTTATAAAACTCAGGTTGTTATTCCCTATTCCTTGGTCCACCACAGCTTGTGTCAAAAAGGGGAATATCAGTTGCAGAACACTTCCAATAAGCATCCCTACAACTAATTGCAATAATTGTGTTTTATACGGGGTTAAGTAACGGAGAAAGTATCTTAAATTTCTTTCCTCTTTTCTTTTCTCATCTTCGTGTTCATAGAATTCAGGGGTTGGTTTAAGCATCAAGGCAATTCCTGTATCATATCCTTCCGATTTTGAACTGATCCATTTTCTTAGAAATTCATCCTTGGTTAAAATGTACTGACCACGAGCAGGATCAGCAATCATCATTTGATATTCTTCATTTTTAGTCTTTCTCCAAAAGCATCCTTTTTTTTTAATACCATAACATACTACAAAATGATATTGTTCCCAATGTAAGATACAGGGAAAAGTCATGTCTTCAACAAGCCGATCAAAGGATAATCTGACACCTGTAGTTCTAAATCCGATTTTTTCTGCGGCATCACTAATTCCTAACATGGAAACTCCTTCACGAGTGATAAATGAGTTTTCTCGCAAGTGCTGTACACTATAACTACGACCATAGTATTTGGCAACCATACGGATACAAGTAGGACCACAGTCCATACTATCCAGTTGTTGATAATATGGAAATCTTTTCTTCATCAATAATATATTTTCTTTTTACCTATTCGGAATTTATTGGGAACTACCCTATTTTGTATATTCTTTTCTGAATATACAGTTTTCAACTTGATCAGATGGTAATACATTACTTCAAATTCTTTTCTATAGGTCAACGTACCATTATCCCAAAGCATATTCCCCGCAAGTCCTTCCAATATTTGGAATTCGAAATAAGGTTTAAGCTTTCTCTTTTCTTCTAATCGTTTTACAACATGAGTCATGCTTTCTACCTCTGTTTTGATTTCACTGCGATGCAATCCTATTTCAAAAGCCTTAAACGCATAGTTTGTTTCATCAAAACAGAAATTTTCAGAGCTTGTAAATACCTTTATATAGTCCTTACTTTGCTTGAATAAAGCATTATTAAATAAACCATTTCTATATAGAGCAAAACTGCCCGTCAAGTAATCATGTCTGGCACTTATCACATCATATTTACTCAAAACCGCATCTGTCACAAAGTTACGTATATTGCCAAATATAATATCAATATCACAATGTCCCCAAAAATCATAATTCTTAACTAAATCCGCAAATATATACCCATAAGCCGGTTTAAAATCACATAATTTATAACCATGTTCAATATTGACAGGAAAACCCAATGCCTTTGCTGCATCCTTATTGAACTCATTTAGACTATAAGGAATAAGTTTGACATTTTCTGGAGTACTAGATTCAATTATCGGATTATCCGTATAGATATAAAAATCAATATTGGGATTATATTTACATGAGTGCAAAAAATAGGAGAAGTACCAAGGATAATCTCCAATATATAGAATAAGGAAAGCAATACTATTATTTTTCATCTTTCTATACGTTAGATCACATTTAGAATTAAAATCTATTTTTATTTCAAAGAACAACTTTATGAAGCAACATTTGTAATTCTTTTTCATTTTCTTCACTATATCCTAGCCATCTTCCAACAATTTTTCCTTTCTTATCAATCAAATAATATCGAGGGATACCCATCGTAGGATATTTCTCTGCAATATCTTCATCATTGATTTTACCTTGCATCCAAGAATCTAAATCGCAAACATGAAAAAGATTAATCCAATCATTTAACTTAAATTTTTCGACACCGGACAACCAAGCACCTTTATCAAAATCACATGAAATAGATATTATCACTAATCCTTTGTCACTATACATTTTGTTAATATTTCTAAGGGCAGGGATTCCCTGTATACATGGACCGCACCATGTAGCCCAGAAATCCAATAGGACAAACTTATTTCCTCGAAATTGAGACAATGTTATATTTTTGTTATTTATGTCTTTAGCACTAAAGTCCGGTGCTGTTGCACCTAAAGAAGTGTTTTCGTATTTACTCAAATGCTTATTTACTTTATTGCCTAATGCAGTATTTCTGATTTGAATTGAAAGTGAATTGAAAAGATCACGTGCTTCATTGAGTGTGAGCAAATCTCTTTGATATACGTCTACAAGCAAATCTAAGCAAATATAGGAGTCCTTGTTAGAATTCATAAATAAAATATATTGCTTGCCTTTTTCGTTGTTTAAAGAATCTTTTATGCTCCTTATTTTGTCTTTTTCGATATTAATACTATCTGAATCTGATATTTTTTCTGATAATTTCTCTAACATTGAAAATTGTTTCTCTAAACAAGCCTCTTTCCTGAGAATGTTTTCAATAACCTTATTCAATGACTCATAGTTATCCTGAGTTTTCCCTCCGACAATAGTTATTTTATTACTATCTATGACTAAATTCATTTTGACAGGATCAATATAGAATGAAAAACTTGTATTGTCTATAATTAAGTCAGCCTTTACAGGTTCAGATATATTGCCAATCATAGAAAAAAGTCCATTCATAAGCTGTGTTGTGTCGCTTATTGTTTCATATTTATTATTGGCAAAAACACGATATGATAAAACAACCTCACCCTTATTTTTATCTTTAATTTCTCCATTAATGGTAAATAAGTTTCTATTTTGAGATTTGAGACAAACTAGAGGGAAAAAGATTAATAACAGAACTGTAAAATAATAAGTTTTCATATTAACATTATAAGTTAAAGATATAGAATGAAGCTGTCTCCAAAAGTGAGACAGCTCCTTTTTTGGGTTTTATCTGTATCGAAAGTAATTTCAAATATTCAATTCACTGAAACTTAATTTTACTTTTGATAATGAACTATACACGTTCCGTACTTTAATAATTATAACATGTTTTTGTTCCACCCCAGTTAGGAAGATCTTTACAAACGGAACATCCACTCCAACAATCAGATGCAGATTTGCAGATTGTAACACCGCAACTTTGACCACTTCCCCCCATTATATTCTTTAACTCTTTATCGCTAAGAATTGAGGAAATTCCTTTTAAACTGATTTTTTTCATAATAAATGAAATTAGAATTAATGCTGTAGAAAGATTACAATAAATGATCAGTCTATCGCCTATTACCCTACAACTTGGCAATAGATATTTAGAGTTAACATCTAAAGTTCTGAGAAAAATCGGATATCTTCTATTTTATAATTATCGGGTAACCTGTACCCGTTTACAAGAATGGTTGGCGTAGCCCGCAGTCCTGTCTGCTTTTTCCACGCCTCATGTTTTTGAAACTCCATTTCTACTTTCTCATCGAAAATATTCATTTCATACACTTGAAAGAAACTCTCTTTTGCAAATTTCCCTTTGGAAAACCATTCCGAATATATTTTTCTTGCTTTTTCTTGACTATTGTTTAGGTAAACTGCCATAAGAAATTTATTGCTCAAATCAAGGCTTTTATCGAATGAGGAAAATATATATTGTATGCACAACTGATCTGTTTGTTTTAGAATTTTTTCTATCCGGCTATGCATTTCAGCACAAGGGTTACAATGCGGGTTTGTGAAAACTGTAATTAAAATATTACCATTGGGATTGCCTAGAATGATATTTGAAATTGATTTATCGACATCGTAATAGGATTGTTTGTTTAATAATGTGAGAAAAATATCTTCATTTGCTTTTATACTATTTATTTCTTGTATTATTTGCTCCATTTTCCCTTCCCCACTCAATTGAGGGATGAGTATATTAATCGCCAATAATGGTATAAGATACAGGCAAGCAACAATTAGTATATTTGTTGTATTAAGAATCGGCATTTGAATAAATCCAAACGTTAAGTTAACAATAAATATCGCCCACAGCAATCCCTGTACAATCAGACATAATGGGCACCACTGTTTTGCTTTATTTTTTTGATACCATATACTCCAAAGACTATATGGTAAAGCACATATATTTATGAGAGCCAAATAAGATATGAATTGAGAAAGGAATAATAATATAAGGGTGTTGGATATGAAATACCCTAACCCGATCTCACTCCACCCAATCAGTCCGAAAAGTTTAGCCGCTTTAGACTCCAACACATCATTACAATCGCTTTGCTTGAAGAGTGAACATATTTTATCCGCATATTCACTATGAATATGCATTTGTTTTTGAACTAATAGATAACCTATATATATTCCTGAAAAATTAACGAATAATCCTATTGTCAATCCTAAATTAGAATAAAATGATTTTGAGATATATGTCAATAGAAATATTATGAAAATAGAAGATAAAAGAAATATCTTTTGAATAAATCCGAACAATTCTTTTCTTCTATTTTCCTTATAATTGGGCTCTGCCGATGTACTACTAGGCTCAGCGAACAAGGTTATGCCTGTCCAAAATTCGCAGAAATCTTTAGTAGGAATGGATACGTTTCCATTTTTTGATATATAAGACACACTGTCATGGGTTATTTTATATACCGGAATAAAGTCACTCCCTGTATATGCAATAAACGGGGTTTCAATGTTTTGAATATTATTTTCTTTATCCTCGATTTTTGTAGCAGCATTTTCTACCCCATAATCAGATAACATTTTAGATAGTCCGAATAAGTTATATTTATGAGGGTGCTCATTAAAATATTTATTGGAAAAGTTTTTCGTGTGTTTGACTTTCAACAATTCAAGAAATGATACAAAAACATTCTGTTTTTTTTTATTTAGTAGATTCATAGTAGTATTTAATTGTAATTAGCTTATTTGTGATAGTCATTAAACTTAAAAAATAGCAAACTTAATATTTAAATTAACAATACAATTGCTTCGTTAAATAAATTATTCTCAGCATACGAATGTTATTTTGATAGATTTAGAAAAATACGGATAATAAATTAGATACAATTTATACATATTTTTATATAATTCATCCATCTTTAGAGTGGTGATATAATTTACAGTCAATCAGATGGATACTCATTCCTGGAAATGATATTAAATAGTTATTACTTTTAAAATGTTGATTCTTTTAGTCGTCTCCTGTCATCCAATTATTAAAAAAATAATGAACAGCATATGCTTTTTCTATCCTTCTTTCAAGGATTTCAGATTCAAACCCGTATAACATTGCCCGAGTCTCGTCGTTTGTATAGGCTGCAATGTAATCCATTGAAATTAAGTGAACAGAACATTTATCTTGATATTGTTCATATGTTGCAGTCAACATTAATGGTCCTGTGGAATTAACAACATCCATAGTTTTATCATTTAAATTCGCCTTAAATAACCCATTTTCGAAAGAAAGTTTGAAAATATTTTCAATCATTAGTTGGACGAAAGGGTGGTGAGGTACTGAACCCATTATAGCAGTACTCAGATAAACCTCTTTTCCATTTCTTATAGCATACTCTTCCGGTTCTAACGAAGCGCAAAATGTTTTGTCTATTAACAAATCATCAATTGGCATTAAACATTCAGAATCGAAGTCTGCATATAATCCACCGATCTGATCTAATATAAAATAACGTACAGTATCCCAACGCTGCATATTGTACGGAAAAGACTTAAACATTTGCAAATACTTTGGATACTTTTCCTCTACAAGAGAAATGATTCGATCATCATCCCAAAATTCATATTTCCATGAGGGATTCATTTCCTGCCAAGTTCTACTAAAATCTTTAAAATAACTAGGTAAAGGCTTACTTCCACCCCATATTTGATGTATCACTTTTGGTATTTTCATTTTTTTAATTAAATTAATTTTATGATTATTTACATAAAATATCTCATTTAAGAATATGGATAATATAATATTGACATGCATAATACTCTCTAAATATTAAACATTATTGAGTAGTAAAAGCAATTTATTGATTATCTAAATTTTCAGGATTCTTATCCCAGCATATATTTTTACGTTTTTGAAAATATATCCCTATTATTTTCAAAAATTCAGTTGCTAATTTATGTATTATTTATATAATATTTACAGAAAATCCAAATAAAATTAACAGTATAGCTTTTTTTAACGATTACATCTCCTGCCCTCATATCTTTTAGAAACAGGAAAGGAATACCACCATCTCCAAATAATGCACTTTTAAAACTGTGGTGCAAATTTGTGGTGCAAATAAAAAAAGCAGCTAAGTAAAATATACTTAACTGCTTTATTTTTAAGTGGTCCCACCTGGGCTTGAACCAGGGACCCCCTGATTATGAGTCAGATGCTCTAACCAACTGAGCTATAGGACCTGATTTTCGGCGGTTATCCCGAAATCGGTTGCAATATTACTGCTTTTTGCTGAAACCAGCAAACTTTTCAGCAAAAAATGCGATGAAAAATACATCTAAGATAAATGCCACAGCCTTATTCCGCTTGTTTCCGGCTGTTAATGATTGACATAGCTATATATAACAATATCCCTCCCGCAATTCCTAATATTCCGATATACGCGACCAGAGCGATCATAAATATTATAAGAAAGTAGCGGTACTCATTTCCCTTAAACTTTATACTCTTTACTTTCAGTGAAAACATCGGGATTTCTGATACCATCAATGAGGAGAAAACCAATATAGCTGCCAGGACTGTGTACATCAACAAGGCTGTTACCATTGGGGCATCGTGTGTCAGGCCATAACAGAAGCTGACCCAGAACATGGCATTTGCGGGCGTATTCAGGCCGATAAAAGAGTCTGACTGACGCTTGTCTATATTAAATTTGGCTAACCTCAAACCGGAGAAGACGGCCAGTAAAAACGCTATATATGGCAAATATTCTATAATGGCCGGATTCTGTGAAATGCGGATCGTATTCTGAGATAAAAAATGAAATACAGCCATACTTGGCGCTACCCCGAAACTCACCATATCGGCAAGTGAATCCAACTCCTTGCCCATCGGAGAATAAGCTTTCAATAAGCGGGCTGAAAAACCGTCGCAGAAATCGAAGAAAGCCGCGATTATAACCCATACAACAACCCATGTGTATTCTCCCTGGAAGGCCATCACTGTGGCAATACAACCGGAAAATAAATTGAAGGAAGTAAATACATTAGGTATATGTCTTTTCATATGTGCTATTATTTGAATTTAGCTATAACTGTCTGATTACCTGTTACCTTCTGATCCATTTCTACTAATATTTCTGCCCCTAAAGGCAGATATACATCCACTCGGGAGCCTAGCTTAATGAAGCCTAAATGCTCGTCGATATGGGCCACTTCTCCGACCTGGGCATATGTAACAATGCGTCGGGCCATAGCTCCGGCAACTTGGCGCAGAAGTATCTGGTGACGCCCGTCTTCGGTTTCCATTACTACAGTCGAGCGTTCATTTTCCGTACTCGATTTTGGGAGATAGGCAGCCATAAAGCGTCCGTCATGGTGCTTGGACATCAGTACTTTTCCATTTATCGGATACCAGTTTGCATGAACATTGAACGGTGACATGAATATGGAAACAATAATTCGCTTGTCTTTGAAAAATTCACCTTCATACACCTCTTCTATAGCGACAATCTTCCCGTCGGCCGAAGCGACGACAATATCATCCGTATTGCCGGAAAAGCGGCGGTATGGGCTCCTGTAAAAGTTTAATACAATAAGGAAGAGAACGAGAGATACCCCCCCCACAAGATAAGATAGAACGGAATGATGAAAAAAATACCACAAAGCTCCATTTAGCAGAACCAGTATGATAAGGTATGTTGTTAAAACGCCGCGCCCTTCGTGATGAACTTTCATTACTGTATTTTGTAAAACAATTTTATTGTAAGTTGCAAAAGTATCTTTATTTGATGATATATACAAATTTGCTATCCGAATTTTGGGGCAAACAAAAAGAGAGATCAGGCAATCTCTCTTTCTTTTAAGATTTATTAATCAGCCTTAAGGTGATTATAACACATATAAGGAACTGATAGACTCGTTCGAGAGCACACGCCGTATAGCATTAGCGAAGACATCTGCCACTGATAAGATAACAACTTTTTCGCATTTCTTGGAATAAGGGATACTATCGGTGAATACCATTTCGGTAAGTCCGGACAGGTCGACACGTTCCGATGCAGGATCTGACATTACGGCATGGCTGGCTATGGCACGTACCGAACGCGCTCCGCTGGCTATCATAATATCTGCGGCTTTGGTAATCGTTCCCGCTGTATCCACAATATCGTCCACAAGCAAGACATCCATGCCTGCAACATCTCCGATGATCTGCATTTCCGATATTTCATTCGCCTTTTTACGCAGTTTATAGCAAATAACCATAGGCATGCCGAAATATTTGGCATATGAACTGGCACGCTTAGTACCTCCTACATCGGGAGTCGCAATAACAAGGTTTTCGCGGTCCAATGTTTTGATGTAATCTACAAATATGGCCGAGGCGTATAAGTGGTCGACAGGTACATTGAAAAATCCCTGAATCTGGTCTGCGTGCAAATCCATAGTAATCAGTCTGTTTATGCCTGACGCGGCAAGCATGTCGGCAATAAGCTTGGCCCCTATGGATACGCGGGGCTTGTCTTTACGGTCTTGCCTTGCCCATCCGAAATAAGGAATAACCGCGATAATAGAATGCGCAGAAGCTCTTTTGGCCGCATCTATCATCAATAACAACTCCATAAGATTATCCGAAGATGGAAATGTGGATTGTACAAGAAATACCTGACAACCCCTGATCGACTCCTCATAAGAGACAGAAAATTCGCCGTCAGCGAAGCGTTCGATATTCATTTTGCCAAGAGGGCAACCCAGGCTTGTACATATTTTTTCAGCTAAATAACGGGATTTTGTTCCCGAGAAAATCTTGAAAGGCACACTACTTTCCATTGTTTCGTTAATCTTTTTGATAATTATAGGTTATTGTTTTGTTATAGGCTGTAAAATTAGCAAAAACAAATCACTCTAGCGATTAGTAATTGTTTAAATTTTGCCGAAAACAGATCTTACAGTTACTTATTATCCTGCAGAGAACCTGATTATTTTCCCGGAATAGGCTTCCATATTAATATACAAGGCTTTATCCCAGCGGGAACTTAAGGGTATATTCTTCTTTGAGAATAGCTCCTTTGCGCTTTTTATTCTCTGTGGTTCAATGCCTATATAGTCGAACGCATCTAATGGAATATGTACCGATACTTCCGATGCATACGGCGCAAAATTAGCGACTACCAGTATAAATTCTTTTTTACCCGAACGAAGGAACGCATATTGCTTGGCGGAATCAAATCCCGGATTTTCATAGTTATGATACATCAGGTCGAAGAATTTACCGGAATTGATACTCTCTTCTTCTTTCGCTATTTGTATCAGCTGAAGATAGAACTTGCGTAACTTTATCTGTTCCTGTGTCAGGTTTTCATTTCCAAAGGAGCCGTTATTTCTCCAGGTCCGCACAGAATCTACCGACCAGTAATCGAAGATGGTGGTTCGCCCGTCTATTCCGCTGAAACCCTCTTTATCCATTCCACGCTCACCTAACTCTTGCCCGAAATATATCATTACCGGATTGGTATGCATTGTAGCTGCCGTGATCATTCCCGGAATAGCTTTAAATGCGTCTCCGGCAAAAAAATCAGATGCTATGCGCTGCTCATCGTGGTTTTCCAGGAAGTTCAGCATTTTGGGCTGTAATTCCCCGATACGTTGCCAGCAGAAAGTAATTTCGGACGCCGGTTTATATCCGCATGTGATATCGCGAAGCGTGTCGTACAAGTCAACTTTATCGTACAGGTAGTCGAATAATCCCCAGTGCACATAATTGTGATACTGCGCAGGATTGTACACCTCGGCAATGAATATAAGCGATTTGTTCTTAGCCTTGACTTTAGGTATCACCCAGTTCCAGAATTCTACAGGTACCATTTCGGCCATATCGCAGCGGAACCCGTCGATACCTTTCGATGTCCAGTACAATAGTATATCCCGCATCTTCAGCCATGTGTCAGGCACTGGCATAAAACAGTTCGTTTTGCCATGATTATAATCCACTCCGTAATTCAGTTTTACGGTTTCATACCAGTCGTTTATCCCGGGTTTATTTGTAAAACAGTCGTTTCCCGTGGCTTTTGCCGGATATTCGATATAAGCGGCGTCGCCCTGCTGGACAGGGAACTGCAATTCCAGTTTTTGATTTGGTATATAGTAAAAGTTATTGTCAGGGTCGAATGCGATTGTTGGATCGTCGTCCTCTCCGAAGTCCTTTACTTTATTCGGCTTGGCATCCGAATGGTATTGGCGCGCAACATGGTTGGGTACAAAATCTATTATTACCCTCATCCCGTTCCCGTGAGTTCTGTCTACCAGTTCTTCAAACTCTGCTACCCTGTTTTCAACCACATCTGCAAGATCGGGCGACACATCATAATAGTCGCGTATTGCATAAGGAGACCCGGCATTACCTTTTACTACGTCGGGATTGTCTTTAGGGATATTGTATGCGGAGTAATCAGTTTTAGAGGCATGTTCCAGTATTCCTGTGTACCATATATGGGTAAATCCCATTTTTTTTATTTCTTTCAGCGCCTTATTGTCGAAGGCGGAAAGTTTGCCGGCTCCGTTTTCTTCCAGAGTTCCATTCTCTTTATTTAAGTTGTTATTATTGCCGAATAGTCTGGGAAGTACCTGATAAATAAATAGTTTTTCCTTCATTTATGTGTATTTTGAAATACAAATATCCGAAATATTTCTCGAATAATATCATGTTTACAGCAAATTGGTATTGTAAACGCACGAAAATTGGCAGCAATAATTATCATTCAACTTCACATTTGTTAACTGCATAATGTTAAAACCTGACACTTCTGACACATTTTTCACTGTTTTTATTCTATCGATTTTACTTTTGTTAACCATTAATAGCTAAAAGGTAAAAGGTATATCAGTTAACAGTAAACAGTCATCAGTTAACAACTTGTATCTTGTTTACTTGTAACTCGTAACTGCCCGCAGGGCGAAGTAACTCGTAACTACTTTAATCAGCACTTCAAAGAACTATAAGCTAACAGCCAAAGGCTATTAGCTCTAATTATATAGATAAAGTTTCCGGAAATTATTCACACTCATTATCAATCCTTCAATCGCTTATCCCTCCTGTATGCGAAATAAAATACCTGCGGCAACACCGTAAAAGATAAAATCATACAAATAAGAATCCCTCCTACTATCATTATTGCCAGCGGTCTTTGAATCTCGGAGCCCATACCCTGAGATAGCGCGGCAGGGAATAACCCCATCGAGCCCATCAGCGCAATCATCAGTACAGGCCTGATACGGCTTTTCACAGCATCGTCGATTGCCAACCGCAGGTTCCGGGTACGCTGCATACGGGTTTTCATCAGGGTAATCAATAATATACTATCTATAGCCGTGATACCAAACAGGATAATAAACCCTATCCCTGCCGATATACCGAATACCGTGCCTGTAACCCACAAAGAAATGAATCCTCCGATAAAGGCGTAAGGTATGGCGCTTGCCGCGATAAGCGTGTCCTTGACCGTCCCAAAGTTAAGGTAGAGCAAGAAAAGGATAAGAAGCAACACGGCAGGAATGATAACCGCCAATCTTGCCGTAGCCCGTTGCTGGCTTTCAAATTCTCCGGCCCAGACCATTTTGTTTTCAGTCTTAAGCGTTACACTTTCACTTACTTTTTTCTGAGCTTCGGCAATGGCAGACCCTAAATCGCGGTCGCGGATACTGAATCCTATACCCACATACCGGCTGCTGCCTTCACGGTAGATAAACGTCGGGCCTGTAATAAACCGGATATCGGCTATCTCTTTTAAGGGGACATATTTGCCATCCATTGTCGGGATAAGAATATTCCCTATTTTATCTTCATTATCCCTGTATTCTTTCTGAAAACGTATCCGGACATCGAATGTGCGCTCGCCTTCATAAAACGTTGTAGCGGCTTTCCCCCCGATAGCCATTTCCACTACGGCCTGCGCATCAGCCATAGATACCGCATAACGGGCCATCCGCGATTCTTCGAGCTTTATCTGTAGCTCGGGTAATCCTACACTCCTGAAAACATTTACATCCTCCACTCCCCTCACATTTTTTATGGCAGCGGCAGTCTGGTCGGCCAGGCCTTCCATCTGGGAAAGATCGGAACCGAATATTTTGATTACCAGAGAGCTTTTCACGCCGGCCACATATTCTTCTACATTGTCCTGGATCGGCTGGCTGAATGCCAGTATGATGCCCGGATATATATCGAGTGAATCCTTGATCTCAGCCAACAGCTCATCCTTTTTGATTTTTCTCTTCCATTCTTTTTCAGGTTTAAGTTGCGCATGGAATTCTATATTAAAAAAACCGGTAGCATCTGTTCCGTCGTTAGGCCGGCCGGTCTGCGACAAGATAAATTCTATTTCATCAAACCGGCGGAGTTTTTGCTTCATTTCTTTGGTTGTCCGCACCGATTCATCAAGATTTACACTATTTGGCAATGTTGCACGTATATAGATCGCTCCCTCGTTCATACTGGGTATAAACTCGGTGCCCCAGAAACACATGCGAACGACACAAACTGTTAGCAGCAGGCAGAAAGTTATAATTGCGCCTTTGCGGTACCGGGAACTGAACAAATACACTTTATGTAAGGCAGATGTGAAAAACCTGCTGATAAAATTCGTTTTCTCCTCAACTGGTTTATTCAATAATATCTTACACATGACCGGCACATAAGTAAGCGAAAGAATCAGAGAGCCCAATAGAGCATACCCGAGCGTGAAAGCCAATGGAGAGAACATCTTGCCTTCTACTTTCTGAAACGAAAATATAGGGAATAATGCTACTACAAGGATAACCTGTGCAAAAAAGATGTGGGACGCCACACTCCCCGCGCTTTTCTTTATAAGTCCGCTTTTCGATATTTTAGTGAAGCGCTGCCCTAGCTCTTTCGACCGTTTCTCCATCGCTACAAATATGATTTCTACGATAACGAGCGTTCCCTCCAGCAATAAACCAAAATCGAGCGCTCCCATCGAGATCAGGTTAGCAGGTAACCCCTGTATCCGCAACATAATGATAGCAAACAAAAACGATAACGGAATCACAGTGGCTACAATTACAGTTGTACGCCAGTTGAAAAGAAATACAAATACAACTATGGAAACTAAGATAATTCCTTCCAGCAAATTTCTCATAACTGTATGCACTGTAGAATCCACTAAAGTAGTACGGTCGAGGAAAGGCTCTATTTTCACATTCTCAGGTAATATGCGGTCATTCAACTCGGTAATCTTCTCTTTCAGATGCCCGATCACTTCACCTGGATTTTGTCCCCTGAGCATTATTACAATACCCTGTACCACATCATCATCGTCATCCAGACCTACCTGTCCCAGCCTCGGTTTGGAGGAAACATCTACTGTTGCCACCTGCTTCACCCGGATAGGGGTTCCACCCTTTACCTCAATCAGTATATTTTCAATATCGTCCACACTCTCCAGCAAACCTATCCCCCTGACCACATAAGCCTGACTCCCTTTTTGAATAATGTCTCCGCCGACATTGATGTTACTCTTCGAAACGGCTTCGTAAACCTCAAGGGGAGACAGGTTATAATTATTCAGTTCTGCCGGATTTACCTTTATCTCAAACATTTTTTCCTCTCCGCCAAAACTGGCTATACTGGCTACTCCGGGTACCGAAAGCAGTTCCCGTTCCACTACCCACTCGTTTATGGCAGCTACTTCCCGGATAGGCAGGTCGCTTTTTAGCACATACCTGTATATTTCCCCCGTGGCACCGGATGGCGGCTCTATCGATGGGTCCGCCCCCTCCGGCAGATCCAGATCCTGCATCCTGTTGGATGAATACTGCTGGGCAAAGAAATCATCCACCCCGTCTTCGAAAATAACAGTGACTACCGACAGGCCGAATAAAGATGTGGAGCGTACATCCGTTTTGCGGGGAATAGTGTTCATTTCCTTCATAATAGGAAGAGTTACGAACTTCTCCACTTCTTCGGCGCTTCTTCCCGGCCATTGCGTAATTATCCGTACGCGGGTGTTTGTTACATCGGGGTAGGCTTCTATAGGGGTATGTATATAACAAACAATGCCCGCGACAAATAAAAGTGTAGTTAAGAAAAGTATGAGTATATGATTGCGGAGCGCAAATGCGATGATATTTTCTACAAACTTATGCATGATTTAATTCTCTTTAAGGCCTGAATATATCAGCAGTTGATTTTTCACGACAACATTCTCGCCTTCCGATAATCCGGATGCAATGTATGTCGTCTTGTTATTGTGCCCGCGGAGGCTTACTTCTCTTATTTTAAAGCTATCCGGAGATTCTTCCACTACCACGAAGTGGCGGTCGTCATCAAATACCAAAGCGTCGGAAGGAACATACACAAACTGCTCATGCGCCTCATTTTTCAATTTAATCACGACCGACATTTCAGGTTTGAACTTCATTTCTTTATTAGACATGATAATCCTTGCCTTCAACACTTTCTCTTCCGGGTCAAAAACCTGCGACAATTGATTTATCTTCCCGGAGAATACCTCTCCCGGATAAGAAAGTGTAGTTATAGCTACATCCATCCCTTCTTTCACAAAAAGGAGGTTGCCGGCATATACATTGGCCGTTATCCATACCGTGCCGAGATCGGCTACCGTAAACAGGGGTTCGCTGTCTGTCGACACCGTACTGCCAGACGATACATTCTTATTTACTATATAGCCGGTCATCGGCGCCTTAATAGAAAAAGTACCATTTCCTTTATTTATACCATGTACAGCAATATCACTCCGGGTTTTGTTATACGCTGCCTGCGCCTGCTTCAGCTTAGCCTGCGCCTCCAGTAGTTCTTTTTCCGACAGCATACTGTCTTCATACAGCGACCGGGCTGTCTGGAGTTCCCGTTGAGCTATTTTCACATCCGATTCCGAAACAATGGATTCTGACTGTAATGAACTGAGCTCGGAACTCCTTATATCTAACAGTGTCTGTCCCTTCTGTACTTTATCACCCAGTGAAAAGTAGGTGCGGTCTGCAATTCCACTCACAAGCGACACATAGTTAATTACCTTATCAGGATTGTATTCTACTTTCCCGGTTAATACCAGTTCTTCGTTCTGATTGCTTAATCCGGCCTTTACTGTTTTTACGTTTTGCAAAAAGGCCTTATTTATCTTGTCCGGAGTTGTCTCACTTCCGGTCTTTCCGGAACAAGAGAATAATAAGACGATACAAAATATTCCCAGTCCTTTATTTATTTGCTTCTTTATCATAGCTTTATCTTATTTCTGTACCAACAGTATATTGTAGCTCCTCAAACTGCATACTTACTTTTTTCTTTGCTGTAAGCACCGTTTGTTTATTTGCTCTGTATGCATCCATAAAGTCTATATATTCGAGCATACTTATGTTTCTGTTCTGTAAGTTCTTCGTGTATGTATCGAGCATATTGTCCAGCTCAGGGAGCAGACTGTCATCGTTTATCTTTTTATAGAAGGCGTAAGCATAAACATAGTTGTTGTAGGATGCAGCGACTTCGTGCTGTATAATATTCTGTTGTTGCCGGGCCAGATACAGGCTTTGATCCCTGCTTAGACGCGCAGCTCTGACATTCCCCTGATTACGGTTGAAAAAAGGCAGGTCTATACTGACACCAAAACCGATAAAATCTTTCCATACTCCGCCATACCGGTCATAGTTCGCGCTGATCGTCAAATCGGGAACTCTTAATGATTTTTCATATGCAAGTGATTTTTCGTGGTATTGTGTTTGGAGTTTATGCAATTTCATATCGGGACGCGATTCATCGGCCAACTCGATCAAACGGGCTAATAAAATAGAGTCGGGACTTTTTTCAGGGTTCCTATTTTCTTCTATTTCAATATCTGTAAACGGATCTACATTCAATAATACTTTAAGCGTTTTTTGCAGTCCGTTCAGATCAGAGCGGACTTCGTTTATTTCATTCTCCAGTTCAAGGAAGGAAGACTGTAGCCGGAGTAATTCGTTTTTGGCAATATTTCCCTGAGATACCTGCTTCTTATGTGATCCGATAAGCCGGGATAATGATTCCCGCTGATTTATCAATATAGCCAGGTACGCTTGCGAATATTGTATTTCGTAAACAGACTTGCGCAGTTCTACTTTAAGTCCGCGCAATACCTCTTCAAATTCCTGCAATGCTATCTCCTTCGAAACCTTTTCTCTATTTACAAGTTTTCCTCTTTTATTTGCCGTCCGGATCAATTGGCTGAGTTCGATGCTGAATTCCGTATTTTTTGCAAACGAACCGAACAACGGGGGTATAACTTCGCTTTCACCATCCCGTTGCGATCTGGTAGACCATAAGTTCACATCACTGACAGATAAATTGGGATTGTCCCACAATTTGGCCTGTGCTATAGCGGCATCTGCAATGTCGACATCGAAACGGGTTGCAATCAGTTGCAGGTTGTTGGACAGGAATAATGACTCAACCTCCCCGGCAGTCAATTTTATTGACTTCTCCTCTTGGGCAAAAAGGTTTAATTCACTGAAAATAAGCAGCAATAGATATAAATATTTCTTCATTAGGTGAAACTGGTATTCTTTGCTGCAAAGATATACCTCCAAGATTAGACGCATCTTTGAGGTATATTAGATATAGATTACAGGTACATTAGAAATAGATTAGAAAGTATTGTATGATCTTTTTATTATTTGAAAGAACTTCACACAAAGGCGCTAAGACGCAAAGAATACTTCTGAATAAAAGAAAAGATGGAATTATGATTCGTTTTGCCCACGCTCAATATCATTCCTCTTTAGTGGAAGCCTTTTCTTTGCGTTTTAGCGCCTGTACGTGAATATTTCAACTACCTATTTTATCATCTCCAGATTTAAAGAATGTTTCCCTGCACCGAGTTTCATAATACGCTCACCTTTTACATTGCCGGGCAGATAAAGAGTAGCGCTGCTATTCGCGGGAATTTCCATATTGCAGATTATATTTTTTTTCTTCCGCTCCCACTTGGAAACAATCAGTCCATAAGGGGAATTATGTTTCGCTTCAAATTGGTTCAACCCGCTTACAAAATTAGGACGCAGGACGATATGTTTAAATCCGGGCTGTTGCGGGTCAGGGAATATCCCTCCAAGCCCTTTATAGAACCAGCCTCCTATTTCCCCAAACATCATATGATTATCGGAGATATCCCGTTTGGCTTTCAGGTCCCAGTTTTCGAGTAAAGTCGTAGCCCCGTTTACAATCCACCAGCCCCACGAAGGGTAGGTATCCTGCGCTGCTACTTTGTATGCGGTTTCGGCATGGCCGTTCTCACTTAAAGCATTCAGGATGGCTTTAGCGCCTAATACTCCTACATCCAGATGGAAACCTGCTTCCGCCACCTTTTTAGCGAGATTGTCAGCCACCTTTCCTATCATATCATCCGGAACAACCCGCCACTGCAACGGCACACTCTGTTCCGTCTGAGTTCCACTGGCATAGATGCCTGTTTCGCGGTTCAGGTATTTAGTATTGATGGCATCTTTTATTTTTCCGGCCAGCGCAGAATAGTATTTATAGTCTTCCTGTTTATTGAATAGCCGGGCGGCATCGGCCAGTATTTTAGTATCTACATAATAATATACCGAGGATGTCAGTTCTTTCGATGAGCGGGACTTAACAGGTACCCAGTCTCCCCTCCCCCACGATGTAAGGCCTTCAGGGCTCGTACGTTCTATATAATCCACATACCGTTTTATATTTTCATAGCAGTCGGCTAACAGCTTACTGTCTCCATAAAACAAATAAATATTCCATGGAATTATGGCAATCGTGCTCGTCCAGTCAGTGCCATTATCGGTTCCGTATCCCCAGCCTCCAGTAGGGATGATATCCGGTAATACGCCGTTGGGCTGCTGCTCGTCACGATGGTCAGCCAGCCATTTTTCATAAACCGTAATACCGTCATAATTATACAGAGCCGTTTCAACAGCAAAATGCCCGTCGCCCGTCCATCCGTTTTTCTCCCGTTGAGGGCAATCGGTAGGATATCCCATCAGGTTCGAGAGGTATGCATTATTTGTTGCCCACCACAACCTGTTCACAAGGTCGTTCGATGTCTTAATTTCTCCCGCTGGCGAAACATCGCTGTGCATAAAGTAAGCGGTAAGGCTCTGCTGATCGAGTTTTATCGGTTTACTTCCGGTAACTTCCACATACCGGAACCCTTTATAGTTGAATCTCGCCATAAATTCATCTTCTCCTTTTCCACTTAATATGAGAATATCCGTCTGGAAAGGATCGGAATCATCTACCGGACGGTGATAGACATCTATGTTCGATAGATCGACGTGTCCGTTTTCATATAATCGTTCCCCGTGCTTCAACCTTACTATCGTCCCCTCTTCTCCCGATATTTTTATCCGGGTAACACCCGACATATTCCGGGCAAAGTCAAATACATAAACAGAATCGTTTATCCTGTTTAAACTTTGTGCAGGTATCGTTTCCACATTTCTGATCGGCTCTACCTGCTGTGATACTATATTCTGGGACGGGGCACCCCTGTAACCTACGCCATGCCATCCGGAATCATCAAAGTCTATAGTATTCCAACCCTTTTGTTCCAAACGGGCATCATAATGCTCGGCTGTATAGATACTATTAAAAACAAGGGCACCCGACGAAGTTTTCCAATCCCTTTCAGACGGGATGGTTTCAACTGTACCGTCTTCGTATGTTATGCGCAGATCCATACAGAATGCTGGCCTGTTACGCCACGGAGCCCGGTGGAAATCCCATACGCCCATCGACTGATGATTGTACCATCCGTTGCCAAGCAATACGCCGATTGCATTTTTTCCGCTCTGTAGTTGGCTGGTCACATCATAAGTAACATAAAAATTCCGTCTGTCGAAACGGGTATAGAGTGGATCCAACCTATGATTCCCTATTTTTTCCCCATTGATATATAATTCGTATAATCCGGCCACGGCAATATATGCCCTTGCGGATTTTATATTTTTCTTAGCCTCAAATACTTTGCGGAAATAGGGAGCGGGCTTATAGTTAATATCCCTGCCATCGCCGATCCATGCTCCCTGCCAGTTAGAAATATTCATCATACCGGTTTCGAAGCAGCTAACAGCAGAGGAGGCTTGCACTCCATCCTTATCCCATATATTGACTTTCCAATAATAGCGGGTAAAAGGTTTTAGTTCTTTGCCCGAATAGGTCAATAATATATTCTGCGAAATCACCTTTTCAGAGTTCCAGCTATCACCCGATCCACCTACAACACGAATAGAATCGGTTCCTACAATGATTTGACAGGCAGTCTGTATGGCTCCCGGGCGTTCATCGTTGATCATCCAGGACAAGCGGGGCCTTTGGCTATCGATGCCGATCGGATTAATTAAATGTTCACATTTAAGGTTTTCAGGTATGCAATCACTCTTCCGGGCGTAAAGAGCAGGCAATGAGAATAACAAAGAGAATACTAATAGGAGTGTTTTCATTCTTACTTATTTTATCGTTTAGGTTATATTCCGGTATATATCAGATTTTGTTTTGTCTCGGTCAATATATTATGTCCGTATCGCCATAACACTATTTTCTTTAAAGATAAGTGAAAAAATATTTTCATAGAGGATACATGTTAAATCTTTTCGGGCTTAAGCCTTCTCTGTCACATTAAGATACTAATATGGCAGGAATACATCCTAAATCATAGATAATAATAGTCAGCCTGCTGTTCCCACAGCATAAATACTAATCCTGCAATCTTTGCATTTCAGTACTTCTTTCGCACACGATTCGAGGGTAGAACCCGTGGTAATTACATCATCGACCAGCAAAATATGTTTTCCTTCAAAATTTTCAGTTTCAGACAAGCTGAAGATATCTTCTACATTTTTCCATCTGTCGAACCGGGCATTCTTTGTCTGAGACTTATTATTTACTTTCCGGATAAGAGTTTTATCATCTACCGGAATGCCTGTTATGCCGGATATGCCTTTACAGATCTCCAGAGACTGATTGTACCCTCTTTCTTTCTGACGTTTAGGATGCAGGGGAACCGGAACCAGATAGTCTATATCCGCTATAAAAGCGCTGTCTTTGATATTCTCTCCGCACAATGCACCGATAAAACGCCCTATTTCCGGATTACGCTTATATTTTAGTTCATGAATTATGCTTTGAATACTTCCTCCTTTAATAAAGTAAGCGAAGGCTGCTATTTGCCGGAATGGTATCCGTCCGGCAAAGAATTGTTCAAGACGGTTACCGGGCTGCAAATGAAAATTCGTTTTGGGCAATAATAGCAAACAATCGGTACAGATATGTTCTTCACCTTCACTTAATCTTTGATTACAAACTACACAAAGATCAGGGAAAAAGAGATTAAGAAAATCACGGAATAAATTCCTCATAATCACCTCCGAGCAATTTGTCCACACATCTTATTGCCAAATCCATAGAGAATCCCCGTCCAAGAGCAAAACGGATCAGCCTTGTCTTTCTATCGTATTCTGTCTTCGCTTTTACCGATTTTACCTTTATGGATAGAATATGCATCAGCTGTTTTTCGTATTCATCGCCGGACAGGTCTTCCAGTATCGGATTGTAGACCGATTCGGGGATATTCCGCTTTCTCAGTTCATAAACGATCTTCGTCTTTCCCCATCTATTGAATTTCAGCTTATCATTAATGAAGCTGCCTGCAAAACGGGCGTCATCAAGATAGCGCTCCTTCTTCAGACGGTCAAGTATCCGTTTAACAGCTTCATCCGGTAATTCCCATGCCACGAGCTTCTTACGTACATCGAACTCGCATCGTTCCGCTTTGGAACAATAAGCTGCTGCACGATTGAGGGCTTGAGGCTCGGAAACAACCCCTCCCGGCCTCTCCTTAGGGGAGGAGTTCTTCCCCTGATTATCGGATTTCATGAATTTTTATCATTTACAAATTGATGGAACATTACTTCATCATTATTTCCATATTGGTATATAGGCAAATCAACACATTGGCACATTTGCTCTTACTATCCGGTCTTTCTTACTTAAATCCTGAAACAAGGTAACCTCTGTAAAGCCTTTTTCTTCAAGCATTTTTACAGTCTCTGCACCTTTTGCCTGATTGATCTCAAAATAAAGCCTTCCGTCCGGAGTTAATAAATTCAGCGCTATATAAGCTATCCGCTCATAGAACAAGAGTGCGTTATTGTCGGGCACAAAGAGAGCTGTATGAGGTTCATATTCCAGCACATTCTGTTCCATTTGCTCCTTTTCGCTTTCCAATACATAAGGTGGATTGCTGACAATAATATCATATTTCTTATCTGTGGGATAATCACCCAGCACATCTACCCTGTTGAACGAAATATCCGCTGAGTTTGCTTTAGAATTAAGTACGGCCACATCCAATGCTTTAGACGAAATGTCCCATGCCGAAACCGAAGCTCCAGCCATATTTTTCGCTAAAGCAACCGCAATAGCCCCACTGCCTGTTCCGATATCCAATAAGCTCAACCCTGATTCTTTATTTTCATTAAGAATAAGCTCTACAAGCTCCTCTGTTTCAGGACGGGGAATAAGTACACTTTGATTAACAAAAAACAGTAATCCGAAAAATTCCGTTTCTTCTATAATATATTGTACCGGTTCATATTTCTTCAGCCGGTTCAGGATAATATCTATCCGGGCGTGTAATTCGGGTGTAAAAACAGGCGGATCTACACATACCTGCGGATAAGGCTTCTTTGTAATATACTCTGTTATAATACGCGTAAATCCCGAAATTTCACTTTCGGGATAATACGCTTTCAATGATTCTTTTATGTGCGGAACTACCTTACGCATCGTTAGTTTCATCGTCATATTTCTGAAAAAGGAAATCATTATACGGATAGCGCTCTATATGAATAGCTTTTACCCGTTCGTAAACTTTCTTTTTCAATTCATCGATATTGATCTTTTGTTTTGCCGAGATAAAGATGCAATCATCGTGCAACTTGTGCATCCATGATTTCTCCAGTTCTTCCAGTGATATATTCTCTTTTGTGGCAGGCGTCAGATCATCCTCATCTTTCGGTGTGTAAGTAAAAGCATCCACTTTATTAAACACCAGGATAGTAGGCTTTTCCTCCTTATCTATCTCCAAAAGCGTTTTATTAACCACCTCAATCTGCTCCTCAAAGTTCGGATGGGAAATATCCACTACATGAACCAGCAGGTCTGCTTCACGGACTTCATCGAGTGTCGATTTGAAAGACTCGACCAGATGAGTCGGCAACTTACGGATAAATCCTACGGTATCTGATAACAGAAACGGCAGATTGTCGATTATCACTTTGCGCACCGTGGTATCCAACGTGGCAAACAATTTATTCTCTGCAAAAACATCAGACTTGCTCAACAGGTTCATCAAGGTAGATTTACCCACGTTGGTATATCCCACAAGGGCTACGCGCACCATTTTACCTCTGTTCTTGCGCTGAGATGCCATCTGTTTGTCGATATTCTTCAACTCTTCTTTCAGTAAAGCGATCTTGTTGAGAATGATACGGCGGTCAGTTTCCAGCTGGGTTTCACCCACACCACGCATCATCACCCCTCCGCCCCGCTGACGGTCGAGATGGGTCCACATACGGGTAAGCCGGGGCAACAGGTATTGATATTGCGCCAGTTCTACCTGTGTCTTTGCATAAGCGGTCTGTGCGCGCATAGCAAAAATATCCAGAATAAGGCTGGTACGGTCCAGGATCTTTACCTGCAATTCCTTTTCTATATTGCGGATCTGCTTTGGGGACAGTTCATCGTCAAAGATTACGAGGTCTATTTCGTTATCTTCCATATATTGCTTTATCTCCTGTAGCTTTCCGGTTCCCACAAACGTGACGGGATTGGAATGTTCCAGTTTCTGGGTAAAGTTTTTTACAGGAATAATCCCAGCTGTTTCGGCAAGGAATGCCAGCTCGTCAAGGTATTCGTTTACCTGTTCTTCGGTCTGGTATTGTGTAATAAGGCCTACAAGTACGGCCTCTTTATTTTTTGATTCCGATATGATAAAATCTCTCATATAGTCTGTTTAGAAAATGATATTTGCACTGAGCCGGTAAAACCCGGTACAAAAATTAAAGATAAAAATAATTTAGGATAAGGAGCAGATATTACTTCTATAAAGAATAATAATCTGAAAACTATCCTCCGGTAACTTGATTAAGGGAAATAATTAAATATTTTCATTGGTTTACTTTTTTATACAATCAGGATATTCCTATACAAAAAAAAGAGCCTGTTTGTAGACAGACTCTCCTATATCTTTTTCCGTGCAACCGGCAGAATAAGAAATTAAGCTTGCTTTGCAACTCTTTTTTCTTTGATCCTGGCTTTTTTACCTGTAAGACCACGCAGGTAATACAATTTAGCACGACGAACTTTACCAATTTTATTTACAGTGATGCTGTCAATAAATGGAGATTCGAGAGGGAAGATTCTTTCTACACCAACGTTATCAGACATCTTGCGAACAGTGAAACGTTTTTTCTCACCGTGTCCCGAGATTTTGATAACTACACCGCGATACTGCTGAACACGTTCTTTGTTACCTTCTTTAATACGGTAAGCAACGGTTACTGTATCCCCGCTTTTGAATTTAGGATGCTCTTTTCCTGTAGCAAATGCTTCTTCAGCAACTTTAATTAAATCCATGATTATATGATGGTTTTCTTGTTAATATACGCAATATACACGAGCCTCTCCCGTCAGAGATTACGCAAAGCGGATGCAAAGATAAATATATTTTGCAAATATGCAAAGGTCTTACTTCCTTTATTTTAGTATAAATGCATCAACATATGACAAATACCTATTTTAACGAGGGATCATATATATACACATCGCCCACTCCTTTCGGTGATACCTGCCACATAGCCTGATAGTAATTACTTCCTCCTCCGTTATTTGCAACGATATATACAATATCTTTCTGCTCATTGTAATATACCACCATATTATCAATTTCAGGTTCGAACAGATGCCCGTAAACTTTTTTAGGAAAAACGATATTCTTCCCTTTTATCATTACCGATATAGACTGGTAACGCAATTTCGGTGCGGCCCACTTCGAGGTTCCTTTAGCGGGTTTACCATTTACGGTATAACCTCCATTGTTGCCGGACTTTATAAAAGTGTCTTTTGGCGTTACATTTACCACCGCAATATGAACCCGTACCTCATCATTCTTGAAAGAGATCGTTCCATGAGAAGAAAGCCTTTCCACTTCTACGATATCATAATCATCTACACGCATCAGTTTAGTCCCTTGTATATAGCCCCTTTTAGTATCCCTCGACGGCAGGTAATAATCTACATAACGCCATGGGTCCGCCTCCGGAACAGGAGGAAACATGTAGAACACGGAATCGTTAGGTACGATTGTCGTATTATTCAGATCTCCCAAACGAGGACTGAAATCGATCCTCCCCCTGATCGTATCCTGAGCCACCACAAACTGTGCGGATGCATCATATGCAAAAACACTCAGGAAAAATAACATGAGTAAAATTGTGTAAGTTTTTTTCATAACCGCTATTCTATTACGTTGTATAATTGCTTGGCTTCGGCAAGCGATACGGCATTGAAATGCCACCACTCGCCCCTTATAGTCAAAAAACCCGCTTGTGTCATTACCTTGCGCAGCAACTTTCTGTTTTCTACCTGCTGCCCGGTCAATACACCCTGTTCTACCAGTTCTGTTTCCTTATTTATTCCGGCAGCACGCCCGAAAAAATCGAAAGGAGTTCCCATATCGAGAGGTTTACCGTTTTTGTCACAGATAGTCAGGTCTACAGCCATTCCGTAGTTATGTAATCCTGTGCGTGTCGGATTCGCCACATAAGCAGCATACTTCGTACCTTGTACAACTTTGTACATTTTCTTCTGTACACTTAATGGGCGGACGGCATCATAAACCAATAAACTTAAACCGGGACGAAGCACCTTCAGGTACTTCTGCGCTTTAACCAATTTGGCTGCCGCAACGGGATGCACATACACATTAAACAAGGTATCGTAGAGAATTGTTTTTGTAAAGTTATCTGTTGTCGCATACTTTAGGTCCGCACGGATTGAAGTATCCAACGTGTGAATATTTACAAGTTCTTTTGTCTGTAAATATTTTTCGAGTACGGAAACACCCCTTTGCCCTTGTGCATAGAGCCATAGCGGGCAAAGGAATAAAAGGAGATATATTATCCTATTCGTCATCCTCCTCTTCTTCATCGTCAAAATCGAATTCCTCGTATTCCCTGCTCAATACTTCATCTATCACAGCACATACTTTTTCAAATTCAGATGTCCCCTTCAATTTGTCGATAGAGGCATACGCCTCGCGTAGAGAGCGCAACATGACAGTATCGTCTTCGTTGGCACCCATTTCGGGACTTTCTACAAACCAGTGCAATTCTCCTTTAAGATTCTCCTTCACCAGATTATAAAAACTCAGTGCTGCGTCCCGCTCGCCTACTTTCTCCTTTATTTGCGCCGATTCAATCATGTCATGCCCCAGCACATTTTTGTAGTTGCTCATAATGGCCAGCGTGATTTTGGAACGCATTACGATTACAAAATGCAGGGCTTCCGTATCATCCTTCTGCCGATAATAGTAAACAAAACTCATCAGGGCAGCCCGCAATGTGGAACCTTCTACCAGAATGGTTTCATCTACCCTCCTCATTGGATATCCGGCCGACTCCTTCTGAATCTGCTCAACCATAGCGGGTATAACATCAAACATCCTGTCAACCAGCCCAAGACGGACTTCTTCGAAGTTCCCGTTTATATCCAAAGCAAACACCAAGCGTACCAAATCCCTGAAAAGAGCGTTCTTACCTTCTCCTATTTTTATAAAGTCATATGTTTCTAACGTTTCACTTTTGCCTGCCGGTAATAATTCTTTTATTATCGTGTCTAATTCATTATCCTCTTCACGGGGTAAGGCGGCTAATAAATCATCAATTCTATTTTCAATGATTAAGTCCCATATTTCTTTATCATCCGTTTCGAAAAAAGGTTTTACCTCATCATTCAGCGTCAGTCTGGTCATCGTCATCAGTGTCAATATTAGTATTAGTATTTATGTTAGTTGATTCCGTCAGTTCGGACAAGCTACCGACTTTCCTTATTGCCCTGTACATCTCCTCCTGTATGTGTTGGCGGATATTCATGCTCATAAGCTGTTTATGTGTACGCTTGTCATTTATTCTGTTAGACAAAAATATGAAAATTAAATCATTATCGGGGTCTATCCAGAAACAAGTTCCCGTGAATCCCGTATGTCCATATACACTTGCCGGCGCACTTGCCGATGCAGGACTCGATTTGTTTGTCCGCATTTCGGGCTTATCAAAGCCTAATCCCCGGCGCGAAGTAGCACTTTTGGTCCTGGTGAATAGCTGCCAGGTTTTTTCCGATAAATATTCTTCCCCGCCATATTCTCCCTTATTGAGCCACATCTGATATAACTTAGCCAGATCATTTGCATTGGAAAACAGTCCTGCATTTCCCGAAATACCTCCCATAAAAGCAGCTCCCTCATCGTGTACATACCCCTGAATTAACTGCTTACGAAGAAAATCATCTTGTTCGGTAGGGACAATACGGCTCTTGTCGAATTTCCAGAGGGGAATGTAGGTCGATGTAACAGCCCCCAGCCTGCTAAAAAAATTATCCTGAACAAAAGAATCCAAGTCTTCCTTCGACACTTTTTCCACCACTTCCTTCAATAACATAAAATTGAGGCAGCTATACAAATAGGTTTTCCTCGGCCTTAATTTAGAGGCGGCTATAGCCGCTATAATCGTATCGTTATAAGCCTTATTTATAAACAATCCGTCTGCCAGAGGGACAAAGCCTGCTTTTTCGGATGTGGATACCAGGTTCGGTTTATATTTATAATCTGTACGCGCCCATGTATTGGTATCGAACAACGCGGAATAAAGCCTGGTCTCACTTCTGTTGAACAACTTACCATCGTAACTCGATTGGTCGATGGCATCCATATAGTACGGAATGAAAGAAGTAAGACCTGTCTCGTGCAACAAAGCCTGACGAATGGTTATCTGTGATTTATCCGTCCCTTTCAGCGCAGGCACATAGGTACTGACCGGCGTACTCAGCTTTATCTTCGATTCGTCATATAGTTTCATAATAGCCGGAACCGTAGCTGTCGCCTTGGTCATAGATGCCAAATCGTAAATATCATCATTTGTCACCTTCCGGTTACCGTTATATTCAAACGAACCGAACGAGCGGCTATATATCACGATACCGTCTTTAACTATCAGTATCTGACAACCGGGGTAGGCCTGCGCCTTTATCCCTTCCTGTACTATTGTATCTATTTTATTAAAACGCCCGGAAGAGATCCCGGCAGCTTCAGGCATATCATAACTAAGCCTGGTCTTTTTTATATCGATACCCTTCCCTTCTTTAAACAGTCCTTTTACCGTGACAGGTATTTTACCATCGACTTTATTCCCGCCAAATATCGCCTGGGCTGTATAATCCTGAGCCAGATCAGAGTTTTCATAAGCAAGGACAACTCCATCGGCGGCTTTGACTGAGGCAGTATAAGAAGACATACGGTAAGGCACGACAAAGAAAGCCATAATCGTCTCTTTTCCCTGGCCCACAGACTGGATCGCAGCATTAGCGTTCCCCCTGTTATTATAAACGGACACGATAAGTGTATTGAATGACGCTAATTTATCCTTCAGCCTTAATAGCTCGTCACCATTGGCTACACTAAAACAAGTTACATCCGCGTATAGCTTCAATGTATTGTGAAAGGTATTATCCGCCCGTTCCCCGATCGAAACAGCCGCAATCTTTCGCTTATCCAGTTCTTTCAGGGGGATGATCTTCCGATCATCTCTCAACAATGTAACAGCACCCTTGTGCAACTCCCGGTTGATCCATTCGCCATGAGATGTATTCAAATGTTGCACCAGACCGTTTGTATCTATAGGCCTGGTATCTTTCACACCTAAAATATATTTATAGGCCAAAACCTTTTTACACCTGGCTGCTATTAGATCCTCACTGAGAACTTTATCTTCCACGGCTTTTTTTACGGATTCATAATCCTTTACCGGGTTCAGCGGCCCTACTAATATATCATTTCCTGCCTGCAATGCCCTTACACAGTAATTTTCTTCGCCGGAAACCCCTTTCATCTGTAACCCGTCGGTAAATATTAGTCCGGTGAAACCGAGTTCATCCTGAAGCAGGCCGGTAACTATCGATTCCGACAAAGAACTCGGCTGCTTCCTGTCATCCAGAGCCGGAATATTCAGGTGGGCAATCATCATTCCCGAAAGGCCGTTCCGTATATACTCCCTGAACGGCTTAAATTCTACATCTTCCAGCCGATCTTTGTCATGTGTTATCAAAGGCAGCACTTTATGAGAATCGGTGGAGGTATCGCCATGCCCCGGAAAGTGCTTCGCTACCGCCATTACTCCTCCGGCCTCCAATCCTTTAGCATACATCACTCCAAGTTTAGATACATTGGCTGGATCTTCCCCAAACGAGCGATTGCCTATAACCGGATTTGCCGGATTACTGTTTACATCCATAGCCGGAGCAAAATTCACATGAATACCCATCAATCTGCACTGACGGGCAACTTCCAACCCGTAATAGTAAAGCAGGGAATCGTTTTGTATAGCACCCAGCATCATATTCCGGGGAAAACGGGTTGTATTGGACAAGCGCATGGATAATCCCCATTCTCCGTCGAGAGAAATCATAAGGGGGATTCTCGCACTACCTTGTGCCTGATTGGTCAACTCCGCCTGATTGACGGGAGTACCTTTCGAAAAGAGAATGCCTCCCACATGCTGGTCGTTCACCAATGAGAGCATCCTACTCCTGTTTGCATCAGTATTATCGCCTGCAACGACGGGCATGAACAATTGCCCTACACGCTCTTCCTGCGACATTTGGTTATATACAGAATCTACCCACCTGTTCATCTTTACAGTGTCGGCTGTTTTGTAAAGTGTCGGGGTCTTTTTTTTATTTTCGGTGACCGGTCCGAATGAGCAAAAAACTGTAAATGATACAGCCAGTGCTGTTATGTATTTGACTTTCATTCTTTTTCTCGTCTAAAGGTATTTTGCAGGTAACCGCAACCTATATACAAAAATATAACGAATATGCTTTACGGAAAGATTTAACCCCATTAATTAAACATAGATTAACAAGTAGAATATTACCGGACAATGATTGACAAAGAAAAATTCTAAATCTACACTCAATAGGAAAAAAGGTAACACTTGCGTCAGTTAACAGTAAACAGTATCGTGGTTTGTCATGCTGAGAGAAACGAAGCATCTCGTCAGAGAGTAGTTAACAACTTGTAACTCGTAACTGCCCGCAGGGCGCAGAAATAACATTCGCCGAAGCGAAGGCGAGGCAAACTCGTAACCGCTTTAATCAATACGTCAAAGAGCTAACAGCTTATTATATAGATAAACTTCTTTCGAAAAAACAAAATCCCGTTTATCCTGATGCATGACTGATTACTAAAAAAATCCTATCTTTGCAACCTAATAATACATATCAACAATAAAGCTATGTCACAACCTTCTATTCCAAAAGGAACAAGAGATTTTTCGCCGGAAGAAATGGCGAAACGCAACTATATCTTCGATACCATCCGCGAAGTATTTAAACTATATGGTTTCCGTCAGATAGAAACCCCGGCAATGGAGAACCTGTCTACATTACTGGGTAAATATGGTGAAGAGGGCGACAAGCTTTTGTTTAAGATACTGAACTCCGGCGATTACCTGAAAGATATTTCTGACGAAGAATTGTCGGAAAGAAACGTAAACCGTCTTGCAACCAGACTGAGTGAGAAAGGACTCCGTTACGACCTTACCGTACCCTTTGCCCGCTATGTGGTTATGCACCGCAACGAGATAACTTTTCCTTTCAGGCGTTATCAGATACAGCCTGTATGGCGCGCCGACCGGCCGCAAAAAGGGCGTTACCGCGAATTTTTCCAGTGCGATGCCGACATTATCGGTTCTGATTCGCTTATCAATGAAGTGGAGCTGATACAAATTATAGATGAAGTATTCAACCGCTTTGGCATCAGGGTATGTATAAAGTTGAATAACCGCAAAATACTGTCGGGCATAGCCGAAATAATAGGTGAGTCGGATAAGATCACAGATATTACAGTTGCCATAGATAAACTGGACAAAATCGGTCTGGAAAAGGTAAATGAAGAACTGGCATCGAAAGGCATCCCACAAAAAGCCATCGAGCAGCTTCAACCGATTATCTTGCTGCAGGGTAGTAATGAAGAAAAACTTGACACACTAAAAACAGTACTCAAGGATTCAGAGACAGGCATAAAAGGTGTCGAAGAACTCGGATTTATCCTGAATAAGCTAAAGGTCGTAGGAACCCGCTCCCAGTTGGAACTGGACCTGACCCTTGCCCGCGGATTAAATTATTATACGGGTGCGATCATAGAAGTAAAGGCGCTGGATGTACAGATAGGAAGCATCACAGGCGGAGGACGTTACGACAACCTGACCGGTATATTCGGACTGCCCGGTGTATCCGGCGTAGGTTTTTCTTTCGGCGCAGACCGCATCTTCGATGTATTGAACCAACTGGATCTGTATCCGAAAGATTCAATCCAAAATACGCAGGTACTCTTTGTTAACTTCGGGGAAAAGGAGGAAGCTTATATATTGCCTCTTATCACTAAAATGCGCAGGGCAAATATATCTACAGAGATTTATCCGGAGCAGTCCAAGATGAAGAAGCAGATGTCGTACGCCGATTCCAATAAAATCCCTTATGTAGCCATTATCGGGGAAAACGAAATGAACGAAGGCAAAATAACGCTCAAAAATATGATGACCGGAGAACAAGATTCATTGAGCCTTGAGGAATGTATATTAAGCATATCCCGGATATAAGAAAAAGTTGACGGTAAAATTTACGATTTAGATAGTTATCCGGATTTTTAAATTAAGAATCCGGATAATTTTGTCTATTCCTCCACTGGTCTCACTATCGAAAGGAAAAGAGTTTCAGTGCCAGATTTAAAGATATGGGAGATAACAGACAAGCCTGAACAAGAGGCGGCACAAACTCATATATCACTAATAATCAGCACATAACCCACTACACATATCACAAATAAGGCAGAAATTACCTGCGAACCCATTCCCGGGCCAGAACATTCCATATTTATTGATTGTTAAAGAAATAAATACGTTCAATTTACATATATGACCATACGAACTCCTAATATTGAAAAGGCCTTGACCGAATATGAGAATTCTCAGCAAAATTATATTTTACCTTTAGAAAAAGACGACTCATTTAAGGTACACTATATAGATAATGGCACGGAATTTACGATAGGCATACCCGGGGAAAACAGTATCATCTTCGTTATGAAAGGTAAGATACTGATTCAAAAAGACGATTCTGAGCATAAGCTATTCGATGATAACAGCATGTTCTTCATATCCAAAGTATTCGGCCCGTATAAAAGTACGACCAAAGAAAGCACCATATATATAGAGTTAAAGTCCGATAACCTTCTGCCGTTTATCGATCAGGTTTTACTGAATCAGATCGTATCACTATACGCCCCGGACCCGGTAGAATTAAATAAATTACTTATAAAAAAGACCTTACGTTATTTCTTGTCTGGAATTATCTATTACAGACGAAATAAGATATTCTCAAAGTATGTATATGATATCAAGAAAAAAGAGTTCGTCTTCCTGATGCGTACATTATATGACAAGCAGACTCTTGCGGCATTCTTCTCCCCGGTGCTGCTTAGCCAGAATCATTTCAGGATAGGCGTACTAACTAATTACACACATAACAGCACGGTAAAAAGCCTGGCTAAGAATTGCTTTATGACTACCAAAACATTTACGAGAAAATTCAAGTCAGAATTCGGGACCACGCCTCATAAATGGATTGTCCTTCAGAAAGTGAAAGGACTGGAATATTACCTGGCCCATCAAACCGTATCGATAGACAATATTCTGTCTGAATTCCATTTCTCCAATATGGCAGAGCTTCTCCAGTTCTGCGACAAGCATAACTTAATGACAAAGTTACTAAGCAAATAGATATTTTTCATCTTTGTCCCTTTTAATAGATATTTTGTCCCTTTTTCTTATTATGGGGCATAAGTATTCGCATTACTTTTGTGACGTAATGTAAATGTAAGCGTATTGATTTTTGCGGACAAACTGTAACCCTCTTTACAAATCATAAAAGAGAACATTTTCCGAATCCGTTAATAAAAGGAATAGAGAAGAACCGGCCATTCATCTCTGGAAAGTCATTGTCTCAAAACTCACAAGGAAAATCAAAAAAGTATCTATTAAACCTACTAAAAATGAATTCAAAAAGACTATTCCTATTTGCAATTATTATTGCACTATTCACTGTGTCATGCGATAAAATAGAAAAAAGCGATGTACCTGTAGTCGCAGGACAAAAAGCAAGTATAAGTTTACAAATTTCAGGAACACCACAAACAAAAGCTTCAGGCAATCCTACTCAAGAAGATAAAGTACTCAAACTGGATGCATTCGTCTTTAATGCCGACGGGACACTAGAAGCTCTGAAAAGCCTTACAAGCCAAAGCAACAGTATAACCAAGCTGGACAACATCGCTGTAACAAGTGGGTCCAAGAAAGTATTCGTTCTGGCTAACTACGCGGGAGATGTATCATCAGTAAAGACTCTTGGCGAACTGCAGAAAATAACATCAGATCTTAAAAATGAGAAAGAAAACGGCCAACTGACAATGTCAACAGATGTGATTGAAATCTCCGTTCTTCCGGGTAAAAATTACATCGGTTATTCTACAAGCCCATCCGATGGAACTTCTCTGGAACCTCATACATTCGTCCTTAGCAGATTGGCTGCAAGGGTGAAAATAGAGGATATGCAGTGGCAAAGTTCCGAATATACTTTTGAAGAGCCTACAGCTTTCATCCTGAATGCGGTTCGAAATTCAAATGTTACCAATCCCCTATTATCATCTTCACCTGTCGATTACTATCAGGGATTTTCGGGAAATGGAGACTTATACCCTTCAACAAGCACAATATTATCCGGTGCTGAGAACTTCTTAACTTCACCTGCATCAAATAATAGTACATACTTCTATCTTTACGAAAATCAACCGGTAGAAAGCAAAATATATCCTACAATGATCGTATTGAGAGCCAAAGTTAAGCAAAGCAACAAATACATCAATAATATACCTGGACGTGTAGATGCTAACGGATACACATACTTTCCGGTAATTATAAACCTGGAAGGGACTAATTCCACTATATCCGGTGCCTCGGACCACCACCAGTATGTAAAACGGAACAATACATACAATATCAAAACTATTGTAAAAGGCTTAGGCACAAGCAATCCTTTCAGTTCCGACGCGCCTTCATCCCTAAATGTGCAGGTTACAGTCGCACCCTGGGCATTGACTATCTCACAGACCAGAGTATTTGAATAAAATATTTACTCATCCAATATCAGATACTAACTCAATGCCGGCTTGTATTGGGTTAGTATTCATTTTATAATAGACACAAGAATGTATAGATTGTAATAGTCCGATAGCATCGGACTCCAAAAAAAGAATTCAGTTCCGTCTATAATATCAATTAACCTAATTATTTAAATAAAGAGTGCAAGGTAAAACGATCTTGTATTGTCCTTTTTCTCCCAACTGTTTATTTCTCAAACGAATCTCTCCGAGTAAGATATCCACCGCATTCTTACCGATATCGGCAACCGGCATTTTTGCAATATTGATCTTGGGAGCCAATATTTTAAATAAAGATACTCCATGAATACACGCCAGTTGAAATTGCCGGTTAAAATCAATCCCCCTATTATTAAAATAAAGAAAAGCTTCCAATGCTAGAATATGTGTGGTAAAGAAAAAGCCATCTATATCCGGTACTTTTTCAAACATATTATCCAATATCTTTACAATCTTATTCTCGTAATCTTCGTACTCCACATTTCCTACCAATGTAGAATTAAACTTGATCCCGGAATCTAACAACGCTTGTTTATACCCCTCATTCCTTTCGCCCATTGTGGTAAGGTGCGGGTTGGTTGTAATAAGCGCAATATTTTTACAACCTTTGCTTATAAGATGCTTAGTTAATTTATAGCTGCTTTCTTTATTATCAATGATAATATAACTTGTTTGTAATTCAGGAAAATAGCGGTCGAATGTAACCAAAGGGAATTTCTCCGATACAAGGCGCTCAATCTCAACCTTCGACCGTTTTGTCGGAGCTATGATAATCCCATCTACCCCTTTAGACTTAAACATCTGTATTACAAGCTCTTCTTTATTAAAATCAGATTCAGAACTCGCTATCATAAGAGAATATCCATGTTGGTTGGCCTGATTTTCTATTTCTCTGGCTACAGAAGAATAGAAGAAATCCGATATAGAAGGAAGAATAAGACCAATAGTCTTAGTCTGACCCAAGTTGAGGCTCCGGGCAATTAAGTTCGGCTGATAATTCATCTCTTTAGCGCAGTTCAGTACGACCTCTTGCGTATTTTTACTGATGCCTTTCTTTTCTGCTTGCCCGTTTAACACCCATGAAACTGTGGTTTTAGACAAATTCAGTTTTTCTGCTATATCCTTGAGGGATGCCCTGGTTTTCATATCCTATACCCAAATAAATATTTTTATTTTATTAAACGATTAAATATTGGATTATTTCAAACGATATGCAAGTAAATTAGATATTTAAATATAGCAATGAGTTATCATTATTACCCGCCTGGTCTCCATCATCCGGTTCTTTTTTATCAAGTTTGCAGACATAGTAGCCTCGACCGATTCTTTACCTTAAATTCTTCCTGCATATAGTTATCAATATTTCCAGCCCTTCTTCAAGGCATATAACAGAATATTAATTCTATTTTCGTTATTACAAATATAATATTCGATTTATATTTCTGCAAATGTAGATTATTTTACTTTCTCGTTAAAATTAAATTCTCCATTTTTTCTATTACAAGAGATGATTGACTCGAGTCCGGTGCTTATCAATACAAACGCATCTTACATTTTACTTAGCCATATAATATGTATATCAAATACTTATAGCTAATTTTAGATTTATACAAAGAGACTGTTTTATTTTTAACAAAAGTTAATTATAAAAGAAATTCAACCTTACTATTGGATTTATTAAAATAAGAATTAAATTTGCATTATTTAACCGTTTAAGTTACATTTAAAGCATGTGGAATAAAGGTATAAAGCCATATGCTGACTATTTATATAGAAAAATTCATTTGAGAAAGAAAGAAAAAGTGCAATCCACTCGTGGCAAGCAATGTTAAGGAGGGGGGGCATAACTGAATATTTTAATTATATAATCTAAAGATGCCAAAAGTATAATACACGTGAAAGCACGATAAAACCATAATTTAATAACATTGAAACAGTTTCTTAGTCAGGATTCCTCACTTTTGCGGACAATTAGAAAATGAAACTTTCTTTTTTTGATCTTATTACTGAACCGTTAAAGTTGATAATCTATAAAATAACAATGACTATGTTTAAACCCAAATCAACCGCAGCAGTTTTATTGCCGGCAAGTCTCCTTTTAATTCTTGCTCTACAATCATGCCAAAGCAAAAAGGTAGAAATAGACAATTTAAGGTGTGAATATATGTACAACCCTATAGGGATTGACGCCGCTGCCCCTCGATTTACATGGAACTACAAAACAATTTCCGGCCACGATTTCAAGCAGGGAAGCATACGACTCCTTGTTTCTAAAAGTCCGGATGCCCTTTCTGACAAGGCTTCCGGTAACGTATGGCGTTCGGAAGTAGTCAGTACCGGAGAATCTTTTATCACTACAGACTCCGGTTGCAGGCTCGAACCAAGTACCACTTATTACTGGAAAGTTATAGCATGGGACAAGGAAAACAAAGAGGAAATAATATCACCTATAGCTCAGTTTGAAACAGCCTTCATGCAGTCTTCAGACTGGCAGGCAAAATGGATATCGGACAACGAAGCTATAGATAACCCGCGGGCGCCCATGTTGCGGAAATCTTTTGAGGCAAACATCAATAAACAAATAGAAAAGGCCGGATTATATATTAGTGCAGCAGGATACTATGACGTATCGATCAATGGAAAGCCTGTCGATACATCCGTATTTCTGGCACCGGGGTACACGCATTATAACAAACGCAACCTGTACAACACTTATGATGTAACCTCACTGCTACAATCCGACAAGAACGCCATAACATGCGTTCTGGGCAATGGATTCTACAATGCGTTTGCCCCGGTTGCAACATGGAGTTTCGAACAAGCGCGTTGGCGCAATCGCGCTTCCATGATCTGTGAATTACATATTACTTATACAGACAATACAAAAGATGTCATAGTATCTGACTCCACATGGAAAGTTTCCCCGTCAGGACCTTATATGCAAAACAATATTTATAGCGGAGACACCTACGACGCAAATAAAGAGATCGACGGATGGGACAAACCTGTATTCAACGACTCTGCGTGGCCACAGGCAAAAATAATGAAGGCTCCGTCAGAGCGCCTGGTTGCTGAAACAGAACCCGTAATAAGAAAAGTAAAGGATATACAACCAATATCGGTAAAGTCTTTTGGCGACACTGTGTTTGTGTATGATTTTGGAGTGAATATGACAGGTGTATGCCAACTGAAAGTAGAAGGGGAGAAAGATACAAGAATTGAATTGCAATATGGTGAACTCCTGAAGCCTGACGGGCGTATAGAAATGCGGAATCTCGACATCTACTACAAACCGCTTCCGGGACTGGCTTTCCAGACAGATGTCCTTATTCTTGATGGCAGGGAGCATGTTTTCACTCCTAAGTTCTCATACAAAGGATTTCAGTATGTGGAGGTACGTTCAGACCGTCCGGTAAAACTCGATAAAACGAATATAACAGCGCTTAACTTCCATTCCGACCTGAAAAAAGCCGGACACTTCAGCTGCTCCAACGACTTACTGAACCGGATATGGGAAGCTGCAAACAGGTCGTATTTATCAAATATAATGAGTATCCCGACAGATTGTCCTCAACGGGAGAAGAACGGGTGGACAGCAGATGCCCATATCACAATGGATCTCGGATTATTGAATTTCGACGGTATCCGTTTTTATGAAAAATGGATCGAAGATTTAATAGACAATCAGACTCCGGAAGGACGCATCTCCGGAATTATCCCAAGCTCAGGTTGGGGATATGACGACTGGATCGGCCCGGTGTGGGACGCGGCCATGTTCATTGTCCCAATGGCTCTATACGACTATTACGGAGACAAACAAAGTATAAGCAGAGTATATGACACATGCCAGAAGTATCTGGCATATCTGGCAGCCCGTGAAGACAAAGACGGCTGTGTCACTTATGGAATCGGAGACTGGGTACCATACAAAACCCAAACGCCGACTGAATATACGACATCGTGTTACTATTACCTGGATAATCTTTATATGTCCAGATTTGCTGATATACTGGGACGTGACGGGTCGGCCTATAAAGAAAAAGCCGATAGGCTGAAACAATTGATAAACAAGAAATACTTCGATTCGCAGAAAAACATCTATGCCAACGGATCACAGACGTCGCTGGCTGTAGCCCTTTATCTGGGAATAGTACCCGATGGACTGGAACAGAACGTAGCGGACAACTTGTACAGGATAGTAAAAGAAAACAACGGATATCTCGACTTCGGTGTATTAGGAAGCAAAACCGTACTGAGAATGCTATCAAAATACGGATATGCGGATATGGCCTGCCAAATGGCTTCTAAAGAAGATGAACCATCATGGGGAGCCTGGATAAAAAAAGGATTCAATACAATGCCCGAGACATGGACTCTGTCCCCCGAATTCAGGGACGCGTCTATCAACCATATGTTTTTGGGAGATATTAATGCCTGGATGTACAATGTATTGGCAGGCATAAACTATGACCCGGACAGCCCCGGATTCAAACACATACTTATCCGGCCTCACTTTGTCGAAGGGTTGGACTGGGTGAAAGGAGAATATAATTCCGTCAAAGGACTTATCCGGTCCGAATGGAAACGGGAGGGAAGTAAAGTCCGGCTTGAAGTAGAGATTCCTATCAACACTACTGCCACAATCGAAGTCATGGATAAGAAGATTTCTGTTGAAGGAGGCAAACATACGTTCAAATTTTAAGAAATAAATAAATGAAAGGAGGTAAGGATATGAAAGTATAAGTAACCTGAATGCAAAAATATTAAAGGCAATTTACATCAGTAAAAAATAAATTAAATAATCTTCATCAATGAAAAACAAGCTTAATTGTTATCGAAAGGTATTTTTGGTAATGTTTATGTCCCTTTTGTTTATAAACATTGTACATGCTCAAAATATATCGACAAATGGCAATATAAAAGGTTCCGTTTTTGACAAAAAAGGGGAACCTATTATTGGTGCAACAATAATAAACAGTATAACAAAGGCAGGGACCGTTACAGACCTTGATGGACTGTTTACTATTGCCGCACAACCAGGTGAAACGCTCACTATATCTTATATAGGTTTCAATTCCAAGACAGTACGGATTGGAACTGAAAAAGAATATCAAATAGTTTTAGAAGAAAATACCTCGCTGCTGGATGAAGTCGTTGTTATCGGATATGCGACCCAAAAGAAGAAACTGGTAACAGGTGCGACATTACAGGTAGACGGGAACAGAATAAAAGAATTGCATACGCCTAATCCACTGACAGCCTTGCAAAGTATGTCTCCGGGTATGCAGATAACCAAGACATCCGGAGAACCCGGATCTTCATACAAAGTTTATATCCGGGGGATGGGAACAATCGGAAACGCCGATCCGCTCTACATCGTAGATGGTGTACCCGGAAATATATCAAATATAAATCCTGCGGATATCAAATCTATAGATGTATTGAAAGACGCGGCATCCGCTGCAATCTATGGAGCGCGTGCAGCCAATGGTGTAGTACTGATAACCACACACCGCGGAGAAGGCGAAGACAAAGTGCGCATCGCTTACGATACATATCTGGGCTTTTCGAATGCTCCTGACTATAAATGGTACAGCGATGCCACCACACAGGCAATGCTGGATGATGAGTATTCGAAAAACACTTACGGGTACGGAATCAATTTTTCCCAGATGGTTCCCCACTGGGACAAAATACTATCGGGGGAATGGAAAGGTACCAACTGGTACAAAGAGATAAAGAACAAAAATGCATTCTCGCAAAACCACTCTATAACAATATCGGGAGGAAGTAAAAAATCGTCCTATTTTACCAGCTTCTCATATTCATCACAGGAAGGTACTCTTGGCAAGCCTGTACAAACAAAACAGGATAGATATACTTTTCGCCTGAATGCAGACCAGACTCTTTTTTCCGCAAACGGACGGGACATCGTACGCATGGGAGAAACAATCAATTTTGTGTATGCCAACAAAGACGGGTCGTTAAGCGGAAGATCTACCGAAGGATTGGGCGCGTTGGGTATGATAATGGGAGGAAGCCCCTTTATGCCTATATATGACGACAATGGAAATTATCATGGACCTATCGCATATGCCCCATATGCTCCTAACCCGATTGCATATCTGGTTTATAACAGTAACAATACCAAAAAGAATTACCAGTTAAATACAAATGCATTTATAACAATCGAACCAATTAAGAATCTAGTATTCCGCTCAAATTTCGGTTTAACGATGGATGGTGAAGAAAGCCGGTCTTATATACCTCAATATAATCTGGCTCCCGAATATACAAGCCAGGAAACAAAAGTAAGTCAGGATATATCACTGGGTTTTAGCCGCATGACGTTCGAGAATACCCTGAACTATAAATTCTCACTGGATGAAAACAAACATAACTTCGATGTATTAGCTGGTACGAGCGCAGAAAAAGGAGGGTTGGGAACAAGTGTTTCCGGATTTAATACCAACTCCATTTTCGAAGGATTCAAATATGCCTATCTTGTAAACACACCTAAAGTAAGCGAAACCTCGACACGTCTGGGCGGTTCGCCTTGGAGTAGGTCGGCATTACTTTCATATTTCGGACGTATCAATTACGACTTCAAAGAGACCTATATGCTGTCCCTTATTGCACGTTCGGATGGTTCTTCAAACTTCGCTCCGGGAAAACGCTGGGGATTTTTCCCTTCAGTTTCAGCCGGCTGGGTTATAAGCAACGAGAAGTTCATGGAACCATTTAAGAAGCATCTTAATATGTTCAAACTCAGAGCAAGTTGGGGGCAGAACGGAAATCAAGCAATCTCCCCATTCCAATATGTAGCAAAAATGCGGGTAGGCGGACAAAACACAGGTGACTATTCAAGTGTAGAGTACAGCTATTATTATCCGGGAGTGGATAAAAACAGTTATACGATTGCTTCATACCCTATCAATCTGCCCAACCCCGATATTACATGGGAAACCTCGGAACAGCTAAATATCGGCTTTGATGCCTTATTACTGAAAAACAGATTATCATTCAACTTCGATTGGTATCGCAAGACGACAAAAGACTGGCTGGTAGCAGCGCCTGTACTTGGTTCATACGGAGCCAATGCGCCCGATATAAACGGTGGAGATATAAGAAATACAGGAGTAGAATTAGCTGTAGTATGGAGAGATCAGATCAGTGATTTCAGCTATGATATAAACGTCAACTGGGCGTATAACAAAAACCGGGTAACCCGCATTGCTAACGAGGAAGGAATCATTCACGGCAGTGCACGGACTGTCGGCACGTGGAGCCCCGAATTCTATCGGGCACAGGTAGGTTATCCTATCGGCTACTTCTGGGGACTGAAAACCGATGGTATATTCCAGAATCAGGATGAGATCGACGCTTATCGCAATTCGAAAGGAGAGTTAGTTATGCCGAATGCCGTACCGGGTGACGTCAGATATGTGAATCAGAATGACGATGGCGAAATCAACGAAGAAGACCGTGTATTGATCGGTGACCCTAACCCCGACGGGATATTCTCTTTCTCATTCGGCGGTGCATGGAGGGGATTCGATTTCCGGGCATCATTTTCAGGAGTGTACGGTAACCAGATATACGGAGGTCAGCATGACCCGCTGGACCGCTGGCATGGTGAAGGCACTTCCAACAAATGGCCAAGACTGGGACAATCGGCATATACCAATATCGTTTCCGACCTTCATTTATACGATGGGGATTATATACGGTTGAACGACCTTACCATTGGTTATGATTTCGCAACCTTACTAAAGAAACAAAATATCTTTTCTCAAGTACGGCTTTATCTTACAGGGCAAAACCTGTTTACATGGACAAAATATACAGGGCTCGACCCGGAAATAGGCGCCGGCCCTACAGGATGGATGAGCGGTATAGATCATGGATTCTACCCGAACTCCCGTACATTCTTATTTGGTCTTAATCTCAAATTTTAAAATCTAAGGCAAAATGAAAAAGATAATTATAATATTAATTTCTGTTTTTATAGTTAGCTGTTCCGATTTCCTGGACACAGATCAATTAACACAGAAAGACTCATCAAACTATCCCCAAACTCCGGACGAGGCATATACCGCGCTGATGGGTGTCTACAACGCTTTCGGGTCCCGTGTGGGGGGTGGTGAGACCGAGCATTCCTTCATTGTTCTAAACCTCATGGCCGACGATATGCTGGGGGGAGGAGGAAAAGACGACCTTACGGCCCATGCTATCGACCTGTTTAAACTGACATCCAGAACAATGTACACCGACCTCTGGGAATGCACATGGCGTTCGGTTTACAGGGCAAATTTATTACTCAGTTCTCTGGACAATATAGAATGGCCAACTCCCGAATCCAGAAACAAAATAGAGGGTCAGGTACTCTTCTTACGTGCTTTCACCTACTTCCGTCTGTGTTCCATGTTCGGACCGGTACAATTAGTCACAAGCCCCGAGCCTGTGAACTTTCCAAGGGCATCGGCTGAAGATATATATGCGCAGATGGGAGCTGATTTGAAACGTGCAATCGAGATATTACCCGCCACTAAATTTCAGGATATACCTAAAACCGAAAACGGATTAGCCACACGCTGGGCCGCTCAGGCTCTGATGGCCCGTATTTTCTTGTTCTACACCAATTACTACAAACAACCCCGGATGGGAGATATAACAAAAGATCAGGTAATAGGCTGGGTGGATGATTGTATTGCCAACAGTGGGCATGACCTGCTTCCCGACTTCAGAAACTTATGGCCATATTCGATAGTAATGTCCGGTAAAACAAGGTCCGATTACAAATATGCGGCGGACAATAACCTGAAGTGGATAGGCGAGAACGGAGACAATTATGAAACTATTTTTGCTATCAAATGCTCAACCGCCGCTCAGGGCAATAATTACGACCGCCGGAACACTGTAAATCTGCACTTCGGATTCAGAGGGAACCAAGATTTATTGCCTTTTGGCTCAGGTTGGGGTAAAGGGCCTGTCAACAGCAAATTCTACAATGAATGGCCTAATGGCGATGTGCGGAAAAGAGGCTCGGTTCTGGATGTTTCGGACGCGACACACGAAGGCGAAGGCTCCACCACTAAGTATAAATGGGGACAAGCATATCAATGGAATGAAACGGGCTATTGGTCAAAAAAATATATGCCGGTCAATGTATACGACGATAAAGGAAATATTGTATCCTACAGCTCTATCCTGTGGAATATGCCAAACGATCCGCAGTTCAACAGCACTCAGGATATTGTACTAATCCGTTTTGCCGATCTCCTGTTAATGGGCGCGGAACTCGGTGGTTCCAAAGCGCAGGTATATATGGACCGTGTGCGTGGACGTGTAGACCTTCCAACTGTTCCGGCAACATTGGAAAATATCAAAAACGAACGTAAATACGAACTTGCATTCGAAGGCATACGCTGGCTCGACATATTGAGATGGGGAGACGTAGAAACCATTGTCAACGATATGAATGGCATAACCTTGAAAAATAATAGCCAGAATGCCACATATAAAATAAAATTCCGTCCGGAGACAGGAGGATTCCTTCCCATTCCGGAAGCCGAAATAACATTGTCGAATGGAGTCTTGACTCAAACACCGGGGTGGAACAGCAACGATGCCATGCTACAGCCGGGTGAATAAGAAAAAAATAATTATGACTATAATTAAATACAGATTATTAACCCTATTAACCGCAATCCTATATCTGGGAAATATGGCAGCCTCTTCAGGCAACATTCCTTTGAATGGGAAATGGCAGCTTTCGTACTGGGAACAGCCGGCCGAAGCAATTGTTACTCCGCAAACTATCAATGATATGCAGGTGGGAACGATAGAAGCGACTGTTCCGGGAAATGTAGAACTGGACCTGATGGCTGCCGGATTGATTCCCGACCCGATGATAGGAAGTAATGTGAATGCCCTGCGAAAATATGAAAACTATCAGTGGTGTTACACAAAAACATTCGGGGCGCCATCAATACAAAACGGTCAACGGCTCGAACTGTTCTTCGGAGGAATAGACTGTCTGGCCGATATATGGCTGAACGGGGAAAAAGTGGGAGAAGCTGCAAATATGTTGATCGAACACAAATTCGATATAACCGACCATCTGAAAAGCGGAGAAAACACTCTGCAGGTTATAATCAGGTCGGCGGTTATGGAAGCCCAGAAATATACACTAGGCACATTCAGCATCGGCAATTTTCCTGCCGAGGAGGCTGTTTATATCCGAAAGGCTCCGCACATGTACGGATGGGATATTATGCCCCGTCTGGTCAGTGCCGGATTGTGGCGCGATGTTGAGCTTCGGGTACTGAATCCTACCCGCCTGAAAGATGTGAACTGGATGACCATCAGCATAGATACAGTAGCCCACACTGCACGTATTTTCACTGATGTGCAACTAATCATGCCCTTCGACAAATTTGATAAAGTCAAAGCTCAATTCACTCTCCGCCGTAAAGGGAAAGTCGTATATCAAAATTCGCAGACAGTAAGTACTCCGGCTTTCCGCCACATATTCGAACTGAATAATGTCGATTTCTGGTGGCCCAGAGGTTACGGTGAAGCTGCCCTCTACGATGCCAGTGTACAGTTGATCGGTCCGGATGGTAAAGAGTTGGATACTAATAATTGCAGAATCGGAATCCGCACCGTGAAACTGGATATGGACGATATCAATCTTCCCGGTAAACCCGGACAATTCCGTTTCATAGTAAATAATGAACCGATATTCATTCACGGAACCAACTGGGTACCGATGGACGCGTTGCATAGCAGGGACAAATTACATTTGAATATGATGATCGATATGGCCGTGGATATCAATTGCAATATGATCCGCTGTTGGGGTGGGAACGTTTACGAAGATACCGGCTTTTTTAACCTTTGTGATGAGAACGGAATCCTCGTATGGCAGGATTTTGGGATGGGTTGTACATTCTATCCGCAGCGAGACGATTTCGCTAAAATGATCGAACAGGAGGTTACTTCTGTGGTGCTCAAATTTCGCAATCATGCATCCCTGATCCTTTGGTCGGGCAATAATGAAAATGACCTGGCGATGCGCTGGACGCTGCAACCACTGAATATCAACCCGAATAAGGATGTCATAACCCGTGAGGTTATTGCCCGCGTTCTCTACGAGTTTGACCCGACACGTCCCTACCTGCCAAGTTCTCCTTATTACAGCCAAGCTGTATGGGAACACGGAGGAGGTGATGAATTGTTGCCGGAAAACCATTTATGGGGACCACGAGGTTATTATAAAGATCCGTATTACACGAAGGCCAGCTGTTGCTTTGTCAGCGAAATCGGTTATCACGGATGTCCTAACGTAGAAAGCTTGAACAAAATGATGACTGAAGATGCCGTGTATCCCTGGACTAAAAACAAAGAATGGAATGACGAATGGGTTACAAAATCGACACGCCGCTTTCCATCTCAGGGAAAAACTTTCGACCGCAATAATTTGATGCTCAATCAGGTGAATCTGCTATTTGGTGAAGTACCAACTAAGCTCGAAGATTTCGCTTTCGCATCGCAAGCCGTACAGGCCGAAGCCATGAAATTTTTTGTAGAGCTATGGCGCGGGCAGAAGTTCAGCCCTAAAACCGGTATAATCTGGTGGAATCTGCGTGACGGATGGCCAATAATTTCAGATGCCATTGTAGATTACTACAACTCGAAAAAGATGGCATACTATTTTATTAAAAACGCACAGACAGACCTTTGTGTACTCATAAACGACCCTGTCGATAACGCTTATCCCCTGATTGTTACCAATGATACCCGCAATGCTCAAAAAGGGCAGGTAGTAGTAATTGACGTCGCATCCAATAAAGAAATATATACGGGAAACTTTGAGGTATCGGCAAATAGTATGAACAAAATAACTTCATTACCTCTCCAAAAAGGACAAGGAATACTCCTCATTAAATATAAAATAGGACAAAAGGAATATAGTAACCATTATTTATATGGGGAAGCCCCTTTCAATTTGCAAGAATATAAGAAGTTATTGAAAAAGACAGGATTGTACCCTGACATTAAGCAGTGATATGGAAGATAATTTATTAGGAATTGATATAGGAGGCACTAAATGTGCCATCGTTTACGGTAAAAGAATAGGTTCCGATTTACAGATAGTAGATAAAATAAGAATTGAAACTACTGTAGTTGAAGAAACTATAAGAAGTATAATAAGCGAAGCAGAAAAAATGATGGCATGCTATAATCTCACCGCTGATAAAGTCCGCGCCATAGGCATTAGCTGTGGCGGACCACTCGACAGCAAATCCGGGACGGTTATGTCTCCGCCCAACCTGCCGGGCTGGGACAGTATCCCCATCGTGAAAATCATCGAAGACCAACTTGGCATAAAAGCGGGATTACAAAATGACGCCAATGCATGTGCATTAGCCGAATGGAAATTCGGTGCGGGAAAAGGAACCGAGAATATGATCTTTCTTACATGCGGAACAGGACTTGGAGCGGGAATCATTCTTAATGGCTCTTTATATTCGGGGACAAACGACAATGCCGGAGAAGTAGGACATATCCGTTTGACGGAAAACGGGCCTGTTGGATATGGAAAAGAAGGTTCGCTTGAAGGATATGCCAGTGGAGGCGGAATTGCTCAATTGGCCCGTAGCATAGCAGAAGATGAAATGAACCGGGGAGGCCATGTTTCATGGTGCCCGTCCCGTGAAGATTTAGATATGATAACTGCCAAGCTGGTTGCTGAAGCCGCCGATGCCGGAGACAAACTCGCGCTGAAAGTGTATGAAACATCTGCTTCTTATTTGGGAAAAGGGCTGGCTATTTTAATAGATATTCTAAATCCCGAGCTTATTGCCATCGGCAGCATATATGCCCGCAACAAGGATATGATGGAGCCTTATGCACTGGAACAAATATCAAAGGAAGCGCTGGAAGGTGCAAGAGAAGTTTGTAAGATAGTTCCGTCTGCCCTTGGCGAAAATATCGGAGATTATGCAGCCCTTTCCATAGCTGCCAATTTAATCGATTAAAAACAATTTTATGAAAGATCTGATAATAGAAAGCTCTGAAGCTATACTGAAAGAAGCTGATATATTCTGGAATAGTCCGGGAACAATAGAAACAATCGAACGGGCTGCCGCACTATTGTCTGAAGCGTTGGCGAACGGAAATAAGATAATCAGTTGCGGAAACGGAGGCTCACTCTGCGATGCCACACATTTTGCAGAAGAACTGACCGGACGCTACCGCAAAAACAGAACATCCCTGCCTGCCATTGCAATAAATGACCCGGCATACATAACATGTGTAGGGAATGATTTTTCGTTCGATGAAATATATTCCCGCTATGTGGAAGGAGTCGGGAACGAAGGAGATGTATTATTGGCGATCAGTACCAGCGGCAACTCGGGCAATATCGTAAAAGCCGCTGAAAGCGCCCGGTTGAAAAAGATGAAAGTTTTGGTTCTGACCTCTACCGGCAATAATCGTCTTTCTTCTTTGGGAGATGTTGTGGTGGCCGCGCCGAAGGCCGATTATTCCGACCGGGTACAGGAGATACATATTCAGGTTATACATATTTTGATTCAAGCTATAGAAAAACAACTAAGTCTTGAATAACTGAATTTTATAAAAAAGATAATCAATGAAAACACTGAAATATTTTAAACAGACCTTCCTTATAGGTTTGACTTTAAGCATGGTAACTATTTCAAGTGCCTGCTCGAATATAGATGAAGGCTATAACAGCATTCCATCTAATTTTTATCCGGTGGAAGTGAAAGAATCGACAGGTGTAAAACTGGTGGGAATGGGCGTCGAGCTGGACCCGCATTTCTTCTCTCAGAACTTAACCCGCCCGCAGGACGGATCTAAAGCCGAAGATTGGAATATAGTGAAAGAACGCGTAAAGAAAATGGGTATCCAAAACTTCCGCGTAATGGTACAGCCTCATTGGTGGGAACCGCTGAACGACAACGATGATCCCAATGTTGCGGATATGAGTAAATTCACATTTGACTCTCAGGAGATGCAGTCATTGTACAAAGTGCTGGAACTGGCACAGGAGAACGACGGAGAAGTAACACTTGTTTTATGGGGATGTCCTGTGAACATGGATCTGATAGCAGGGACACCGACCGGAAAGCATTTCCTTTGCGACAGCAGGCCGAATGCACCCTGGGTATGCGGAACTGACAAATATGAAGAATTTGCAGAAAACTTTTCGGTATTGGTCAAATACCTGATCGAAACAAAAGGTTTTACATGCGTGAAAGCGATAACTCCATTCAATGAGCCCGACAGCCATACAGCCAATTACGGAAGAACAATGTGGCAGGGAGAGCCCGACAGCCATCCCGATCAATACGCTCCTATGGCAAAGGCTTTGGATGCAAAATTTAAGGCTATGGGTGTCCGGGATAAAGTCCGGTTTAACCTGTCCGATAATACGGACGGCAGCCCCAATTACCTGAAATCATGTGCAGAATCTCTACAGACAGAAGCGGATTTGTTCAACACCCATACTTATATATTCGGATATACAACGCCGAATGCAGACATCGTTAACTGGGAAAAAAATAATGTAGCCATGTCGAACGGAAAAAAACACTTCATCGGTGAGTTCGGCTCCAATCAGACTTCGGGGTCTTCCCGTCAATTGGATATTGATAAATACGAACGGGGAGTATTGTTAACCCGCATTGCCATCAACCTGCTTAACGGAAGCGCAGCAGGCGTAAGCTACTGGTCGCTGATAGATCAATATTATAGCAGAAACGGCAGTTATTCGGAAATGCAGCAGCTCGGCCTGTGGAAATATGTAAAAAAAGCTTATGAACCCGACCCGGAAATTTATAACGCTATAACAGAAGACTATGAGGTCAGACCGCATTATTATGCATATGGCATGTTGACCCGCTTTATCAAAAAGAACGCGGAAGTATTCCCGTTGGATCTGAACGAAGACCTTGTTGCCGGAACGGCCATTCTGAATGAAAATAACAAATGGGTGTATATTTTTGCCAATGGTTCGGAACACAATAAACCGGTAGAAATCATAAACAGCAAATCTCAGGCAAGTGGAGAATATGCTGCATACAAATACATTGAAGGAAGTCTTCCCGCCGGGGATGATCTCATACAATCTTCGGAAACTATAAATATTAAAGACAGGGCTTCACTCAGCATTCCGCGCTCCAGTGTATTAATATTAGTTCAAAAATAAACAATAATTAAAACCGAATAAGATGTATAAGTTTAGATTATTAATATTATTGGTTTCGCTAACTTGCTTTTGGAGTTGCGATGATGTGACCGAATATGATTTATCGTTCGGTATATCCGGCGTTGTTATTCCCGAATATGAAGATGGTATTCAAGGTACGGAAGTGACAATCGAAGGACGGGGTTTTCAGTCCGGTGACCGCCTGCATTTGCGCCCGTTGCTCAAACCGCTTGATAATTCTTTCGACATAGATGTGGAAATAAAAGAAGTGACATCTTCCCATCTGAAGTTCTTATTCCCTCTCAATGCACAGGAAAGCGGGTATTCATTAGTCCTGATAAGAGGGGACAAAGAAATATCGCTCGGCAGTATGCAACAATGGTTACCTAAAGGATGGGTGGCGGATGTAAACCTGCGAAATTCTTTGAAAGTAATAGGGCCACAGCTTTTCGACGCTCAGGACAGTTTAAAACTTTCCGTAGCGGCTGCCTTCGAATTCGAAGGCGGAACTCTGAATGTTTCGGGTAAAGGAATTACCAACTTAAGCGGTTTGGAAAACTTCCCTAAACTGAAAACACTCTGGGCTACCGACAATAACCTTGGTAATATCGAATTAACAGGAATGGATGGTATTGTCAGCATCTTTGCATGGAGCAGCAATATTACCAGCATGAATATACAGTCTAAAACATTGCAGACATTATACATGGGCAACAATCCTCTGACAGAACTTGACCTGAGTAAATGCCCGGCATTGCTTAGTATTGTATTGGACAATATCAAGTTCCGCAAATTGGATATCAGTAACTGTATGTGCTTTGGTTCGTTCGATAATTTCAAGTTTGACTTCGATACCAGCCAGGAATGCCAATTACTGGTGAGCAACATCTGGTTCTGGCACATGGATATGTTCAATAGGTCGACTGCTGTAAAAACTGCCGGCTTGTCGGGAGTGAAGGTAACGGCAATCGGTCTCGACCGGGAAGTTGTATTCGACAAAATTAATTGGGGGAATACAGGTACGGCAGCAATGCCTGACGCCAATCTGCGCACTATAATGAAAGGTTATTGTCCTCAGGCTTTCAGTGGGAATGATATTATAATCAGTGAAGCCAGAAATGCCAAATTGCCACCAAACCTGGCTAACAAGCTGGATATATCGAACAAAAATATAACATCGCTGGACGGTTTGAAATATTTCGATGATATATGGCATCTGGTATGCGACAACAACAATATAAGCGAGATAGATATGGCCGGATGGTTCAACCTGACAACCATATCGGCGAAAAATGCAGGACTGACTTCGTTCGTAACAAAAGACCAGCCGTGGTTGAGAGATATAGACCTAAGTAACAATACTGCATTAACATATATAGATATGAGAGGTATTTCATTGCTTAGCAACTATGATATCCGGTTCATAGCTACAGGATGTCCGATAGAGTATCTCGATATACGCAATGGATATGCCTGGTCTACATGGGGACAGAGTGGCGATAAACTGGCTTTCGACTTTACGGCAAATACATCCAAATCGCGCATACTGAAAGTAGAAACTGCCGAAAACGGAGGTTGGAGCAGCACTTGGAATTCAGGAGTAAACCCTGTACAGAAAGCAATCGAAGCCGGCGTGCGTGTCGAATACTATAACTGGACAAATGCCGCTACGGGTAACTATGGAGAGCTATTAAAAACCGTCAACTAAAAGTATAATTAAAACATTCCAAGCTATCCCGGACTAATTCCGGGATAGCTTTAATCAAACGAATTTGTAAAGGATGAAAAATAATACTTCCGCCATAAGAATTCTATCAGTGATGTTCGGTTTTTTCATCATGGGATTTGTAGATATTATAGGAATATCCACAAATTATGTAAAAAATGACTTTAGTCATCTTACCGATTCCGTGGTGAACCTCATATCATTGTCCTGCTTTTTCTGGTTTCTGGTCTTATCTGTCCCAACCGGGATGCTGATGAACAAGATAGGCCGCAAAAAGACAGTGCTGATAAGTTTTGCGTTCCATGTGCTGGCTATGTGCCTGCCACTGGCCGCTTACGATTTCACTACTGTTCTTATTATGTTCGGGTTGATCGGGATCGGCAACACATTGCTACAGGTATCGCTCAATCCTCTTGTAGCCGATGTTGTAAACTCCGATAAGTTGACCGGGACCCTTACTCTGGGGCAGTTTGTGAAAGCGGTAAGTTCCTTTATCGGCCCTATTCTGGCAGCATCGGTAGTAGGTTCTACTCTGGGGTGGAGAATGATATTCCCTATATACGCCGCTCTTTCTCTCCTCGCTTTCATCTGGCTGAGCCTTACCCCGATAGAAGACAGGCGAAGTGAAAAATCGAATATTTCGATAAAAAACACACTCGAGCTGTTCAAGGACAAATATATCGTGGCCTTTTTTATTGGGATACTGGTACTGGTGGGTGTCGATGTAGGAATGAACATGACTTTCCCTAAGCTGTTGATGGAAAAAGCCGGGCTTTCGGTCGAAGATGCCGGTATGGGTAATAGTATATACTTTCTTTCCCGTACAGTGGGCGCTTTCTTAGGCGGGATATTACTAATGAAAAGTTCCGAGTCGAAGTTCTTTATCTACAGTGTGTGGATAGCCTTAGCAGGATTAGTCCTTCTATGCATCAACGCCAATCTGTGGGCAACGCTGGCCTGTGTTGCGGTTTTCGGTCTGGGCTACGCCAACCTGTTCTCGATCATATTCTCGCTGGCATTGAAGCGCATTCCCGAAAAGGCAAATGAAATATCGGCCCTGCTGATTGTCGGAGTTTCGGGAGGAGCTATCCTGCCTCCTGTTCTCGGCGTTGTCACAGATGCGTTCAAGACTCAGGTATCGGCGATCATTCTCATAGCTGCCATATGGTGCTATATGTTGTGGCTGATCAGCATTGTCAGAAAAACCAGTCAATAGAAAAAATTGGAATCAATAAAAAACATTACAAATTTCTTGTACAAAATAAACGTTTCATGATAAAAAATATTTGCAGTAAAACAATCGTTATATTCCTCATTTTTATCTGCGCAACAATCAGTTCGAGAGGACAAACTACGGCTAAGATAACAAAGGCTCCCGTAAATGTGGAGAATCTGGTATCAACTCTGTTTGCCAAAGGGAAGACTCCTCCTTTCTCCTTTATATACGGCGGAATCTCATCGAAAGAGTTTATCCGCAAATGGAAGCAGTCCATAGAGAAACAACCCGGTAATGAACCGGGGGTTGTCCGGTATCTGGCAATTTATACAGAATCGGAAACCGGATTGAAGGTTGAATGTGAAATTAAAGGATATCCGGCCTTTAAGGCGTTGGAATGGACAATCCATTTCACAAATATGGGCGCCGCCAATTCAAAAAACCTCAAACAAGTGAAAGCCATAGATATGGAGATGGAATATCCGACCGGAGGAGATTTCAACCTGCATTACGCGGATGGAAATCATATATCCAAATATGACTTCCATCCCCGTACACTGATACTAAAACCGGGTGATAGCAAATCCATGGAGCCGATCAACGGCCGTTCATCCGAAGGAGACTATCTGCCTGTATTCAATATAGAGTCGGCCTCCTCGCAGGGCGTATTTGTAGGTATAGGATGGAGCGGCAGCTGGTATGCCGATATCCGCTGCGAAAAAGAGAAGAGAATATCCATAGAATCGGGGATGAAAACAATGGACCTCTATTTGTATGGAAAAGAAAGTATACGCACGCCGGGCATTACACTCATGTATTGGAACAGCGACGACAGGATGGACGGGCATAATCAGTTCCGCCGATTTGTATTGAGCCACAAGGCACACAAAATAAACGGTAAGAATGCCCCCTACCCTCTGGCTACAGGATTCAACTACAAAGACCCTGCTCCTTATACCGAATATTCAGGTCTGACCGAAGAATACGCGACAGCCATGATGAAGCGTTACAAACAATTCAACATAATGCCCGAAGTATTCTGGCTCGACGCCGGATGGAATACCGGAGCCGCAGATTGGGAACACGGAAAAAGCTGGGCTAACACAGTAGGCAACTGGACAGTAGATACCACACGTTTCCCCAACGGTTTGAAGCCTATTTCGGAAGAAGCTCACAAGTTAGGCGCAAAATTCATGGTATGGTTCGAACCCGAACGTGTGATAAGGGGTACGCAATGGGCGGTAGAGCATCCCGAATGGATGCTGGATATCTCCGGGCACAACGATGATACTTACCTGATGTTTGACTTGGGAAACCCTGAAGCATGCGACTGGCTTTGCAAATATATCGGCGATATGATAGAAGAGAACGGAGTGGATCATTACCGCCAGGATTTTAATATGCATCCCGATATTTATTGGGCGGCAAATGAGGAAGAAGGGCGAACCGGGATGAAAGAAATACGTCATATCGAAAATCTGTATAAATTCTGGGACTATCTGCTCAAGCGTTTCCCGAACCTGTTTATAGATAATTGTGCCAGTGGAGGAAAACGTATCGACATGGAGACAATTCCGAGAAGCGCGCCTCTATGGCGAAGCGATTATTACCATTACGACGACCCCGACGGCTATCAATGCCATACTTACGGACTGAACTTTTTCCTTCCCCTGCATGGAACGGGTATTTTACAGACCGACCCGTATGCGTTCCGTTCGAGTATGAGCACCTGTCTGACCTGCAACTGGAAAATAACGGATAAGAGCTTTTCGATATACGAAATGCAAGCCCGGTTAAATGAGTTTCAGAACATCCGCCCCTATTATTACGAAGACTATTATCCATTAACGGGAATAGAAGATACAACCCTCGATAATATCTGGCTGGCATATCAACTGAACCGTCCGTCGGATGATAGCGGCGTTATAGTCGCTTTTCGCCGCAAAGCGTCGAAAAAAAACAATATCACGGTGAAACTTTCGGCTATTAAGCCCGAAAAGAAATATGAAGTAACTGATCTTGATAAAAAAGAATCTGTTATTGTAAACGGCAGTGAGCTTGCCGCGCGGTTTGTTTTGACTTTGGATAAACCTAACCAATCATTGTTGATAAAATACAGAGTGGCAGAATAGAGCGAATAAGCGGAAAATATGTTAGAGAAAGCAGAATACTTTATCTATATACAAAAGCGATCCTTGAAAAGATTATCTGTTGGCTGATAGCTAAAAAGCCGGAAAAAGTAACAAGAGGGAAGGTGTTACCTTTGTCACCTTTTTTTGAAAGTTACAAGTTTGCCTCGCCTTCGCTTCGGCGAATGTTATTTCTGCGCCCTGCGGGCAGTTACGAGTTACAAGTAGACAAGATACGAGATACAAGATACGAGTTGTTAACTGCTGACTGTTTACTGTTTACTGTTAACTGATATATCTGTTACTTTTGTTACCTTTTAACAGTTACGAGTTTGCCTCGCCTTCGCTTCGGCGAATGTTATTTCTGCGCCCTTCGGGCACCTACAAGTTACAAGTTAGTTCACTGTTTACTGCTTACTGTTTACTGTTCACTGAAAAAACTGTTACCTTTTTTGAAGTTTTGACCCTTTACAGGAAAAACAATAGGATGTTTCGATTCAATATCAGTTTCGCATTAATTGAAAATCGTTACTTTTATAATTCTAAAGTTATGTGTTATGGAGATTTTATTAATAGAAGATAACCACCGCATCAGTGAATTTGTGCTAAAAGGTCTGGAAGAAACCGGATATTCCGTCGTACTTGCCGAGAATGGGGTAGATGCCCGCCGTCTGATCAGTGAAAAAGGATGGAATCTGATTCTGCTGGATATCATGTTGCCGGATATAGATGGTATTGAATTGCTGCAATACACACGTTATAAAAAGATCAACACTCCTATACTTGTTATCAGTGCCTTAGGAGATGCAGAGGACAAAATAAGAGCATTAGATTGTGGAGCCGATGATTATCTGACCAAGCCCTTTTTACTAAGGGAACTGATCGCCCATATCAATGCACTGACCCGTAGGGCCGGATTGAAATATGATGTTCCGGCCGATATATTAGAATGCGATGATTTGAAGCTTTATAAAGAGAGGCACAGAGTGGAAAGGGCGGGGAAGGAGATTAAACTTACAATGCAGGAATTCAAATTATTGAAATTACTGATGGAAAACAAAGATAAAGTATTGTCCCGCACCCAATTACTGGATACTGTATGGGGTGTAAACTACGATACGAATACGAATGTGGTGGATGTATATATTTCCTACCTGCGGAATAAGATAGATACAAATGGGTATGCAAAACTTATCAAAACGATAAAAGGGCGCGGTTATATGATAGAATCCTATGAATAAAGGTAATATATGAAAGTAAAGAATCGTCTGAGCCTGTATTGTTCGCTTATCTTTGGTATAATCTTCGCGATTATATCCCTGCTTATATACGGCTTGTTTTACAACAACACAAAGAAGTCTATTTATAGTAATCTTGAGAAAACGGCCCATATATCGGCTCTGTTCTACCTTGAAGAAGATGAACTGAATGACAGGGAGTTCGCAAAAATCAAGGCGCAATTTGAGGATATTGTGACCGATTCATATTATCAGGTATATGACATTCACAATAACATAGCGTACGGTGTAGGTGTTTCCGATGTTCCGGTTTCTATTCTCGATAGGGTCCGGGTTAGCAGGCATCTGTCTTTTACCACAGACGAATATCTTTGCTATGGTATATTCTATGAAGACAATCAGGGGGATTTTGTCGTTATCGCAAAAAGTCTGAAAAGTGGATTGACAGAGCAGGTCAATCTGCTGTTGTGGATACTGACATCTTCTTTTATTATCGGTCTTCTGGCTATTGTCCTGCTCAGCCGCTGGGTATCCCGTATCGCATATCGTCCGTTTAGCGATGTGATAAGCCAGGTAAAGAATATATCTACAAATAATCTGAATGTCAGGATACAATCGCCTGAGACGAAAGATGAATTGCAAAACCTGATAGAAACGTTTAATGATCTGCTGGCAAAAATATCAGAGACAGTTATTATACAGAAGAATTTTGTGAGGTATGTTTCCCACGAGTTTAAGACACCTCTGGCTTCTATGATGGGAAATATAGACCTATTTTCAATAAAAGACCGTAGCCCCGAAGAATACCGGCGGTTGTCGGAAAAGCTCATCGAGCAGATAGTGCAGATGGAAGAGATATTAGACACACTTATTATCATTTCCGACCTGAAGAAAGATGAAAAGGAGGCATCTTATATGCGGATAGATGAGCTGATATGGGAGATCATAAGTAAGACGAAAAGCCTGTATCCAAACTCTAAAATTTTGGTCAACATGGATATACAAGCGGAGGATGAACAGTTGATGTCGGTAGATAAAGACAGGACTCAATTACTGATTGCCCTTTTCAATCTGGTAGAGAATGCAGTGAAATATTCCCTTAAGGAAAATGTCGTAATACATCTATATAAAGAGGAGAACAGGCTCTGTTTATCTATTGCCGATAAGGGAATAGGTATTCCCTCCGGACAGCTGGCGGATATAAGCAAGCCCTTTTATCGGGCTGGCAACACAAACGAGGTGCATGGGAGCGGTATTGGGCTGTCGATAGCGTTGCGTATATTGGATAAGAACGGGATCGAATATAAAATAGAATCGGAGATTAATACAGGGACTAAAGTTTCATTGTTATTCTGACTTCAGGGCTTATCTATTTTTATTCCGGCTTCTTTCAGATATTCCAAAGGGGTTTGACCTGTAATTTTCTTAAAACTATGGAAGAAGGAGCTACGCGAGCTGAACCCGCATTCTTTAGATAAAGCACTGAGGGTATATTGCTGGATTAAGCCTTCTTTTGCTTTCTCTTTAAATACCTGTATACGGTATGTATTTGTGAAGTCGGCGAAATTAGATTGCAGATACTGGTTTAGGACCTGGGATACCTTTGTTTTAGGCTGGTGTATTGCATTGGCAACGTCCTCCAGTTTGAGATCGGAATTCAGATATGGCTTTTCTTCTTCGAAGTATTCAAGCAGGGCTTCTTTTATCTGGGATATCTCATCTTCTTCTATCTTGATGTTCTGATACTTGACTTTCGATGATGACTGGATGAATTTTTCTTTCAATCTTTTGCTTTTGAGTATATTCATTCTGAAAGCAAGTACCGAAGCAACTATCAGGACGGTTATAATCAACAGCCATACATAAATCGTGTAGGATTTGGTTTTGACTATGGATATAGATTGTATCGGCTCTTCGCTCCCTGCTTTTCTTAACAGAAGTTTGTAAGAGCCGCTGGGGAGGTTGGATATATATAAATCGTTGCGTCCGATAATCCGTTGCCATTTGTCATCCAGTCCTTCAAGCTTATATTCATAGATTTCTGATTGGGGGATAGTGTACAGGTGGTCGGAGAAATGTATTCCGATGCTGTTTTGAGATGAATTCAGCTTTATTACTTTCATACACTCGGAAGACACAGGCAGTGTTTTGGAGCCTACTTCTTCAAGCTTGCCATCAATGTAAACGGAAGTTATAATAATCCGGCTATCCGAATTGCTCTTTGACAGCCCATTTTTAGGATTCAGGTATACCAGTCCTTTCTCATTACCCCACCACAATGTGCCGTCGTCTGTCATTTGGGCAGCAGAGTTGAATATATACCAGGGGATGCCGTCATAAAGAGAGAATATACGGTAGTCAGCCGATTGAGGATTATATCTTACCATTCCTTTAGGCGTACATATCCAAATGTATTGCTCCTGATCTTCGATAATACTCAACACATAATTATCGGGCAGAAAATCGCTGGTAGTGATATGCTCAAAAGAATCTATATCAGGAGAAACTTTGATCAGCCCTTCTTTTTCACTGCCTATCCAGATATTACTGGCTTTGTCGGAGAATAGATAACGGACTGTCTTAATAAAAGATAAGTCAATGTTTTTAGGGACATATATTTTACCTTTCTCATAGTAACAGATGCCTTCGTTAGTACCGATCCATATCCGTTTTTTTGCATCGGCAGTTATGTAATAGATGTCTTTATTGATTAATCCGGAGTTGAGAGTTGTGAATACTTCATACTTGTCTTCCTCTATATCATATTTGATCAAACCATTTAAGGTCCCGAACCAGATATGGCCATCGTTATCATTTGTTATGGAATAGAACGAGTTGTCTACGAATATGTTATCTTTTTTGAATATATCTACAGTAAGCTTGTCCGGATTGAAGAGGTATATCCCGCCACCATATGTGCCGATGAGGTATTTATCTTTAAACGGATATATACAAAGTATGATATTTGATTTGAGGACTTGAGTATTTTCCGTGCCGAAGGTATATATTTTATCCTTTGCAAAATAGATGAATCCGTTCCGGGTCCCCAGTATTTGCCTGTTCTCGTTGAGGTTCATCGATCTTATATTAGTCCCCCGGCTATCAAATATACCGGCTTTGTTATAAATACCAAATGTATTCTTTACAGAAGGCGTGTAATTAAGGCCCCCGACAAAAGTGCCAATCCAGTATGAATTCCCATCGAGAAGGAAAGAATATATAGCATTCGAACTTATACTTTCCGGATTCGACGGATTGTGCGTGAGGGAAACTACAGTGTGGTCAGTCAGAGAAATGATTTTAAGTCCTCCCCCGTTTGTGCCGACATATAATCTATTGTTTTTATAATATATGTTAAGGATATAATTGTTATCCAGGTCTGTCAGTTTACTGAATGTCTTTGTTTTGACATCAAAGTTGTATATACTGTTCTGAGATCCCAAATAGATATTATTATTACTAAAGCAGAGGGATGAAAAACTATTGTTTGACTCGTTATTATTAACTAAGTAATATGTATCAAGTCTCCCCGATATTACATTATAGCCGATCAGCCCGGAAGTAGTAGTTAACCAATAGATATTATTATCGTCGACAGTTATATCCGTAATGTCGGAGCTTATGGTATGTATTTTCCGGACTTTGTTATTTGCCAGAACAAATAAGCCTTTATCAGTGGCTATAAGTAGATTCTGTCTTTTATCCGGGAGTATTTTCTTTATTTTTATATTCTGATCGGTTTCTTGCTGATACCTGATGACTGTATTTTCTCTCCGGTTATATCTATAAAGTTCCTTATCGGATGCCACAAAAAAGTTCACGGAGTCTATTTCAGATATTGATACTATAAATTGATTTTCAAAATGTTTTACAGACATGATGTCCACGCCATCGAACCGGTTCAGCCCATTCGGCAGCCCCAGCCAGATATATTTATTGCTATCTTTGAATATGCAGTTTATAGTATTGCTACTAAGTCCATTGTCGACGTTAATATTCCGGAATGGCTTAATGGCATGTGCTATATTGCAAAAATAGCCCAGGATAAAAAAGAATATATATAGTTTATTTTTCATTTAGAAATTCTCAGAATAGTATAGACTAAGGTACAACAAATTTAAATATTTATTGATAATATATATTAAGTTCTGTTCATTTTTAATACTACGGATACAAATAGTGATTATCGCTGATTACCTTCACAAACAATAATATTATATAGATAAAGATGTAGCAAGTAAATAGACTTCTTACCTTATTATAATACCGATTATTCCTCAGCCGTGAATAATCTTTTGATCTTGCCTGCCATTCGGGAGTCTTAAATTAATTTTGCACTAATCAGGCTTTAGCTATTTTAATCCAGAATAGTTATTCCGGACTTTTTCGGTACTTTCTTCCGATAAGAAAGCACAATACTCATTTACTTTTGTTAACGAATCTGTTTATAATTTCATTTTAAATCTAATCACATGAAAAGAAAGCGAAAATCGAAATTCCCATGTCAAAAAGGATTATTATTAACCCTTGCATTATTAATGGGAGGGACATATTATTCCGGTTTGTATGCGAACATGGATGTAAAAGAGAGTTTTCAACAAACTCAAGCCACTAAAACGGTAAAAGGAACTGTCAACGATTCCAGTGGCGAGTCTCTGGCAGGAGTAAGTGTTAGTGTCGTGGGAACTACAGTAGGAACTATGACGGACACCGATGGAAATTATTCCATTAATATACCAGAAGGAAGAACACAATTAAAATTCTCGTATATAGGCTTTGAACCTCAAACGGTAAATCTGAACGATAGAAGTACTATAAATATAACATTAATTGAAGAAACCAATACCCTTGACGAAGTTGTTGTAGTCGGTTACGGTACGCAGAAGAAAGCTTCTCTAACCAGTGCCATCAGCCAGATTTCCGGTGATGAAGTTTTTAAAGACCGTGGTATAAACAATGTATCGGTAGCACTTCAGGGAGAAATACCCGGACTTATCGTAACACGTACTTCTACCCGCCCGGGCAGCGAAGGAGCGGAAATGAAAATTCGTGGAGATATTTCAGTCAACGGTAAGTCCAGCCCTTTGGTTCTCATTGATGGAGTAAGCGGATCATTAGACGAATTGAATCAGATGGAGCCAAATGACATTGAAAATATCTCAGTGCTAAAAGACGCTTCTGCAGCTATTTATGGTGCGCGTTCTGCATCCGGTGTCATATTAGTAACTACTAAGAGGGGTAAGAAGGGGGCTGCTAAGATAACCTATAATGGTTCCCTAAGCACAACTATAGATGGAATTCAATCTCCAGTAACCAACCGTTTCGAATTTTTGGATATGTTTTATGAAGCGCAATACCAGGATGCACGGGCTAAGAATCCGACTATTACGGACCCTGCAGAAATTCACAAAAGAGTGGACTGGTGGATCTTCAATTCTTTCGGAGGCACGCTTCAAACTCCGATTGATGGCTTTGGAATTGGGGAGACGATAACAGGAGAAACGTTTTTCAATGCATTGAGAAAAGGAGAAGTTTTTACTTTGAAGCAAGGTAATGGTCAGATTGGACGCTACGATGCTGTCAATATGCTGGATTATATGTACGGACAGTCTCTCTCGCATAAGCATTCAATAAACATATCAGGAGCTGATGAAAAATTCAGCTATATGGCATCCCTGGGTTATGCTGATAATAATTCACAATTAAAAATTGCAGAGGACGGGGAAAAAAAATATAGCGGGCGTCTGAATATGGATTACCAGGCAACCAAAATGCTGAAGGTAGAAACCGGAATGTCATATGAAATACGCAATATAACTGCACCCAATACCGATGTGGGGGCAGGATGGTACGATCCTTGGTTCTGGCCGGTCTACAACCAATACGGACAATTTTATGATACCTTCAATGGCGCGCGTAATCCTGTGGGAGGGCTGGTAGGCGGCGGCCAGACAAAAACAGACTTCAATACTTTCCGCTCCAATATAAAAGCGACTTTAGATCTTTCGCAATTGGTAAAAGGACTCTCCTTGTCCGGAACAGGTTCGTTTAAAAGGGTGGAAAAAGATATTCAGGAACTAAAGAAAGAAGTCCAATATTACGACTGGGAAGGGAACAAAACAGGGAAAAGACAATCTCCCGGTTCATTAAAAGAAGAAAAATATGAATGGAAAAATGTGACTTTCGGCGGGTTTATCAACTATACGCGTAGTTTCAATCAGGTACATAATATATCAGCTATGCTGGGTATGACAGCCGAAGAGGAAAACTATAAGAAAATACTTGCTTCGCGTAATAGCGGACCTTTATACGCAGGTTCTGATCTTGTTGACCTCGAAGTGATGGTAAACGGAACAAATAATGGAGCCGGAGGCGGGCAAAGTTCGTGGGGATTCGTTTCATATCTGGGGCGTGTCAGCTACAATTATGATGGAAAATATCTTTTAGACCTGCTGGGTCGTCGTGATGGCTCATCCAAATTATCTGTCGACCAGCGTTGGAAGAACTTTTATTCAGTCTCCGGCGGATGGGTTATTTCTAACGAAGATTTCATGAAAGACTTTAAATGGCTGACTAATCTGAAAATCAGGTACAATTACGGAAAAACAGGAAGTGTTGAAGGAATCGACAATTACGAACGATATGCAGTAATAAATACAGGAAATGCATTTTTTGGTACAGATGTGGCATCCCAACCGTCATTGACTCTTGGTGGTATGACCTCAAACCTGAGAACATGGGAGACGATTAACAGTCACGATGCCGGACTGGACTTTTCATTCTTAAAATCCCGTCTGTCGGGTTCATTCGATTATTTCGTAAAGACCAATAACGGCATGTTCATTCCTGTAACATACCCTTCTATATTGGGAGCATCCGCACCAAAAACAAACAATGGTAAATTCAGGGCTAAAGGATGGGAGTTTTCCCTCAACTGGAGGGATAAGATAGGAGATGTCTCTTATAATATAGGGGGCTTCATAGCTGATGCATGGTCAAAGGTCATTACATTAGAAAATAGTGAGAATGTACCTAATCCCGGAAAGAACTCCAACCGTCTGGTAGGTATGCCGAGAGATGCGATTTATGTTTATAAGACCGATGGTATTTTCCAGACACAGGCAGAAGTCGACGCATTCTATAATCAGTATTACTGGAATGCAGATCATACAGGCCCCAAGGCTGGCAATATAATTCCGGCTCCGGTGGAAAGCGGTACAAACCGTCTTCGTCCGGGAGCTCGTAAACTGGTCGATCTCGATGGTGACGGAGCTATTACAACAAAAGATATCTACTATGCGGGAGACGCGGCACCACGTATTAATTTCGGATTCAAGCTTGGAGCAGAATGGAAAGGAATTGATTTGCAGGCATTCTTCCAGGGGGTTGGAAAACAGACAGTATTGAGAAGCGGATATTTTGCATATCCCTGGGTAGCAAATTTCACATACCAGAATAATACATTTATGGGGAAAATGTGGACAGAAGAAAATCCGAATACGAGCTATACAGTTGCATCACGGGATAATGCATTTAACAACTGGAATTATGCGAACAAAGATGTAACCGTTCAGAGTTCCAGATATATCAGGCTAAAGTCCTTAGTAGTAGGATATACCCTACCTCAGAATGTAACGAAAAAAATGGGACTGAATAAGCTGCGGGTCTACTTTTCAGGAGACGACCTTTGGGAGTGGAGTAAGATCAAAGACGGTTATGACCCTGAATACGGAGAGGGATCTAATAATACTTTTCCTTTCAACCGCATGCTTACCTGGGGGATAGACATCACATTTTAATTAATCATTAAATTTGAACAAATGAAATCTATTATAAGTAAAATATTTTCACCGGTAATGTTATTGGCATTACTGACGGGATGTAGCGATTTCCTTGATAAAGAGCCGCTGTCACAAGGAACTGAGGCTATCTTCTTTACTACTCCGGATCATTTTAAGCAGGCAGCAAACGGTCTGTATAATCTGGAAGGATGGAAAGATTATAACGATAAACCTACATATTATAAAATGGATCAGAATCTCGATATTTCAGGTCTTGGCAATAACGGGGGCGGTTCTGCCGTAGAAAGTAACTTTCAATGGGATAAACCCTATAGTTATATTCGCAATTGCAATATCTTATTGACCAAAGCCAACGAATATGCAGGAAATAAATCGGAAATCAGCGCAGCAATTGGTACCGCCTATTTCTTCCGTGCATGGCAGCATTTTTATCTCTTGCAGAAGTTTGGCGGGATACCTGTCGCAGATCATGTAATGGATGTGAATGATCCGGTTCTTTATGGTGCAAGAAACAGCCGCTACGAAGTTGCGGATTTTATCATTTCCGATCTGAAGTCGGCGATTCCTTTACTCCCTAAAGAAAAAGATATTGCCGCGGCAGATAAGGGTAAAGTCAGCAATGAAGCCGCAAAATCATTTTTGGCACGGGTACTGCTTTATGAAGCAACTTGGGAAAAATACGTTACGGGTATTGGTTACGACCTCGATGGAGATGGTAGTTCCATAGGGGCCGGTAATGCCAGGCCGGCAAGTTACCCATCTATTCAGCAAATGCTGACCGAAGCTAAAACTCTGGCCGGGGAAGTCATTACAGAAGCCGAGACAGGAACCTTCGAACTTTGGAATAAGTGTGACTCTTTAAGCTATTACTATCTTCTCAATATAGATGATAAGGGTGGTAATATGCCAAACTTTAAAGGGGCAGGAAAAGCAACAAACAAAGAGTTTATCTTTAGCAAGAAGTATGACTATGACCTTCTTAAAGGTGGTATCAATCTTTCACACACTGTATTTACATGGCAGGCAGCGGGTATCAGCGCTGTGTTTGGTGAATCTTTCCTGTGTAGAAACGGATTGCCGGTACGCGTCAGCTATACAGGTAATATCACTGACGCACAGAATAATCCCCAGTTTTTAGGGTTTGAACGCTTTTATGATGAATTCCGTAACCGCGATTACAGGTTTATCGGTAGTACATTTATGCCTGACCGTCCATACTGGAGTAGCAGGACTGAAGACGGCGGAGCCCTGAAAGAGCAGGGAAAACCTTATCCCGACCCTGCATATCCCGAAGTCCCATACAATCCGAACGATCCTGCATTTGGCAACAAACATACTATTTATGTCCCTACCCTCCGGGGAAATAGCACGCATAATGGATATGGCAGCCGTAAGTTTGCCATCGAAGGAGCGAATAGGGCTACCAATACAGAGTCTGCCGATTACCCTCTCATTCGTCTGGCCGAGGTACACCTGATATATGCCGAAGCAGCAGTAGAACTGGGCGAAGGAACGATTTCAGATAATGACCTTAATTTCTCCATTAATAAGAACAGAGCCAGAGCAGGAGTAGCCCCTCTGACAAATGCCTTGATAGCCAATGTCTGGGATGCCGGATGGTGGGATCATGCACAAGGTAAAACAGTATGTAAAAAAATGAACATGCTGGATGAGATTCGCCGCGAACGGGCTTGTGAATTATATGGAGAAGGGTTTCGTGAAGATGACCTGAAACGTTGGGGAATAGCACATATCAACCTTAAAGGACAAAAGTTGGGACGGCATGTATACGGAACTGAATATATGACCGCAAAAGCGAATGACGCCGTATATCATGGGCAGCCGGCTTATTATCCCGAAGAATATCCGCTGGCGCATGGTGTATATGAAGGTAGTGGTGTGAACGACCCTGATTACGGGCGTTCAATAGCAACTTTATCTGGTAATCTGCTTTATTCGCAACGGGACTATCTTAGTCCGGTTCCTCTCAATCAGATGAGATTGAATCCGGCGTTAAAGCAAAACCCGGGATGGTAACAAATAAAGATATATCTTTCGCATGATAATAAATAAGGATTATTGTAGCTTCCATCCTTAATGTGGAGGCTACAATTGATTTTCTTTATTATTTTATCTATAGCCGGAATAGATAATAGTTCTGGTTCTTAAAAATAAATTAGAAGTAAATAAGAGTTAAATCTAGTGTGACAATATTTAATTATAAAGAACTATTGTTGCATACATATAAACCTAATAAACAGGTCTGTAACCTAAAAAGAACAAATATGAATTTAAAAAGCATTTGGATTATTATTTTACTTTGTTTTGTTTGTACTTCCGTTGCCATAGCAGAGATAATAACCTACTCTGTACCAAAGGAATTCTATTATGCATGGCATAATGACGATTTTACAGTAAAGGTGAGACATCAGGGTGAAGAATGGGTCGACCTTTTCGAAAATTATGCTATGGTGGATGCGGATACGCGTAGCCGTGCATCAATGGTCTATTTTGATTTCTCCGGAACAGTAGAAGTCAGTGTTCAGTTAAATAACGGCAATTTATTATCTGCAGTTATCCGCCCTCTGGCAGAAGGCATCGTACCCGAGATAAAAGGCAATTCAATAACCTTTACGCTCGATAAGCCTCAGAACTTATCAATAGAGTTTAACGGAGACAGGCTACATAATTTACATCTGTTTGCAGGCGATATCATCAAGGAGATACCCGATAAGAACGCCCCCGATATTATATATTTCGATGCCGGTCTTCATAAACCCGATTCTACAGGAGTATTTAAAGTTGCTTCAAATACAACTGTATTCCTGGAAGGCGGTGCCGTGTTGAATGGCAAAATCGACTGTAGTAATTCCGAAAATGTCAAGATATATGGCCGGGGAATTATATTTTCACCATCGGCCAATGGTATCAGTGCCGATTATTGTAAAAATATAACTGTCGACGGTATAATAATTCTCAATCCCCGGTACAATTCTCTTGCAGCAGGAATGACAAAAAATATAACCATACAAAATATAAAATCATTCAGCTATCAGGGATGGGGTGATGGGCTCGATTTCTTCTGCTGTGAAGATGTCCTTGTCGATGGAGTATTCATGCGCAACTCAGATGATTGTATTGCCGTCTACAATCATAGATGGGATTTTTACGGAGATTCACGCAATATTGTTGTTCAAAATTCCACATTATGGGCAGATATAGCTCACCCTATCAATTTGGGGACACATGGAAATACCGAGACGGGAGATGAAGTAATGGAAAATATAATATTTCGCAATATTGACATTTTAGAACATGATGAAGACGACAGGGATTACCAGGGATGTATGGCTATTAATGTCGGGGATCATAATCTGGCAAGAAATATACATTTCGAAGATATCCGTGTAGAAAATATTCAGGAGGGACAACTCTTTCATGTACGTGTAATGTATAACAAAAAATATAATACCGGACCGGGAAAAGGGATTGAAAATATCACTTTCAAGAATATATACTACAATGGATACGGAGAAAATCCTTCCGTTATAGAAGGGTATGATGATAGCCGGCGAGTTGGAAATATAAGTTTTGAGAATATTGTAATCAATGGAAAAAGGATTAAAAGCTTTGAGGACGGAAATTTCAGAATTGGAAAATTTACGGATGAAATAACATTAGAATAACAAAGGTAAAAACAACATTATAAAGAATTTGTGAAAGATCGTAAACCGGATTATCTATACGTACAATAAACTATATATTAATATCCATGAAAAAAGCATTATTGATATTCCTTATTTTTATATCGTTATCAGCAGCTACAATTTCGGCTCAATCTATAATTGAAACCACCCGCACAAAGGTTGTTTCACCTGACGGCAAACATATATTCGGGCTTTACCAGAAGAAAAATACAGATGGAACTCTGGCTATATTCTATACCGTCAGCTACAATAACCAACCTGTAATATTGGAGTCAAAGCTGGATATCCGGCTCGATAATCATATCTGGGAACGTGCACTAGCCAAGTTCTGGAAACAACCGGAATCATGGAACGATGTGATGGTCTTTGATAATGTAGAAACCTCTTCACATAACGAAACATGGAAGCCCCTATATGGAGAACGTTCGGAAATAAAGGATAATTATAATGGTGCTAAGATCCATTTCTCACGCAGAGATAAATCGCAATATAAGATGAGTATAGAGGTGCGTGCATATAACGAAGGAATCGCTTTCCGTTATTATTTTCCAATGCATCCCGAAGCTATTTATCATAAAATTACTGCAGAAAATACCGAATTTACCATGCCGGAGAGGACTACTGCATGGTGGACGCAATGGGCACAAGCTCCGTATTATGAGAAGCCATTATCAGATTGGGACGATGAAAGTGAACGCCCTTTGACGATGAGGATTTCCGATTCTCTGTATGCATGTATTACCGAGGCACAGCAAGTAGACTTTGCCCGCGCCATGTTCAAACTATCGAAATATAAAAAGAATACGGTTCAGGTATCGCTCTATAGTATCTCCGATATGGTAACCCCATTCGGGACACCTTGGAGAGTCGTAATGGCAGCAGAGAGAATCGGAAAATTATTGGAAAACAACGATATCATACTGAATCTGAACGAATCCAATAAAATAACAAATACCGACTGGGTAAAACCGGGTAAAATAATGCGGGAAACAACCCTGACTACAGCCAATGCAAAAGCCTGTATCGATTTCTGCGAAAGGCATAAGATGCAATATATCCTTTTCGATTGGAAATGGTACGGGCCGTCTATGGATTTCAGATCAGATGCAAGTGAAGTGACAGTAACGGATCTGGATATGAAAGAAGTTGTCAGATATGGCAAATCGAAAGGAATAGGTGTATGGGTATATGTCAATCAACATGCATTACAGCACCAAGCAGATAAGATATTTCCGGTTTATAAAGAATGGGGACTGGCTGGGGTTAAATTTGGCTTTGTCCAGTATCAGACACAAGGATGGTCTGCATGGCTGCATGAATTGGTGAAGAAAGCTGCGGACAATAATCTGATGGTAAATATCCATGACGAATACCGTCCCACAGGGTATAGCCGTACATATCCCAATCTGCTGACACAGGAAGGCATCCGCGGGAATGAAGAGTTCCCGGACGCAACACACAATACAATATTGCCCTTCACCCGAATGATTGCAGGAGCGGCCGATTATACGGTTTGTTATTTCGATCCGCGTATTAAGAACACACATGCGCACCAGCTCGCATTTCCCGTAATATATTACAGCCCACTACAAACTCTATATTGGTACGATACACCTGCACGGATAGAAGAAGTTCCGGAGCTGGAATTTTTCGACAACATACCGGTGACGTTTGATGATACAAAGGTTATCCATGATTATATAGGGGAGTATGTGACAATTGCGCGTCGCAACGGAAAAGAATGGTTTTTAGGTACGATAGGTAATAATGATGCACGTATGATTAATACTCCCCTTGATTTTCTTCAAACAGGGCAGAGATATGTTGCAAGTATCTATACAGATGATGATAATGCCGAAACTGTTACGAAAGTCAAAGTAACCCGTTTGATAGTAGATAGTACGACTATCCTTCAATTTCAGTTAAAGGAAAAAGGGGGCTGTACAATCCACTTAATCCCTGCAGTAAAAGAAGATATGAAGAGATATAAAGTATATAAAAAGAATGCGATACTGTAAATAAAGAGGACAATGAAAAGATTATATATATTGCTTATTACCAGTCTTATTTGCCATTTGTCTTATAGTCAGATACCCTTGCCTCAGAATCTGCCGCAGACACATCCCCGTTTGCTGACAACACCCGGTTATAAACCTGTCGTGCAAAAACAAATTGAAACAGAGCCCTGGGCTAAAGAGGTAAAGCTGGGCATCCTGAACCGTATCGATCCATATGTAGCTAATACACAAATACAACCCGACTGGCTTTATTCCCGTCTGATGATGTATTGGAAGAGCAAGGCTACCAATGTATATATACGGGGTGGAGTATATTCACATGCTGATGGAAAAGCACCTGTGCCAACAGTACGTTTCGGTAGTTCGCGCGGAGGGGCATCGGTTTACAGCCGGCCTGAAATAGAAGATATCATTCCTTACATGGACGATACCAAAGGGGTTTATTTTCATAATACAAAGAAAGAAGGGCGGCCTCTCGAATGGGGAGAACAATCAAACGCTTCGGGGATAGAAAGTATCAATGAACAAATAATGGGTATAGGCAAAGATGCAGCTTTTATCTATTGGCTGACTGATGATGAGAAATATGCAAAGTTCGCATTCGACCTTTTCGATACTTACATGACAGGTATGTATTACCGTAATGAACCTGTCGATCTGAATAATGGGCATGTGCAGACACTTGTGGGACTATCTACTTTTGAGGTGATACAGGAACGTATATTGAATGAACTGGCCTGTCTGTATGATTTCCTATATCCTTATATAAAGGCAAATCATCAGGATAAAATGGATCTGTATACGGCTACATTCAAGAAATGGATAGATATAACCATAAAGAACGGTGTGCCTCAAAACAACTGGAACCTGCATCAGGCCAAATTTATACTGAAAGTGGCAATGGTCTTGGAAGATAATAAGGCTTATGCCGACAGCAAAGGCCGGGAATATTATATCGACTATATACTCAACAAATCCTCAGCCCGCCAGTGGTCTTTAACCAAATTCATGGAATATGGCTATGATCCTGATAACGGGGTATGGAGCGAATGTCCCGGATACGCGCAGGGAGTAACAAAGGACCTGACTAATTTTATCCGGGATTATGACAATACATTTAATCAGAATCTTCTCCCCTACACTCCTGTGATGGGAAAAGCTGTAAGAATGCTGCCTCAATATCTGTTCCCGAATGGAATGATAACCGCATTTGGCGACACGCATTACAATACTATTAATACAGAGGCTTTCAGCGATATGATACGCATGTCGCAGAAATATGGGGACAAAGAGAATGAAAATTTATATACTAAAATGTACAGGCTCTTTGATCCTGATGCAGAACGGGAAAGTGAGAAACCGGAAAAACTTCCGCCTCAGATTTACTCGTTCTTTACCGGTAAACCTCTTGTACTGGATACGAACATCGAAAGAGGAAAACTTGATGATTATGTGACTCAGACATTCTATGCTCCTAATGTAAGCTGGTTTGTTCAACGTAGCGGATATAATAATAAAGAGAACGGGCTGATGATATCCCAGTATGCCTCTTTAGGAAATCATATGCATTCAAACGGTATTTCGATGGAATTGTATGGAAAGGGCTATATACTGGGGGCTGAATCCGGAAGGGGATCGTCTTATTTTCAGGCGCCCTATCTGGAATATTATTCGCAGTTCCCGGCCCATAATACGGTAATGGTAGACGGCATATCCAAATACCCTGAGATGTTAAGCAATCATCCTTTCGATCTGCTTGGTTGCTATCCGCAATCAGGGCAATTGACCGGGTATTATCCGGATATCACCTATTCCGACGCTTATTTCCTTGAACCTGAGAGCCGCAGCGATCAAAACCGTTTCCTTAGCATTGTAAGAACCAGTGAAACAACAGGATATTATATAGATATATTCCGTTCCAGAAAACAGCGCGAAGGAGATAAATATCACGATTATTTCTATCATAATCTCGGACAAGAATTATTTATTCAAGATTCCAAAGGACAACCATTAAACTTACTACCGAGCGATGATATGGCATTTGCCGGAGGGCATCTCTTTGCCCTCGATTATATGTGGGACAAGAAATCGGTAAAAACGAATAAAGATTATCAGGCCGTATGGAAGATGTCGACCCCGGATAATAATCATATCTATATGAATCTTTGGATGAAAGGCTACCCTGACAGAGAAGTATTTTCGATCAAAGCTCCTCCAACCGATAATTTCAGGGGGAATCATGGTGTTCCCTACGAAGTGGGAAAAGAGCCCTTTCTTACTATTGCTGCCCGTCAGTATGGGGAGGCCTGGACGCATCCGTTTGTTTCCATATTTGAACCGACAACTGAAAATGGGGGAAAATCAATTGAGTCTGTCCAATCATTTGAAGCGGATACTGCATCAAATGATTTTGTAGGATTGATTGTAAAAAGTAAACCGGGCAGGACGGACTATATTTTCTCGTCGGTAAAAGATGAAAAAGTATCATATAATAATATGTCTGCAAACGCAACTTATGTAATGGTAAGTGAGGGTGGAAAGGACTTTATCATATTCTTAGGCAATGGAACACTGGTACAGGCAAGAGGTTTTACTATCGAAGCTAATAAAAAAACAAATGCCATATTGGAATATAAAAACGGAGAATACTATTTTACTTGTGATAAGCCAGTCACAATAACCAATGCGAGAGGAAAAGAAAAAGCGATGGAGAAAACTGTTTATCAAAAGATTACTTTATGAAGGGAATAATATTGACGATAAGTTTATTCACTTGTATAATAGCCAATTCTCAAACTTACAAATCGCAGGTATGGATATCTGACCAAGGCAATGGGACATACAAGAACCCTGTTCTTTATGCAGATTACTCCGACCCCGATGTCATTCGTACAGGCGATGACTTTTACATGACCGCATCGAGTTTCAATTGCGTTCCGGGATTGCCTGTTCTCCATTCAAAGGATTTAGTGAACTGGAAGATAATAAACTATGCTCTCTCTGATCTCTATATGGAAGGAGTGGAACCTGCGGGTTTCTTTGACAGGGTACAGCACGGAAAAGGTATCTGGGCTCCATGTATCCGCTATCATAAAGGTGAGTATATGATTTACTGGGGTGATCCCGATTTCGGCATATATGTAGTTAAGACAAAAGATATCTTAGGCAGATGGGATAAGCCGGTACTTGTACTTCCCGGAAAAGGAAGGATAGACCCCAGCCCTCTGTTCGATGACGATGGAAAGGTCTACCTTACCCATGCATGGGCCGGTAGCCGGGCCGGTTTCAATAGTGTGATGACCGTATGTGAAATGAATGAAGACGGAACAAAGGTTATAGGTGAAGAATCCCTGATTTTCAACGGAAACGACGGAGTAAATCATACAGTGGAAGGCGGGAAATTCTATAAGAAAGATGGTTACTATTATTTGCTGGCTCCTGCCGGAGGTGTTGCAATGGGCTGGCAGATAGCGCTCCGTTCAAAAAATATATATGGCCCGTACGAGGTAAAGAGAGTTCTTGACCAGGGCAACACCAGTATAAATGGTCCGCATCAGGGTGGGCTGGTAGAAACACAAACAGGAGAATCGTGGTTTATCCACTTTCAGGACAAAGGACCATACGGACGCATCATACATCTGCAGCCTGTGACATGGAAAGATGGTTGGCCTGTGATGGGTATAAACGATAAAAATTATTGCGGTGAACCTGTTTTCTCTTATAGAAAGCCAAATACAGGTAAAGTACATCCGGTGGAAACTCCGGTAGAGAGTGATGAATTCAATACAGCAAAACTGGGACTACAATGGTCGTGGCACGCCAATCCCCGGCAAGGATGGGCTTTCCCTTCTGCCGATGGATATATCCGTATGTACGGACAATATTATCCTGACAATTTTACTAATGTATGGGATATCCCCAATCTCCTGATGCAAAAACTCTCGGCTCCTGAATTTACAGCAACGATGAAGGTAACAACTGTCCTTCAGAATGAAGGAGATAAAGCCGGCCTGATAATGATGGGATGGGATTACTCATATATCGCATTGGTGAAGAGAGGTAATGATTATGAACTGCAACAAGTCGGATGTACGGATGCAGAGCAAAAAACAGGAGAAAAAATTCTGGCGAAAATATCATTGGATAATCTGGAGACAGATATAAAGTATAATTACCAGACCAAATTGGAAAATACGGAATTCTATTTTCGCATAATTGTCAAAGAAGGTGGGAAATGCTCCTTCTCATATAGTACAGACGGAAGGAAATATAAAGAAATAGGAGAACCATTCCAAGCCAGGCAAGGAAAATGGATAGGAGCAAAAGTTGGAATGTTTATAATGAATCAAGTGTCGGATACTCCACGTTCATGGATGGATGTCGACTGGTTTAGGATAGAAAAATAAGAAATTCAATAAAACATGAAAATAAAAAGAATCATTTGGGGACTTGGCTGTGCCGCGTTACTTATGTCCTGTTCAGAAAAAGAAATAGCAGGTACTTTAGCTGTAGATAAAGAACTTTTGTATTGTAATGTGCAGATACAAAAGACGCTGTCCGAAATCGGAGATCGGAAGATGATACCCCGTAATATCATGGATAGCCTCTCCCACTGGAGACTTGTTCCTATAGATATAAGCGAGTGGACGGTCGGTTTCTGGCCGGGAATTCTTTGGTACAACTATGAAAATACCAGAAATATCAGCGACTCCGATGCAGCTTTATTTTATACTGATTTATTAGAACCATTGACAATGCTTCCGGCCTATGATCATGATTTAGGCTTCCAGATATTTTGCAGTTATGGAAATGGATACCGCCTTACGGGTAATGAAAAATATAAGCAGATTGTGCTTAATGCTGCAGACACATTGGCTACTTTGTTCAACCCCAGAGTCGGAACAATACTGTCATGGCCGCGTGAGGTGGAACCTAATAACTGGCCTCATAATACAATTATGGATAATATGATAAATCTGGAAATGTTGTATTGGGCAGCAAGAAATGGAGGCGGTAAGAGATTGTACGATATAGCGACAAGGCATGCGGAAACAACTATGAAATATCAGTTCCGTGAAGATGGGGGCAATTTCCATGTAGCAGTATATGATACCATTGACGGCCATTTTATTAAAGGAGTAACTCATCAGGGTTATGCCGACAGTACACTATGGGCCAGGGGGCAGGCATGGGCTATTTACGGCTATACAATGGTTTACAGGGAAACGGGAGACAAACAGTTCCTGCGCTTTGCTGAAAAAGTAACGGATCTTTATCTAAACAGATTGCCTGAGAATGAATATGTTCCCTATTGGGATTTTAACGCACCTGATATACCGGATGAACCGAAAGATGCATCAGCATCAGCCATTGTCGCCTCTGCATTACTCGAACTCTCTCAATTGGAGGATAACAGAGTGAAAGCTGAAGAGTATAAAACTGCAGCTACAAAAATGTTAATCGAACTATCTTCAGATAAGTATCAAAGCAGGGGAAGTAAACCTTCGTTCTTATTGCACAGCGTAGGTCACTGGCCTAATAAATCGGAAGTGGATGCTTCTATCAATTATGCCGATTATTATTACATCGAAGCATTGATCAGGTATAAGAAAATGAAAGAGGGTTTATCTGTTACAGACAACTTTAAGAAATGAGGTTACCGAATAAGTAATAGCAAATATAAGTAAACGCCAGTTACTTATTCTATTTTAATAAAGTAACTGACGTTTATATATATGTCAACTTAGGCTTCTATCAGGAAAACTTCGGCTTGCGTCCTCCTTTACGATGTCCTTTGTCCGATGGTTTTGACGATTTGAAATCCGAGCTTCTTTTCGATCCCTTATCAGAACGTGAAGAACCGCTGTTTCCACGATAACCGCCACCTCTTTCGAAACGGGAAGCCCCGGAATTTCCCCGGTCTCCGCCACCACCACCTTGGGCTACTTCTACAGATATGCGACGGCCGTTCTGTTCCTGACGGCTCATTGCGCTTATCACTTTCTGGGCATCCTTTTCGGGTACTTCAAAGAAGGAGAAGTTTTGCATGATGTCGATACGTCCGATGTTCACCTTCTCGGGTACAAAATCGTTTACCAATCCCATGAGCGTTGCAGGATTTACACTGTCTGTACGTCCGATATTGATAAACAGCCGTGAATAACCTCTTTCCGCCGAACGTGTACCTCCCGAAGACCGGTCGGAACGTTCGCGGTCTTTGCGACGGGGATATGATTTATCATCTCCTTTGGAGAAGCGGTCGGAAGGGGCCTCTATTTCATCCGCATCACGATAATAATCGATCAATCGGTTAAATTCAAGGGCCACAACACGCTTTATAATATCTTCTTTTTCCAGCCAGTCGAGTTTCCTGTATACAGATGGGAGAAGGTTCGATATTTCATCTTCATTCACCTTCACTTTCTCTATTCTGTCAACAAGGCTGAACAATTGTTTTTCACAAATGGCTTCTCCCGAAGGAATTACTCCCTGTTCGAATTTCTTATTGATGATTTTCTCAATTTCCCTGATTTTACCCTTCTCTTTTACATGGACAATAGAGATGGATGTACCTGTTTTACCTGCACGGCCTGTACGTCCGCTACGGTGGGTATATGATTCTATATCGTCAGGCAATCCGTAATTGATAACATGCGTAAGACTGTCGACGTCCAGTCCGCGGGCAGCTACATCGGTCGCAACCAATAACTGAATATTATGAATGCGGAATTTTTGCATTACATAGTCCCTTTGGGCCTGAGACAGATCACCATGCAGGGAATCGGCATTGTATCCGTCCTGTATCAGTTTGTCGGCAATCTCCTGTGTTTCGCGGCGGGTGCGGCAGAAAATGATACCGTATATATTCGGATAGTAATCGGCAATACGTTTTAGCGCCAGATATTTATCCTTTGCATGTACCATATAATATACATGCTTTACATTGTTCGACCCTTCATTCTTACGGCCAATCGTAATTTCTTTAGGGCTCTGCATGTATTTTTTGGTAATCTTGGCAATCTCTTTAGGCATTGTAGCCGAGAAAAGCAGCATTACTCTTTCGTCAGGTACTTTAGATAATATCTCATCGATGCTTTCCGTAAAGCCCATATTCAGCATTTCGTCCGCCTCATCGAGCACTACATATTTTATATTCTTCAAATCTACCGTTTTACGGTTGATAAGGTCTATCAGACGCCCCGGAGTAGCAACGATAATCTGTACTCCCCTTTTCAGTGATTTAATCTGGCTCTCGATGCTCGAACCGCCATATACAGGGAGGACTCTCAGGTTGTCAATATATTTTGAATAATCTGCCAGATCGCCTGCTATCTGTAAGCATAATTCACGGGTAGGACACAGGATCAATGCCTGAGGTACGTTTTCTTTTACTTCTATTTTTTGTAGTACAGGTAATCCAAAAGCCGCTGTTTTGCCGGTTCCTGTTTGCGCCAATGCAATTATGTCGCTTGTTTCGCCCAGCAGGTATGGAATCACTTCTTCTTGCACGGGCATGGGATTCTCGTAACCCATTTCTTCGATCGCTTTGCGGATATTCGCTGCGACCCCTAATTCTTCAAATGTTTTCATTAAAAATTTTAAATATTCTTATGTGGTAATTAACCCTTCAACAGGCCTACTCCCACCCCAAAGAATATTCGACATAAGAGAGTCAGCCGTTAAGGACGCGCAAAGGTAGTGATTAGTTTTCAAGTTTTTACAAGATTTCACAATAAGTTTGTTGAAGTTATGATATAGACGGATAAAAAATACTACTTTTGCATCTCGATATAATATACACATTCTCAGAAACTATAAACATAGAACATCAACAAATAAAATTAGTCATATGAAGAAATTATTACTGTTCTCTTTGGTTGCGTGCGCAATATTAAGCCCGGAAGGTTTGCCTGCGCAGAAAAAAACAACCCCTAAAAAAGTTGCGGCGGCAGAGCCAGTCCTCAGTACACATGCTGATACCATCTCTTATGCTCTTGGTGTAAACATGGTACAAAGCGGGTTGAAACCTTATTTGTCACAGATGGGAGTCATAGCGGATACTGCTGCGGTGAGAGCCGACTATACATCCAGAATAGAAAAAGAAGACGATAGCGCAAAACAAAGTAAGCTGAAGGCAGAGATGACCTCCAAGCTGGATTCCCTGACCAAAGCCAATACAGCCAATTTAGAAGAGTTTTTGGTTGGTTTTGCCCAAACTATAAAGCAAGATAAAAGCAAATCGGCATTCAATTCGGGTGTGGCAATTGGCAGCCAGCTTTCGACTATGACCGATAATTTCTCGAAAGAAATATTAGGCGGACCCGGTAAACTGAATATCGATGCCTTTGTTTCAGCGTTTTCCAATAGCCTGAAAGATGAGAAACTGCTCATAGAAGGAGCAGAAGGTATTATACAGGAAGCCGCTCAAAAAGCTCAGGAGGTAAACGAAGCGAAGAAAGCGGAGGACATGAAAGCCGAGTATGCCAGCCAGATTGCCGAAGGCGATAGATTTATGGCAGAGAATAAGACCGTAAACGGAGTGGTGACACTACCCAGTGGCTTGCAGTATAAGATAATAACCGAAGGCACGGGAGCTAAACCGGCAGCAACAGACCGCGTGACTGTTCACTATAAAGGGACATTGCTTGACGGAACCGTATTCGACAGCAGCCTGGACAGAGGAGAACCTGCGACATTTGGCGTAGGCCAGGTAATCAAGGGATGGACAGAAGCATTGCAGTTGATGCCTGTCGGTTCAAAATGGATGCTGTATATCCCTTACGATTTGGCCTATGGAGCAAGGGAACAAGGCTCAATAAAGCCTTTCTCCAATCTCATTTTCGAAGTGGAATTGATTGATATCCCTAAATAAGCAACCATTAAAAGTATGATAGAAGTCGGCGTCAGTAACTGGATTACTGACGCCGATTTTACTATAAGCTACTTTATTACTTAACCAGGATCGTTTCTTCAGTCGTTTTCAACCAAGGGGAAGTAAACTGGACTTTAACTTCTCCCTGTTCACCTGTAGACTGTATATAAGCAAGTATATGACCATGAAAGACGCGGTGTCTGTTATCTGTATAGTCACTCATATCTTCGTTATTGCTGGCTTCCAGCCCCAGTAGTTTTGCCGGGCCGATTATACGGCAGGTAACTTCATTGTCGGACAACATCACAGGTACACCATTCCCGTCCACTACCTGCACAACTATTTGGGCAAGGCCTTTGTCTTTGCATATCTCTTTCTCTGATCGGACAATAGTCAGTGCATATGGCTGTCCGGAAGATTGTATGGCGTAACGGGCTGTTTCATTACCATCCTTATCCATTCCTATAACTTCCAGCTTACCTGCCTGATAAGGGATATCCCAGTAGATAATACCGGTATTATCATCATAATCCTTTGCCTGTCCTATCTCTTTTCCGTTCAGTTCCAGTCTGGCTTTTGCCGCATTGGTGTAGCTTACTACACGGATAGATTGTCCTTCCTGATAATTCCATATAGGCCATGCATCCATCGACGGGGTTTTCTCTTCATAATTGCCTTCATTTTCAGCATCCAATTGAGACCATACATCTTTCATCTGGCTTTTGCTACCTTTTCCTGGTGTAGGATAGGTGCCCAGGTAAGCCATCGGTTTATCCGACCAAAGCGACTGGCGGAAATAGCCTCTGGGTTTGATAAAGCCTCCGAAGTCTAGCAGTCCCGAATAAAAGCCTCTTGACGGCCAGCGTCCCGACTCTCCCAGATAGTCTATACCTGTCCACAGGAATTGTCCGAATATATATTCATTATCCCTTGCAGCTTTCCATGCACTTAGTTCATGACGGTTTTCACTACCATAAATTACCCGTTCAGGATATGTCTGATGATCTTTGGCATACATACCCTCGGTATAGTTATAACCTGCAATATCCAGCGCTCCGGGATATGCCGTCTGATTAGACATGGCTACTCCGGCCAGCCCGGCTGTTGTAGGGCGTGATGTATCGTATTTCTTAACTACTGCTACCAATCGTTTAGCTATATCCCCCAGACGCATGGCATCAGGCGCATCTTTCTTATATCCTCCAAACATCGCTTGCGTAAAGCCTGTGGCTGCCCCTCCGTCTAATACCGGGTGTGAATAAGGATCGTTCGGATAATCCACTTCATTGCCGATACTCCATGCGAATACGGATATATGATTACGGTCGCGGCGAACGATATCTGCCAAGTCTTTTTCTCCCCATTCTCCAAAATAATCGAAATTACCTTGAAATCCGGGTGTGCCTACATTCCAGCCTTCCAGCCATTTGCGCTTAGGAAATTCCCATTCGTCATAGGCTTCGTTGAGCACTAACAAGCCAAGCTCATCGCACAAGCTATACAGATCCGGCGCCTGAGGGTTGTGACTTGTCCGGATAGCATTGACTCCTATCTCTTTCAGTGTAAGTAGTCTGCGCTTCCATACATCTTTTGGTACTGCCGAACCTAATACGCCTGCATCGTGGTGGATGCATACGCCTTTTACTTTCATCCATTCACCATTCAGGGCAAACCCTTTATTCGGATCGAATGTATAGTTGCGGATACCTGTAGTGGTAGTGGTTTGGTCTATAACTTTGCCATCTTTGAGTACTGCCGTCTTTAACTGGTACAGATTCGGGTTATTCAAATCCCATAACTGAGGATTATTTACTTTCAGTTCCGCCGCTATCTTATTGTTTCCGGCTGTCATTTGCAACTTCTTCGAATCTTTTGCAACTACTTTCCCGTCTGCCGATAACAACTCGTTCGTGATGGTCAGATTTGCATCTTTCACAGTGGAATTATCTATTTCCACCTCTACGGATACAATGGCTTGTTTCTTCGTCACCGATTTAGGATAGGCAAATACACCCCATTGAGCAATATGCAGAGGATTGGCATATACCATCCATACATTACGGTAGATACCCGAACCTGTGTACCAGCGGGAGTCTGCCGACTGGCTATGGTCCGCGCGAACGGCTATCACATTATCCTCCCCGTATTTAATGTAGGGAGTGGCATCGTACATAAAAGAAACATAACCATTCGGACGTTTACCTAACGACTGACCGTTGATAAACACTTCACTACGATTGTACACTCCTTCGAAGTATAAGTATACTTTTTCCCCTTGTTTTGACTGGGGTACGTTAATTATCTTGCGGTACCAGCCTATACCCCCGGGCAGGTAACCTGTGGCGCTGGCAAGTGTCGGACTGAGCTGACCTTTTACACTCCAGTCATGGGGCAGGTCAACAGTTTTCCATCTTTTGTCATCCAATGACGGAGTCTGGCCGTTTTTGACATCATTTAAAGTAAATTTCCAGCCGGAGTTAATCTTCTCCGGTTCACCGAAACCCACCTGACCGGCCAACGATAATGTCAGTAAGCATAGAACGGTACTCGAAAGTAATCTTGATAATTTCATGATATATTAAATTTGTTAATTTCCGCGTTAACAAAAATACAATATATGACAGAATATGATGGGGTATAGATAGGGCAAATTAGGATAGTAAATGAGTCAATATATTATAAATCCGGTTATTTATCGGGTAGTTAAGAAGTTTGTTCTTCAGATGACAGTGGACAACTTGTATTTTGTCCACTTGCTACTCGCAACTATTAGAAGTTGACAAACTTGACACTTTTTTCATATTTTTTCACCTGTCACTTTTCTAAAGAAACCCCTGTTACCATTCTTTCTCCATAATTTAAAAACCGCTTGTAAAGACGCAAAAACGTAAAAAGGTAACAGATATATCAGTTAACAGTAAACAGTCATCAGTAAACAGTATCGTGGTCTGTCATGCTGAGGGAAACGAAGCATCTCGTCAGAGAGTAGTTAACAACCTGTCTCTCGTATCTTTCTCCAAAAAGGTAACAAAGGTAACAGATATGTCAGTTAACAGTAAACAGTAAGCAGTAAACAGTGAACTAACTTGTAACTTGTAACTGCCCGCAGGGCGAAGCAACTCGTAACTGTTAAAAAGTAACAAAAGTAACAGTCTTTTCAGTTAACAACTTATATCTCGTATCTTGTCTACTTGTATCTTGTTTACTTGTAACTCGTAACTGCCCGAAGGGCGAAGTAACTCGTAACTACTTTAGGGTCTGCTGATAAACTGATAATTCGTTAAGGATGAGTGAAAATACTTATATTTGT
>NZ_JBHSGN010000085.1:0-26374 GCF_042654545.1 Dysgonomonas termitidis
TTGTTACTCGCCATTTTCAAAAAGTAGGCTTATGTATTTATTATCAATTGATTACAAATGCCATTTACCTTTATTACCTTTAACAGTTAGGGGTTACAAGATTTCACGCAAAGGCGCAAAGTTTTACATCTTACGAGTTATTGACTGTTGACTGCTAACTGCTAACTGTTTACTGATATATCTGTTTCCTTTTAGGCTGAAAGTGACAGAGACAAAATAGTGTAAAAAGTGTCAAGTTTGTCAACTTTTAGGATTTATAAATTTACTCTTTCTGATTTATCGGTTGACCATATTTCGACGGAGAACATTTATACTGGGCTTTGAAACATTTGCTGAAATAGAACGGATCGTCAAAACCTACCTTGTAAGATATTTCGGATACAGTGAGTTCTCCCTGTAAAAGCAGTTCGGCCGCGCGTTTCAACCGTTTTATCTTTATGAGTTCGTTGGGAGAAAATCCGGTTATACCTTTAACCTTTTTGTAGAAAATAGTACGTCTTTGCCTGGCTAATTCGGCAAACCTATCTACAGAAAACTCTGTGTCGGCAAGATGCTCTTCCAGTATTTTATCTATCATGTTGAAGAATTCCTTATCCTTGTCTGTAGATGTGATCAGGTTGCCGTCGAGCACATACTCATTTGAGAAACGTTTTTTCAGTTGTTCCCGTTGTTCTATTAGTTTAAATACTCTGGTAACAAGGTATTTAAGGCTGAAAGGTTTCATTATGTATGCATCCGCCCCGCTCTGAATGCCTTCCAGCTGATGCTCTATCGACGAGTGTGCCGTTAACAGGATGATAGGAATATGGCAGGTCTGAAAGTCCTCTTTCAGTCTCCGCGTCACTTCAAATCCATCCATGGCAGGCATCATCACATCGCAGATGATAAGGTCAGGGTTTATTTCGACTGCTTTCAGCAACCCTTTTTGTCCGTCTTCGGCAACTTCTACCATAAAGTATTTGCTGAATTCATCGATCAGGAAATTGCGGATATCATCGTTGTCATCGATTATCAGCATCTTGTAATTGGAGAGTGTGGAATCGTCTATATCCGGTAATTGGATATTTTCGGTAGTATCTGACGGATACAGGATCTTGCTCTTGTTTTCATTAGAGACAATATCGGAATGAGTAGGAGTAATGAAATTTTCGCCTTTGTAAGTTTCCTTATTTACAGATATCTCCACATTGAATATGGAACCTTGTTCTTCATTGTTCTCGTACCAGATTCTGCCTTTATGCACATCGACAAATTCTTTTACCAGAGACAGACCTACACCGGTTCCGGCCGACGAAAAGTTGATTTGCATGAAGCGGCTGAACAGCATATGCTGCTTATCTTTGTCGACACCTATACCGTTATCTTTCACTTTGAAAAGGCATACTTGCTTTTGCTGGTCTATAGAAATCATAAGTTCTATTTTCCCCCCGTTAGGAGTAAACTTGAATGCGTTTGATAACAGGTTATAGAGTATCTTATCTACCTTGCGGCGGTCGATAAACATCTTGTATGAGCCGGTATCGCTGATAAATGAGTATTCTATTTTCTTCTGATTGGCGGCTTCCTGAAAATTGGAATATATGTCTTTGGAGAACTCAATGATATCGGTATCTTCCAAATCGAGCGTCAATACATTGTTCTGTAGTTTACGGAATTCTAGTAACTGGTCGATGAGCCGGGTGAGTATAACGGAGTTTCTACCCAGAATGTTTATCTGCTTCATCGCGTGCGGAGACACTCCTGTCTGTTCATTCAGGTTTTCTACAGCCCCCCTGATCAGCGTAAGCGGGGTTCTGAACTCGTGGGATATATTGGTAAAGAAACGCAGTTTATGGTTTGTCAGCTCTTTTTCTAACTTTACGTTATTATTAAGCATATTAAACTTATAGATAAGTCTGAACGCGATATATAAGAGGAGTACTGCTAACAGGCCATAAATAATATAGGCATACCATGATTTCCAGAAAGGGGGTGCGATAATGATTTCAATTTGAGTGACTTCTTCATTCCATATCCCATCACTGTTTGTCCCTCTTACTTTGAATATATATTTCCCCGGTGAAAGGTTCTTGTAGGTAGCTGTATTATAGTGGCTTATTGCACTCCATTGCTTGTCATAGTTTTCCAGCATATAGACGTACCTGTTCTTTGCCGGATCTTTTAATACTAAGGAGGCGAATTCGATGGTGAATGTATTCTGCTTATAGCTTAGGTTTATTCTATCGGAATAGCTTATCGATTGTTTCAGGGGAGAGCCTTTTATTCCGGCCTCGACCTTGACATCATAAATGAAAAAGTCCGTTAACGTAACTGGCGGGGTATTTTGGTCGGGCACGAACGATTCGGGATTGAAAACGATTAATCCATCGAGGCTGCCCCACAGCATATTGCCGTTCTTGTAATGGATATTTGCATTCTCATTGAAATGGTTGCCGTATGTTTTCTCAGAAAACTGATAGATTATGAATGTGTTTGTATTCTTATTAAACTTGGTTATTCCACTTTCTGTGCTGATCCACAGATTATGTTCTTTGTCTTCCTGGATACCTGATACAAAATCACCGGACAAACCGTTTGCCGTAGTATAAGCTATAAAATGTTCATCATTTTCCGAGGTAGCAGGAACGAACTTATTTAGTCCGCCTCCGGCAGTACCTATCCAGATGATGCCTTCTTCGTCTTCAAATATTGTCTTTATATCATTACAGTTGATCCCGTTTTTCTTATTCAGGTTCATACGGTACGTTTTATAGGCTTTGGGATTCTTTATCAACTCTTCCGGATTGAATAAAATGATGCCGTCGCTACTTCCCGCCCATATACGTCCTTTACTATCCTGATATATATACCGGATATAACTACGGTTGCCGTCGTCGAAGAAGAAGCGTTTGAACTTAATACCGCCGGGTGTATCTTCGGCAAGGTTTATCCCTCCTCCGAAAGTGCCTATCCACATACGGCTTTTATTGTCTTTATATATATTGAAGATGGTATTGTAGCTGAGTGAATTGGTATCTGTCTCTATATTCGTATAGTGAGCTATTTCTTTGTATGTGGTCAGATCTATGATGTATAAGCCTTTTCCTTTAGTCCCTACCCACATTCTTTTTCTGGAGTCTTCGGTCAAAGTATAAGGATTCATATCTTTATATATACATCTCCCGGCTTCCAGGATGTCTTCATATACATATAAGCTGCCATTCTTTGTGCCTACCCATGTTTTGTCGAATGCGTCGGCATATATTGTGCGTACATTGTTGTTTTTCCCAATTGAAGTCTCTATCTCAGGGCGGACAATCTGTATGTCGTAATTGGGTTTGGTAACCTTAATGATACCTGCATATTCGCTCCCAATCCAGATATTACCATATCTGTCTTCCGTGATGGACAGGAGATAATCCGATGCCGGACTGTTTTTGTCGGCGCTATACTTATAGTTCTGTAGAATCTCAGTTTCAGAATTATAGTAAAATAGTCCATTCCCATATGTCGTAATCCAGATGAAACCTTTAGAATCTATGAATACATTATATCTCTCTAAGTCGATGATCTGAGCAATAGCCGATGGTATTAATTCCATCTTTTTTACCTTCCGGCTGTTTTGATTATAATACCATACTATACCGGAGTGATTATATATCCAGATACCCTGATTCTTATCAATTATGAACTCTATACTACCTGCGAGTTGCGGATCTTTTGCCCAAACAGGTTTGTCAAAAAGTCCGGTGCTTATATTATATGAAATAAGTCCCGACGCTTTTGTTGTTATCAATAGTTCATTATCTGATAGTCTGGTCACATCGGTATAAACGTCATTAAGTGAAGAATTGGTCGTCTCCTGAAAAGATTTTCGTTTAATATCGTATTCGACGATAACCGACTTTTCGGTAATGAAGTATATTTTATTATTAAGCTCTATTGCTTTAGTAAAAGAATGCTTATTGTAAAAGAGAGTATCTGTCTTATCTCCCGATATCATGAAAAGGCCGGATTCGCCGCCAACCCATATGGCAGCTCTGGAGTCTTCGAAGAGAAATTTACAGTCTTTCTTATTCTCTGTTGTCTTCCCGGTAAGAAATGACTTTGTGGAAAACCCACTTCCCGTTTTGCGTATTCGCAGGCAACCGTTGGTATTTCCCCACAACCAGATAGTACCATCCGAAGTTTCATAATAATTTATATAATATGCATTGTTTTCGTGAATTTTATTTCCCTGTGAATGATAGTTTACAAAGGAATCGGAAACCGGATTGTAACAGCTGAATTCATTCTTGTATGTCTTGATCCACAAATACCCGTCCTTGTCCTGAAAAACGTCTTTTATACGATGGTCTATCAGTGAATTCGGATTGTTAAGCTGAGGTTTGTAAGCAATAAGGTTATAGCCATCGTACCTGTTGAGGCCATCTAAAGTCCCTGCCCAGATAAAACCTTTTTTATCCTCGAGAATTGCCCGGACAGTATTTTGCGACAGCCCGTCTTTCGTACTGATTTGTGTGAACTGTAAATTGTTGTCCTTTGCCGGGTATGATTTTACAGGTAAGATAATGAATAGAATAATGAAGACTATAGATTTCAATAGGTTCATAAGGCTAACAATATTTGAAACTCTTATCAAAAGTACGAAAACTAATGTTTATTCGGGGCCGGGTGGCTAAAAATCTATAAGATTGAACGATTTTACAGATGTCATGTTCCTTTGTATTGCAATCTGCGAAAGTCTGGCTTGTAACCGTTTCCTATAAACAATTTTCGGAATTTGTGTTTTTATGGTATTGTATGTTTTGGAATATCAATGATGAATTTCCATAACTATGAACAAAAATACATTTTTCTGAAAATATGTTAATCTTAGTTTTGCTGCTGTAAATCGAAATATGAAAAACCTGGTGTTGGAATTTTTAGAATCTAAAGCGAAAAGAATTTAAACACACGAAACTCAATTACCATTTTAAATTAATATTTATGAGGAATTACCATGGAAAACGGCTCTTAAGAGCCAGAGGTATGTTGACATTGATTCTCATTTTTATGTCGACATTAGTTTTTGCGCAGACAAAGACTGTAACCGGTACAGTTGTCGATGATCTGGGAGATAGTGTAATCGGAGCTGTAATAACAGTAAAAGGATCAACAAAAGGAACGGTGACTGATCATGATGGAAATTTTTCTGTTGTGGCAAGCGCCCAGGATGTACTCAATATAAAGCTCATCGGCTATATTGAGCAGAATATTACGGTAGGATCACAGACACATATTAAGATTGTACTTCAGGAAGATACACAGATGCTGGATGAAGTAATCGTCGTTGGATATGGAGTTCAGAAGAAAAGTGATGTGACCGGAGCTATGGTGAGAGTCGGCGAGAAAGAAATGAAAGCTATGCCTGTGCAAAATGTTTTACAAGCTATGCAGGGAAAGCTAGCCGGAGTAGATATAACTTCTAATGAACGTCCGGGAGAAGCAGGTTCTATACGTGTACGTGGTGAACGCTCTATCAATGCGACTAATGGCCCTTTATATGTAGTGGATGGTATTCCATTACAGGGATTAGGTATTGAAAATTTAAATCCGGGCGATATAGAGTCGGTGGATGTTCTTAAAGATGCCTCGGCTGCAGCTATTTATGGGTCAAGAGGTGCCAATGGGGTAATTCTTGTTACAACGAAGAGAGGTAAGACTGGTAAAGTCTCAATAAATTATTCAGGAACTTTTTCCGTGGAAAATATGCATGACCGACTGGAAATGATGAATTCTCAGGAATGGATTGATTATAGCCGTGCGGCAAAGATAAAAGCAGGCACATATAATGGATCTACAACTATTTCGATGGAGAATGATGAAAAGGTATATGGACAAGATCCTTATGCATGGGCTCAATTCAAAAAAGGATGGGCCGGCGGTTCTTGGGATGGGAGCCTTGTCCCTACTTATGATTGGACAGACGCAGGTCTTCAAACGGCTTTTACTCACGAGCATACACTTAGTGCCAGCGGAGGTTCTGATAAAATGCAGGCTTATTTCTCCTTTGGATATTTAAATCAGGACGGCACGCAACCGGGACAACGTTATCAAAGATATACTGCAAAAACGAGTGTGGATATGCAAGCGAACGATTGGTTCAAATTAGGGGGTAGCATGAATGTCACATGGGGAGACCAGGAGTATGGTTATAACTTTCGCAAGAGTACAACGGGTGCATCCAATCTCTATTTTGCTTTGCAAGGTATGCTACCCTGGACTGTACCTTATGATGATAATGGGGGATATATCCGAAATCCGGGAGGAGACGTAAATATCATCAACCCGATAAGAGAGGCTGAATATTGTAACAATCAACGGCAGAATCTTCGTGCTTTCGGTAGTTTTTATGCCGAATTGAATATGGGAAAGATGGCAGAGGTATTGGACGGACTGCGGTACCGTTTCCAGTTCGGACCCGATTTCCGTTATGGTCGTACAGGTATAGCCGATCCGGCTGAATCTATAAATGGGGATGGGAAAAATCTGGCTCAGTACAATACTGAAACCAAACGCTCATGGACTCTGGACAATCTGTTGTATTACGACAAGACTATTGGCAAGCATAATTTAGGTCTTACTTTATTGCAAAGTGCATCAGCCTATCATCTGGAAGGTTCAAATATGAGAAGCTATGTTAATTCATCACAGGAACTCTGGTATAACATTGCTTCGAAAAGCGATATCCAAAGCTATGGAACGTATCTCACAGAAACATCTCTCCAATCATATATGGTTCGTATGAATTATGCATTTTCAGATAAATATCTTCTTACGGCTTCCGGGCGTTGGGACGGAGCGTCTCAATTGGCAGAGGGGCATAAATGGGATTTCTTTCCATCTGCAGCTTTGGGTTGGAGAGCAGAGCAGGAAGAATTTCTGAAAGAGATGAGTTGGATCAACTTGCTTAAACTTCGTTTAGGTGTGGGTATTACAGGAAACTCGGCAATTGATGCATATGCGACAAAAGGTGCTATTGCTCCTAACTATTACCATTTCGGAGACGTTACGGTAAATGGTATGGTCGCATCAGACCCTTCTGCAAAAGATCCGGTAGTAATGGCAAATCCGGAATTGGGATGGGAAAAGACTACCCAATATAATCTGGGTTTAGACTTCTCTTTCCTGAAAGGACGTATAGGAGGCTCTATCGATTTATATAAATCGAAAACCTCAGACCTGTTGATGACAAAAAGTTTACCTTCTCTGACCGGCTATTTGAGAACCTGGGCAAATGTAGGAAAGACTGAAAATAAAGGGATTGATATCACTTTAAATACAACTAATATACAAACAAAAGATTTTGGATGGACTTCGTCTGTTACGTTCTCTGCTGATAAAAATAAGATTACAGAGTTGGCAGATGGAAAGACTCAGGATATAGCCAACGGATGGTTTGTCGGAGAGTCTATAGGCTCGTATTATGACTATGTCTACGACGGTGTGTGGAAAACCAGCGAAAAAGAAGAAGCTGCAAAATATGGTCGTGAACCCGGGCAGTTGAAAGTCAGGGATCTTAATGGAGACGGAAATATAGAAGCCAATAATGACAGGCAAATTGTAGGGAAAGCGCGTCCTGACTGGTCCGGAGGCCTATTGAATACATTTACCTATAAAAACTGGGAACTATCGTTCTTCTTATACGGCCGTTTTGGGTTTACCGTTCGTACAGGAGAGGAAACTCTTTCCGGCCGTTTTGCTATGCGTAAACTTGACTACTGGATTGAAGGAGTGAATGAAGATGCAGAATATTATGCTCCAGGTGTGGGAGGCGAAAACGGTGATGATAAAAAATCTACTATGAGCTATCGCGACGGTTCGTTCGTCAAATTGAGAAATATCTCATTAGGATACAATTTCTCTCCAAAAATAACCAAATCTTTAGGTATTAATAATCTTAAGCTTTATGCACAATGTATGAATCCGGGCCTTATTTATTCAAAGATAGACTTTATCGATCCGGACTTAGGTGGGTCTACATTCAACCGTAGTTTTGTTTTTGGTATTAATGTCGGATTTTAATAAATGCTTATTATGAATAATAAATATAAAATATTATATACGGGGCTGATAATTGCATCCTCAATATTTGGCCTTTCGTCTTGTAGCGCTGATTTTCTCAATGAGAAATTGATAACAACAGAAAGTACGCAGTCTTTCGAAACACAGGAAGGCCTCGACAAACTTTCTATCGGCCTCTATCAAAATCTTGAGTTTCATTTCAACTATGAATGGGTCTATACCTTGTGGCAATACGGGACGGACGAGATGGCTGTGGCAAATGACGGGATTCAGGAACCTTACAATAGTTATACATCGGCTTTTGACCCTAGCAGGGGTACCGGAATGCCCGAACTATGGGACAATATGTATTCCGGCATATCTTCAGCTAATATATTAATAAAGAATGTTCCTCTCTATTATGATTCGGGTAATGCTAATTATAATACCCGTTTGGGAGAAGGGTATTTTATGAGAGGATTCAATTATTTCCGTTTGGTTTGTCAATTCGGAGGAGTACCTTTAGTAAAGGAACCTGTTATAGGTGCAAAAACTGATTTTGAACGTGGTAGTATTGAAGATACATACAATCTTGTAATATCAGACTTAAAAGAAGCCTATAATTTACTCCCGGCCAGCGTAAGCGAGACAGGCCGTTTAACAAAATGGGCGGCAGCTCATTTTATAGCCAAAGCATGTTTATTCCGCGCGAGTGAAATGAATGATTCATGGAATAGTAGTTATAAAACTCAGGACTTAGACGATGTTATAAAATTTTCTAAGGAGGTTATTACCGCTCGTCCTTTATGTAATGATTTTGTTGATTTGTGGAATTATCAGGAACCTAACGGTGCAAATGAAAAAGTAACGGAAGTTGTATTAGCCGCCCAGTTTTCAAATGATGCCACATCCAAAGGTCGTTATGGTAATCAGGTCCATTTATATTATCCATCTCTTTATCAGAATCTTGCGGGATTGAAGAGGGATATTTCGGGTGACCGTGAGTTTTCCCGTTTACGTACAACCGAATATGCCCTTGATGTATATGATAGGGTAAATGATTCCCGTTTTTGGAAAAGCTATATAACCACTTATCGTTGCAATAATCCAACAGGCGCTCCTCGATGGGACACAGTTAAGGTTAATAATCAAGTAGTTTTTATTCCGGATGCGTCTTTGATAGAAAGTATTGATCCTAAAACCGGAAAAGCAACTTACAAACAGAAGTTTGCAGGAGGAGCAGAAGCTGTGCGCTACATTGTGAATGATGCAGGTGATACAAGATATTCGGTAAATAAGCTTTATCCTGTTGCGCCTCACACATTTGTCCGTTATTTTGAAGGAGAGCAAAAATCATATATCGGGAATCATGGTAACAGTGGTACATATGCGACTAAATCACGTTATGTTGCGTTAAGTAAATTCCGTGATGGTTCGCGTACTACAGTCGCAGATCAGTTCGGATGCCGCGATGGCATACTGGCCCGTTCGGCAGAGGATTATCTGATGGTTGCGGAAGCTTATGGCCGTCAGGGTAAATACAGTGAAGCTCTTCCGTATATCAATAAGCTACGTGAGAGAGCCGGATATGCTGATGGGGAAGTGCGTAGTAAAAATATCGATGGTGGACAGGCTTATAAGAAGAATTCCGCCGGACACGGGAGTGGTACCGGATTTGCAGTGTATTCGGAAACAAATACATATTACGAATCTAACAATAATATGCCAGAGACGACAGCTTCTACAAAGAGTGTAATGCAGTTTACGTCGGTAAGTGATATATTTAATTCCACAAAAGAATTTTATGATGTTCTCAATGCAAGTTCAGATGCCGAGAAGTTTATGATCTTTATCATGAATGAACGTTCTCGTGAATTGATGGGTGAATTACACCGTTGGCCTGACCTGGCTCGTAGCAAACAGCTTGAAAAACGGTTTAACGCATTTAATGACGGTTCGGTTGTTACAGGTTCGGCTTTTAAGGCAAGTAAGCACTACCTCCGTCCATTGCCACAAACTTTCCTCGATGCAGTAACTAAAAACGGACAATCTTTATCCGCAGGAGAAAAGCAGGCCATGCAAAATCCTGAATGGTAATTAATCTGCCTGTTTTCTAAGGATATCTTTAAATGAGGGTGTGTCAAAAGTATTTTTCACTTTCTTTTTGTCATGTTGAACGGAGTGAAACATCTCGTTTCTCAGGATCGAGATCCTTCGTTACACTCAGGATGACAAAGAGGGTAGCACATTGATCGTACTGTGCCCCTTTTGACACACCCTCATTTATAAAATAAAAATTCAGTAGTATGAAGTACAACCTATTACTTTCCCTATTATTACTTATTACCACACATATTATCTCCCAACCCAATTATGACTATTCTAGGCTCAAAAGGGAGAAGTTAGGGAGAGGACTCGTGGTAGTAAAGAAGAATAGCAATACAAATTCTATAAGCTGGCGTTATCTTTCATCGGATGCTTCAGACGCTTCTTTTAATATATACAGAAACGGGAAAAAGATAAATGCAGAGCCTGTTTCGGGAAAAACATACTTTGAGGACAAGATACAATCGGATGTTGCCCTTACTTACCAGTTGAAACAAATACTAAAAGGGAAGGAAGCTGACGGACAATCTTACACATTACCGGCTAATGCACCTGCTGGCTGCTTAAATATTCCATTGGACATACCTTCGTCGGGTGCGACCCCCGACGGACAAACATATACCTATGCACCCAATGATGCTTCGGTAGGAGATGTCGATGGCGACGGAGAATATGAAGTTATATTGAAATGGGACCCTTCAAATGCCCATGACAACTCACATAACGGTTATACCGGAAATGTATATATAGACTGCTACAAATTGAGCGGTGAAAAATTATGGCGTATAGACCTCGGACGGAATATCCGTGCAGGTGCGCATTATACACAATTTATGGTCTACGATCTGGACAATGACGGCAAAGCCGAGATTGTTATGAAAACAGCAGACGGGACTGTCGACGGAAAAGGAAATATCATAGGTAAGGCTGATGCCGACTACCGGAATAAATACGGGTTTATAATAGAAGGGCCTGAATATCTTACAGTCTTCAATGGACAGACCGGCGAAGCAATGTCTACAATCGATTATATTCCTCAGAGAGGTGATGTAAGCGTATGGGGCGATACCAGAGGCAATCGGGTAGACCGTTTCCTTGCTTGTGTCGCTTATCTCGACGGGGAGTACCCGAGTGTGGTTATGTGTCGTGGATATTATACACGCACAGTGCTCGCCGCCTTTGACTGGCGAAAGGGCAAGCTGACAAACCGCTGGGTGTTTGACTCCGATCAGCCCGGAAACGGGAAATATGCCGGACAAGGCAATCACAACCTCAGGGTAGGAGATGTGGACGGGGACGGATGCGATGAGATTATATATGGTTCGTGTGCAATAGACCATGATGGGAAAGGCCTGTATAGCACACAGATGGGGCATGGCGATGCGATGCATATGACTGTGTTCGATCCCCGCAGAAAAGGACTGCAGGTTTGGGATTGCCACGAAAACAGGCGCGATGGTTCCAGTTACCGTGATGCTGCAACGGGGGAAGTCCTTTTTCAGATAAAATCTTCAGAGGATGTAGGGCGCTGTATGGCTGCCGATATTGACCCTGAGCATACCGGAGTGGAGATGTGGTCGCATTTCAGCAACGGTATTTACAATGTGGACGGACAATGCATTAATCCTTCTATAAAGGATGTATCGGTAAATATGGCTTGCTGGTGGGATGGAGATCTGCTGAGAGAGTTGTTGGATAAAGTAAGTATTACAAAGTACGATTATAAAAACAAGATCTCTAAGGTCATTTTCTCTGCCGATGAATGCCTTTCCAACAATGGGACGAAAGCTACTCCGTGCCTGCAAGGCGATATTATCGGCGATTGGCGCGAAGAGGTGCTTTTCAGGACAAAAGACAATAAGAACCTGAGATTGTATGTATCTACACATGATACTGATTACAGGTTTCATACGTTTCTCGAAGACCCTGTTTACAGAATTAGTATCGCCACTCAGAATGTGGCTTATAACCAGCCTACTCAACCCGGGTTTTATTTCGGAGCCGATTTGGGCAAATGTTTTCCCGTAAAGGACATTGTTGTAGATAAAGATTATATAGAACTCAATGCAGGAATGGATTATGACACATATAGCTGGTCGGTAGGAGGAAACGAGAGAATAAGAAAAATAACAACAAAAGATATCCCTGTAGGTAAGAAAACAAAAGTTGAACTGACTGTGACTTATCGCGGATGCGAGTTTAAGGACTATGTTTATATAACATTTAATTGATGAATAGATATACTACAATCTTAATAGTACTCCTTTGCCTGTCACTTTTTACCCGGGCTTCGGATATCGGCAAGCGTTTTCCTTCTGAGAAATTTGTGATGGTAGATACCCGTACCGGATATACAATAACGGCACTTACAAACGGTACGTATAGCGATGCCAAATTGTATCCGACGCATCCGCAATGGACTTCGGATGGGAGGTATATCGTTTTCAGGTCTTCCGACCGTTCGGCAGATAAGCATTCACAGGCATTTGCCGTATCGGAGGCGACCGGGGAGATTATCCAGTTGACAGATGGTGAGGGTACAGGTACAGGCAGTCTGAATGTGGCGCGCCTTTCCAATAAATTATATTATTTCAGAACAGGGAATAATGTAAAAACACTGATAGAGTTAAATCTCGATTCATTACTTAATGATAGTTACAGAAATACGGTAAAGCAAAAAGAAGCCTACGAGCGTGCTATTGCAGTATTGCCTTCCCATCTGGCGGAGTCTGGTGGTTTTACACTCGATGCCGGTGAAACGAAAGCATATGTCGGTGTGCGGCTTATTGGTGCAAAAGTAGAAAAAGCAGAAGATGATAATGAGTTCCGTATAGCACAGGTACCTTCTGGTATAAGGGCTATTGACCTGAAAACAGGTGATATATCTACTGTCGTAGATGTACCTTTCACAATGGGACATGTACAAGCTAACCCCTTCCTTGCGGGCGAGATATTATATTGTCAGGAAACAGGGGGTGATGCTCCGCAGCGCATGTGGATTACAAAAGCGGATGGCTCGGGTAACCGTCCCCTGTTTGTAGAAGATGCTGACGATTGGGTAACACACGAAACATGGGTAGACAGGGATCATGTATATTTTAATGTGATGGGACATTTACCCCGTTTGCGGAAAAGACCGACAGGATTATTCCGCATTAATGTGAGAACTGATGAAGTTCAGCTGCTCGGACAACTCGATTACGGTTCAGGATTCTGGCATTGCGGAGGTACTTCGGATGGAAAGTGGGGAACATCGGATAATTTCGAAGGGGAAGTCTATCTTATAAACAGTATGACCGGAGAACGGAAGTTGTTGACTGCAAATCACCGGATGAAGCCGGATCATACACATCCGTCGTTCAGTCCGGATAATACCCGGATATTGATTCAGTCCGGTTATCTTACCGATGGGAAGAAGTTAAGTTTGATGATCGTAAATATAGATCAAGCGGTAAATAAGTAGGAATAGAACCATATTTCTATCTATTTGAATGATTTTACATACTCTCTATCTGTGGAAAAAGCTTTATTTGTAATAAAAAATCTCATGAAAAAGAACATATTTATATTGGGCGTATTATTATTTAATTGTTTCATTTTATTTGCTCAAAAGAAGCAGGAGAAAGTAAATGATTTCAATACGCCATTACATCTTTTAACTCCCGATTATAATACTCCATACAGGGAACTGACCGAAAAGGATATAAAAGCATCCTTGGACAGGGTCCTGAAATATCTGGATGAAGCTACTCCGGCACGGGTTGTAGATAAAGATAGCCATAAGGCAATTACCGACTTATCCAAAGTGGACAAAAATGCGATTCTGGAACGGGGTAATTTCCGCCTTGCGAGTTATGAATGGGGGGTAACCTATTCCGGAATGCTTGAAGTGGCGAAGGCTACCGGTGATAAGGCATATTATAAGTATGTGGACGACAGATTCAGATTATTGTCGGATGCCGCTCCTCATTTCAAAAGACTGATGAACGATTACGGGGTTATCGACCCGCAGATGAAACAGATGCTTACTCCTCATGCGCTCGATGACGCAGGCGCTATGTGTGCCGCGATGATAAAGCTGCAACCGGACAAACCTGACTATGAGCTGAGAAGCATTATAGACAACTATATGAACTACATCATGTATAAGGAATACCGCCTGAGCGACGGCACATTTGCCCGTAAGCGCCCGCAAATGAACACGCTCTGGCTCGACGACATGTATATGAGTATCCCTGCGATAGTACAAATGGGAAAACTGACAGGGGACGCCAAATATTATAATGAAGCGGTGAAGCAAATCAAACAATTCTCGGAACGTATGTTTGTGAAAGAAAAAGGATTGTATATGCATGGCTGGGTAGAGTCTATGGCAGACCATCCTGCGTTTTTCTGGGGACGTGCCAACGGATGGGCTGTGCTGACTATGACTGAAGTACTGGATGTATTACCCGAAAACCATCCTGAACGGCAACGCATACTGGAACAACTGCGTGCGCATATCAAAGGAATAGCTTCGTATCAGTCGGGAGAAGGATTCTGGCATCAGTTGCTGGACAGAAACGATTCGTATCCGGAGACTTCGGCTACAGCGATATATGTATATTGTATCGCCCGTGCCATAAACAAAGGCTGGATAGATCCTCTGGCTTACGGTCCGGTGGCGCAACTGGGCTGGAACGCGGTTTCTACCAAGATAAACAATGCCGGAGAGGTAGAAGGTACTTGTGTAGGTACAGGCATGGCATTTGATCCGGCATTCTATTACTACCGTCCGGTGAATGTATATGCGGCGCATGGTTACGGGCCTGTATTACTGGCAGGAGCGGAAATGATAAACCTGTTGAAAAAATTCTACCCGCGCATGAATGACAGTGCCATACAATATTATACTTCTCCGCAGACAACCAAGTCCCCTATATTCGGGATAGAGGACACTACACGTCCCGATGCGGTCGCCTCAGGCAGCTCACGGGTAAACGATAAAGCACCGGTGATATTCCTTATCGGCGACTCTACCGTAAAGAATGGCCGGGGGAAAGGTGATGGCGGTCAGTGGGGCTGGGGAAGCTTCTTTCAGCAATTTTTCGATACAACACGTATATCAGTAGAAAATCATGCATTAGGCGGACGCAGTAGCCGGACATTCTTTACCGAAGATCTCTGGAATAAGGTATTGCCGGGTATCCGCAAAGGCGATTATCTGTTTATACAGTTCGGACATAACGATGGCGGCCCTCTGAATACAGGGCGTGCGCGTGCTTCACTCAATGGTACGGGGGATGAGTCTCAGGTGGTAATAATGGAACGTAACGGAGGCCCCGAAGAAGTGTTCACTTTTGGTCACTATCTGCGTATCTATATCCGTCAGGCGAAAGCGGTCGGAGCCATACCGGTTGTGCTGTCTCCTACACCCGGCAACAGATGGACAAACGGAAAAATGAACCGTATGACCGAAACATATACCAAATGGGCAAAAGAAGTGGCCCGGCAGGAAGGCGTGGAATTTATCGACCTCAATGATCGCACGGCTGATAAATGCGATGCCATGGGTGAAGAAAAAGGAAAGCAACTGTTCGTTGACAGTGTGCATACAACATACGACGGGGCTATCATAAACGGGCAGTCGGTAATAGAAGGCTTACAAAGTCTGAATGGTTTTTCTTTGAACCAGTATATATTGAAATAATAACATATCATGAAAAGACAAGCTTTTAAAATGTATTTGAAACCGGGGTTCGAAGCAGAGTATGAGAAAAGACACAACGCTATCTGGCCGGAACTGAAGCAATTACTCAAAGATACGGGTGTATCCGATTATACGATTTTCTGGGATAAGGAAACGAATCTATTGTTTGGTTATCAGGTTATTGATGGTGATAGTTCCTCTCAGGACTTAGGCGGTAATCCGATTGTGCAGAAATGGTGGGCTTATATGGCTGATATTATGGATACGAATCCGGATAACTCGCCCGTATCCATTCCGTTGCAGGAAGTTTTTCATATGGATTAAACAGTATATCAAATGAGAAAAACCTGTTACATCTTTCTGCTTCTTTTAAGTTCGATGACTGTCCTCGGACAGCAGACGGCTTATAGATTCAACTTTACGGATAAGCCTGTAAAAGGTTATACATCTGTGCCGTCGAATACTATCTATGGTGAAAACCCGGTATACGGTTATGATTTGAATACAAATCCGATAGACGGGAATCCATTTTTCTTTTCCGTAGATGTACCCGAAGGCAATTATAAAGTAACGGTTGTATTAGGCAGCAATAAAGGTGAAAGCAACACAACCGTGAAAGCCGAGTCGCGCAGGCTGATGCTTGCCAATATCAAAACCTCAAAGGGTAAATATTCGGCTCATACTTTTGCCGTGAATATTCGTAATACAAAAATCGGAGATACGGATTCGGTGCGGATAAAGAAGCGTGAAACAGGAAAACTTATTTGGGACGATAAACTTACGTTGGAGTTTAACGGGAAGAATCCGGCAGTAGCAAAGATAGAAATAGAAAAGGCTGATAATATTCCGACCATATTCCTTGCAGGAAATTCTACGGTGGTGGATGAAGCCGAAGAGCCGTGGTGCGGTTGGGGGCAGATTTTCCCGGGATTCTTTACCTCTGATATTGCGATAGCCAATTATGCAGAATCGGGTGAAGCGGCCAATACATTCGTTGCCTCAAAAAGATTTGCCAAACTCCTTTCTAAAATGAGAAAAGGCGATTACCTGTTCATCGAGTTCGGGCATAACGACCAGAAACAGAAAGGAGAGGGGAAAGGCCCCTATACAAGTTATAAAAGCGATTTGAAATATCTTGCTAGTAAAACCCGCGAAAAAGGAGCGATTCCCGTATTGGTAACATCTATGCACCGCCGCTTCTTTGATGATAACGGGAAAGTGAAAAATACGCATGGCGATTATCCCGACGCTGTAAGGCAATTGGCAAAAGAAGAAAATATTACACTCATCGACCTCAATAATATGAGTGCGACATTATATGAAGCTTGGGGTGTGGAAGGTTCAAAACGAGCTTTTGTCTATTATCCCGCAGGTACTTTCCCGAATCAGAAAGAACCGCTGGCTGATAATACACATTTCAATCCTTATGGAGGAACCGAAATAGCCAGGTGCATACTAAAAGGCATGATCGATAATAACCTGCCTGTAAAAAAATACATCAGAAAAGATGTCAGGCCTTTCGATCCGGCTCATCCCGATGACCCTGATAAATTCGATATTCCGGCCACTCCATTCTCCTCGATGGTAAAACCGGACGGTAACTGATATGGAATAGAATAAAATTGACAGATACATAAAATCTTGAAATAAAAACTTTTATAATTATATGAAACGAACTGCATCAATCATTCTCGGAGTATTCTCTTTATTATCAATCCCGGTATTCGGACAACAACGTACCGATGAAGAATGTATAAGGGCTGTCGCCGACAATATATTGAAACAACCTGTGACACAGTTTGTAGGAGTCACCACCGGAGTTACATACAACAGTACAAAGGAGATACCAAAAGGTGAAGACGTCAGGTTTAAAAGTCCGCTTACAGAGTGGCATTATTCCAATGGAGTGCTGGATATGAGTATGATGCATCTGGGTGAATACCTCAATGAGCCGAAATATACGGACTATGCGAAAAATCATGTCGCTTTTGGCTTTGCCAATTACGGGTATTTCAAAAATACATTCCGTAATGACCGGAAACATTGGCACTGGCCTTTCGGACAATTATGGAATACAAAGGAACTGGATGATTGCGGGGCAATGGGCGCGGCGGTGATTGATGTATATATGCTGGATAAGAGAGCGGAATATAAGACATATATAGAAACGGCAGCCGATCATATAATGAATGGGCAGGTACGCTTATCGGACGGTACGCTTTGCCGGACATTTCCCCGTGAGATGACGGTCTGGGCCGACGACGTTTATATGAGTGTCTCCTTTTTGTCGCAAATGGCAAAGATGACAGGGGAAGCGAAATACTATGATGAGGCAGCACGCCAGATTATCAATATTGCCGGTTACCTGTGGTGCCCCGAAAAGCAACTGTTTTACCATTGCTATTATACTGATATGAAACGCAATGGTGTGGCATTCTGGGGACGGGCGAACGGTTGGATAACTGTCTCCTTAGTGATGCTTCTGGATGTAATGCCGGAGACTCACCCGAGGCGTGGGGAACTTATAGCCCTGCTTGAAAAACAGATTGTCGGTGCATCCCGGTACCAGAATGCAAATGGCATGTGGAATCAGTTGCTGGATAAGCCTGAATCGTATGACGAGTCATCTGTTACAGCCATGTATATTTATGGCATTGCTAAGGCTGTGAACAATAAATGGATAGATCCGGCTTATACCGCTATAGCCCAGATTGCATGGAAGGCCTTGAAAGAAAAGCAGATAACAGCAGACGGGCATTTCAGGAATGTATGTGTCGGTACGGGAATCACCGACGATTTGCCTTTCTATTACAACCGTCCGGTAGGCGAGAACGAAAAGCATGGGCTGGGGCTTATCATCGATACGGGTATAGAAATGATGAAACTGGCAAAGTCTCAGAGCCGGAAGAAATAATGTGATCGGAAAGTAACAATTTTATCTATACAGTGTTGTCAAAGTGTTGATAATGAGTGAAATGTTACAGGTTTTAAAATATGTAATATGTGTTACCTTTGTTACCTTTTAACAGTTACAAGTTACGAATTACGAGTAAACACCTCGCTCGGGCAGACGTCCCGTCTGTGTATTGCATAGCAAACATTTTTGCCCTGTCAACAAGACACGGACTGGAAGTCCGCGCCAGCAGGGTACAAGTTACGGAAAAGGCAGCCTGTTTATTTTGTTTCACGCAAAGACCAAAGGCGCAAAGGTTTTTTACATCCTACGAGTTGTTGACTGTTAACTGTTCACTGTAAAAGTTGTTACATGTGTTACCTTTTTAGCGCTGCTCCTTTTGGGAAGCCACAAAGAGAATACAGCTGTATTAAAAGTTCCCCCTATGGGGGCTAGGGGGCTAATAAATATAATTATGATAAATAGTATTCGTTTTTTCATTTTAATAATCTGTTTATATGTGACTTGCATGACTTATGCGAGCCGTATCCCCGAATTGAACTGGGTAGGGAAAACGGGTGCGAGAAATTTACCGAAAAATAACAGGTCGTATAATGTAACCGACTATGGTGCGGTGGGCGATGGTATTGCAATGAATACAAAAGCTATTCAGAAGGCCATCGACGAATGTGCCGGAAATGGTGGCGGAACTGTTACCTTTTCTCCGGGAAAATATCTTACAGGCTCTGTTTATCTGAAAGAAGGAGTTCATTTTATTATTCCTAAGCGTACCACTCTACTCGGCAGTACCGATCTGAAAGATTATCCCGAGATGAATACACGGGTTGCGGGGATAGAGATGCAGTGGCCATCGGCGTTAATAAATATTCTGGGACAAAAAAACGTGATGGTGAGCGGAGAAGGTGTGGTACATGCACAAGGTAAAGTATTTTGGGCTTCCTACTGGGCGATGCGCAAGGATTACGAAGCTAAGGGGTTAAGGTGGATTGTGGATTACGATTGTAAACGCCCGCGTACACTTTTGGTTTCCGAATCGTCGGATGTAACGGTAAAGGGACTTACTTTTCGTCAGGCGGGATTCTGGACTATACAGATTCTCTATTCGTCTTATTGCACTGTAGACGGGGTTATTATCCAAAACAACGTGGGAGGGCATGGGCCGAGTACGGATGGGGTGGATATAGATTCATCATCCTATATATTAGTAGAAAACTGCGATATAGATTGTAATGATGATAATTTTTGTCTCAAATCGGGGCGTGATGCCGATGGTCTACGGGTAAACCGTCCTACCGAATATATCGTGATACGCAATTGTATATCGCGTGCAGGTGGCGGCTTGCTGACATGCGGCAGTGAGACTTCGGGCGGTATCCGTCATGTGCTTGCCGAAGGGTTGAAAGCGAAGGGAACAACGGTAGGTATCCGCCTTAAATCAGCGATGAACAGGGGTGGCACTACTGAACATATCTATATAAAGAATGTAGAAATGGATAATGTGAGAACGGTGTTTGAAGCGACAATGAACTGGAACCCATCATATAGCTATTCATCCCTGCCCAAAGAATATACGGACAAAGAAATACCTGAACATTGGGCGAAAATGCTTGAAGAAGTGGAACCGGACAAAGGGATGCCCTACTTCAATAATATATATCTATCCGGTTTTAAGGTACGGAATTCGAAAACGTTTATGAGTGTGGAAGGGAGTGAAACTTCTCTGATGAAGAATTTCAACTTCAGTGATATAGATGCCAATGTAGACAGGATAGGCGATGTCAGATATGCAAGAGACTGGAAATTTGACAATATAAATATAAAAGCGAAGAACCGGGAGCCTGTTATAATCAAAAATAGTGAAAATGTTCATTTCCCGTCAGGTGTTGTGGCTATAGAAACGGATTTTCCTTATACCCTGAATGGAGTAAATAAAGAGGCGAAAATAAAAGGCGCCGCACATCCCGAATTTTCCTTCCTTTTACCCGAAATGGCCGGAAATTTAAAGTTCGGGATTGTACAAGGACAGAGCAGTAAATGGCTGGGAGATTTTAAAGTAAAAAATGTAAAGCAGTCCGGCAGGCAATTGACATACAGGCTTTCCGATCCGGTATTGAAAGGAGGAGAAATTACTGTAAATGCGGTCGCGTTGAGTTCTTCGGACGGAGTTATCATAGAGGTCTCCGCTGTAAAAATACCGGATGATATTTCCCTGTTCTGGTCGTACGGAGGAGCTTATGGAGAGGTATTGGAAAAGACAGGTAATGGTAGTTTAAGGCCGGTTTACTGTAAGTATAATGTGTTCAGTGTGGAGTGGACAGCCTTTACTTTGTATTACGGGCAGAGTATGAAACTGAAAACGATCAATGCTGTCATGCCGGTTTCTTCCGAAATCCGTTTGTCGGATGCCTATATGCAACAGTCTCCACTCTCTTTCTTCGAATCGGGGAAAAAGACGGATGCTCCGGCTTTAGCGGCTGTTTTGCCTCTGAAAAGCGGACAGAAAGAGTACTTCTGTATATACCGGCAAAACGAAAAGGCTGATTATAACCATTATATGTTACCTGCACTCTTCCGGAAAGAGACGGCCGGTATAATTAGTGAATGATATGAAAAAGAGTATTGCTGTATTTATACTCTTCATACAATATATGTCTATCAGTCCTCTATGGGGGCAGACCGATACGGTGTTCAGTGTATTTTGTTTCCCGTCAGACAGAATTCCACGGATAGACGGAAACACAGATGACTGGGATATTGTGCCCGATAGCTATACTATAGGCATGGAATCTATGACCGAGGACGAAGGGAAGCACAGCCGCCCTGATGAGACGAATCTGGACATAAAAGTGAAAGTAGGATGGGTGAAAGGCCTGAACAGGCTATACTTCCTTTACGAAGCTTATGACGATTACTGGTCTTTTGCGCGTGACGATCTTATGGTCGATATATTCGAAGTTGTAATAGACGGCGACCGGTCGGGTGGCCCCTTTATAGATAAGTTTTATCCGTTCCGGGATGTAAGTAAGGAAGATGCCTGGCTGTTGTTTCACGGGCGGCATGCTCAGAATTATCATATATACACCCCGGCCAAAAATGGGGATTGGTGCATGTATTGGGGCCCGCAGCAGTGGCTCAGGGAGAAGCCTTATTCCGGTTATGCATACAACTATAATTTCAAAGAGGGCGAAAGTGGTAAGCTTATACTTGAGTTTTATATAACTCCGTTCGATTATGCTTCACCCAAAGGAGCGGATCATTCGGTCGCTTCCGAATTGTGGGAGGATAAACTGATCGGCCTTTGCTGGGCTGTTATCGATTATGATAATAGTCAGGGAAAAGAGAAAGATGGATTCTGGAATCTGTCGAGACATCATACAATGTACGGGAATGCTTCCGAATTGCGGACATTCCGTTTAATGCCGTTAGAATGAATGTTATGAAATATGTATTTTTTATATTGTTGATTTTCAGTTGTTTGAATTTGAATGCATCCGTTTTTTATAATGTAAAAGATTACGGGGCAAAGGGTGATGGCATACAAATAGATTCGCCGGCTATAAACCGGGCTATTGAAGATGCCGCAAGGAACGGGGGAGGAACAATATTCTTTCCTGCAGGTACATACCTGAGTTATTCTGTTCGTCTGCAAAGTAATATAACGCTTTATCTGGATGCCGGGTCTGTATTATTGGCCGCTTATCCCGGAGAAGCATCAGGATATGATCTCGCAGAGGATAATGAACATAACCGCTTTCAGGATTTCGGCCATAGTCATTGGAAGAATAGCCTGATATGGGGGATAGAACTCGGGAACATAACAGTTTGCGGTCAGGGTATGATAGACGGACGCGGGCTTACCCGCGAAGAAAGCCGGCTGCCCGGAGTGGGGAATAAGGCGTTGAGCTTGAAACTATGCCGCAATGTAATCCTTAAAGACGTGACGATGGTCAACTGCGGACATTTTGCGCTATTGGCTACAGGCGTGGATAATATGACCATCCACAATGTAAAAGTGGATACAAACAGGGATGGCTTCGATATAGATTGCTGCCGCAATGTCCGTATATCGGATTGTTCGGTAAATTCACCGTGGGATGATGCTATCGTACTGAAAAGCAGCTATGGCTTAGGATTTTTCCGGGATACGGAGAATATAACCATAACTAATTGCTATGTAAGCGGATACGACAAGGGTTCGCTAATAGACGGTACATTCCGGCGGGATGAGCCACAAGCCCCGGATCAGGGGTATGTAACCGGACGCATAAAGCTGGGCACGGAGTCGAGCGGGGGATTCAGGAATATCAGCATATCCAATTGTGTATTCGAACGTTGCCGTGGTCTTGCCCTCGAAACGGTGGACGGAGGCTTTCTGGAGGATATCGTTATCAGCAATATTACAATGCGGGATATAGTGAACGCTCCTATCTTTCTTCGTCTGGGCTCGCGAATGAGAAGTCCGAAAGGTACTCCTATGGGGCGCATGTCGAGGATAACGATCAGTAATGTCAATGTCTATAATGCCGATTCACGCTATGCTTCTATTATTAGCGGTGTGCCTGATTATCATATCGAAGATGTGACTCTGTCGGATATCCGCATATTATATAAGGGTGGCGGCACGGCGGAGGATGCGAAGCTTACTCCTCCCGAAAATGAGAGCTTATATCCGGAGCCGTGGATGTTCGGAACCATACCTGCGTCGGGCTTCTTTATCCGTCATGCACGTAATATAGAACTCAATAATGTGCAGGTCGATTTTATGACGCCGGATTACCGTCCTTCCATTTGGATGAAAGATGTGGATGGTTGCCGTTTGATTAACTACCGGGCTAAAGTAGCCAAAGGTGTAGAGCCGTATGTATTATCGGATGTAAAGGGATTCAAGACCGAATTGAGTGAGATATCAGAGTTTTAAAAGCCATTTATACAAGGAGGGAGAGGCAATGAGTAGTAGTTGCCTCCACCTCCCAATAAAACCTAAAAACAATCTGAACTAAAGAACATTTATTCAGTAATCCTGAACCAATCTATATCGACACGCCCTCCATCATTCTTTAGAACAGGGCGTGTACAGAATGTACCGATTTTTGCTCCAATCCATTTACCTTCTTTTGCTTTAAAGCTTTTACCTAAGTCTGTATATCTCTTGTTGTCCGTACTATAGCTAAAGATCCAGGTAGCATCGGCTATAACCTTCACCCTCAGATAAATTGTAGATTCTTTCATTGTTATGGATTCATTGACAATCTCTTTATTCCCTTTCTCAGCATTAATACATTCATTCTGAGATAATACGAATCCATCTTTTGTGTTTTCGAAAGAGAGTAGGGCATAATCTATACCCATTACTACCAATCCTGTACGTTCGCCATAGAAGCGTGCATCTGGCCTGAATGTAAGTTTCACCGTTGCAATAAAAGCAGGAGCTGGTGTTTTTTGCAACAGCAGGTTCGGCACATCCCACAGGCTCTTATAGTCATTAGCTACCGGAACCGAATACAGGCTAAGACAGCCTTTTTCCTGATTGGTGAAATACCACCATGACTGAGGGTTTGCATGCCATTGCCATTGCAAGCCTAGTGTGTTTGAGTTAAACTCATCGCTCTCGGGAGGAGTGGCAACCGGATATGCTTGTCCTACATTTGGCTTTTTATAAGTCAGTACCGGGTTACCGCAGCCGTCGCCATCCTTATCTTCGCCAATTACAGGCCAGTCATTTTTCCATATCATCGGTTGCAGATGCATAACGCGTCCGAATGCTCCTACATCCTGAAAATGAAGAAACCAGTCTTCGCCTGTTTTCGTGTCTATCCATGCACCCTGATGCGGTCCGTTTATTACAGTTTTACCCTGATCCATTACTACCTTTCTTTCATATGGGCCGAATATATTTCCCGAACGCATGGCTAATTGCCATCCGGTAGCAACACCTCCCGCAGGGGCGAATATATAATAATAGCCATTCCTTTTATAGAACTTAGGGCCTTCTATTGTGGGGTCTATATCGTGTCCGTCATATATTATCTTCGATTCACCTACTGCCTTTTTGCCGTCGGGTGTCAGGCGGGTAACGGCCAGCAGGCTCTTTATTCCTGCGCGGCTTCCTGCATAGGCATGCGCCAGATATACTTGTCCGTCATCATCGAATAGCGGGCAGGCGTCGATTAATCCTTTACCTTCTTTTACTAATGTTAATGGTTCCCATTCTCCCGCAGGGTCTTTGGCTTTAGTCATAAATATCCCTAAATCGGGATCGCCGTAGTAAATATAAAATTCGCCTTTATGATAGCGGATAGCCGGAGCCCATACACTACCTCCATGATTCACGCCTTTTCCGAACGAAGCATCTTTGGGCATCTTATTTATAGCATAGCCTATAATAGTCCAGTTTACCAAATCTTTTGAATGCAGGATCGGTAGTCCCGGTATACAGTTGAAACTGGATGCAGTCATATAATAATCATCCCCTACACGGCAGGCGTCAGGGTCGGAGTAATCGGCATATAAGACAGGATTCTTATAGTTGCCGTTTCCTAAGTCAGATACCCATACCTTAGATACATAGTCTTGCGCCGAGATACCGAATGGTATAATACAAAACAAAAAGCCTATAATCGTTTTCTTTGTTATATTCATTATTTCAACTCTTTAACTAAATCCTTTATATTTTGTTCTTTAAGCCCTTCTACAAACAAGGCTGCCATTGCTGTAGCTCCTTTTTCGTTGAAGTGTGTATTATCGGTGTTCCCTTTCGGGAAATTCCTGTTTTCTCCCGGCTTCAAATGCAGAAATAATGGTTTGGAGCCTTCGTCACCTAGCCCGGTGATTAAAGCTTTGCTCTTTTCATACATATCTATCATCGGTGTCTTTTCCTTTTTGGCTACACCCCGTGCCAAATCGAGATATTCACCATGCGAATCCCGGAATGCTCCACTCTTATCGAATCTTCGTCTTACCACCGATGTGCAGATGATCGGTTTTGCTCCTTTCGCTTTGGCTTTTTCTACAAACATTGTAAAGTTTTTCACATATTCCTCCGGAGTCGTATAACGTTCTTTCTTCTCTATAGAAGCATCATTATGTCCGAACTGTATAATCAGATAATCTCCTTTACTTATATTATCTATGACTTGCCGCCACAGGCCTTCGGCAATAAAAGAACGCGAACTACGGCCGTTTTTTGCATAATTCTTTATTTCAACATTATCATTGAAAAAGGCCGGAAGAAGCTGTCCCCATCCCTTTTCAGGAAAAGGTTCACATATGGAATCACCCGATATGCTGTCGGTAACTGTTTTAAATAAAACTTTATCGGCCATAGTGGAGTCACCGATCATAAAAATACGCTTCTGTGCAATCGCCGAAATGCTTAACAGGCAAAGTGTAATTGTCAGAAGTACAGATGTCTTGTTCATGGTTATTTTAATTATGTCAATTCAATTAGCAAATTGGTAAATTAGCATATTAGCAAATGGAGCGAAACGACTTTTCAGTTAACAGTCATCAGTCAACAGTTAACAACCTGTAACTTGTAACTGCTCGCAGGGCGAAGTAACTCGTAACTGTTAAAAAGGTAATAAAGGTAAATGGTATTTGTAATCAATTGATAATAAATACATAAGCCTACTTTTTGAAAA
>NZ_JBHSGN010000086.1:0-253 GCF_042654545.1 Dysgonomonas termitidis
GATAAGCCCGAGGCTGCTGGCACCTGGATCTATGGACGCAATTCCCCGAACTATTACGGTACATGCAGGCTGCATGGCGTGAATCCCGAAGCCTGGCTTACGGATGTCCTGAACCGGTTACCTGATACCAAAACGGAAGACCTGCACCTCTTGCTGCCCGGAGCCTGGCTGCCGACGGGCCAACATTAATATAAATCCCTCAAGGGCGGCGATGTTCGCCGTCTGCCACACGAATAAAGTAGAGCCGGACGGT
>NZ_JBHSGN010000086.1:279-509 GCF_042654545.1 Dysgonomonas termitidis
TGTCAGGTTATTCATCGGTTTGCTTTTCAGGTGACACTTACGGTTCTTCCATGTTCCTTACAGGCAGTACATCGGGCCGGATAGTACAACCGGACGTGACTGTTTTATTTACGTATTTCATCATTTTCAGTGCAGGCTGAAAGCCAGGTTTTATTTTCATTTTATTCCTGTTTGGTTATTGTTATAAAAAAGTGGGTTGTCCGGACTTCTCACAAGCGTGGACAACCCGT
>NZ_JBHSGN010000087.1:0-33354 GCF_042654545.1 Dysgonomonas termitidis
CGAACCGTTGACCCCCTGCGTGCAAGGCAGGTGCTCTAGCCAGCTGAGCTAATCCCCCGGATTCTTTCAAGAACACCAGGATTACGCTTCGCATCTTATTTTTCGGTTAACAATTTATGACCATGACTTAAAATTTCTATAAATCCAGCCTCTATTATTCAACCGATCTTTAAGATCTCAATTCTTCAAATCTCCTTTATCTGCAACCCCTCTCTCGGTAAGCGGATGCAAAGGTAGTTCTTTTTATCAAACTTCCAAATTGTCAGACCAAAAAAAACAGTTTTTTTCTGCTAACAGGCCTGAATTCATAAGGAATATCAAAGATAAAACTTTTAATGACAATAATTTAAGAAGGCTCAAAAAATTACACTTAATTTGAATATTTTTATTCACCGATAAATTATGAGGCTATTTATGAGAGAGGAAAGCCTTTTCAGTCTTTCCTCCGCCTGACATATAAGTCCACTTTTCTACATAGTATAAATATCGGATATTCATTTCACTCTGGGAATATTCACTATTTTTTTTAATTAACACGAGAATAATATAAGACCCGATTAAAGATAGTTAATAAGATAAATAATCAGACTCTGTAAACTTACCTATACTCAAATACCTGTTATATAACATTTTGTATTTCTCATGGTTTGCCATATCCGGTTTATACTCACATATAAAGCCTTGCCCCATTTTTAACTGTGCTTCCTGCACTGTATGATATTTTCCCGCAACGACAGCCGCAAACATAGCAGCTCCTAATGCACAGGTCTGCTGCGAGCGTGCGACTTTTATAGGTAAGCCTATTACATCTGATAACATTTGCATTACAAAAGGAGCTTTCAAGGAAATACCTCCAATACCTATTACTTCTTTTATTTCAATACCAGATTCTATAAAACGTTCTATAATCGCTTTGGAGCCAAATGCCGTAGCCTCAACCAATGCCCTGAAAATCAATGGGGCCGAGCTACCGAGAGTCAGTCCTGTAACCGTCCCTGTAAGTAGCTGATTAGCATCCGGCGTACGACGACCATGCATCCAGTCTGTAGCTACAATCGTACTTTTTTCTACGGGAACTTTCATCGCCCCTTCCGAAAGGAGTGGAATAATAGCATCACCCACTTCTTCTATTAATTTAGATTTCAATTCGTCGTTGAGTAATTCTGATCTGGATAGTATATTCTCCAATGGCCATTCCAATAATTTCCGGAACCATGCATACAAATCACCAAAAGCCGACTGTCCCGCCTCAAGGCCTATATATCCGGGAAAAACCGAACCATCTACCTGTCCGCAAATGCCGGGAATAAGCTTATTCCGCATCTCATCATACGGCACAACCATTATGTCGCAGGTAGATGTTCCCATAACACGGACAAATGCTCCGGGTGTTACACCCGCACCGACTGCTCCCATATGACAATCTATTGCCCCTATACCAACTTTAACCTTTGTTGTCAGGCCCAGACGTGAAGCCCATTCGGCAGTAAGAGTCCCGGCACAGGTATCCGAAGGGTATGTTTTCTCAAACAGGTGAGAGCGGAATCCTGACAATAATGGGGAAAGTTCTGTAAGAAACTCTTCGGATGGAAGGCCATCCCATTGTTCATGCCACATCGCTTTATGACCTGCAGCACAACGACTACGCAGAACACTCTCAGGTTTTGTATTACCGGTCAGTAATGCCGGCATCCAATCGGTATGCTCGATCCATGAGTAGGCTTTTTCGCGGACTTTTTCATCTACACGAAGCACGTGCAATACTTTTGACCAGACCCATTCGGCGGAATAAATCCCCCCTTCATAGGCAGTGAAGTCTACAACCCATTCTTTCGCAAGTTCATTAATTTCGATGGATTCTTTTATGGCCGTATGATCTTTCCATAAGACAAACATAGCATTCGGATTATCCTCATATTCGTCCAACAGGGCTAAAGGAGTACCCTGTTTATCTACTAGCACCGGTGTACTTGCTGTCATGTCGAATGAAATACCGATAATGTCTCCTGCAATATCCCCTGCAACCTTCGATAAAGAATCTTTTATTGCCGATTCGAGCGTATCTATGTAGTCCTGGGGATGTTGCCTGTATTGGTTTACTTGCGGATCACAGTATAATCCTTTCTTCCAGCGCGGGTAATATTTTACGGAGGAAGAAATTTCCTCCCCATTCTCCACATCAATTATCACGGTACGGCACGAATCTGTTCCGAAGTCCACTCCTATTACATATTTTCTATTCATCATATATCTTTTATTAATAAATAAGCTCTTTTATATTTCGGGCTTTCAGTCGAAACTGCCCATATCTGCCAATTCCGCTTTCATCAGGAATACATTGTATGGCAACCACATAGACATCAGAAAATACAGGCTGTCGCCATCGGCCGACAACGGATGAAAATATGATCCGTACAACTGCGCATATTCCACTCCCGAGGCCAATTCATAAGGCTCACTCCAAGGTCCGGTTATTTCTGTTGCCGTACGCATGGTTATGTTATATCTATCGGCATTAAAATAGGCAATTATCCATCTATTATGTTTCTGGTTATATATAAATGATAGTTCTCCCACTTTGTCATTAAATATGTTCGTAGCTTGCTCTTCATCACCTTTGAGCCATTGTTTGGTTAAGCCATTCCAAAATTCATAATTAGCCTGATTCTCTATATGCTGTTCTTTGAACCGGGCCAGGCGCGCATTGCTGTCGCGTCCTGTTTGAGTCCCAATCATATACACATATCCATCCTTCTTAAAATATCCCCCCTGCCCAAAATTACTATTGGAAGAAAAACGTACATTTTCGCATTTCGCCCATGTTTGACCGTTATCGACAGATCTATACAGACCGGAATAATTTGTAATCCATCCCGTCCAGTTTTTTATATTAAAATAATGTACATAATCTATATTATTTGCCCGGATAGCTGCTGCCGGAATAGAGGTCCAGTCTCCATTACCCGACGCATCTTTTCCTCCATATATAATTTCGCGGGCATTACCCGACGCATCTACAGCCATACTATTGAATGTCAATCCATCTTCAAGATCATTATCATCCGAAAAGGCAAGAACATTACTGCGCCAACTCCCACCGTTAGGACCGGGAGCGGCAGAGTTAGGCGAAAAGTCGCGCCCGAACGTATCTCCGAAGAAAATCCCATATTTTCCCGGATTCATTTCCCAGATAATTCCCAGATCGGTTCCTCCGACATTCCATTTCTGCGCTGTATTATTCGGGCTAGGGAATTGTTCGCCAGACATAGGGCTCCCTGTTACACGTGCCGTACGGGAAACCTTACGAATAAAAAATCCCCAACGATTATCTATAGTCAGAACTTTTTCTTTCGATTTATTTCCGTCCTTGTAATAAGCAGTCAATAACAGCCGAAAGGATTCGGGATCTGTTTTTTTTACCACATACCTGAATAGATAAGAGGCTGACAGTTCCGATTTTTCTATTTTTGCAGAATAACTTTCACCTCCGCTTTTTGTAACCAGCAGATAATCTATCTCTCCTATATTTTTAAAAGTAAGTGTCGTGGAAACTGCTTTTGTTTCCTTATCGGGTACCAGTTCCGCTATTGAGACCGTAATTTCGTCAATAGGGATATAGGGTTCATTCTCTTCATCTTTACTACAAGAGTAAAATCCTGAAAAAAAGGCTAGCACCCATATATTAACTATATATTTAAATAATCGAGTCCTCATATTATATATTATTATTCCAATTCCGCTCTCATCAGGAACACATTATATGGCCTCCACATCGACATCAGAAAATATAAATTATCACCATCTAATGATGCCGGATGTATATACGAACCATATAACTGAGGGTATTCTTTCCCAGTCGCCAATATCTGAGGTTCGCTCCACCGGCCGGTCAGTTCTTCCGCATAACGTATAGATATATTATATCTGGCAGCGCAGAAATATGTTATAATCCAACATTTATACTTGTTATGATATACAATAGACAGTTCACCCACTGTATCTTCAAACAGGTTAGTAGCTTGAGATTCATCACCTCTGATCCACTCATTGCGATCCTTGTTCCAGTATTCATACAAGGATTGGTTTTCTATATCTTTTTCGTTGAACCGTGCCAGGCGGGGATTACTGTGTCGGCCTGTTTCCGTTCCTATCATATAAACATAGCCATCCTTCTTATAATATCCGGCTTGTCCAAAATTACTATCCGGAGTAAAATGGACTGTTGCACATTTTTCCCATGTTTTTCCATCGTCTTCCGATTTGTAAAGGCCTGAATAATTGGTTATCCATCCCGTCCAGTTTTTCATATTGAAATAGTGCACATAATCCTTATTATTTGCCCGGATAGCTGCTGTCGGGATCGATGTCCAGTCTCCATTACCCGACTTATCCTTTCCTCCGGGAATAAGTTCTCTGGCATTGCCATTTTCATCAGTAACCATGCAGTTAATAGTCAATCCATCATCAAGATTACAGTCATTCGAAAAAGCCAAGACGTTGCACCGCCAATTATCGCCGAAGTCTGCCGGATCGTCCTGACCGGGGATGAAACCCTTACCAAAAGTATCGCCAAGAAAAATTCCATATTTCCCTTTATCCATTTCCCAAACAATACCGAGGTCTGTACCTCCCACATCGTATATTCCGGTAGTATTATTAGGAGAGGACAAGGTCTCACCTTTTACGGCAGTTCCCGTTATACGCGCAATCCGCTCTACTTTTTTTATTTTTAAATGTTTCTTATTTTTTGAGAATCCGTATTCTATTTTCCCATCGTTACTCATCGAAATCAAGGAAGAAGAGAATCCTATCAGGAAAAATATATGCTTGATTTTGTTTGACAATTTCATATTAACATCGTTTTGCCATAGATTCTTCTGGAAGAAGATAATACCCCCTCTCATACTTTAGGAAGAGGTATTATGGCTTATTTACAATTATTGTTCCGGCATTTCATTACCCCAAAGTCTAGAATCTCCCCCCCTGTTTTTTCTCCATTCGTGACGCCAGCGATGCATATCCGGCACGTTAATGAATGGCTTCAATTTGCGCACTTCTTTCGATGGTGCAGGAGGCAGAGGGCTGGCTTCCGACTGATACCAGTATGCGACGGTAGCCAAATCTAATGTAAGATTATTTGCATGTCCGTGTTCTATACTTGCTTTCAGGCTTTTTTCGAAGAAAACAGGATCTTCTATAAAGAAGCGATATATATGTGTACGCCCCAACCAGCCTACATCATTGTTCACACGTGGATATCCGAAGTATGGATGAGAATAGGCCTCTTTTGGACACCATGATGTATTGAAAAGGTCTTCCGTACCTGTTCCCAGCAATGAAGCTTCTTCTTCGCCATCAATAAACCAAAAGTCGTCACCTTCACCATACCAGATTGGAGAAGGACAATGGACATAATAGTTAAGCCCCACAAAATGCCCTTTACCTTTGATATCAGCAAATACATAATTGCGGTCGCCTGTTGTATTATTGTCTTGTTTCCCGATTACAGCCCATTCTGTTTCTCCTTCAGGTGCAGCCTCTGTCAACTCCTGATTATACCACGCATGGAAACGGCCCAGATCGGCTGGTAATTTTTTAGTTTCATAATAATCTACATAAAAATAAAATTTCTCAAGATTTACATCCGACTGGTTTTCAATTTCGAGCCTGGCACCTTCAGCAAAAGGCATGGAGAAATATGACACCATTGATGTACCGTTTGCAGGACCTGCTGTAATAGGCAGTGCCGAATAATTGTACCGTTCATTCCATCCCTGACCAAAGAACGGCCCGATAGGAGATTCAACAGAAGGATAAGCATTGCCATCCCAGTACATACGGATTATAACATCGCTACGGTTCAAAACATGAGGCTCGGGAGCCATTGTTATCCATATATGGTTTATAATACCTGAACCGGGTATATCAGCAATTATACGTTTTTCCCCGGGACGTATATCTGAAAGATGATCCAGAACTCCTCCTGCGGGATCATTACTGCTAATGCGCCGGTTTCGCATTCCGTTTTTCATTTGAGAAAGCTCATACATAGTTCCCGGAACGGGATTTTGAGCTTCTGAATCCGGAATACAGAATGATGCAAACAGTAAACAAATTAAAATTAGCTTTAATGATTTCTTTTTCATAATAATAAACTATTTATCTAATGGGTTCTGACGGCCTGCCTTTTATGAACGGAAGGCAGGCTAAGATACTTAATGTTTATAACATATGGTTATTCAAAAGTCAGAGGGAAAGGAAGTTCATAATTTTCCGGTAAGATTATCATTGCATTGATACAATAGAATTTAGCCCAGTGAGTATTCTCAGGCCCGGGACACAGGGTTATAGTAATTCTTTCACTATCATCCGGAGTTATATCCCTGACAACAGCAACATTTGATGTATTGTAAGCCGTATTCAAATATGTCACTACTTCTTCACCTTTACCTTTAACCCGATATTCATTTTGAGTATTTATATCATTAATCGTACTAAAAAAAATAAAAGAATATTTCAGGTTTTTATTCAAAGAAAGTACAAGTCGGCTCGAAGCCACATCCTTCCCGTCATTAAAAAATAAGTCATCCGACACCTCCGACGGAAAACCCAATGTATTTGGAAAGTTTCGGTCAAATGTTCCGAAAACTCCGTCAATAGAAATAGAATAATCAGAAACTGCATCTTCCATATCTTTTAATTTATCTAATTTCATGTCAGATACCTTAAAGTTATTAAAAGGTGCTGCCGATAGTATATCACCAAAATCAATAAATATTGGACTTTTGAATGGGAAAGCCTTAAGTACATTTAATGTAGAAAAATATTTCAGTTTCCCGTCCTCCGATTCTATTTTGAGCGTTGTTTGTCCCGGAACAAGCCCTACTAGTGTAAGGGAATTATCCGTATGAGGCTCAAGCCGCACAAGTTCTGGTTTGTCGACACTCCATATAAATTTCCCTTTGGCTGTTTCTTCGCTGTCAAAAACAGGAAATATCGTTACCTTGTTTTCTATTTCGGTCTTGACTGTTATAATTTTTTGGGTAATTCTTGCATATTTTGTTGGGAATTCAGGCATATCATCACCACTCTTGCAAGAACTGATTCCCAAAACTATTAAAAGAATATAGAAAATATATTTAAAAGATTTCATAAGATAATATTTTATATTCACTATTATTTGTATCAGTAAGAAGAACCGGAGCGGAAACTACCGATTCCGGTTCTCCTTGTTTGAGAATTAATAACCCGGAGCCTGGATCAGCCTGGGATTAATATCAATCTGGGCTTGCGGCACAGGCCACAGATACATTTTTTTGTAAAATCTACGATTTTTGTAAAAAGTACGTTTATAGAATGCATCAGGATTATTGATATCATCACTTTTCGCAGACCCTTTAAAGTTCATCCCGTAATACGGACGATTAAGTTCAGTTTCTGCAATTTTCCATCGACGTACATCATGAAAGCGGATACCTTCACAGTTAAACTCCACCCGCCTTTCTTGTTGAATCAGCTTACGGATCTCGTCCTGAGAACCCGATGTTACATCCGGGATTCCGGCTCTCTGCCTCACATAATTGATGTATTTTAAAATATCCGCATTACCCGGGTCGGATTCATTCAGAGCTTCGGCATAACCCAAGTATGCTTCTGCCAAACGGTAAAGAATACCAGGCTGATACGGATGTGTCGGAGTCCTGGGGAAAACTTCGAGACTAATCCTCTTCCTTACATTATAACCATTTTGCGGAGCGTCGAAGGTGTTTCCTGTATCCCGTCCTCCATTCTGATAAAACTCAACCCGTCTGTTATCTACTCCTAGCCACGCCTCATTGTATATTACCGATGCATAGAAACGTGCTTCTCTCTTACAATACATGTTGAATGTGCCTGGGAGTGTCACCTGTCCGTGTACATTGTCCGGCCCTGATGCTCCCGGCCAATTTGTATTTCTTACTTCCCCTAGCGTAGAAAATCCGCTTTCGGAATATCCGGATGCGGGATTAATAATTGGCATATTATTTACATCGTATCCCAGTATCGGACTCGTGCCGTTTTCCATATAAAAAGCATCTACCAGTTCCTGGGTAACACCCATCCCGGCATTTCCGTTTATTCCTTTTGGCAGATGATGATCCTGCCAACTACCCAAACCTTCATAATAATCTCTACCCGGGTCCCATGTCCTTCCAAATATAATCTCTTTATTACCTTCAGAAAATTTCTTCAAAGACATATTATAATATGACATGAAAGGATCTATTGTACTGTCATTATTGTATTCCTTATATAGCTGATAGCCGTTTGCATGTGCCAGATCGATCAACTCTTTATGAGCTGTTGCCGCACGGCTCCACTTACCGATCTCCGCTGTAGGTTTGAATAAATTGACCCCATCATTATTTTTCCAGTCCTTAAGATCCGGATTCCCATTAAATAAAGGGCTTGCCGCAAAAAGAAGCATACGCGCTCTCACAGCATAACACATTGCGGAAGTTGCTCTACCCCAATCAGCTTCTTGAGAATAAACTGCAGGCAGGTGTTTGGCCACTTCTACCAATTCATTATCTATCCAGCTCACAATATCATCATATGGAGTTTGAGTGATCATCAGTTCCGACTCTGGTGCATCCACTGATTCTATAACTCCGGGCTTGAACGGGATCGGACCATATATCTCCAGCATTAACGCATAGTAGTACGCAATCAGGAAGCGGGCTTCATATTTCATTCTAGTAACATATTCGTCGCTCATACCCTGCGCCTGATTGGGACGCGCATTTTCTATAAATATCAATGCACTCCGTATTTTTTGAGGAAAAGTAACCCAATAATAGGGATTCCATGCCGATTCCGGATTCCAATCCCCGGCAGTGTATGCATACACATTTTTCCATCCAAAAGGTTGCCACTCTGATGGAATAGTCATATCATCTGACATTATGTTCCATCCCTGTTCTTTAAAATACCCCCACATCGGATTAGGTACCCCTGAATACACACCTGCAAGCCAGTCTTCAGTTCTGATTTTATCAGAAAATATCATCTCCATCGTCAGATAATCATCAGGTTTCTTATCCAGAAAATCGGAGCATCCTGTTGTGCCAATTATTAGTAATGAAGAAATAAGGGCCAGTATTAAATATTTTATATCTTTCATATTCATCATTATTTATTGGAAATTAATACTTAATCCAAATGATATGGACTGAGTCATAGGATACTTAAGCCCATCCGTCGTGGCTAATTCCGGATCCCATAATTTAAATTTAGAGAAAGTAAAGATATTCGAAGCCCTTGCAAAGAGACGCAGGTTTTCTATTCCGGCCGATCTCGTCCATACCTGAGGCAATGTATAACCAACCTCCAAAGTCCTCAACCGCAAGAAGCTCATATCTCTTAACCACCAGGTAGATGCCTGTTCATTATTAGTATTCGCCCCATAAGTCAATCTTGGCCAGAATACATTCTGATTCGGATTTTCCTTTGTCCAGCGATCATCGATATTAGTGAAGACATTCCCGGTTGCTCCTAATGCGGTTCCGGGTAACCAGTTCTCTCCGCCAAGCATCTGATATGTATTAGCTGTACCCTGGAAGAAAAAGCCAAAATCTATAGCCTTATATTTTATATTGGCACCAAATCCGTATACAATTTCCGGATTAAAGGTTCCGCCAATAGCTGTCCGGTCTCTTGCATCGATCGAATTATCCCCGTTCAAATCTTTATACTTGATATCACCCGGACGGACTGTACCGAACGTATGAGCAGGTATCTCCTGCTTTAAATTGCCATTGGTGTCAAAATCATCTTCAGTAAAAAGCCCTTCTGATACAAGTCCGAATATCTGGTTGATAGGATGTCCCGTTTCAGCCCTGTTAGTTCCTATTACAGCAGCAGGTTCATCTTTCTCAATAATTTTGTTTCTGGCAAAAGTGTAATTTGCCATTGCCGAAATATGCCAGTCGTCAGACAATTTTTTATTTGCATTCAGAGACAGTTCAAACCCTTTATTTTCTACTTTACCAAAATTGGCATAAGGAGTTTGCATAAATCCGGCCGAACCCGGAACTGTCCGCCTTTGCATAAAAATATCCCTGCGCTTATCCATGAAAACATCCGCGGTCAGGTTTACCGAATTGCCCCATAAACCCACCTCCAAGCCTAAGTTTGTCTTGGTCGATGTTTCCCATGTTAATGCAGTATTTTCTGCATTCCCTTCTGCTTTTCCGACACGATGGAAATTACTATCTGTGCCAAAAGTATACCATCCGTAACTTTCATTGATTGTTGAAAGATACGCAAACCTGTTATCCCAGATATTTACGCCAAGTATACTATTACCTACTTCACCCCAGGACCCTCTAAGTTTCAGATTGGAAATAGTGTTTGCCAGGCCTTCCATAAAACTCTCCTGAGAAATGATCCACCCTAAAGAAACCGATGGAAAAAATCCGAAGCGATTACCTTTGGCAAAATTTTCCGAACCATTGTACCCAAAGTTGAACTCCGCAACATAGCGGGTATTATAAGTATAGGAGAATCTTCCGGCAAAACCCTGAGTACGGTAAGGCAAACGGTCCCAATATTCAGTTCCTCTTTCGAGCTCCCTCTGATTATATAAAAGCATAGAATTTACAGCATGCTTTTTATCAAAGGTTCTCTCATAGTTGATTGCCCCTTCAAGATAAATACTTTGTTCACCCCATTCGGAACCGACATCATAACCTAGAAATTGTTGACCATAAGTATATATAGACAACGCTAAATTTCCATTAGCATCTCTTTCAGTGGCAGGTGTATAATAATCAGGATTTTTTCCCCTAACCTTATAGGAACCCGAATATCTGTCGAAAGAAAAACTCAATTTTGCACTTAACCCGGGAGTGATAAATTTCAGATCTTGCTCAACGGATGCCAAAGATTCAATTTTATGGCGGTTCAATGTTTCATACCCCCGTTGTGTAGCCCAGGCCCACGGATTTTCCCTTGCATATACCCGAGGTATTTCTCCTGTTGAATAAACGGGAGGATGAACATATGGAGGAATCCTCGAAGCCTGATAGAAAATACCCACATCTGTTTCATTCCATCCCGGAGGAGAGTTACGGGCGATCAGATGTCCTCCCAGATTGAAACGAAACAGCGTAGTTTTAGTCAGGTTAACATCTACATTTGAACGGACATTATAACGCCTGACCTTCAGAGAAGAATCCCATGCCTGATTTTTATCTCTTTCTATAATTCCGCTCTCATTATAGAGCCCTAACGTTAGAGCATAACGTAATATGTCACTACCTCCGTTTATATCTAAATTAGCAGTAGTACTACTTGCAAAGTCCTTTGCTACAACATCCCACCAGTTGATATCAGGATACAGTTCGGGATCGGTTTGATTTCTGTAATTTTCGATTGTTGCGTTGTTGAAGAGCGGAGACTGATTAGGATATGCGTCCAGATAGACGTCGTTCATCAATTCCAGATACTTCACAGAACCAATATACTTAGGCAGTTTCGTTGGCTTAGTATATGCCTGCTCTACGCGCGCGCTTACTTTCGGGGCCCCTATTTTACCCCGTTTTGTTGTAATCATTATCACGCCATTAGCCCCCCTAACGCCATATACGGCACTGGCAGCAGCATCTTTTAACACAGAAAATGATTCGATTTCATTCGGGTCCATATCGTGTAAGGAGCGCTCTATTCCGTCTATCAACACTAAAGGCTTAGAATTTCCAAAAGAACTCATACCTCTAATCCAAAAATCAGAATCATTAAACCACGGATTGCCACTTCGTTGTACGGCAATTACCCCGGCTAACTTCCCTGCAAGATTATTGCTGACCGAACGAACTGGGGCTGTAAGTAATGATTGAGGCTCAACAGTACTAATAGCTCCAACAACTGACGCTTTCTTCTGAGAACCGAATCCGACAACCACTACTTCATCCAAAAAAGCGACATCTTCATCTAAGGCAACATCAATAACCTTTCTGTTCCCTATTTCTTCTACTTTCTCTTTAAAACCAATACATGTAAATCTCAGTACAGCACTGTTTGATTTTGTACCAATGGAATAAGTTCCATTTTCATCTGTGATCACTCCATTTGTAGTGCCAACTTCTGTAACTACTACTCCGGCCAATAACTCTCCTTTAGAATCGCTCACACGTCCTGTTATTACCCTGCCGGACTGAGCAAAAGCAAAAACAAGGTTTAGGAAACAACACATCATTAACAGGAAATACTTTCCATTTCTTCTTCGTTTCATGTGTCTCATAACAATCATAATTTTAGCATAAGTATCTATATATAATTTTTTAATAAGATCATTCTTGTTTATCGTACCGGGTATCGGTAAATTCGTTCCTTAGATTTTGCTTTTCAGTTATCAAATTACAATTTATCCACCATATGCAAGACCTACACGGAAAAAGACCAATACCCGATAAAATCATCTGAATCTTCAGGTATTCCTATACACTCATTCATTCAATATGAATAACCTGCCCTTCCGAATAAACCCTGTCTGTTTTACCCTCTTCTTTTGCTTCGTTGGTCAGATAACCCAGAAGTTTCACAACAAACCGATATTTCTTACTTGTATCGATTGTTATATCGCGAGATGTTCCTTCATTTTCGACTATAACTATTTCTCTGTAAATATTATTCTCTACTACCTGTATACTGACTTCCAACGGCCGTCTGAAATCATCCGATATATTTGCAGGAATCTGCCATGATAATTTGACTAGATTATCATGTTTTGTATAACTCAAATTTTCAATCTCAGGTAAAGAATGACCGAATTCTTTATAATCAATAACATCTCTATCATAACAGCTTGTAAATGACATAATAGTAAGCGCTATGATCAGCATTCTAGCTATATTTTTCATAATCATATCTTTATTTTCAATATTAATACCCCGGATTCTGTGTATAATTACCTTTTGCCCATTTCATTTGAGGTAACGGAATTGGGAAATACTCATCTCTACCCGCTGTAAAGCGCGCATTATCCATCCAGGAAAATCTATTTTTCTCAACAGCGAAATAATCATTCATCGTTTTTTCCAAAATACCCCACCGCTGCAAATCGAAGAACCGGCGTCCTTCGCAAGCCATTTCCAAACGGTTTTCCCATTGTAATGCTTTCATAGCAAAATCTTTAGTCCAGGTGCAATTGATTCCGGGCTTATATGTTTCACATTTGTAATTCAAGATTGGCGATCCATCCGCTTTCCTCAAACGGATAGTACTTTTTGCCGCCCGCTCCCGAATTTTGTTGATTAACGGCAAGGCTTCATCCCATCTATCCAACTGTATGAGCGCCTCGGCTTTCCATAGTAATACTTCATCGTAACGAATCATCCTTTTATTCATCGAATTGAACTGCCAGCCATCATATAGCAAACAATTACAATTAGGATGGACCAGTTCCTTTATTGATTTCAGATATCCATATTCAGCCGGATTACGAATTGCTTTTTGTTCGAAGATCAGAAAAGGATCATATTTATAGGGTTGTCCCGGAACGGCGGCAGTATGACTAAAACGGGGATCGAATGTATTTTTACCGAAAAATTCGTTATCCCCATCAGCATAGCTACCGACATTGTAAGTATCAAACATCGGCAATCCGTCTGTTCCGGTTTTGAAAGCATTTCCCATTGTGTAACTCACATGGTGAAAACCACAGCATTGAAATCCGGCCCATTGCCATGGATGATTCAATCCTTCACTTCTGTTTATTTTCCCTCCTGTAGAGCTACCGTCATCGATCGAATATTGTATTTCCCATATAGATTCTTTCGTATTATTATCAAAAGCAATATCAAAATTATCTCCAAAATCATCGCATAACCCAACAGCTTTACCTTCCTGCTCCGTCAACTTATTGAGATATACCAGGGCTTCTGTTAATCTGTCTTTATTGATGGTTGTTACACGGTGTCTTTCATCCTGCTCATAGGCCATAGAAAGCAGTACCCGGGCAATCATTGCCGTTGCTGCATTCTTCGTTATGCGCCCTTTATCCACCTGGCTTTCGGGCAGAAGGTTTTCCGCGTCTTTAAAATCGTTCAACAGTTTTTCCCATAAGTACAGATCGTTTGGCATATCTTTTTCCCTGTTCGGTACTGATTCAAAAGCAGAGGAAGTCCCAACAACCTTCTCGTCAATATAAGGCACATATTTCCAGAACAGCTTAATACGATAAAGCGTAAAAGTCCGAATAAACTTCATTTCTCCCATTCTGGCGTTCCTGGCGGGAAATTCATCTTCAGTGATTGTCTCCAGTCTTTGCAAAGCGGTATTACATCTCTGTATTACCTGATATGATACATACCATGGGTAATCGAGAGGCCATCCATTTGGAGTTACGCCCACAAAGGTTTCCATAAAATGCCAGCCATCTCCATCCCATGTACCTCCTCCACCTTTATAAGAATCGTCGGAACGTAATGAACCTGACCACCAGGGTGCAAAAGGTGAATCCCAGGACGGTATATCTGTCATTCTTGCATATGCTGCAGTTACAAAGCCTTCCATATCTTCAGGTTTCGTAAGCAACGATTCATCCAATACTTGTTTGGGAGCCACATCTAAAAAATCGGAACAACTATTTGCTGCGAAAAAGAAAGCTAAAACGAATATTATTAATTTAAACTTTTTCATAGATACTAAGATTTAGAATGTAACATTAAGTCCAAATGTTAATGAGAATGGAGTCAAATAACCGTAACCGGGCATCTCCGGATCGAAACTTGTGTATTTATCTTTACCCCAGCTTTTCTTCAGAGTTAAGACGTTTCGTGCCGAAGTATAGATTCTTAGGTTCTGCATCAACATCTTACCTGATATTTTCTTTGGAAGTGTATACCCTAATTCTATATTCCTCAGTTTGAGATAAGACCCATCTTCTACAAAATAGCTGGAGAAACGATGTTCTGCATTTTGTGTCGAATTAGATATAGCTGGAATATCTGAATTAGGATTATCGAATGACCAGGCACCTAATATTCTCTCCGGATGATTTTTATGAGCCGGTACAGTTATATTCCATAAGTCGGATTCTTGTTTCCAGATATTATTTACTTTATTGCCATAAACACCCTGGAAGAATATATTCATATCAAAATTGCGGTATTTAAGGTCAAATGTGATCCCTCCGAAGAAATCTGGATCTGTAACTCCGATATATGTTCTGTCATATACTTCGTCTACCACTCCATTTCCATCGAGATCTTTGTAGCGAATACGGCCGACAGCCTTTCCTTTCTGTTCGGCATGGTTATCAACTTCCTCCTGTGTCTTAAATATGCCATCAGCAACTAAGCCATAAAGTATATTAGGAGTTCTTCCGGTAACAAGGTCAAGTACCCCATCGCCCGGATATTTATTAATTACGTTTTCGGGAAGATCTATTATTTTGGTTTTATAGGTTCCTATATTGGCCGAGATAGTGTACTGAAAGGCTGATTTAGGATCGTTACTATAACTAATGGAAAATTCTATCCCTTTATTATTCATATCAGCACCATTAATCCAAGGTTCGCCACCTTCACCCATCGCTGCAATGTAAGGTGTTTGAACCAATATATCTGATGTCTTCTTATAATAATATCCTAACGAGCCGTTTATCCGTTGATTAAGGAATCCGAAATCTACAGCAAGATCGGTCTGTGTTGTTGTTTCCCATTTGAGATCCGGATTACCCAACCATGTTCTCCTATAACCCGAATATAAAGGCCCGGTCTCATTTCCTTCTATAGGATAAGATGTCCCGAAATAATCGGTTGTGAACGGAGTAGATGTATAACCTCTGGGTAAACCTTGTACACTGCCGTTTGCTCCCCAGCTGGCACGCAACTTGAGGTCAGATATAAAGTTAAAGTCCGCCATGAAAGGTTCGTTATTAATCCGCCATCCTGCCGAGAATGCAGGGAACGTCGCATAACGATTATTTGCACCGAAAAGAGAAGATCCATCCCGACGCAACGTGGCTGAAAACAAATACTTTGTATCATAAACGTAATTGGCTTTTCCAAATACGGAGAAATATGTATACTCATCGGCAGAACTTCCAAGAGAATATTTTGATCCAGTAGTTATCCCTAAGTGAGCGAAGTCACGGTCTTCAAGATAGACACCTTCTCTTCTTGCTGAGAACCCTTCTTGTACAAACCTTGTCAGTTCCAATCCAAGTACGGCATCAAGACTATGTTTCCCTTTATTCATATTATAAGACATAGTGTTAGTCCAAACATAGCTAAGAGGATGAGACTGGCTATTTCCTACATAGTTTTCGCCGTCACTATTCCGTCCTCCGTTTTCGGACCAGGCACGATCCAGAGTCCTGTTATATGCATTCCCGTAATCTACACCAAACTGTGTGCGGGCAGATATCCCCTTCCAGATATCAAGGTCCAGAAAAACATTACCTATTACTTTTACATAGTTGTTAGTATTGTCTTTATTGTTTGTCAATACACGCACAGGGTTTGTAAAGTCATCAAAACCAGCAGCTCCTGCCCATCCTCCATTGACGTCATAAACGGGAACCGCCGGAGGCATAATCATAGCCCAACGCGTTTCATTCCCATCCCTGTACTGCAAATAGGACACAGCAAGATTTTCCCCTATCTTCAACCGGTTATTTATCAGATTATACTCCGTATTGACCCGTATTGAATACTGTCTGAAATATGTATGAATTTGTGTTCCCTGATTGTCGTAATAGCCAAGCGAAAATAAACTTTTCGATTTATCCGATCCACTGGAAACAGTTAATTGATGATTAGTCATTATTGCTGTCCTGAGAACCTCATCCATCCAGTTTGTATCAGAACCTCTTACCGTTTTGTCGGCATTAAGCCATTCAGCCGGTCGCGCCGCATCCAGTATAGCTCTTCCGTTAGCATCTCTATGCCATATGAAATCGTAGGTAGATGGTAATGACATAGCCATCCCATATATCTCTTCGTCATATGCCTGCGCCCTGAAAGTCGCAATCCCGTATTGTTCCGCATTCATCAGTTTCGGCTTATTCAATACGGTATTGAAAGAAACACTCCCGTTATATTCGACTTTGGTTGTGCCAGCTACTCCTTTCTTAGTCTGAACCAATACTACTCCTCCTGAAGCCCTGGCTCCGTATATACTTGCAGAAGCCGCATCCTTCAAGACTTGGATAGACTCAATATCTCCTGAGTTTATATCACGAAGATTCAGGTTTTCAGTTGGCATCCCATCTAATACTATCAAAGGCTTAATTCCTCCCGATAAAGATGAAAGTCCCCTGATTTGTATATTAACTCCTTCTGCCGGATCACCTCCGTTAGTAGTAATATATACTCCTGAAAGTTTTCCCTGAAGAGACTTCATTGCATTCGCTGACGGATTTTTTGCTAAATCAGCAGCATTGGCAATAGATAGTGATCCCGTCAAATCAGCCTTCTTCTGAGTCATATAACCGGTATAAATCACCTCTTGCAACATGGTAGCATCGTTCTCCATATTTACATTAATCGTGCTCTGATTCCCGACTACGACTTCAATCGTTTTTTTTCCAATAAAGTTAAAGACAAGAATAGCACTTTCTGAATCTGCTTCCAATGTGTACTTTCCATTAGCATCAGTCATCGTACCTTTTTGAGTGTCCTTAATAAAGACACTCACCCCGGGCAGAGTCTCTCCGGTTTCAAGTTCAAATACCGTACCTGTAACTATTCTTTTTTGGTATGCCTCATCAGTACCGTTTATCGCAAACAGGCCAACTGATGTGAAAATCATTAGCATTAGAATAAGTGACTTTCGATATATGTTTTTCCATAGTTTTAGAAACAATATAATTCTGAGATTACATAGCAGTTCCTTTTTCATAATTTTTAGTTTAAGGTGAAACAGTGTAAAAAATCTTATTATTGATTTTAAAGATTATAAACAGGAAGAGCTTAGGAGAAAACTCCTCCTGTTTTTATATCGACCTTCTATTTATAGATCGGGCCATATGTATTACATGCCCTATAATCAGAACCTTCAGTATCAGAACCAAAGGCACTCCATGCCGATGGACGGAATATCTTATCCTCATCCACATTATGCATACAGACAGGGATAGAACACATGGAAGCAAGCGAAATCAGATCTGCTCCGATATGCCCGTAACTGATAGCTCCATGATTGGCTCCCCAATAATTCATAACAGAGTACACATCTTTAAAATGGCCTTGTCCGTTAAGTCTGGGCACAAAAAATGTAGACGGCCAGGTTTTATCTGTACGCTGATCAATTATATTAAATATTTCTTCCGGGAATGTAGCTGTCCATCCTTCTGCTATCTGAATAACAGGCCCTTGCCCTTTCACCAGATTAATGCGGCACATTGTAACAGGCATTCCGGCTTTTGACAAAAGCTTGGAAGAATAACCACCTCCACGGAAATATTCTAAGGAAGAAGGCCCCCACTTTGTCGCTTTAAGCATAGCATTTACTTCCTCTTCGTCTATTTCCCAGAAAGGTTTCATTACAGGTTTACCATATTTGGTTTGCTCTCCTGTAGCATCCAAAGTACATGCTCCGGAATTGATCAGGTGGATAGCCCCATTCTCCAACAGGCCGTCCGGTTTCCAGCCTGTAACCCTTTCCAAAGCTGCAGGACTCCAATATGTTCTTACATCTGCAAATATCTGAGCCGTATTTGTTAATAATTTACCAAATAACATTGATATCCCATTCAGATGATCATCCTCTGTCGCAAATGTAAAAGGCTCACGTATGCCATTCCAGTCAAAAGATGTATTAAGAATTGCTTCAGAAAAATCGCCGTTCGGAAGAAAATCTGTCCACTGGCGCTGTCCCTGGAATCCTCCGGCAATAGCGTTGTGCCCCATTGCTTCTTCTCCAAATCCCATATCCCATAACTTATCATTGCCTATCATCAGATCGCGCATGATTAAAGTCATTTTCACTACAAATTCCCAGTCTTGGTCTTTCTGCTCACGCGAGCGCCGGATTGTTTCAGGATTATGATCCGGTAATTCATTCACAACACAGTTTTTCTTGGTCCAAGCCAGTGCTTTTTCAAATTCATCCTTATCATATATCTCCTGCTGAATCCTCCGAAGCACTTCGGAACAATCTACATATTCGGTACGCATACCCAGATATTCCTGAAGAAAATCAGGGTTTACGATAGATCCACCTATCCCCATCGAGACAGATCCGATAGCCAAATAAGATTTCCCCCGCATGATGGCTACTGCAAGGCCTGCTTTAGCAAAACGTAACAATTTTTCCTGAACATCTTCAGGTATCACAGGATCACCCATATCCTGAACATCGCGTCCGTAAATTCCGAAAGTAGGGAGGCCTTTTTGCGTATGTGCGGCAAGAGCAGCAGCCAGATATACGGCACCCGGACGCTCAGTGCCGTTAAAGCCCCATATTGCTTTTGGTATCAGAGGATTCATATCTATTGTTTCTGATCCATAACACCAGCATGCTGTTACGGAGAGAGAAACTCCAACATTTTCCCTTTCAAACTTCTCTGCACAGTCAGCCGCTTCTTTAACACCGCCAATACATGTATCCGCGATGACGCATTGCACAGGTGATCCATCCGGATAGCGAAGATTTGTGCTATAAAATTCAGCAACCCTTTTTGCCATATTCATCACTGTATCTTCTAAAGACTCACGGATACCTCTCCTGCGCCCGTCAATAACAGGGCGAATCCCAATTTTTGGATAGTTCGTTTTTTTCATTTTTTACTTTTTTAATATTACTTTTTCTTTATTGTTTCTCAAGTGTCAGTATATCGAAGTGAAATTTTGATCCCTTCTCTGTTTTTTTCACTTTAATTGAAATAGAATTTGTATGTCTGGTAAGAGTAAATATCCCTAACTCTGCATCCTCCATTTTTTCTTCAGTCTTGCTGTATACATCTTCCCACGATTTTATTTGCTTTTGCCTGTTCCAGACTTCAAAAGCTCCTCCATCGGGAGTTTTATAATAGGTCAGCTTAATTTTATAGACACCCTCTGGTACTTCATCCAGCATAATGCGCACCATTCCCTCATTTTCAGTATCCGCGATCAAACGATCTTTGTTTTCAACTTTCAGTCCATGACCGATCGACAGGTTCATTAACTGTGGATAAAAGATATGTGTAGAAGGCTCATAGACCGTACGCAGTTCTTCGGTCGGAAACACACCACATTCAGCAGGTTTTGATCCGTAATAGAATGCCAGAGATGTATAATCGACAGGAAATCTGTTTTGCTCAGGTCCATGTTCGATCGTAACCAGAAGGTTCTTATCGAATGTAACTTTATCCGTCATAAAAAAACGATATCCTCCGGTGCGTGCCATCGGTAAGGAATAATCGAGAGATCCATGTATAGGCAAACTCACCCCTCTATCCCATCTATCGAGCAAGGCATACCATCCTCCATTGTAGTAATCTTCCGACCCTGTACCATGCATCCTCAATTTATTATCGACTACAGTAGAATCATCTCCTTCGAAAAACAGAGTCATACCCGGGCGTAAAGCTTGAGCAATATGTATGATCCCTATATAATGCCCCCGATCCTTGATGTCTGCAAATAAATAGGGTTCGAATTCCTTTGGATTAATTTCCCGGCGCCAGATACTATATAGACGGCCTTCTTTTTCGGGGTTCTGTGCTTCTTTTGTATAAAATACCCTGGCTTTTACTTCTACCTTCGATTGGTTTATATCCTGCCTTTTTTCATATACAAGGCTCAGCCTCGCTTTTTTACTATACGGCATAGGGATATATGAATAGTTGATTGTCTGAAAAGAGCCCAGTAAAAGACTTTGCATGGCCGGTTTTCCATATGCGTAGCCAAAGAAATCGGCGGCGGGACTGTAAATAGCAGGAGACTCATCATCATCCCACTGCGCTTTCAACATAATATCTTTATATTTACCTTCCAGAGCCGGGCCAAAATCCAACTCAATGCCGGATATACGTCCTCCTTCATTGGCTGAGAAAAAAGGAACAGCTTCTCCCGGAGCAATAAAAAATTCTTTTGTTTCTACCAGCTGTTCAGCCTTATTCAAGCTAGTTAAAGGTTTAACTTGATGGAGCCAAAAATTACAAGCCGTGTTCAGAGCCTCTTTTTGCTTTGTATTCCATATCATACTGAAAGACTCTGTTTGCACATTCTCCGGATAAGGACGGTATTGTATCTGATGAAACATGATCTTCTCACCACAAAATACTATTTTACATGATTTTGCAAATTGAATAGGTACATAACAATAGTATCCTCCTATTTCATTTCCGCAAACCGGATTAACAAAAGGAAAAATCCTTCCTGAAAACAAGTCTATAAAAGGAATACTGATACGTGGAGTTTTTTCGCCATCAATATAGAATTGTATTGTATCTGTAGTCGGTGTGGGCGTCCAAATACGATTAATAACGCCAGGTCCTTTGTAATCGGCCAATACCAATTTCCCATTTTCCTTGCGTAGATAGGAATATTTCCCCGAAAAACCGTCATCATTGTTTCCCGTACGGTCATAACTTGATTCTTGTTCCATTATCCCGGTCCGGTATTGAGGTAATAATGCAAAATTGTATAATTGCTCCAATTCGCTGACCAAGGTAATGTCACCCGCATTTTTCTTCTTTTGTGAGTATGCAGGAAAAACAAGTAAAAATCCGAAAATAATAAAAATTAATTTTTTCATATTTAGTATATATTATCTGAATATCTCAATGCCAAATTTATCACGGATGCGATTATATGCCTCAGCAGCAGCCCCATTACCCCAATCATAAATAGTGAATTCACCTATACCTATCCCGTCCTTACTTGTCCGGCCGTCGTGCCCGTAGTTTTCCATCGTAAAGCCATAGTCTTTTTCATTGAAGAATGGCCAGACTCTTTCCCATTGCTCTTTGGCTAAAGGATTTTCAGGACAATACATCATTGAGAATGAAGCCCGGATCGCAGATAAACCCCGCTCATTGTATTCTTTTTTATTCAGCAGTTTTCCATATTGAAGAATCGTTTCGGCAAAAAGGCTTTGACGAGAGTCATTCCATTCTCCGTCTGCATTCATTACACCAAATCCACCCACTGCATTTACATAAATATAGGGAGGCTGCCATACGGTTTGTGTCATAAGCATCTCATCAAGTGTGCGCTGACCAAGTTTGAGATATTCCTTATTCTTAGTTATTCTATAGCTTTCGAGAAGAGCTTCCGCTGTCCAAAAGATAGAAAAATTACATTGCTTGTACATATTGTTCCTCTCTACTTTCTTCCCTACCCATTCCGGTGTTCCCAAACGGCAACATGACCAGTAAGTTTCAAAATCCTCCCACCGTCCGACAGGCACAATCTCCTTACATACGGCATCTAATGCTCTTAATGCAGATGAATGGTATTTTTCAATTTTAGTTAACTCATACAGCTTGAGCAAGAAAGTAACGCTCATTGATGTCTCCGGCGAATCGTTAAGATATTCCATCGGTTCCAGAGTTTCCATGTCGAGCCATCCCGGGAAGAACCCTTTTGCATCCTGCTTTTGTAATAAGGCGTCCGCGTATTTCCGGGTATATTCCAGTAACCGTTCATCTTTCTCTAATTCTTCATACCAACGCAGCATCAGGGTAGCAGTCCAACTCATATCCAGAATATGGAAAGGAGATTTCCGTGCATCCCAGGTATATGGATTTCTATTGGAGTTTCCCCAATAATAAGTATCCCAGCCTTTCGAACGGTTATATTGCTTCCCTTCAGTTTCTACCGTTTCCATCTCCGTACCGATCAGCCCATAGAAAAAACCTTCTTTCATGGGAGTGGCCAAAGCTAATTCTTTTGAGAGTAGCGCCTTATTCAATAGTTCCTTATCGCCTTTGCGACGGGCATAACGATACAATCCACTTGCCGAACGCAAAGAACTAAACCATGCCTGATTCCATATCGACCGAAACTCCCTCTCATTTACTCTGCCGGGGTAATTAGGACTTTGAGTTGTATTTACGATAAACACCGGAGCACCCACTTTCTTATCACCTAACATAAATTCTTGCCAAACGGCATCTTTCCATGTATTGAACGCCCAGTTGTAAGTATAATCGACATAAGGTTCCAAATCTCCTTTTATCGGATTTCCTTCTTCATACAGTTTCTTTCCCCAATTTTTCCAGAAGAACTTTAACGGTCTGCGAAAAGGATTTTCCAGATCTTCTTTATCCGCATATTTCATCAGATAAAAGCCGAATTCAACCCTTCCTTTAGGATATACTGCTCCTTCTTTGCGCTCATAGATAACATGTCCTGATACAAGTGTTTCACTCATACCTAATACAAGCTTATTTTCCGAAGCGATCATATCCATATACCATCGTGTAGGAGTGCCATTTTTCATAATATTGATATCCGGTATTACAGCTAATCCCTGATTATTATCAGTCACGATCATAGCAGGACTACGAAAAACATGTTGATCGATAATGTTCTTCTCTCCGGGAGTAATATGAGGGGCCCAATTAAAGTCAGGGATAAACGCAGGCTGTATCGTTAGCTGCCAGTCATCTTGTTTTATTTCGGCAGGCAAATCAAATATAAGCCTGACATGAACCAAACCGTTGTCTAGGTTCTTTATTTCCTGCTGAGGATTAATTGAACCTAAACGATTAAACTCGATACTGTGAATTACAGTCTGAAATTCTTTTGGTAGTTTTCTTATCTCTAACAACTCTTCACCTAATACCCTAACCGGAAAAAGAAGACTTGAAAAGAGAGGCAGAAAACTAATTACTAACAAATGATATATCCGTTTATTCATATCTGATATATTGTGCCCCTTTTATAATTATTTCATTTAAAATGCATTGGTAATATCATCTATAGAAACTCCAAGCAGTTTTTCCGTTATTTTTGTCAAATGAGCAGGTTCTCCCACAAAATGGAATACATTATGATTATGAGCCTGGGACTCATTTGGTTTGAGGAAAGCGGCCGGGGAGCAACTCTCCACTTCCAGGAAAGGCCCCATTATACTACCATCTTCAAGAGGTCCGTCGTTGTATGCATTCATAGCATCGCCGACAAGCGGATCTTTCGAAGGATTCCATTCCTGATTAAGATAAGTAGCTCCTTTTTCCACATCGAAAGTAGTGATAGTTAATCTATTCAGTCCAGGATCATAATTTCCGGCAATACCTTTTGTCCTGAATGAATTCAAACCTAATTTCCCCCGCTGGGCACCATCTGTCTTCAGGTAGATGGTCTCTTCTTTTACAGCTAATCTGTCAGCAGGAATTTCGCCGAAATAATCACTGGTCACGATTTTACCCATCGTTTTTTCATCACCCTTATTAAATGGAATAATAGTTACAGCTTTTGGTGCCGGGATAAACATATCCAATATCCATGTAGAAATCGTACCCGTAGCTTTAGTCCATTCAAAATCATTTTTATTGGTAATAATATTACGGGTACTATATGCAACATATTTCACTTCATCAGCTAACCGGATACCTAGCAGGGACTTTATTTGCTCTCCATCTAATAATTCGACAGTACGGTCTACATTCAACTTAAATTGCGTCCCAAGAAAGTTCTTTACCTCCATCTCTTTTTTCATAACAACCTGTTGGCCAGTTGCCGAAATCAATTCCCATGGTTCTATATCAATAGGCTTAGGTGTATGCCAGTTATCATAGACCTGCTCCTTTCCCTTTTCGAAATAGACAGAGTATTTTCCACCTTCAGGCCCAAGCCAAAAACGATTTTCGCCTCCATAGCCATTCATATGTTCATCAGGAACAGCCAGTTCGAAAGCTTTATAACCAATAAACCCCATACTCCTGCCACTTGCCCCATCAACAGTACTGGTGAATACTTTTGCCTGATATTTGGGAGAGACGATTACCTGAGCTTCATTATCCCCTTTCAGTATTATCAAGCTGTCTTTTTCAGACAGATAATTCAGATCGTATCCGAATGTTCCTTTTTCATAATTTTCCATAGCGGTTTCTTTTCCCTTCTTGTTAGAATTAGCACAACTGAACAATAGGCCTAAAGCCAAGATCAGGGCTATAAATTGACTGATTTTAATCATATTATTATTTTTTTATATCTATTTGGTGATGTTTTCCCGAAACCAGGCACTCCTGAATATCGATTTCTCCGTATTTAACCTCCAGAAACGGCTTTCCATTTTTCAATCCCGCATTTGCAAATCCGGTATTGGTTGAAAGGAAAGACACAAAATCATTCCCAATGCGGGAGTCGAAATAAATTGTCTTATCTACTGCATCATAGCGGATACCGGTCAGTCCCTCCAAAAGGGCATAGCTGGCCATTGCACGGGCATACCATGCTCCGCATTCATACTCATTGAAAGGATTACGTACTTTTCCATTATAACGGTCACGGCATGTACGCACTATTTCCAAACCTTTCTCTACTTCGCCCTCGAACATCAGATGTGCAGCAACCTGATATTCAATACCTGTCCACACCTCATCACTATATACAAACGGGAGTTTAGGTTTACCTCCTTTCGGCCAGGAGCAGAGAAGCAAGCCACCTTCATTACCCATTGCAAACGTTGGGCGTTGAGGGTTCGCGTGTTCGCGTAAATCATGTTTCAGGTTATATTTATGCACGGCATTCAAGTGACTCGTAACTTTCGTTTTATCTATTATCTCAGGCATTCCGCATACAATTGACATCCACGAACCTAATATACCATCTGACAAACAGCCCTTGCCGTATTGATATTTAGGACCTTCTGCCTCCAATATTTTAAGGGCTTCATCCGAATAGCCCGAATTAAATGCCTGTACTTTAGTCGGATCGTCCGCATTCAAACCTTTCCATTGTATATTCTGAATAAAATATTCACCATCGAAAAGCTTTGTTTCCATATATACTTTACTCTTGTCCATCAGCGCTTCGTAACGTGAAATATCTTCTCCCAAATATTCCCCCATCAAACATATCCCCTGTAATGCCCCGGTATAGAAACTTGTAATCATACCATCAGCTCCCCAGAATTCAATATCGTAGGTATTATGATGAGGCTCTTCTATCGCCCCTACTTCACGCGGGTCCCATGTCCTGATACAGTAGTCCATACTTGCTTTTACGAATGGATATATTTCTTTGAGCCAATTATTATCGCCCGATATACGCCATTCGCGATAGACCTTCATGATACCGCCGAGCTGTCCGTCCGCTGCCGAATGGAAATCGTGAATAACAGGACGTATAGGCAAATTGTTCCGGAATACCTGATGGCCTTCCTTATTTTGGCCTGCATAATATTCTGTCTCCCGCAATGTGCGTTCCATTGCCGGAAACAGATGGGGCACTGCCTGCGCATAATTCCAAACATGTGTACAGGAACCATGACACGATCCCCAGGTATCTCCGCACCCTTCCCAGTTCCACATACGTCCATCGTACTGGCGGAAGACTGTCGGGGATTTTAATATTGTAAGATTAGCCGCAACGGCTTCAATCACTTCCGCAGGAAGCGTACTATTATAGAAAGCCTCTGTAAATAGTTTGGTCTTTGATTTCAGATCATTATAGTTTTTAAGCCAGTAAGCAGAAACTTCTTTTATGTTCTCAAATTTATTACTATACCATGGACGGTAATTCCCATCCCCTTTATTATCATAAGGATAGCATTTTGTTGTACTATCTGTACATTCAGGGATATTTGGATAGTCCGATCCGGATTTAGGATCTCCGCCTATGCGCAGATTAGAGTAAGGTACATACCAAGCCATATAGAGTTTCACTGTTTTAACTTCTCCGGGTTCTAGTTTCACGGGAACAAACAATGACGCTCCGGTAGCCCCCTCTAATTCGGGTGGATTGTTTTCTATTGTTCCTGTAACGACATTATTCCAACAGATAGTCAGCGGGTCAAACCACCCTCCTCTGAACCAGTTATGATTTACCTTAGTTTCAGGATCATCAGTAAATATAGCAAACTCACCCTGATGAAAAGGTTCATCCCCGGCTCCGGACTGGTATAGAATAAAGCCATTTTCGTGTGATTTTATACAAGAGGTACCTTTCCCGTGTACATACATAAAATTGCGTGTATTGTACGAAAAAATTGCTTCGATGACAGTATCGCCTGTATTTTTGAATTCATATTCCAATCCCCCTACCGACAGGCTCGAGTTATCAGCATCTGTAGGGATAAATGGATTCCATGCGTTTATTTTTACATCCACAGGCATTTGATCGTCTTTCAACTCTATTTCGGCAAATGGAAAACGAGCAGTAAAGGTATTTTCCTTATAACGGGGTAGCCCCCATGTCCCACCTCCACCTAAAGCAGAGAGCGGCATTCCAAACTTTTTCCAGTCAGGGACCTGACCTTCTAAGATTTTGGTTGTATTGTTGACATCTTTTATATGAAGGGCCGCAAACATGGCAGGTTCATGAAAAACCTCTGGACGATGCCGCAACGACATATTTGATATCGCACCACTTCCTTCGATACAAAACATCCCTGTTCCCATTCCCCCTATAGGGAAGGCAATCCGGTTTGTATAATCCCCTGTATATTTTTCATTATAGATCCGGAGTCGTTCCCTATTACTTTTCTGGGTACAACATATAAGAGATGCCAACCCAATCACAGCCATACATAACAGGCTATGGTGTACTTTTTTCATAGATACAGTCTCGTTAAATTAAGGATGACGAATATACCTTTATGATAAGGTATCAAAAAACATTAAGAGTAGATTATAATAAGCCTTCAGGACTTATACGTTTTCGTTTTCTTACTTATTATCTTAAGAGGGACAAGAAGTATCTTATAAATATATTCCCGGACAGAATCTAAAGGGGGATGTAAACCTTATCTTCCCCCTTCAGACAAGTAACCTAAATTATTAATTAACCTCTAAATCCTGCCAACCCGGCAATTTCGGAAATTTAGCATGTGGTTCGCTTTGATACCAAAAAACGACTGAAGATATATCCGATTTTTGAGGCAGGTAACGTCCGCCTGCTCTCCAGCCCAAATCTTGAATCGTTATTTTGAGATCTTTTTCGAAACGTACAGGATCTGTTATATGCCATCTATACATACCGAAGCGTTGCTGGGAACGATAAGTTCCATCGGGACGAATAACCTGATGCAATCCTGCATAAGGCGTACAAAATTCTTTATACTGTCCTTCGCGGTCAAAGTTGTAAGATCCACAGAAATAATCTTCCGCGCCGGTACCGCAAATAGTAGGATATTTAGTATCTCCATCCATAAAGAATTTGATTTCTCCTTCGCCCCACCATCCATTATTATTTACTCCCTGGGCCATATATGTACCCACGTAATGTCCTTTTCCTTTAACTCCGTCAATCATTGTATAATCTGATGTTTCATTGTAATGTGTACGGCGGAATTGCGCATGGAAGTACCCTGCATCAGCCGGGACATCAGTCAGAGTATAGTCAACTTGATAATAAAGCACCATCGCATCTCCCGGATTGACATTTTCCATGGTGATCTTACATTTCTTACGGAAAGGCATTGTCCAGTAACAATTGAATGCACTTCCCGGATTAACGCATATGGCCAATGAGCTTAGAGGAGCATAAACACCCCATCCCATACCGAAAAAGTCTCCGACAGGACATTCTACCGAAGGTTCTTTTTCATCGTCCCAATAAAAACGCAGGATGGAAAAGCGCCAGTTGCCCGTAGGTGTCATCCAAATATGCTGGATAGCTCCGGGACCTTCAATCTCAGCTAATGTAAAAGTTTCGCCGGGCGCTATATGGACATACGGATTAACCTTCCATGTAGGCCCGAGATCGCGCGCAGCATGGTGAGCGTTCGCTACATTTCGCTTATCTCCCTGCATAGCAGGATCGGCCATTCCTCCCTTACCCTTTTCTCCTGTAAAGTTCTCAGGGCTGATAGAACGTGTTTTTGCATTAGATAGCCGATGCAGATTACTCATATCCACACCAAGACCGTTAAACGCTTCTTGCGAGAATAAAAGCTGCGTTATAAAAAAAAGACTAATTAGAAAACAAGTTTTTTTCATGGTATTTTATTTTTAGATAATAATTGAAAGTTCGGTTTAACCTTTTGCCGGTTTATAGCCATACAGGCCAAAATATAAAATAAATAAGAAACATGCGAGCGGAATAAAAAATCCGATAGCCATATTTTCTTCACCTAATGCTCCCATTATAATCGGAGAAAACGCTCCCCCTGCAACAGCCATGGTCAAGAATGATGCGGCACGCTTTGTGTGCTCGCCCATTTTTACAAGCCCTAATGCATAAATCGTAGGAAACATAATAGACATGAAAAAGAAATTAATGTATAGGGCATATAAAGATATCTTCCCTAAAGAAAGGATGACCAGAACCATGGATATAGTACACATAAAAGCATAAAGAGACAAAATATGCTGAGGCTTGAATTTTGCCATGATAAAGCTCCCCGACAGCCTGCCAATCATAAATAAAAGCATACCTCCGAATGATAATAACTGCGTAGCCTCTATTTTTGATATATTATGATCCTGCTCCATCACATAATTGATAAAAAAACCAAATATTCCCGATTGAGCCATCATATATGCGACCAGAGCCGCTATCGCCAGCACAAAATGCCGGTGCTGGAATAATGGTATGGCTTTATCTTGCCCGCTTTCGGTAACTTCCTGAACGGCTTCCTCATCAGACTCCTGTATATCGGGAAGTTTGACAAAAAAGAACAATACTGTAATAACCAACGTACAAATACCAAGTAGAATATAAGGCTTTGTTAAAGCTAGCGTATCCCCTTCTTCTGCCCCAAAGATAAGAGCACCTCCGATAAGTGGGCCAAGAATCCACCCCAATCCGTTTAACGACTGGGACAAATTGAGCCGCTGCGCGCCACGTTCTTTCGGTCCTAACACTGTTGAATAAGGATTTGCCGCAGTTTCAAGAAAGCATAATCCGCACGCAACAACAAACAGTGCTATAAAAAACGGATTGGCTGAATGAAGATAGGCCGCCGGAAGAAAAGAAAAGGACCCTACGGCGTAAATCAACAAGCCAAATATAATCCCCTTTTTATATCCAAAACGGCGCATGAACATCCCTGCGGGAACACTCATAAGACCATATGCTATATAAGTAGAGAATTGGACAAACCCCGATTGAGCCTTGGTCATAGTAAACGCTTCCTGAAAATGTTTATTCAGAACATCAAGTAACCCATGAGCAATCCCCCACATTAAAAACAGGCTACTAACCAGAATGAAAGGGATTAAATAACTCCCTCCGCCGGGTGAGGCAAATAATGATAACTTCCTTTTTTTGTGTTTTTCCATTATAGTATTATTAATAAAAATATGCTTATACGTTTAACTAAAAATAAAAAAAAATTACCTTTTCCGTTTTTGTTAATTTTTCCCCGGAACCACAATATTTGTTTGTAGAGTCACGCTTTCCACAATCTTATATTTCGGATTCTCTATATATTTGAATAATATATCCAGGGTTCTTTCCCCAAGTTCCTTCACAGGCTGTTCTATACATGTAATATCTATATCTGCAAAAATATACTCATCCGGATTATCTATACTTACATATTTCAAATCGCGATAATTATCAAATTCTCTCAACGCAATTAATGACTGTACTCCCACCCTGTTGGTTGCAAAAACAACAGAATCAACCTTCTTGGTCATCAATGCAGCTATAGCCTGCTTTACATTTTCTTCAAAATTCTCGAATGTCACAGAACGGACAAGATCAGCATCAACTGAAACTCCATTCATTTTCAAAGCCTTAGCATAACCTTCGTATCTTTTCTTTATATTCGGCAGGTTTATATTATAAGCCATAAAACCGATACGTTTACAACCCTGCTCCAACAGAATATTAGTCAGTTGAAAAGAAGCTCCTATATTATCAATCTGAATGGAACTTACAGGCAAACCTTCGAGACCTCTATCCACAGAAACTACCGGCACCTTACGCTTTACTAGTTCCATCATAGCCTTTTCGCTGTCTTGAGGTGGCACAACAATTATACCATCGACATTTTTTTCTATAAAAAGGTGAATAAGGCCCTCAAATTTGACACTAGACTCATCAGAGCTGCCGAACATAACCTGATACCCCTTAACCTCCGCAATATTTTCAATATGCCTGGCCAGTTTCGCAAAGAAAGGATTGGATATATCGGCAACTATCAAGCCAAGAGTCTTTGTTTTCCCTGTACGCAAGCTTCTTGCAGCCATATTAGGCCTATAGTTCATTTCAATTGCAGCCCGGCGGACTTTTTCCGCAACTTCCTTCCCAATACGGGAATCTTTGTCTTTTTCATTCAAAACCAAAGAGACCGTAGCACTGGACACACCTAATTTTTCCGCAATATCTTTTATAGAAACTCTAGCCATAAATTCATTTTACCTGATCGATTCAATAGGGCTTTATACTCTTTAACAACTAATTATGACACCCCATGATACAAACGTAATATTATTAAATCGTTTTAGCAAATTTATCTGTTATTTTTTTTTATAGATCATTTATTTTAACATTTAACATAATTCCAAACATATTTGAGTCACAGCTTATATATAAATTTTCTACGCTTCTATTTTGAAGCAAAAGAAGTATATTATTCACAGAAACAAAGTACATAAACATCTGTTTATAAACAATATAATAAAATAGATATAGCATTATATCAAAGAAAAAGAATCACTTTAATTCAGGATCATGCATTGCCAGCGATGAAAATATAGCATTCTCTTCAATATTTATTTCTAATTAATTTATACATTTGTTGTAGTTAATCGTTTTATTAAAATAGAAGAACCATGAAGAATATTATTTCCATTGCTCTATTCTGCCTATTTACATTATTATCAAAAGCACAGCATGAAAAACTGAAATTTGAAAATCTGGTGACACCCGATACAAGTAAAGTATGGATACAGCCAACACAGGGAAAGCCGGCAATGGCAATATGGGGACATACAAAAGGGATCTCTGTCGCGATTCCCCAACTAGACATTATGCCCAGAGGACTAATTCGGATTTTCACTCCCTATTTAAATCATGAACGGCATATAGTCACAAACTTCATAGCAATGGAACCTGTACCTGCGGGTCAAGAACAACGAGGGCTCTCGGAACTGGAAATGAGTAGCTGGGATCCCGGCATCAGGGGCAAACGTTTCTGGAGTTCTGATAATGCAGATCAAACCTCCAACAGCAACGAAATATTTCCGGTGAGAGGAATCATTGAAAACAAGAATGGCATAGAGACATTAAGCGTCTATATTTTTTCGGAGCCATTCGACAATGGGGCAAAAGTATATGTTCGGTTGCGTTTCTTTGAGAATCGTCCATATGAATTTGAACTGACAAGCTATACATACGAGAACTCAACCGAGCTGAATAACTTTATTCTGACCGCCACTATGGGAAACAAGGCTCGCCTGCGGACACTGTATCTCGACAGCTATGAAAAGAATTCTGCCGACATATGGCCTTATTACACAAATGATGCATTTACTCCACATGCCTTCTTCTCCTTAAAAGACATGATACAAGACCCTAAAGGTTTTGCTTACTTTATAGCAGCTCCAAACGAGAAAGACCCATCTACAGCCGTTTATGCTGAAGGTACGCATCAACATTGGAAATACACCGGAAATGTGGCTACACAATATTGGATAAGCACAAATCCAAGCAAAGAAACACAAGGAATTGTCAATGGCCGCTATACATACTGGGCAAGTAAATCACCTATTCCGGGAGGAATTTCATTTGAAAATTTCGAAATGAAGGAGCTTTTTAAAAACGGGAACCGGTATATATTTGGCATTACACCTGAGTCTCCTGAAGACTTCATAAATAGGATAAAGAAAGAAAAATAAGCAGTTATCATTTCTTTTACTCTAACATTTATTGATTTCAAATCTATTATAGAGGGAATAGTTTGCTCTTTGTCAACTGTGCGATACATTCAAACCTGTATACATTGATTGTCTACAGGATAAACATCAGATGCAAAGTGTCCTTTCGCCTTCCCTTCCCTGGTCTAATACTTAATCTTATTGGGATTTTTTGCTCTTATTATCTATTGTTCTCTTCTAACTTACAATATAGCATAACAAAAGCATGTATGAAGTTCTTTATTTTAATCCTACCATGTAGTAGATCATGTGTTTTGCATTGAAGATCCTGCTTAAATTTTAGGATTCTTATCTCAAATTCTTATTGTGTTATTGTGCTTGGTAGTCCCAGGCAGAGTTGAACTGCCGACCTCTACATTATCAGTGTAGCGCTCTAACCA
>NZ_JBHSGN010000088.1:0-21191 GCF_042654545.1 Dysgonomonas termitidis
AAATATAAAAAACGTTTTTCCCCGTTTTTCGTTATTAAGAATATGTATCATTATGAAATAACCTGAGTCGCTTGCTATAAAACCATACAGTCCACCCAAAGAACGTATTTGGGCAGCAGTATTTTATCCCGCTATCCTCTTGCACATTATATGCAATATTATACTATTTGAGCTTTCAATTTACTTAATAAATCCCACGGCCTGCACCAGGGCAACCTCCTGTTTATCTGTCAGTTTCAACACATTGTGTACATCCGGTCTTTTGAATGAACCACGGGCTACAGCTCCCAGTCCTGCCGAAGCACAATAAAGATATACATTCTGAATGGAGAAACCTGCATCCATGAGTCCTGCATCCCGGCTATTTTTATCCAGGTTAATAACATAAATCAAAGATAACGAAGCATTTTCAGATATATTCGGTTGTCCCAAAGCAGCTCTGAAATCACCTTTTTCTTTTAAGACCAATTTGTTTGCTTTAGCATCATAAAAATAAATACCACTACTAAACATCACATATACATCTACTTCCTGTTTGTTTTGAGAGGAAGGTACCGTACGCTTATCTTCCCTGTTGAAACCGTATGCCGCCCACAATAAATCAGATAAAGTCTGAGCCGGCAGATCTTTCTTTTCAAAGCTGCGATGCGACTGGCGGTCATTCAGAGCCTCCATCAAAGGTTTTCCTCCGGTTTTTGCAGGGGGAACTAACTGTATATCCTGAGCCGATAAATAGCTAACCAGACATAATAAAGCAATGATTAATGATCCTCTTTTCATAATTAAAAAATACTTTTAAATTTTAACATTAACAAAAATAGATAATAATAACAATTAAAGCTTCCCATTTGAAATCTTTAATGCTATTTTTTAAGTAAAATTCACAACATTATGTACGAATGAATACTCTATTCGAATATATTTTTCATCATATATCTTATCTTTGTGATGAAATTTTTCAATAATGCGAAAACTGATTATACTTCTTTCGGTAATTATCGGGATGGGTGCCCAGACAAAGGCTCAGGATATACCCCGGACCATATTGAGCGATTCGGCCAAAGTCAGCCTGCTCACTAATGCTCCATGGGATGAAGCCGTCTATTCCTTGTTCGGGCATACATCTGTCCGGGTAAGCGATCCGATGCAAAATATTGATTATGCCTTTAACTTTGGCCTGTTCAATATATCCAAATCCAATTTTATACTTCTCTTTATGAAGGGGGAAACCGATTATATGGTTGCTCCCATACCTTATAATTCATATTATCAGGAATATAAAGAAAGAGGTGTAGGTGTGGTTGAACAGATATTTAACCTTAGCCAAAAAGAAAAACAGGATATATATGATGCGCTGTTAACAAACTGTTTGCCGGAGAATAGAGTATATCGTTACAATTATTTTTACGATAATTGTACGACCCGCCCCAGAGATATATTTGAAAAATATATTAACGGTAAAATAAATTATACACCTACCGATAAAAAACAAACATATAGGGATTTAGTTGTAGAATGTACCAAAAGTAAACAATGGTTCCGTTTCGGAATAAATCTGGTCATAGGTGCAGATGCAGATAAAGTGATAACAGACAGGCAAAAATACTTTCTGCCTCAATATCTGATGAATGCCTATGAGGGAGCCACTGTAACAGGCGACAGTATTCCGAGAAATATTTTATTGTCCACAACCACTCTTCTGGAAGCGAAACCTTTTGAAAAAGATTTTCCCGTTACCCCCTTATATGCAGGTATAATACTACTGGTTGCCAGTATTATTGTATCATATCTGACTTATAAAAAACAAAGAACGGTGCCGGGAAAATTATTCGATACTGTATTATTTCTGATTGCAGGAATAGCGGGGTGTATTATCTTTTTCCTCATGTTCTTTTCGGTACACCCTTGTACGAATCCAAACTGGAATATAATATGGCTAAATCCGCTGCAACTCATTGTGGCTCTGCTATTCTTTGTAAAATCACTGTCAAAGTGTATTTATTATTATCATTTTATTAACTTTGTGGCGCTTTTAGCGTTTCTTTTGGCATGGAATTTGATTCCTCAACAGTTAGAAATGACATTCATTCCGTTCATTTTGTCCCTCGGACTAAGATCGTTTATGAATATTTTGCAACAAAAAAAGTTAAAGAAAAAAGCTGATTACAGTTTACCAAGAACAAAATGATAAGAATAATAACCTCATTAGTAGCAGTATTGACTATTACATCTGTTCAGGCTCAGACCACTGTGCGTGAAACACCCAAATTAGTAATAGGCATTACTATAGATCAGTTAAGGGGGGATTATCTCGAACTTTTCCGAAACAATTTTACTGAAAGAGGATTTAAGCGCCTGCTCAATGAAGGCCTTGTCTATCAAAATATAAAATTCGATTTCCCTTATCTCGATGATGCTTCAGCCATAGCCACGATCTACACCGGTACTACGCCGTTTTACCATGGGATCGTAGGCAATAAAAAGTATCTGGCGGCAAAGGAGCAGGAAGTCTTCACGTTCTCAGATCCCGCCTATTTAGGCAACTATACAGATGATAAGGTTTCTCCTCTAGCACTCAAATCCTCGACTATTACCGATGAATTGAAGCTTGCCACCAAGGGAACTTCTGATGTATATTCGTTTGCTCCGCAAATATCTCAGGCTTTGATCACTGCGGGATTGAGGGGCAATGCCGCATACTGGGTCGACGACTACACAGGCAAATGGGCTTCGAGTACATATTACAAAAATTTTTACTGGACAGTAGACCAGGATAACCGGGGCAATGCAGGCTTTTCGGTTCAGGCATGGGATATGCGATGGACTCCGCTTTTGAATATCAGCGATTATAAAGCTTTCCCTTATGTAGAGAACAAAGCCTCTTTTACACATCATACAGGTACTGACAAAGCGACATACTTACTGGCAAAACAAACTCCCGTCGTAAATCAGAATGTGACAAGCACAGCTTTGACAGTACTTTCTAAAGCCGAATTAGGAAAACGTACAAGCCCGGATTTTTTGTCACTCACGTTTTATGCAGGTAATTACCCTAACGTAAGATCAGATTATTCATACGAAATCCAGGATGTATATGTACGGCTCGATCGCGAGATAGAAAAAATTCTGGATGAAGTAGAAAGAACGGTAGGCCTTAAGAATACATTGATCTTTATCTCATCTACAGGATACTACAACTCTAATGACGCCAGCTATCCGGACGGACAAAATATCCCTGAAAACAAATTCTATGTCAATCGTTGCGAAGCATTGCTGAACATGTATCTGATGGCCATTTATGGCAGGGACAACAAGTGGGTGAATAAAATCTACAACGGACAGGTATATCTCAATAGGGAATTAATAAAGCAAAAACAAATATCATTACAGGAAATACAGGATAAAGCTGCCGAATTCGTTTCCGAATTCACAGGGGTACAAGAGGTGTATACCTCTTACCAGATACAGCACGGGCAATGGAATCCTGTAATGGAATATTATAAAAACGGTTATACAAGAGAAACGTCAGGTGACCTTTTCATCGAGTTACAGCCGGGCTATAAAATTGTAAATGAACAGGATGCTTCTTTTAAGGAAAAGCAGATACGAAATAATGCGGTTGTCTGTCCTGTTATATTCTTCGGGAATAACATAAAGGCCGACAGGGTGAAAAGGACTGTCAAGGCTACAGAAATAGCCCCAACGGTGTCCTATATCATGCGCATACGTTCGCCGAATGCGGCAAGGGAAGAAGCTCTGTCAGAATTACTTTAGAAATCTTTAAATCTTGAAACATTAAATTTCGAAATAAATAAACTAAATATATGGGATTCGCTGATATTTTATCATCATTATTCGGAAACAAATCTCAACGCGACTTAAAAGAGATTAATCCGTACGTAGACCGCATCAGAGCAGTATATCCGTCAATAGAAAAACTTTCTCATGACGAATTGCGCGCCAAAACTGCTGAAATAAGGCAACAGGTACAAGATTATGTGGCCACCGAAAAAAATAAGATTGCTGAACTGAAAGCCGGTGTAGAAGCGTTGGAAATAGACCAGCGTGAAGATGTATGGGCAGAAGTGGACAAGCTTGAAAAGGAAGTTACCGACAAATATGAAGAAGTACTGGAGAAAGTACTTCCGGAGGTATTTTCAATTGTAAAAGAAACTGCCCGCCGTTTCACCCAAAATGAAGAAATTGTAGTAACTGCAACCGATTTCGATAGAGAGCTTGCAGAAACACACGATTTTGTCGATATAGATGGAGACAAGGCTGTTTATTACAAACACTGGACTGCCGGAGGTAATGAAATAGTCTGGGATATGATCCATTACGACGTACAGCTCTTTGGAGGGGTTGTACTGCATAAAGGTAAAATTGCCGAAATGGCCACCGGGGAAGGTAAAACACTGGTAGGCACACTGCCTGTATTCCTCAATGCCCTTACCGGAAACGGAGTGCACGTGGTAACGGTGAATGACTACCTCGCAAAACGTGACTCGGAATGGATGGGACCTATATATATGTTCAACGGCTTATCCGTCGACTGTATCGATAAGCATCAACCGAATTCGGAAGGCCGCCGCAAAGCATACCAGGCAGACATCACATTCGGTACGAACAATGAGTTCGGATTCGACTATCTGCGTGACAATATGGCGATCAATCCTTCAGACCTCGTTCAACGTAAACATAATTACGCGATTGTCGACGAGGTGGACTCTGTATTGATCGACGATGCACGTACTCCATTGATTATATCTGGGCCGATACCGAGAGGCGAACAGCAATTGTTCGAAGAATTCCGTCCCCGTGTAGAGATTATCGTAAAAGCGCAAAGGGACCTTTGTACTAAATTACTTGCGGAAGCTAAAGTAAAAATGGCTTCGGAAGACAAAAAAGAACAAGAAGAAGGCAGCCTGCTCCTATATCGCTCATTCAAAGGACTTCCTAAGAATAAGCCGCTTATTAAATTTCTGAGTGAACCGGGAATTAAATCTTCGATGTTGAAAACCGAAGAACATTATATGGCTGAACAGATGCGCAACATGCATATTGTTACTGACGACTTGTACTTCGTTATCGATGAAAAGAATAATAGCATAGAACTTACAGATAAAGGTATCGACCTGCTTACAGGCAATTCCGACGACCCGTTATTCTTTGTATTACCGGATATCGGCGCACTTCTTTCCGACTTGGAAAATCAGTCATTGACCGATGCTCAAAAAGCTGAAAAGAAAGACGAACTGATGCAGAGTTACTCTATCAAATCGGAACGAGTACACACTGTAAACCAATTACTTAAAGCATATGCATTGTTTGAGAAAGACGATGAATACGTTGTTATCGACAACAAAGTAATGATTGTAGACGAGCAGACCGGCCGTATCATGGATGGCCGCCGCTACTCTGACGGGCTCCATCAGGCAATAGAAGCAAAAGAACGTGTGAAAGTGGAAGCTGCCACGCAAACATTTGCGACTATTACCCTCCAGAACTATTTCCGTATGTATCATAAACTTTCGGGGATGACCGGTACGGCAGAAACAGAGGCAGGCGAATTATGGAATATCTACAAGCTGGATGTGGTTGTAATCCCTACCAACAGGCCAATTGCCCGTAAGGATATGAACGACCGTATATACAAAACGAAACGTGAAAAATACACAGCTGTTATACACGAAATAGAAGAACTTGTAAATCAGGGCCGCGCCGTACTCGTAGGTACTACTTCGGTAGAGATATCAGAATTATTGAGCAAGATGCTTACCATGCGTAAGATCAAGCATAACGTACTGAATGCCAAGCTACACCAGCGTGAGGCCGAAGTTGTGGCACTAGCCGGGCAACCGGGAGCAGTTACCATCGCCACCAATATGGCCGGTCGTGGTACCGACATCAAACTTGCACCAAGTGTGAAAGAAGCCGGAGGTTTGGCTATTATAGGTACCGAAAGGCACGAATCACGTCGTGTAGACCGCCAGTTGCGTGGTCGTGCAGGACGTCAGGGAGACCCGGGTTCTTCCGTATTCTATATCTCGCTGGAGGACGATTTGATGCGCCTGTTCGCTTCGGAACGTATTGCCGGGATGATGGACCGTATGGGCTTCAAAGAAGGTGAAATGCTTGAACACAACATGCTTAGCAAGTCTGTGGAACGTGCACAGAAAAAAGTGGAAGAAAATAACTTCGGTATCCGTAAACGCTTATTGGAATATGACGATGTAATGAACTCACAACGCGAGGTTATCTACAAACGTCGTCGCCACGCACTTATGGGTGAACGTATTGGTATCGATATCGTGAATATGTTCTACGACACAGCCGTAAACATAGTAGAACAATATGCCGATAATCTCGATTACGAAGGCTTGAAGATAGATCTGCTGCGTTTGCTTGCTATTGAAGTTCCGTTCGATGAAGCTGGCTTCCGCACAATGAAATCGGATACAATGGTAGATCAGATTTATGACAGGGCAGTCCAGAACTTTAAACATAAAATGGACCGTCTGGCAGAAATCGCAAATCCGGTAATCAAGCAGGTTTATGAAGAACAAGGCGATAAGTTCGAAAACATACTGATCCCTATCACAGACGGAAAACGCGTCTATAATATATCATGTAATCTGAAAGAAGCATATGACAGCCAGTCGAAAGATATTATCAAATCATTCGAGAAAGCCATTGTATTGCACACCATAGACGAAGAATGGAAAGAACATCTCCGCGAAATGGACGAACTTCGCCAGTCTGTACAGAATGCAAGTTATGAGCAGAAAGACCCGTTATTGATCTATAAACTGGAATCGTTCAATCTGTTCAAGTCGATGCTCAACAGTGTTAACGGTAAAGCTGTTACAATACTGATGCGCGGACAAATACCTGTGCGTGAACCTGAACAGGTACGTCAGGCTGCTCCTGAACAAAAGACAGATTACAGCCGTTACCGCACCGAGCGCAATGAAATTGAGGATGGAGGTGCTGCTCAGGGGGGAGGACAAAGACCTCCGCAACCACAGGGAGCGCCGAAAATTGCACCTGTACATGTGGATAAGAAACCGGGAAGAAACGATCCTTGTTTTTGTGGAAGCGGCAAAAAATATAAAAACTGTCACGGAAAAAATGAATAAATAAGTAATGAGTCGTAAGTCGTAAGCTTGCCAGTATATCAAACGATATAATCTTGTGGCTTTGCCATCTTAAAACCTATTAGCTACTACTTAAAACTTACCACTCATCAAACCACATAAAAAGCCCGATGAATTTAGTATTCATCGGGCTTTTTTGCCTTATTATATTTTCTTAATACAAAGAAAATTTGTATCTTAGCATGTTTTTTGAACACTAGAAAATACCTTATTTCCGAGGTACTTCACAAATATTTGAGAATAAAAATTTTATCTTAAAATAATGGCAGAAACAGAGGACAGAATTATTAAGATTAACATCGAGGATGAAATGAAATCGGCCTACATTGACTATTCAATGTCGGTAATTGTATCGAGGGCATTACCCGATGTCAGAGACGGATTTAAACCCGTTCACCGCCGTATCCTTTTCGGTATGAGCGAACTTGGTAACGCATCTAACAAACCACACAAAAAATCCGCCAGAATAGTCGGAGAAGTATTAGGTAAATACCACCCACACGGCGATTCATCAGTTTATTTTGCGATGGTACGTATGGCCCAGGAATGGAGCATGCGATACCTGTTGGTAGACGGACAGGGTAACATGGGTAGTGTTGATGGTGATATGCCTGCTGCCATGCGTTATACAGAAGCAAGACTTAGCCGTTTGGCCGAAGAAATGCTTAAAGATATAGATAAGGAAACCGTTGATTTTCAGTTAAATTTTGACGATACGCTCAAAGAACCGACAGTTCTTCCCACACGTATTCCGAATCTGCTCATAAATGGAGCTTCTGGTATAGCCGTAGGTATGGCTACCAATATGGCTCCTCATAATATGACGGAAGCTATCAACGCCACTATTGCCTATATAGAAAATAAAGACATAGACACTGCCGGATTGATGCAGCATATAAAAGCCCCCGACTTTCCATCAGGAGGCTTTATTTATGGTTATCAGGGTGTTATTGATGCTTTCGAAACAGGTCGCGGACGCGTGGTTATGCGTGGCCGTGCCGAAATAGAAATGGAAGGTAATCATGAGAAGATCGTGATTACAGAAATTCCATATCTTGTAAACAAAGCTGAATTAATCAAACACATAGCAGACCTGGTCGGGGAAAAACGTCTCGAAGGCATCAGCAATGTCAATGATGAATCAGACCGTCAGGGGATGCGTATTGTGGTGGATGTCAAACGTGATGCAAATGCGAATGTTGTTTTAAATAAACTATATAAACTAACGGCATTACAATCTTCATTCAGCGTAAATAATATAGCCCTGGTCAAAGGCCGGCCAAAAACGTTGAACCTAAAAGAAATGATAGGCTTTTTCGTTGAGCACAGGATTGACGTTGTAACGCGCAGGACTATTTATGAACTTCGCAAAGCAGAAGAACGTGCTCATATATTAGAAGGATTAATCATAGCCTCAGATAATATCGATGAAGTCATTGCTATCATCAGGGCCTCAAAGTCGCCGCAAGAGGCTATAGAAAGCTTAATAGAGCGATTTAAGCTATCTGATATACAAGCCCGTGCCATAGTCGAAATGCGTCTGCGTCAGTTGACCGGACTGGAGCAGGATAAACTACGTAACGAATATGAAGAAATTCAGAAATTAATAGCTTATTTGAATGAAATTCTTGTAAATGAAGAACTTCGCATGAAAGTTATTACCGATGAATTGATTGAAGTAAGAGATAAATACGGTGATGCGCGCCGCACAGAAATCGTATACGCTTCAGAAGAACTTAATCCCGAAGATTTCTATTCCAATGATGAAATGATCATTACCATTTCACATCTTGGCTATATAAAACGTACTCCTCTTTCTGAATTCAGAGCGCAAAACAGAGGTGGAGTAGGAGCAAAAGGTTCGGAAACCCGCGATACGGACTTCATAGAACATATTTATCCGGCATCTATGCATAATTATATGCTGTTGTTTACGCAAAAGGGTAAATGTTACTGGCTGCGTGTATTCGATATACCTGAAGGAACCAAGAACTCGAAAGGGCGTGCTATTCAAAACCTGTTGAATATAGATTCCGATGATAAAGTGACAGCATTTGTCCGTGTAAGAGGCTTCAGTGACACAGAATTTATAAACAGTCATTATCTGATCTTCTGTACAAAAGAAGGCGTTATAAAGAAAACAAGCCTGGAAGCTTATTCCCGTCCACGTCAGAACGGAGTGAATGCAATTACTATCCGCGAAGAGGATAAAGTGATTGAAGTACTGATGACTGACGGCGAAAGTGAAATCTTGCTGGCAAACCGCAACGGACGTGCAATCCGCTTCAATGAAAAAGACGTGCGTGTAATGGGACGCACCGCCACAGGAGTACGAGGCATGCGTTTGGACGAAGACGGCCAGGACGAGGTGATCGGTATGTTGGCTATGTCGAAAGAAGCCCAGAGAAATGAAACTATCATGGTGGTTTCAGAGCAAGGCTATGGTAAACGTACAAACCTTAACGAAAAAGATGAAGAAGGAAACGAAATACTCGATGAAAACGGCGAAATAATACCGGTTTACCGCATTACCAGTCGTGGTGGCAAAGGGGTTAAAACTCTTAATATTACAGAAAAAACCGGTAAGCTTGTATCCATAAATAGTGTAACAGACGAAAACGATTTAATGATTATTAACAAGTCTGGTATCACTATTCGTCTAAAAGTTTCAGATATTCGCACTATGGGACGTGCTACTCAGGGAGTAAGGCTCATAAATTTAGGAAAAAGAAACGATGAAATCGCATCAATCTGTAAAGTTGAATCTGAACCGGAACAGGATGAAGCAGAGGATATTGACATTCTGGACAGAACAGATAATACAAACAATACAGAAATAACCGAAGAATAATTAATTTAAAATAAATGATTTTATGAAACGTATATTATTAGTAACATCATTATGCTTGCTTGCCAGCTTTTCATTCGCTCAGAAAAAAGCTGTGAAAGATGCAAAATCTGCCATGAAGAATAATGTGTCTGAGGCTAGGGAACTTATTAAGCCTGCTCTGACAGACCCGGAAACGAGTAATGATCCGGAAACATGGAAAATAGCCGGAGATATTGAATATAAGGCATTCGACGATGAGCGTACTCTGGAAATGCAGAAAGAAATAACCGGAAAAGGTGGTAACGAAGAATCTATGTATATCGGCTTGTATAATATGTACGATCCATATATCAAAGCTGACGAATTGGGCCAGGTAAAAAATAAATTCAGAAAAGATATCGTTAAAAATATGAGAGACGGCCACAGGTTCTATATCAATGGCGGTGTTTTCTACAACGATAAAAAAGACTTTAAAAAAGCGGCTGACTTCTTTGAAAGATACTGGGAGTTGCCTACATTAGCGATGTTTGCTGATTCACAAGCTGATTTTAACCTGCAGGATACGACATATCAAACAATCAAATATTACGCAGTAATCAGTTCAATCCAGTCTCAAGATCATCCACGCTCGATAAAACTATTGAAAAAACTGATAGCAGAGCCATATGTTCAAAACAGCACATACAAAGAAAGTGATGTATATGAACTGCTTACAAGCGAATATCAGCAAATAGAAGACAGTGTGGCATATGTAAACGCTTTATTGGAGGGTGCTCAGAAATTCCCTAAAAATAAATATTTTACACCAAATCTGATCAATGAATACATCAGAGGAGGCAAGACTAAAGAAGCCATTGCATATCTAGATCAGGCAATTATAAATGACCCGTCAAATACATGTGACCTGATGAGCGTTAAAGCGTCTTTGTATTCAGAACAGAAAGATTATGCCCAGGCGGAACCTGCCTATCAGACCGCTTTAAATGCCGATGCAAATTGTGAAAGAGCTTTAGAAGGATTAGGCGTACTTTATGTACTGCAAGCACAGGATATGAAAGAAAAAGCCGGACAAACCACTAACAGGAAAGAACAAGCTGAGATGGACAAACAAACAACAGAGTTATATACAAAAGCTCTGCCGTATCTGGAAAAATACCGCGACATCCTGAAGAACAAAAATGCTGACAGTTCAGACCTGAGACCGGCATTAATGAAACTACAGAACGTTTATTATAACTTAAGTCTTTTGAATGTAGATAAATCAAAAGAATTAGACGCAATAGACAAAGAACTCAGTGAATTGAACTAAGTTTTCTAAATAATATATAAGAAAGCATCTATGGAGTTTCTATAGATGCTTTTCTTTTTATTATCTTCTCGTTTTTTGCTATATTTACAAGCTGAATTTAAAGATTAAATTAATCAAGGAATAAATCCGGATCAAAGTTATATAATTACTATTATGTTTAATTACATATTTTGATAGTTCCCTTTATAACTTCCTATCCAGACTTATTTATAGCAATAAGCACGTACATGGAACATTTCGAAAATGATGAACAATTTCAGGGATTGCGCGTAAATAAAGGTACAGGAGAACAGCCTACAGTCAATCCTTACTTAGATAACTTCAAAAAATTCAAACGTAAGACATATACTGTATCAGAATACGTTGAAGGGATACTCAAAGGAAATATAAGTATTCTGGGACAAGCTGTAACACTTATAGAAAGCGCAAAAACAGATCATCAATCTATAGCGCAGGAAGTTATCGAAAAATGTCTTCCATATACCGGTAATTCTGTACGTGTGGGTATTACAGGTGTACCTGGAGCGGGAAAAAGTACATCTATAGACGCTTTTGGAATGCACATTCTTAAAGAAAATGAAGCATCAAAGGTTGCAGTATTGGCTATAGACCCGTCCAGCGAACTCACCAAAGGCAGTATCCTGGGAGACAAAACACGTATGGAACGGCTGTCCATAGAAAAGCGAGCCTTCATTCGCCCCTCCCCTTCCGCAGGCTCACTTGGCGGTGTTGCCCGCAAAACACGGGAAACGATTATTCTATGCGAAGCTGCCGGGTTTGATCGTATTATAGTAGAAACTGTAGGTGTTGGACAATCTGAAACGGCTGTACATTCGATGGTCGATTTCTTTTTATTGATACAATTAGCCGGAACCGGCGACGAATTGCAAGGGATCAAACGCGGAATAATGGAAATGGCTGACGGAATAGTTATCAATAAGGCAGATGGAAATAATATTGAAAAAGCCCGTTTGGCACAATCCCACTTTCAGAATGCATTACACCTGTTTCCCCTACCCGATTCGGGCTGGGAACCTAAAGTGTTGACATACTCCGGCTATTATGAAATAGGGATTGATGAAGTATGGAATATGATAGACGATTATATCAATTTTGTTAAGAAAAGCGGCTACTTTGAACACAGACGCAATTCCCAATCCAGATTCTGGATGTATGAAACTATTAATGAACGACTGAAAAGTAATTTTTATAACGATCCGGAAGTGCAAAAGGAATTGAAATTTTGCGAAAACCAAGTGTTAAATTCACATATGAGTTCGTTCGTTGCAGCTAATAAAGTGTTGGACATATACTTAAAACGCTCATAGATAACCTCTTTTTAACTAAAGAGAAGCTTTATTATTCACTTTTAAAGTCCTTATTTTACCACAGAATTGATTATATTTGTACGCATTATCACAAAAATAATTTCATTGTTGAATTAACATAATATAAATCATGGAAAAACCATATGCTATTGGAATCGATATCGGTGGAACTAACTCTGTTTTCGGTATAGTCGACAAGCGCGGCCATATCATAAATCAGGGTTCTATAAAAACAGGTGCTTACAAAGAAATAAACGAATACGTAGACCATTTATCTGCCGGCGTTCAGGAGATAATAGATCAGGTCGGAGGTTCGGGAAATATCAAAGGTATTGGAGTTGGAGCACCGAATGGTAATTTTTTCACCGGTTGTATCGAATTTGCACCAAACCTCCCTTGGAAAGGTGTAATTCCATTGGCCCAAATGCTTACTGATAAATTAAATATACCTGTAGCCCTTACAAATGACGCAAATGCCGCCGCGATCGGCGAAATGACCTATGGCGCTGCACGCGGAATGAAAGACTTCATTGTAATTACATTAGGAACAGGTGTCGGTAGTGGTATTGTGGTAAATGGCCAGTTAGTATATGGACATGACGGATTTGCCGGAGAGTTAGGTCATACAACAGCTATTCGTGACGGGCGTATATGCGGCTGTGGAAAAAAAGGATGTCTCGAAACATATAGTTCGGCAACAGGTGTTGCCCGTACAGCTAAAGAATACCTGCAGACAAGAAAGGACCCCAGCGTATTGCGCGAATTAGCTATCGATGAGATCACATCGAAGGACGTATATGACGCAGCTGTAAAAGGAGATAAAATGGCTAAAGAAATATTTGAATATACAGGACAGATTTTAGGCGAATCGTTCGCAGACTTTGTAGCGTTCTCCAGTCCGGAAGCTATTATCTTATTTGGAGGTTTAATAAAGGCTGGCAAACTTATTTTCGATCCGGTTCGCAAACATATGGAAGAAAACATGTTACCTATATACCGCAATAAAATTAAGCTATTAATGTCGGAACTTAAGGAAAGCGATGCCGCCGTACTTGGAGCCAGTGCATTAGGTTGGGAAGTAAAAGACTATTAAAATCAAGCAAACAGTAAATGTATGTATAATTAACAGCCTGTAGAATAAAGAGATTTGCAGGCTGTTTCCTTTTCGCAGCCGAAGTTTCAAAATCAGCCTGATTTTATTAACTTTGTCCGAGAATAAATAGGTCTGAGACCTCAAATAAAAACTTATTAATAACAAACATGAGCGACCAACGATATAACCAGCGAGGAGTTTCAGCTTCGAAAGAAGATGTACACAATGCTATAAAGGACATTGACAAAGGAATATTTCCAAAAGCATTTTGCAAAATAATTCCCGATATACTGGGCGGTGATCCCGAATATTGCAATATAATGCACGCTGATGGAGCTGGTACTAAATCATCCCTTGCATACATTTACTGGAAAGAAACCGGAGATATATCTATCTGGAAAGGCATTGCCCAGGATGCATTGATAATGAACATCGATGACCTGCTATGTGTTGGCGCAACAGATAACATACTACTATCATCCACTATCGGCAGAAACAAAATGCTGATTCCCGGCGAAGTTATAGCAGCCATTATAAGCGGGACAAACAACTTATGTGAGGAACTATCAAGCCTCGGTGTCAACATATATCCTACAGGCGGTGAAACAGCCGATGTAGGCGATCTGGTACGTACGATCATTGTGGACAGTACTGTTACTTGCCGCATGAAACGATCTGATGTAATCTCCAACGACAAAATACAGGGAGGTGATGTCATAGTTGGGCTTTCATCGTACGGCCGCGCGACATATGAGAAAGAATATAACGGCGGAATGGGTAGCAATGGGCTTACATCAGCACGCCACGATGTATTTGCCAAATATCTTGCGGCCAAGTATCCTGAAAGTTATGACTCTTCTATCCCATTAGATTTGGTATATTCCGGAAGCATGAAGTTAACTGATGGAATAGAGGGTTTGGATATAGACGCCGGAAAATTGGTACTCTCCCCTACCCGCACCTATGCGCCCGTTATCAAACAGATATTGGAAAAACTAAGATCTCATGTGCATGGTATGGTACATTGCTCTGGTGGCGCTCAAACCAAAGTTTTACATTTTGTTGATAATGTGAAAATTACAAAGAACAATCTATTCCCTGTTCCCCCATTATTCAAACTTATTCAGGAACAATCCAGTACAGACTGGAAAGAGATGTACAAGGTATTTAATATGGGACATCGCATGGAGATATATTTATCACCGGAATATGCTCAGGAAGTAATTGATATTTCCAAATCATACGGAATCGATGCACAAATAGTGGGTTTTGTTGAAAAATCAGATAAAACAGAACTGGTTATAGAAAGTGAATTCGGTCGCTTCGAATACTAATTTAGAATGATTATCTATAAGACGTTTCATATTTAACTTCTATTAATAATATTTTAACCGAATAGCACTTATATTTGCAGTATTACCAAACTCAGTGTGTAACTAACAATTAAAAAAGAAAGAGATGAAAAAACTTCTAATGTCAGTTATTATGTGTATCGCTTTTGTTGCATCATCAAGTGTAATGGCTCAGGATACTACTCCTAAGAAAGAGTGCTGCAAAGCTAAAACAGAATGCACAAAAGATAAAAAAGAATGTGCGAAAGACAAGAAAGAATGCACCAAGGACAAGGCTGCTGATAAAAAAGCTTGTTGCACTAAAGATAAAAAAGCTGACAAAAAGTAATTTTAAAGAACTGATAAAAAAGGGATTCCGGTTGGAGTCCCTTTTTCTGCTCATATCTTACAGCTTTCTGAAGGGTGGCTTCACCACTTCTGCTTTCAGGTTCTTATCACGCACTTTAATGAAAACCGGTGTACCCAATGCTGCATACTCTGGTTTAATATAGCCAAGCCCCACACCTATTTTTGTGGTAGGTGACATTGTTCCGGATGTTACTATCCCGATTTTTTCATTCTTTTCATTCACTATATCGTAGCCATGACGCGGGATTCCCTTTTCCAGCATATGAAATCCGCATAACTTACGACTTATGCCATCTGCCTTTTGCTTTTCCAATATAGCGCGGGCAGTAAAGTTCCGCCCGTCCGTAAATTTAGTTATCCAACCCAATCCGGCCTCGATAGGCGTAGTGGTATCATCCAAATCGTTTCCGTACAGGCAGAATCCCATTTCGAGACGTAATGTATCACGTGCACCCAGCCCGATCGGTTTGATTCCGAATTCTTCTCCTGCCTCAAATAAAGCATTCCATATATCTACCCCATATTGCGGATAAAAGTAGATTTCGAAGCCTCCCGCACCTGTATATCCGGTATTGGATATAATCACATTCTCCAGGCCAGAACCGTCCAGACTGCCTATAGCAAACGAGTAATAAGGAATCTTGGTCAGATCTATTTTAGTCAGTTTTTGCAGTGTTGCCAGGGCTTTAGGACCTTGTATCGCCAATTGAGCAACTTCTTCCGAAGCATTTTCCAAATCAGCAAATTCATCGTTATGCTCCGTGAACCATTTCCAGTCCTTCTCTATATTCGATGCATTAACAACAAGCATATACTTTTCCGGCTCGTAATGATATACGATTATGTCATCCACAATACCTCCCTGCTCATTTATAATGGCTGAATACTGCGCTTTTCCTATTTCGAGGGAGGCGACATCATTACTCATCATTCGTCGCAGGAAAGCTTCCGCACGGGGGCCTTTAACCCATATTTCACCCATATGTGAAACATCAAATACTCCTACTCCGGTGCATACGGTCATATGCTCATCTATTATACCCGAATATTCGATGGGCATATTGTAGCCTGCAAATTCATGCATTTTTGCCCCGAGTGCAACGTGAATATCCGTAAAAGGTGTTTTCTTCATATTTGTTTATGTATTTTAAGTATCAACATTGATTTTATTTATTTGCTACTATCTCGGCTAGTTTTACTATTACTTCCACAGCCTTTTCCATCGATTGTACAGGCACGAACTCATAACGTCCATGAAAATTATGCCCTCCGGCAAAGATATTCGGACAAGGAAGCCCTTTAAATGATAACTGTGCACCGTCTGTCCCTCCTCGTATCGGTTTAACGATCGGAGTAACCCCTGCTGCTTCCATTGCCTCAAAAGCCATATCTACAATATGCTTCACAGGCTCTACCTTTTCACGCATATTATAGTATTGGTCTTTGATTTCAAGAGTCGTACTATTAGGATACAATCTATTTATGAAGTCTACAACCTCGATCATCAATTGTTTCCGCCCTTCAAACAGCTTACGGTCATGGTCGCGTATTATATAGCCCACTGTAGCCGAATCTACTGTTCCCGACACATTTGTCAGATGAAAAAAACCTTCGTATTTGGTGGTATGCTCGGGCCTTTCATTCGCCGGAAGAAGGGATATAAGTCTACTGGCAACTACCAGCGCATTTGTCATCTTATCTTTTGCATATCCCGGATGTACACTCCTTCCCTGTATATTAATCTTTACGCCGGCAGCATTGAAGTTTTCATACTCCAGTTCTCCTATCGGGCCGCCATCCATTGTGTAAGCCCACTCACAGCCAAATTTTTCCACATCAAATTTATGCGCACCCAGTCCGATCTCTTCATCAGGATTGAATCCTATACGGATTTTTCCATGTTTGATTTCAGGATGATCTTGCAGATATCTGATCGCTGTTATAATTTCCGCGATTCCGGCTTTATCATCTGCACCCAGCAATGTATCCCCATCCGTCACTATCAGATCCTGTCCTTTATAATCGAGCATTTCGGGAAAGTCGGCAGGAGAAAGCACTACATTTGTATCCTTGTTCAGTATTATATCCTTTCCATCGTAGTTTTTTACAATACGGGGATTAACGTTCTTTCCTGACAGATCGGGGCTGGTATCCAGATGGGCTATAAAACCAATAGTGGGGACTTTCTTATCTGTATTAGCGGGAAGAGTAGCCATCAGATAGGCATTCTCGTCCAGTGTAACGTCATCCAACCCCATTTCACGAAGTTCTTTTTCTATTTCGCGGGCCAGAACCATTTGTCCCGGTGTACTGGGGGTTATACCTGTTTCTGTATTCGATTCCGTATCAAATTTTGCGTATTTGATAAAACGATCTGTTACTGTCATGTTATTTTGTTTTTTTCTTAATATTTTTTTATGTAAAATGTCAATTTATAAGTCACTGATATCTAACTTCTTTTTCTGGAAAAGACTTCCAATACAAATGTAGTAAAAGGAAATCAAAGGAAAAAATCGAATTCATATTTTGTGAATATGAAAAATTTATCTACTTTTGTCGCGGGTAAGTCCTATACGGTCAGCTCCCGATTAATCCCCCAGGGTTTGATCGCAGCAAGGGCCGTCGGTTGTAGCGACGCGATATAGTCAGCTTACCCACTTGCCTCTTTAGCTCAGTTGGCCAGAGCACGTGATTTGTAATCTCGGGGTCGTTGGTTCGAATCCGACAAGAGGCTCAAAAAAAGCGGACCGTTTGAAGTATTCAGACGGTCTTTTTTGGCTTTATATTGCGGTCTGCCGTTGACAACGCATAACACATACTCTTTGCTGTCAAAAAGGTAACAAAAGTAACACCATTTGCATACTTTTTTCATTGTTACTTTTTCGCCTATGAACTGATGATATTCAGTTGCTCCCAGATATTCAAACCGATCAAAAAAGTAACACCCTGTCCTTACTTCCTCTGTCATCACATTAACAATAACCGGCTCAAAAACCTTATTAAATTAACCTATATTTACACTATATAGTTAAAAGGTAACAAAAGTAACAGAATACAATTAAGAATGAAGTAACCCGTAACTGCCCGAAGGGCTCAGAAATAGCATTCGCCGAAGCGAAGGCGAGGCAAACTTGTAACTGTTAAAAGGTAACAGATATATCAGTAAACAGTCATCAGTTAACAACTTGTATCTCGTATCTTGTTTACTTGTAACTTATAACTGCCCCAAGACGAAGAAATAACATTCGCCGAAGCGAAGGCGAGGCAAACTCGTAACTGCTTTAATCAATACTTCAAAGAACTATCAGCTAACGGCTAAAAGCTATCATATACATATAGATAAAGTATTTCCCAAAAATCAAACAATTATGTTCAAAAATAACAGTAAAAGAGATTCCTATAAATCAGCTCATTACACCATACCTTTGGGATTCATCAAATGAACGATGAACGCAGTCTTCTAAAGATAATCCGTAAAAATAGTTACCAAGCAGATAAATACTATCCGATTGCCTCATTTTAACCACTTGTTCAGCCATATTCAGATGTGACATACGCAACGAAGGCAGTATATGCCTGATCATTTTACATTCCAATATATCATTGCGGGAAATATTCAGCACTTTGCATATAATATCGGACTTTTCATCTTCGTCTTTTTCTCCCTTTTCAAAATGAAAAGTAAAACTCCTTAACGTTTCATCTTCTATCAGATCACGGGATACGGCCGAATGGAAGTCGTCGGAAACAGGTATTATTCCGGCTATACTTTGCATTACCAGTTTATCCTTCGGTACAATAACATTCAACGATTCAGTCTGGAACAGTGGTATTGATGCCAGCAATGACGACAAGGACGGCTCTATATCCTTAATCAGCCGTGAAGCCGCCTGGGGATCTGTGGCTATAGCTATATGGGGCGCATCAAATATTTTACCTTCCATCGTGATAACTCTATATGCATTGCCGCTACGCTGTATATCCAACACTTCACATGATTTTTCTATTTGCAGCTTATCCTTCTCTATTATGGAATGCAGAAATGACGACAAGCCTTCATGAAAGCTATATTTCCGGGGAAACTCTTTATATCTGTCTTTCCTGTGTTTCAAAAATAATTCAACAGGATAATCGTCTGCATTCTGTGATATAACAGCTCTGAAAAGCCTGGTAAACAATTTATTATAGTTAGACGAACCTACAATTTTACTGAAATACTCCTTCACAGTCTTCCCTTTCTTTGATGTAAAGAACATTCTGGGTCCGTTCAGTATAAGAGAAGGCATCGACAGTTCTGCAAACATTTTTTTTATCAGTCCATCAGAATATGTCACATAGCTTCCTTTTCCCAATGGTCTTATCAGATCGACGCACCCGATATCTTTTACAATCGACAATAAACGGGTATAGGAATTATAACAGGTATGCGCGCCAAACTCTCTCCAATAAGCGGGATATTGCTCCGAAAACAAGCTTTGCACCTGCCCTCCCGCATTCTTATCCTTCTCTATAATTAATGTCTTTTTGCCCGCTATATGCATGTAATGAGCAAAAGATATTCCACTTATTCCTCCTCCTATTACAATACAGTCATACGTTATGTCACTCATAATATCTTTTATTTGTTTAGACCGGAGGCAAAGATAAATATATAATATCGTATTGGCAGCTCTTCGGCACTCTGATTTTCAACGGAACCCCGTATCACTATCATTCAAATCATCACCTGCTCAATCAAATAAATTACACTCAGTAATTATTGGATACAATATAATAAAACTATTATCTTTGTACTCCAAACCAACATTATTACATTTTGGCAACTATTCTTTTATATATACTGGCATAATATTAGCTTCAAATACCACAAGCTAGTAATTCCTCTTGTTTGAGTTTTGTACTCGAACGGGTATATCTTATTTATTTATTAATCTCACTACCCTTTCCGGCTTAAATACTCTCTGTATATAGGCCTTAACATAATTATATGTGATCAAGGGTAGTATATACATCCTGAGAGGAACAGCCAAAATGAAAAAGACAAAACGATATACATGGGAAATATGTATCCAAAATATGCCGTTATTAAAAAGAAAATGTGCAAAATGCAACAGTAGCAGCCAATTTTATTGCAGTGATAAATTCAGAATCAATGCCCAAAAAAAGATTCTGGACGTGTGGTTGATCTACAGATGTACAGAATGCGACAGTACGTTCAATCTTACTATTCTATCACGGATAAGACCTGAATCGATTGAAAAAAATTTATATCAAAAGTTCTTGACCAACGATGCAAACACTGCATGGAACTATGCATCCGATATAGAATTGATGAAAAGAAACAATGTGGAAGTTTGCTATAAATCAATAGAATACGACATTATTCATCAACCGATAACTGTTGAAGAAATGGTGAATATGGAAGAAGATAAGATTGAATTTTGTATAATAACAGCATATGATATTCATCTGAAATTATCATCTGTAATACGTCAATGTCTCAATATTTCCCTGAATCGGTTGGAGAAAATGATAGCAGCAAATGTTATGGAACTGCCGGATAATACAGATCTAAAAAAATGTAAGATCAAAAATCAATCGTTAATCACAATTGATAGGTTAAAACTTAAAGATTATATTAAACAATTTGCAGAGAATGATATCTGCTCGTAAATACACTAGTCTGTGGTAGCTGGCAAGATTAGGCCAGCTGCCTCTTTCATAGTCTTCCATATATGCATAGGAAAACCCGTATCCCAAACAAAAAAAAAGTC
>NZ_JBHSGN010000089.1:0-22821 GCF_042654545.1 Dysgonomonas termitidis
AAATATAAAAAACGTTTTTCCCCGTTTTTCGTTATTAAGAATATGTATCATTATGAAATGGTTTGTTATTAAGGATATCCAGCCCGAAACAAAAGTAAGAAAAAATCCACATATCACATCAATTTAAAAGAACTTAGGGATAAAGGGAAAAATAAGAAAAACGCAACATGGAGCTTACGGTTAAGATCATTTGATAACAAACATATTATTTTTTCCGGTTGCTCTTGCATTACAAGCCTGATTGAAGACGAGTTTTTACTATATCCCCCGCTCGCGCAGACGTCCCGTCTGTGTGTTGCGTAGCAAACATTTTCGCCTTGTCAACAAGATACGGACTCGAAGTCAGCACCAGCGGGGGTTTACTGATGACTGCCAACTGTTTACTGTTAACTGACAAAAGTGTCAGATTTACATACGCTACGCTCCTGTGACCGTTGGTTGTCAGATTTTAACATTCTCCGGTTATAAGAATGATATGCAACAATCGCTCGCCATTGTAAGCTAAATGCAATTATAATTGTTTTTTTGATAAATTATCGTCAATTTTGTATTTTATTGTAAGCAGAATAGACTAAAAAATGAAAACAATCATAATCCTCGCCGATGGTGCGGCCGATGAGCCTATCGCCGCCTTAGGAAATAAAACGCCATTACAAGTGGCTAGGAAACCATATATAGACATGCTTGCCGCCAAAGGCAAAAGCGGTGAACTGGATACTATCCCTCCCGGATTTAAACCTGGTAGTGAAATAGCTAACCTATCGGTACTCGGATATGACGTGCCGAAAGTTTTTGAAGGAAGGGGATCACTCGAAGCCGCCAGTATGGGAGTGGATATTCTGCCGGGAGAAATGGCTATGCGCTGCAACCTGATTTGCATCGAAGACGGTAAAATCAAGAATCATTCGGCAGGGCATATCTCGAATGAAGAAGCGGCAGAGCTTATTCATTTTCTGGATAAAGAACTCAATGACGGTAAAGCAAGTTTCTATCCGGGCGTATCATATCGCCACCTGCTGAAACTTGAAGGAGGAAATAAAAACCTCGATTGCACAGCCCCCCACGATGTTACAGGGACTCCGTTCAAAGACGTTCTGATAAAGCCGGAAACACCTGACGCAAAAGAAACCGCCGATTACCTGAATCAGCTGATCTTAAAGTCACAGGAGTTATTGAAAGACCATCCCGTAAACAAAAAAAGGATCGCTGCAGGTAAAGACCCGGCAAACAGCATCTGGCCATGGTCTCCGGGATACCGTCCGCAGATGCAGACATTACAGGAATTATTCGGAATAAAAAGCGGATCGGTAATTTCCGCGGTAGACCTTATTATGGGTATCGGTGTATATGCAGGTTTGAAACTCATCCATGTAGAAGGGGCCACCGGATTGTGGAATACCAACTATGAAGGAAAAGCGCAGGCAGCCATAGAAGCGTTGAAAAACGATGATTTCGTATATCTTCACATCGAAGCCAGCGATGAAGCCGGGCATGAAGGCGACTATGAACTAAAGACAAAGACGATCGAATTTCTTGACAACCGCGTTGTAAAGCCTATATATGAAGCTACTAAGGACTGGGACGAGCCGGTTACTATCGCCATCCTGCCCGACCACCCTACCCCGTGTGACATAAAGACCCACACAAACAAGCCTATACCGTTCCTTATCTACCGTCCGGACGGGGAAGCAGATGATGTACAGGTATATGATGAGTTCGAATCGCCGAAGGGCGCATACGGGCTGATAAAAGGGAAGGAATTTATGGAAACTTTGTTTAGTGGCAAATAGGGATTTCAGAAGCTGTTAGGATTATCTTCTTTAATATTATGCCTCCGGATTCATGACCGAAACCTTTTTGTATAAAATGAGATAAATGTTATATCTTTGACGTAGCAAAAAATTAAATGCATGAATACTGAAGATATCCGTTCCCTGTTGAGCACCGAAGCGAGTGCGATACTGAATATTCCGGTGAGTGACGCTTATACAAAAGCCATAGACCTTATTGTAGAACAGGTAAACAAGAAGAAAGGCAAACTGGTGACCAGCGGCATGGGAAAAGCCGGGCAAATAGCACAAAATATTGCAACCACATTCAGTTCTACAGGGACACCGTCCGTCTTCCTGCACCCGAGTGAGGCCCAGCATGGCGACTTAGGGATATTGCAGGAAAACGATATCGTTCTGGCTATCTCCAATTCGGGAAAGACACGGGAGATTATCGAACTGATATCTCTTGCAAAAAACCTTATTCAGGATATAAAGTTTATTGTCATCACCAGTGACCCGGATAGCTTACTGGCCCAGAAATCCGATGTCTGCATCCTTACCGGCCGGCCCGGTGAAGTATGCAATCTTGGACTAACCCCGACCACTTCTACCACAGTAATGACCGTAATAGGCGATATACTTGTAGTGGGTACAATGAAAAGAATCGGCTTCTCACCCGCCGATTATGCCAAACGCCACCACGGGGGATATCTGGGCGATAAATCGAGGGAGATGAGCAAATAGTTTTTCTGAATAACTTTTAGATCTTTCAGCCAACAATATCCATCCTTGCATATTATTGGCTGAAAGAATAATTTAATTATGAATGAATAACGAAATATATTATCGAATATCCTTATCTTTGCATACCATTACATACCGCTACCCGACAAAACATAATAAATCACATGGTACATTCTTGATACAGAATTGAATGATAGAACAAATAATTATTTTAGAACATATAGACCCTGTTGTCTTTTTCGGGATAAACAACGCCAATATACAATTATTAAAAACCCTTTTTCCAAAGCTGCGTATCGTAGCGCGTGGCAATGCCATAAAAGCGATCGGTAATGCGGAAGATGTCCCTCTCTTTGAAGAAAAGATAAGGGAACTCGAGAAATATGCGAATGAGCGGAATAAACTGACAGAAGAAGATATAATAGACATTGTAAAAGGAAAATCGCCCAACACAATCAAGCAGGACAACCTCATTATCTACGGGCTGAACGGCAAACCTATCTTTGCCCGTACTCCCAACCAGCAGAATTTTGTAAACAGCTTTTACAAAAACGATATGGTGTTTGGTATCGGACCCGCGGGTTCGGGAAAAACCTATACAGCTATCGCTCTGGCAGTAAAAGCCCTTAAAAATAAAGAGGTGAAAAAGATAATCCTCAGTCGTCCGGCAGTGGAAGCCGGAGAGAAGCTCGGTTTTCTGCCCGGAGATATGAAAGATAAGATAGATCCGTATCTGCAACCTTTGTATGACGCGCTCGAAGATATGATAGCCCCAGCCAAGCTAAAGGATTATATCGAAAATAAGACGATACAGATAGCCCCTTTAGCCTTTATGCGCGGTCGGACCCTCAGCGACGCTATCATCATCCTCGACGAAGCCCAGAATACGACCACGCACCAGATAAAGATGTTCCTCACCCGTTTGGGTATGAACGCCAAAATGATTATCACGGGCGATATTACCCAGATAGACCTTCCGCCGTCCCAGCAGTCGGGGCTAAAACATGCCCTGCGCATACTGAAAGATGTGAAAGGGATAGGCTATATCGAGTTTAACAAGACCGATATTGTCCGTCACAAACTCGTTCAGAGCATTGTGGATGCATACGAAAGAGAGGATAAAAGGGAAAAGCGGGAAGAGATGAAAGCAAAAACCGTAAAAGGTGAAAGAATATAGATTTATTAGAAAAAGAGGGTGTGTCAAAAGGGGAACAGCACTATCAATGTGCTACCCTCTTTGTCATCCTAAGTGTAACGAAGGATCTCAACCCTGAGAAACAAGATATTTGCCTCGCCTTCGCTTCGGCGATTTTGGCTCCGCCGATTTTCAATTCAATTCACTCCGTTCAACATGACAACCAACGGTCACAGGAGCGTAGCGTATGTAAATAGAAAGTAAAAAATACTTTTGACACACCCTCTTTCTTATTAGCAAAGCTCTGTATAAAAACACAAAAAGATTATCAATTAAATTGCAATACTCCCAATCTGATTTATCTATATAAGAAGCAGCCGGCATACTGGAATTTCAGAATGAAAAAGTAAGTAATCAGAAAAAAATTAATGACATATTTAAATGTTTCACAATACTTAGATAAAACACCAGATAAAAAATTGTGCAAAAGTTGTCAGATTTGTCAAGTTTTAGTTTTACTTACACAGCTATCAGCAACTTGGAGGAGCATGCTATTAATTAACATCTTTATTGCTTTTTAAGCAACTTTGGCGTAACTTTGAGCGTACTTTTTTGTTATAAGACTGAACAAATTAGATTTTTAAACAAATGAAGAATACTTTAGTAAGAACAGATTTTAATTTTGCGGGTCAGACAAACGTTTATCATGGCAAAGTGAGGGACGTATATTCAATAGGTAACGATTTACTGGTGATGATCGCTACCGACCGTATTTCAGCATTCGATGTTGTATTACCACAGGGTATTCCCTACAAAGGACAAGTCCTGAACCAAATTGCAGCCAAGTTTCTGGATGCTACTGCCGACATTGTCCCTAACTGGAAGCTGGATACCCCGGACCCTATGGTAACCGTTGGTCTGAGATGCGAACAATATAAGGTGGAAATGGTTATCCGCGGATATCTCACCGGTAGCGCATGGCGCGAATACAAAGCCGGTGCAAGGACGCTTTGCGGAGTGCCGCTACCGGAAGGAATGAAAGAAAATGAAAAATTCCCTACTCCTATCATCACTCCTACTACAAAAGAAGATGTAGGACACGATGAGAATATTTCGAAAGAGGAAATTATCGCTCAGGGACTGGTAAGCAAAGAAGAATACGAGCAACTGGAAAAATATACTTATGCGCTGTTCCAACGTGGAACCGAAATGGCAGCTCAGAAGAACCTGATACTTGTAGATACAAAATACGAGTTCGGGAAAAAAGACGGCACGATTTATCTGATCGACGAAATCCATACACCGGACTCTTCCCGCTATTTCTATGCGGACACTTATCAGGAACTGTTCGACAAAGAGGAAGAACAACGCCAACTGTCGAAAGAATTTGTACGCAAATGGTTAATGGATAACGGATTCCAGGGAAAAGACGGGCAGAAGGTGCCTGAAATGACCGAAGAATACTGCAACTCCGTCTCGGAACGCTACATCGAACTATATGAAAAGATAGTAGGTGAAAAATTTGTAAAGGCGGAAGCTGCCGATGTCGCTATACGCCTTGAAAAGAATATAAACGAATATTTAAAAAAGAGAGATTAAGGCCGTAGGCCTTTTTATTATTCGGGTAAGCAAAACAACAAAAACAAGTTGTGGTCCGAAAGTATATAATTAAATTTATCTATTACTTAGTTTAGATGCCGAATCTCTATATTATATCAGGCTGTAACGGCGCGGGAAAAACAACCGCGTCGTATGCCATGTTCCCCGAAATGCTCGACTGTAAGGAGTTTATCAATGCCGATGAAATAGCCAAAGGCCTCTCCCCTTTTCAGCCCGAGACGGTGGCTATCGATGCAGGCCGCCTTATGATTATGCGCATGAATGAAATGCTGCGCATGCAGGAAGATTTTGCTATAGAGACCACGCTGGCAACTAAATCATACGCTAACTTCATACGCAGGGCGCAGAAGGAAGGCTATTTTGTTACTCTTATCTACTTCTGGCTCGAATCGCCCGAACTGGCTATCAGACGTGTCGAACAACGCGTCCGCTTCGGTGGGCACCATGTAGACGACGATGTAGTCGTAAGGCGCTATTACGCCGGTATGAGAAACCTTTTCTCCATGTTTATCCCCATTGCCGATTACTGGCTTCTGGTGGATAATTCTACAGACCCCTTCCGGATGATCGCAGAAGGTAACAGGACAAAAATCATCGACATTCACGATGAAGATATATTCTACTATCTTAAAAACGTATAAATACAACAATCCTCAACTGAAATGACTTACGACGCCGAGAAAATAGTTCCTTATTCCGACTCCGAAAGCAAAGGGGCTCAAGTAGAACGCATGTTCGACTCTATTGCCGGAAACTACGATATATTGAACCGTACTATGTCGATGGGAATAGATATCAGCTGGCGTAAGAAAGGACTATCCATGCTCAAAAAGCTGAATCCTCAGACCATACTCGATATTGCCACCGGTACCGGCGATCTGGCCATCCAGGCCTATGATACACTGAAGCCGCAATCTATACTCGGCATAGACATATCGGAAGGAATGATAGAGGTTGGCCGGAAAAAAGCCGCTAAAGCAGGACTATCAGATAAAATCAGCTTCGCCAAAGAGGATTGCATGGCGCTGTCTTTTTCCGATAACTCATTTGACGCTGCCATGGTCGCGTTCGGAGTGCGCAACTTCGAGGATCTCGACAAGGGGCTCAAGGAAATATTACGGGTGCTGAAACCGGGAGGACAATTGATGATATTGGAGCTTACTGTTCCCGCGCATTTTCCGATGAAGCAGGGTTACTGGCTATATACAAATCTGTTTATACCCACAATAGGCCGGATTATATCCAAAGATAAAACGGCATACTCTTACCTTCCAAAATCCATACAAGCCTTTATTCAGGGTAAAGATATGATCAACACGCTTTTAAAGAACGGATTCACGGAAGCATCTTATAAAACATACACAATGGGTACATGCTCTATGTATCTGGCTTCTAAATAAGTAAAACTTAATATTAAATAATATTATCTTTTCCCCACAAATTTATCTATACCAGAGAAAGGAGAAGGAAAATATTAAAAGTTTCATTTTTTAAGTTATAGTTCTTCCGTTCGGGAATAATATAATATATTTGCTTTCCGAAAAGGATTGCTTCCCGCAGGGATAACTTTATAAAATACACTAAAGAATATTTATTAATAAAACTACATAAATCGAACTATTTAATAACAAACATTTTAAGAACTATGACTAAAAAACTATTTTTAGCAACAGTATCCGTTGCTGTTATGTGCGCACTATCACTTCCTGCAAATGCCCAATTCGGAAAAGCCTTAAAAAATGCAAGTAAGTCTGTAACAAAAGCTGTAGGCGATGTCGCCGGAGATATGGCTTCTGATATAGTAGCCAATAAGGTATCCGTGAAAATGGTAGAGTTTATGGATAACAACAATACTATTGCCGGGGAGGACTCAGACTATTACAAAAGACTAGCAAGCCTGGTAGCTACAGACTATATTTCTGTAGACGGACTAAGCCTTAACTATAAAGTATATGAAAACCCTGAAGTAAATATCCTTGCCACATCCGACGGAAGTATCCGTATCTATACAGGTATGATGGATATGTTGTCTGATGAAGAGCTTCTGGCTGTCATTTCTACTCAGATAGGGCACATAGCAAACAAGGATGTTCGTGATTCACTATTAAAAGTCGCATCTGAGGATAATGCAACTAAAGCAGGTTCTGCACAATTGGAAAAACTGCTCTCTTTCTCAGGAGACAAAATGGGGACGGTAGTCAACGAACTTATACAGATTCCTTATACTGACGACCAAAACAAGAAAGCAGATGAATATGCATACAATCTATTGACAAAGAACAATGTATCTGCCAATGCTCTAGTATCTGCATTAAACAAATTCGCTGAAATGGAAACTGCCGATCAGGCCGCAGCTGATGATGATACAGCTGAGCTAAGTGCCGCCTCTAAGTTTATCGGAGTTAATTCGAACAATTCACTCCGCGCGTCTCTAATCTCTTCCAAATAAGATTCGTTGACCAGACAGATATACAGGCCTGCAAAGTATGACTTCGCAGGCTTGCTTTTCCTTCTGTAGAATAGTCATAATCCTTTTTCACCAATTAAGAAAGCCTGTTCACCCGTTTTGCCCTGTTTGTATTATCAATGTAGTCTATATTTGCTTTAGAAATAAGTGGTAATTAACATAATACTAAAGCATATGAAAAAGCGACTTTACATTCTATTATCGATACTTCCTGTAAGTATATTCATCTATTGTACATGCGTGGCCTTCCTCAAAAATCCGGGGCGTTCTATCACACCTGCATTACCGGCAAGTGAGCTTCAAGAGAAAGCAGACCGTACAGCCAGACCAAAAATGCAGATAGTATTTCTACTAGATGCCACCGGCAGCATGTCGGGATTGATAGGGGCAGCAAAGGAAAAGATATGGTCCATAACAAGCAGCCTTTCCCAAAGCGAACCGGTTCCCGATATCGAAGTGGGTATGCTCTTTTATCGTGACAGGGGGGATGATTTTATAACCAGAATTATTCCTTTAGGCACTGATATGGACAATCTTTACGAGCAATTGATGGCTATGGATGCATCGGGAGGCGGAGACGGACCCGAAAGTGTGAATCAGGCACTGTATGAAGGTGTGAATAAGATGCAATGGGACAACTTACCTAATACTTACAGAGCTATATTCCTTGTGGGTGATTATCCTCCGCATATGGACTACAGAAACGACGTACATTATCCTGAAACCTGCTCGGAAGCCATAAAGAAAGGGATTGTAATCAATACCATCCTCATGGGGAATGAACCTACTGCCACCCGCATATGGAAAGAGATTGCCTCTGAGACAAAAGGAGAATATGTGCAGACGGATATGAGCGTAAATAACATAGAGGTAAGGACTCCTTATGATGACCGTATCAACTCCCTACAGTACGAACTGGATAAGACCCGGCTCTATTACGGCAAATCATCTGAGTTGACAGAAGTAAAGCAGATGCAGAGCGCAAAAGTAAGCAGGGGTGATGCGGCTATCAATGCAAGACGGGCAGAATATAACCTGTCGGCGGCGAACAAAGACGCTTATTATGGCTCGGAAGAACTGGTCAAAGAAGTAATGTCCGGCAAGGCCCTTACAGAAATCCCTGCTGCAGATTTACCCGACCAAATGAAGAAGATGTCTGCCTCAGAGCGCCAGGCCTATGTAAATGCCCTGATAGAGAAACGCAAGCAACTGGAACAGGAAATAAAAAACCTGAGCAAACAACGCCAGCAGTATATAGAAGCCGAACTATCAAAAATGGATAAAGACAAAGTAGAAAGCTCGTTTGACGATGTCATCTACAAAGCCGTACAAATACAGGCACAGGAAAAAGACATCAAACTGGAAGGGAAAGCTAAACGATAATGTATATACAACAAAAACCCGGCCTGCGATATCACAGGCCGGGTTAAGCTATCTATTTGTAAGGATATTATCTCCTCATCTTAGGCATCTTGCCTCCCTTCATCTGTGTCATCATCTTCATCATCTTACGGGTTTCGTCAAACTGCTTAATCAGCTTATTCACCTCTTGTATAGATGTACCGCTACCTTTGGCAATACGCTGGCGACGGCTTCCGTTCAGGATTTCAGGCTGAGACCTTTCTTTCGGTGTCATGGAGTAGATGATAGCCTCGATACTTTTGAAGGCATCATCATCAATGTCCAGATCCTTGATTGCTTTACCCACCCCCGGAATCATGGAAGCAAGATCTTTCAGGTTACCCATCTTCTTTATCTGCTGTATCTGCCCGATAAAGTCGTTGAAGTCGAACTGGTTCTTTGCAATCTTCTTTTGCAGGCGGCGCGCTTCTTCCTCATCGTATTGCTCCTGTGCCCTTTCCACGAGTGAAACGATGTCACCCATACCGAGGATACGGTCGGCCATACGCTCAGGGTGGAATACATCGAGTGCATCCATCTTCTCGCCTGTACCCACGAATTTGATCGGCTTATCCACTACCGAACGGATAGACAACGCAGCACCACCTCGGGTATCACCATCCAGCTTGGTTAGTACGACTCCGTCGAAGTTGAGCCTGTCGTTAAATTCCCTGGCGGTATTTACAGCATCCTGCCCTGTCATGGAGTCTACTACAAAGAGGATTTCATCAGGTTTCACAGCGTCTTTTACCGCTGTTATCTCCTTCATCATCTCCTCATCTATGGCCAGACGTCCGGCAGTATCTATAATTACAAGGTCATTTCCGTTTTGCTTGGCAAACTTGATCGCATTCTGGGCTATCTGCACCGGATTCTTGTTATCTTCTTCCGAATATACAGGAACTTCTATCTGCGTACCCAATATCTTCAACTGCTCGATAGCAGCAGGACGATAAACGTCTCCGGCTACAAGCAAAGGATTCTTGCCTTTCTTCGATTTCAGCAATTTAGCCAGCTTACCCGAGAAAGTAGTCTTACCCGAACCCTGAAGACCCGACATAAGTATAACAGCCAGGGAACCTTTCAGATTTATATCGGTTGCCGTACCTCCCATCAGGGCGGCCAGTTCGTCATGAACGATCTTCACCATCAACTGTTCTGGCTTCACGGCAGTAAGTACATTCTGTCCTAATGCCTTTTCCTTAACGGTTTCGGTAAACTGCTTAGCTGTTTTGTAGTTAACGTCGGCATCGAGTAATGCGCGGCGTACATCTTTCAGCGTTTCGGCTACATTTATTTCGGTGATCTTACCTTCACCTTTCAGGATCTTAAACGAGCGTTCTAATCTATTACTTAGACTTTCAAACATATTATTGTTGTTATTTATTATCAATGCTATATGGGAGCACAAAGATATAAACTTTTGCTATAAAGTGAAAAACTGATTGTGCTTTTCTCATCATGGATATTATATGTATATGCCAAATGATATCAGAAATCCTTATTTCCCCGCTTTGGTTCCGGCAATCTACGCTTCAATCCGGTTAACAGCAAGCAACTTGTATCGCATATCCTGCCTGCTCCTGTCTCATTTAATAATACATTTAACTTTTTCATTATTTTATTCAAACATTGTATATTTACATTTTATAAAACTCTCTCACTATATAGATAAAGATTTTCATTTCTGATGTCATCACTTTGGAATCCGTGGCATGGCTGCCACAAAATAAGCGCAGGCTGTCTCAATTGCTATATGTATCGTGGTGATGCCAGACGCGGTGTAGACAGCACTATTGTTAAGCAGACCAAGGATTTCGATAAGCCTGTAAAGAGAAAACGAAACGGAGAATATAAAATTCCTCCCGGCGGAGATGTCTTTACCTGCTTCACATCCGACTTCTTCCATGCTGATGCCGATGAATGGCGCCCCCAGGCATGGAGTATGATGCGTGAGCGCAGCGACCTCAACTTTTTGATGATAACCAAGCGAATCGACAGATTACATATAGGCCTGCCCGAAGATTGGGGAGAAGGATACGATAATGTAACCATAGCCTGCACGGTGGAAAATCAGGAAAGGGCCGATTACCGTTTACCTATTTACAAAGAAGCTCCTGTCAAACACAAGATAATCATCTGCGAACCTCTATTGGAAAGGGTTGACCTGAAACCTTATGATATAGGATCATGGGTGGAACATGTCACTGCCGGAGGAGAATCAGGAAAAGATACACGGGCATGTGATTTTGATTGGATAATGGAAATACACGACTTATGTGTAGAAAACAATATCTCTTTTTGGTTCAAACAAACAGGAACGAATTTCATAAAAGACGGGAAATCATATACGATACCCCGCCGGATGCAGCATTCGCAGGCGAGGAAAGCCGGAATAGATTATAAGAAGTATATTGGGAAAAGATAAAATTTAAAATATCTTTTCCTTTCGCTAGTTAACAAATAATCGCCTAAATTTGTTATTTATAAAAAACAGAGAAAAATCCGTGCGTTAAAATGTACCGGAGAAAAAAAGGAACAACAATGACAGATCAACTAAAAGAAATTGTATATTCGAAAGATGCGATTGAATTCGTAACAGTAGCCGTGCAATATTGCGCTTTTCTGGAAAATTTCGATGAAATCACGGAAACCGAACTGACCGATAAACTGACAAAGCTCCTTCCTCTGCTATATCTGAAGGCAACCCTCGTACCGGAAACGGATACGGTAAATGATGAAGAGCAGGAGATAACAGTTACGGAAGACATATACAATTTCATCACTTCCAAATTATACAACGTATACGTAAACAACGATACGTACCTCGAAGTATTCCTTCAGGATATGAAATACAGTGAAACGCCTATATCGGCGAGTATAAGTGAGGACCTTGCGGACATCTATCAGGATACAAAGAACTTTATCACCATATTCGAACGGGGTATTACCGAAAATATGAATGACGCCCTCTATGTATGTATGGAAAACTTCAAAACATACTGGGGACAAAAGCTTGTGAACGTATTACGGGCATTGCATTCGATAAAATACCCGACAGAACCGGATATACTCGGAGACGAAGACCTTGAACAGACTGATAGTGAAGAATTATGGTAAAAACAATTTCAAAAGAAGAATTATCCGTAATGCCAATGGAAAAATTCGAAGGGCGGATAATTGTTGTACAAAGTGAAAGTGAGGCTGAGAAAGCCGCTGCTTATCTCAAAAAACAAACGGCTATCGGATTCGATACTGAGACCCGGCCGGCTTTCCGTAAAGGTGTATCCCATCAGATTGCACTGATGCAATTATCCACAGATGACACCTGCTTTCTTTTTCGTCTGAATATAATAGGGTTACCTGATTGTTTGGCAGAAATTCTGGTAAATCCGGCAATAAAAAAAATAGGGCTCTCTTTAAAAGACGATTTTTCAGCCATTCATAAACGGAATGCAGCTTTCGTCCCATCCAATTTCATTGAACTCCAGTCTTTTGTGAAAAGTTATGGCATCGAAGACAATGGTTTACAACGTATTTATGGCATACTTTTTGAAAAAAGGATATCGAAAGGCCAGCGCCTGTCAAACTGGGAGGCGGATGTGTTATCCGATGCACAGAAAATGTATGCTGCCATTGATGCATGGGCTTGCCTTAGAATATATAATGAGTTGAAAGTAAGGGAAAAAATAGTCCCCTGATCCCCCCAAGCGGGAGTTACAGAGAGACTAAGAGATAAAATGAAGAGTCGAGGATTGCTTTTCCCAATCTTTGAATAATGAAATTTTTAAATCTTGAAATTAATCACATATGGCATTCATAGATTATTATAGCATATTGGGTGTATCTAAAGCAGCCAGTGCGGACGATATCAAGAAATCATACCGCAAACTGGCCAGAAAGTATCATCCTGATATCAACCCAAATGATGAAGAAGCGAAAAAGAAGTTCCAGCAGATAAACGAAGCTAACGAAGTGCTTTCCGATCCCGAAAAGCGGAAGAAATATGATGAATACGGCGAAAACTGGAAGCACGCCGAAGAATACGAAAAAGCCCGTCAGCAGCAATCTCAAAATGGTGGTTTTGCCGACTATGGCAGCTTTGGCGGTTTCGGGGGAGGTTCGTATAGTTTCGGAGGAGAGGATGAAGGGGGATTTTCCGATTTCTTCGAATCGCTGTTTGGAGGACGAAGATCTTCGTCGGGTAGCAGCCGTCAAAGCAGAGGGTATAGAGGACAAGACTATACTTCGGAACTGCATTTAAGCCTGCGCGATGCATCTGAAACCCATAAACGCACACTCACTTTGGATGGTAAAAACCTGCGCATAACCATTCCTGCCGGAGTTTCCGACGGGCAGGTAATAAAACTTACCGGACAAGGAGCAACTGGTAAAAACGGCGGGCCGAATGGCGACCTGTATATTACATTTGTTATAGAAGAAGATCCTAAATTTAAACGGGTAGGGAACGATTTATATACTAATGCCAACCTGAACCTGTACACAGCTGTTCTTGGCGGAGAAGAGACCGTAGACACCTTTACCGGAAAAGTAAAACTGAAAGTAGCGGCAGGGACTCAGAATGGAACAAAAGTAAGATTGAAAGGCAAAGGATTTCCTGTGTACAAAAAAGACGGACAGTTTGGAGACCTTATTATAACATACTCGATAGAGATACCCGTCAGTCTGAATAAAGAACAAAAGGAATTGTTCGAAAAGTTAGCGAAGTCTTAACCCTAAAGTATCAACGTTATGACATCAGAATTAATCATCATACAGGAGTATTGCATACAAAATCAGGTGGAACCCGACTTTATCGTACAACTCGAAAACGAAGGGCTTATACAGGTCAGTATTGTCGGGGATGAGCGCTACATACATATCTCCCAGCTGAAATACCTCGACCAGTATGTGCGGTGGTATTACGACCTTTCTATCAACGTGGCGGGTATAGATGTTATCCGGAACCTGCTGGATAAGATAGATGACATGCAGGAAGAAATACACCGCTTGAAAGAGCAGCTAAGGCTAATCGACTGATATATGGAACATCTGCGTCTACTTAAGTGTTAAACCTTATCTAAAATCAAAGTGAAATCAAGCATCATATATATTACACTAAGTATCTTATCCTTAACCAGTAATGCATAACACACAACAAAATATGAATAAAAATGAAAGTATTTAAAATTATTTCTATTCTGTATATCGTATCCATATCAGCATTCAGTCAAAATAAAGATAAGGATGTTACAATATATAAAAATGTTGATCCGCGTATCTCAACTAAAGAATTCCGTTTTGAGAATAAAAGTCCACAATTAATTTTTAATCTATCGAGAGCGTGGGCAATACATTCAAACGGTGATTCTATAAAAATAACCAGGCCCGATAGAATAGAATTTAAGGAACTGTCTGTAATAGACGCTAAAGCTGAATATAAGCAAGGTATGCTGACTATAAAAGAATACAAGAAACATCCTGTCATTATTACATATGATATCATATTGTCTTTCAATGGTAAATTAGTCACTATGCAGTTTAAAAATATCATAGCTCAAAAGAAAAACATACCTATCGGATATATCAGCCATTTCACACTTCAAAAAAGTCAAGAATATTATAAATTAATTCATGAACCGACGGAAGTAAGCATGTTTGCAACCCCAACTCATACTTTTTCCCAAAATGATGGACTAAGAAATGATATAGAAAAAATTATCAGGGGCAAACGGGCTACTGTCGGAGTTGCATTGATTGTCGATGGAAAAGACACACTGACAGTCAATAACGGATTCCATTATCCGACACAAAGCACTTACAAATTCCATTTGGCACTGGCAGTACTCGACTATCTGGATAAGAACAACCTATCGCTCGACCATAAGATATTTATTCCTAAAACCGAGCTTCTACCCGGAACCTATAGTCCTCTGAGAGACGATTATCCCGATGGAAACATCGAATTACCGGTTAGCGAAATCTTAAAATATACAGTTTCCCAGAGCGATAACAACGGATGTGATATCCTGTTCCGCTTTGTGGGTGGTACCTCCGCAGTAAACCGGTATATAATGAACCTTGGATTTTCCGATTTTGCCATTGCCGCCACTGAAGAAGAGATGCATGGCCCGTGGGAAGTACAATATACCAACTGGAGTACTCCTCTTACAGCTGCACGGGTATTGGAAAAATTCAGGACAGGCAATATACTTCCTCAGCATTTCCACGACTTTCTGTGGAATGCCATGGTGGATACTGCAACCGGACCGAAGAAGATCAAAGGCCTGCTCCCTCCGGGAACGATCGTCGCTCATAAGACAGGCTCATCTTTCCGGAATGCCGAGGGGTTGAAAGCCGCGGAAAATGATATTGCAATCATCCGGTTACCCGATGGCCGTTATTATTCACTTGCCGTTTTTGTCGCCGATTCGATGGAAGACGATGCCACGAATATGCGGATGATAGCAGAAATATCGAAGGCTGTATATGATTCCCTTACAAAATAGGCGTGAGAAGCAGCGGATTTATCTGATGGCGCCCTGCGGACATATATCCGCGCATTTCCGGCACAGGATACATTCACCTGAACTTATCTTCTTCCCTTTCGATATGTAATTTACTACATCTACGTCCATCGGACAATTACGGTTGCAGGAACCGCAAGAGGTGCACTCGTTTCCGGAAGGGCTTACCCTTATCAAAGCGATGCTTGTCTGTGCTTTCATAACCAGTGACACCGGACAGGCGATTTTGCAAAAGGCGCGTTTCTTCCTGAATTTGAAAGCAAGGATAACAGCGACAAGATAGTAAAGGCCATTGCCTGCAAGGAACCAGATCAGAGCCCCGGGTTTTCCCCCTTGCACAATACCTCCATCTTCATTTATATGATTCGTCTGCCAATCGTAACCCAGCAGAATAAAAGCTACAGGGATCAATATAGAAACAATAAATACCGGATAGCGCATGCGGGTATATTTGACCGGAATCTTAGAGTTTTCTTTTATCGGCAGCCATTCCAGGATAGCGGCTGTCCAGCAGGCCCATCCACAGAAACCACGCCCCCAGATCAACGGCCCGATAATCTTGGCAATGGTATAATGTACCAGTACCCGGGTAAATAGTCCGGTGGAAATAAATAATAATATATAAAACACATTCTCTTCCAGTTGTAGATTCTCCCGTTGCATAACTCCCAGGAAGAGAAGAAACACCGGTGAAATCATTAAAATAGTGATACGGCGCCCCAGATCTTTTTTCTTCCCCTCCAGCTGGGACGCAACCAGCGAACCGATTGTAATCCAGCCGCCAATCCAGGGGAAAATGATGCGGAAGCCCCACCAGCCTAAAGAGAATCCGAGTAAAAGCCCGATAAGTAAAGGAACAAAATGTTTGAATTTCATACGTTAAATTATTAATAGATTAATAGAGGCAAATATAGACTGTATAGAAACAGTTTCAAAAGTTCTGTGACAGACAGCTATAAATGTGACAAACAGCAAAGTTTGCCCCTTATAAGCCGGTTATAATAAAATATGAACTTATTTATCCCGCAATACGGGTACGGATGAGTTTTGTGTAGCTGCGCGACACTGGTATTTCCTCTTTTGTATATTTCAGTTTTAACTGAAATCCTAACGAATTTCCTGTGACTGAAACAACTTGTGCTATATTCACCATAAAAGCCCGGTGGCAGCGTACGATGTCAGGGTAAGATTGCAGGTCGGTTTCTATCTGACTGATGGTAGCCCTGAGTTGCTTTTGTTTTATAATATCGTTTTCCTGATAATAAAATGTAGTATAGTTCCCCGATGACTCGATGTAAAGGAGTGTTCCGGGGTTAAAGCTAAGGGAGTCTTTTGTAGTGCCACTCAATGTAATTATGCCGGAATTAGCCGGCAAAGCCTGTTGACTGGCAACCAAACGTTCGAGCAGCCTGTTGTTACTCTCTTTTGCCTCGCGCAGGTTCCGTTTCAGTGCATTATTCTGTATAAAGAATGAAATGACAATAGCAGGAACTAACCCTACCATAAATGTAGCGACCACATAGAAGGTAAAAACAGATAGGAGAACCTCTGGTTCCCTATGCCTGATAGAAATATCAAACAGAAAATTACCAATACTAATAGTCAGGATTATAATCAGTTTATTCAGTGTATTCTTCCAGGTAGTCCAACAGGCAGGGTCATAAAGTTTCCTGAATATTGCAGGGAACACATAAGTTACGATCGAAGTACATGCTGCCGTCACCAGAGAATATCCTCCTATTATCAACCATTTATTAAATTCACCTTGCAGATGGAATGGCTCGAACAGAGCGAGTAGCAGAAAGACAGCAATGAATGCAACGACAACAGTCTGCCACGGCTTTTCACTGACTGGATACGGTTGCTTTAAATATCTGATTATTCTATCCATTTGTACTCTATAAAGGATAGCAAAGATATATATTATCCCGTTATTATTTACTTATCAGGTTCTTATATACGACCGTATTCAGAAGTTCGTCTTTTCGTTGCCTCGATATAGGCAATTCCCTGTTATCGACAAAAATCCGCCCGCCGTTTATCATCTCAATGTGAGCAATATTTACCAGAAAAGACTTGTGTATTCTGAAAAAAGAATCTTTCGGGAGCATGTCCTCGAGTGAAGTCATCGTCTGGTGGATAATAAGCGTTTTATCGTTGAAATGGAGTTTCAGGTAGTTTTGCATGCTCTCCACATATAATATATCAGTCCATGCAATCTTTACAAAAGAATCCCCCTGCCGGACATACACACTGGTATTCTCGTTATACACATGGCTTTTCAGTTCAAATGCTTCCTTTGCTTTCAGCGCCGCCTGAAAAAAACGCTTGAAGGTGATAGGTTTCAATAAGTAATCGACTACCTGTAGGCGAAACCCTTCCAGCGCATATTCAGAATACGCTGTAGCAAGTATCGTTAACGGCTTATTTTCCAAGGTTTCTAAGAATTCAAGCCCGGTAAGATGGGGCATCTGGATATCCAGAAATATAAGATCTATATCTTTCTTTTTCAATATTTCCGCTGCTTCTATTGCAGAAGAACACACTCCGCTGACCTCCAGAAAGTCGAGTTTCTCTATGTAATCTATAATTCCTCCCCGTGCTATAGGTTCGTCGTCCACTACCAGACATTTCATATCAGCGAATAGTTTTTAGGTTTTATTTGTATAACCTTATAACGTAATATTTAGCCGGATAATATAAACCTGCTCATTTTCTTCTATAAATAAACTGTGTCTGTCCGGATATAGAATCTCAAGCCGCTCTCTCGCATTGATTAAACCCAGGCCTGATGCATTATTCTTTTTTATCCGCCGTAACGGTTTCGAGTTTACCACCTCCATAAATAATGAAGCCCCTTTTTGCCTGACAATGACATTTACGAATCCTGTTTCGGATATGGAACGGGAGACATGCTTAAATGCATTTTCTATAAAAGTAAAAAAGAGCAATGGCTGTATGTCTCTATCACCATTTTCTATCTGCCATGTACAATCCACACTCAATTCTTTTCCCCACCTCGTTTTTTCTACTTCGATCATATCTTTCAGAAACTGTATTTCCTGACTCAACGGCACCAGCTCTTCTTTACCATTATAAAGCTGGTAGCGGAGTATCTCAGAATATTTGACCAAGAGTTCCGAAGCCCTGTCCACATCTTTCTGCATCAGTATATAAATATGATTTAATACATTGAACATAAAATGAGGATTTATCTGTTGCTGAAGCACCTGTAATTGGGTTTTCAAATGTATTTGCCGAAGCTTGTTATGTTCATAATAGAATCTGATACCGCAAAACCCAAGATTGATAATAAAGATGGCGGGTAAGGCCATTATATACTCAATAACAACATGGTAATGCGTCCTCACAAGTTCCGAAGGCTTAAAAACGCCTGCTTCTTCCAGTTTTTCGAATATGATAAAAATCGCCAGATGAATCATTCCGGTCACTAGCATGATTACAATAAAGTGAACGACAAAACAGCGCATCTTTTTATTCCTGATCGCCTCGGGTAAGAGACTATTACTTAAATAGGACGTTATAAGGCAGGTAGGCAGGAATAAGCTAAAACAAAACAGGATAGCCTCTATAAAAGAAACCTGGTTCATATACTGAAAAAGGAATAATGCGGCCAGCATTAACCAGATCAGGGCAACAAAGGATATATAAGCTTTAGTGTGGCAATTTTTCATTTTACAAATATAACTGATTAGGAGAGAAGAAATTTACCGTTCATCATAAGCAACATGCCATTCGTCAAATACATTATCAATAAAGACTTTCCATATATAATATTTGCATAAACAAATCGTCTTAGGCATATAAAGTAATTGATACATCTATGAAATCCGTACTTATTCTCCTGCTAATAACAACTGTAAATATCGGAACAAACGCCCAGGCATTTTTAAAGGCCGAATACATTGGTTCTTCCAGCTATGAGGATATAGATAATAGCAAAACCGGAGGAAAAGGTGATGCAAAAGTAATATCGGGAGGTATACGAATACCCTTCTCGCTGAAGATGGATGAAAACAACCGGCCCACTACGTGGGGCATGACCATAGGTGGCTCATACACTTCGTTCACTAATAAGAATATACCTACAGACCTTTGTCCATCCGAAATGCTCAATGCCCAGATATCCCTGCTGCATATGAGACCTGTCAGCAAAAACTGGTCGCTCCTTGCTTCGCTCGGAGCGGGCGCATACACAGCCCATGCCGATATATCAAGGATCAAGATGAAGAATATCCTGGCACACGGCGGCGCCATCTTCATCTGGCATCTGAAAGATAACCTGGATATAGGCGGCGGATTAGCCCTAAATAACTCCTTCGGATATCCGATGGCATTCCCCGCACTCTATCTCGACTGGAGACTGGGAGGCCGCTACGAGGTCAAGGTTTCCATGATGAATGCCGTGGAAATTTCGGCAGGTATGCAGGTCCATGAAAATATCAAACTCGGTATAATCGGCGAGATGAATGGTTCGATGGTTCTGGAAGAAGTGAACGGTGAAGACATGATGTTCACGCACCAATATATGGTGGCAGGATTCCGCCCCGAATTTACCTTTGGTAAATCATTGTCCCTATCTCTTACGGCCGGCGTGTCGGCAATCCGTCCGGCATACTATACAAAAAGAACCCTCAAATCCTTTTTCAAAGCAATGGACAGGGAGCATGACCCGGAGTTTAAAGCCGCTCCTTATGCCTCTTTAGCATTGGCATACAAATTCTGATTAATCCGCAGCAAATGAAAATCATAACCAGCTTACTTACTATCATCCAGCTTATTATTAAAATAATTCAAAAATGCCTGTTCTCCTACTTCTTTCAATAACTTCTGATTTTCGATGAAGTCCTGCCCGTATTTCAGCCAGCGTTTGGCAAAGCCTTTGAATTTAGAACAGGGAAATGTCCTGCATTCGTAGCAATGTACTATTCCTCTCGACTGGCAACAAAGGTGAAATGTCTTACAATTCTCACATCTGATTTTGTTAATACCGGCACCCGGGCAGGGCTTTTTATCCCTTACATACACGGGGCATCCTCCACAGAATACGCCACAGGCAGGAACTCTGCCCGAATAATATTCAGGAGTGACTATCTCGGATTTTTCCTGTTTGTGTTTGTCCATTATATCAATCGGTTAGTTTAAGATGTAACTAAGATAAGGATTTTGTATCTTTGCCATTCTCAAATTAAGAAAGTCTTATGAAAGAATATAATATACTCTTTGTCTGTCTCGGAAATATCTGCCGCTCTCCCGCCGCCGAAGGTATCCTCAAAAGAATGGTCAGGGAACACGGACTGCAAGATAAAATATCTGTCGATTCGGCAGGGACATCAGGCTACCACGATGGCGACCTGCCCGACCACCGGATGAGACAGCACGGTGCACGCAGGGGCTATAAGTTCGATTCACTGTCGCGCAGGTTTACAAGCCGCGATTTTGACCGGTCTGATGTCATACTGGCTATGGACGACAGCAACTACCATAACATCATGCGCCTTGCTCCTGATTTGGAATCGGAAAAGAAAGTGTACCGAATGGCAGATTTTTCGAAACGATTCGGCCACGACCATATCCCCGACCCCTATTATTCGGGTGCCGATGGCTTCGAACTAGTTCTCGATCTACTGGAAGACGCATGTGAAGGATTACTGGATAAACTGAAGAAAAATGAACTGTAATTAGTTCACCCTGTCTATCTCCCCTCCTTCAAAAAAGTTGATTATATTCTTTGCTACTTCCTGTTCCATATCGAGGCGGGCGGCATATGTTTTTGTTCCGGCATGAGGGGAAAGCACTACATTATCCAACCCGATAAGTTCCTGCGGGATTTTCGGCTCGTTCTCGTACACATCCAGTCCGGCAGCATATATTTCCCCCTCCTGTAAGGCCTTAGCCAGAGCCTGAGCATCTACCAGCTGCCCGCGGGCAGTATTGATAAGGATAGCCGTTTTTTTCATCCTGTTCAATTCCGGTTCTCCTATCAGGTGGTATGTTTCGGCTGTTGCAGGCGCATTCAGCGATACAATATCAGATTCTCGGAGCAATGTATCGAAATCTACATACACCGCGCCGTATTTCTCTTCCACCTCCTTAGGCAAGGCATGCCTGTTGTGATAGATAATTTTCATACCCGAAGCCACTGCGCGACGGGCTATCGCCTGCCCGATACGTCCCATACCGTATATGCCGAGCGTCTGCCCATAGACAGGCATGCCCAGATCGCCATACAGACTCCAGTCAAGACGCACTCCATTATGCAGCTTATGACTGTAATAGGCTACCTTACGTGCGGTTGCCATTATCATGGCAAAGCATAGTTCCGCGGTCGGTTCCAGTACCGATTGGGGGGTGTTTGTCACCGTAATGCCTTTTGCGGCTGCGTAAGCGGTATCTATATTGTTGTATCCCACGCCATAATTGGCTATCAGTTGCAGTTTTTTGCCTGCATTTATCATTTCCTCATCGGTCTGGAATGAGAAATTAGGGACGAAAGCATCCGCATCTGCTATCTGTTCCAGTATTTCTGCCCTCGTAAACAATTGTTTTTCGGGATATACAACGTCATACTTTCCTTCAAGGGAAGCAAATCCTTCTCTTACGAAATTATGTCCCATCAATATCTTTTTCATACTGTTACCTTTTTATAAGATTCCTTTATCTATGAGCATTTCCCGTACTTTCACCCAATCTACATAGGGCCTGTCGGCCCCGGGGTCATTAGTAATCAGCGGACAACCCAGATTGGCATCGTCTATATAGAGATGCCCGTAAGCTTTTGGCGAAGAAGTCCAGAATCGCTGTGTAGGATTTTTCTGTATGCCGTATAACGGGATATTATTATCGGCAAACCATTGTACAGCTTCGGTCAGTACATTTTCTTCCACCACGACTTCCTGTCCGTCTATTTTCTTTTTTTTCTTACGGTCGCTCCGCATCGAAAAAAGGATTAGTTTGTGACCTTTTTCCGTCAGTTCTTTCAGGACAGGCACTGCTCCTATATCTTTCCCTATTTTGGGAAATTCGTGCGATACGCATGTACCGTCAAAATCCAGACATATATCCATAATTGTATTTCCAGTTAAAATCCAAACAAATTGGATGATTATTTTTAATTAATTTCAGTTTTATATC
>NZ_JBHSGN010000090.1:0-135082 GCF_042654545.1 Dysgonomonas termitidis
TTTGGTACATGGGGTCAATTTAGACTGGCACGAGGGGGCAACGCTCACTGGATTTTCCACTATATCTTTAATGATATAGATGGGATAGTCTTTTATGAATATATAATTACACCAGAAATGTATCTCAATTAAAATCATTAAAAAGAGGTTGTCCCTAGATTAGTAGAAAATCAAGATATGTGTTATATACTTGGGAACAATTCGGGAACAATTTGCTAAAATAAAAAAGTCTAATCAATTGATTGTCAATTAGACTTTTGCTTTAAAAGTACCCGGAGCCGTCACGTAGTCAAAATATCACAGATTATTTATAGAAGACAAAAAACTAGCTTTTTTACCTCAAACTACGATAAAACTTACATATATCATTTGAAAACAATTCAGGTTCTTCCATTGCTGTAAAATGTCCGCCTCGGGGTATTTCTGACCATTGGTCCAAATTTAGGTTCTCCTCAACCCATACTTTTGGCGGAAGTAGAACATCTTTAGCAAAAAGGGCAATACCTGTAGGAATAGTTATTTTGCCAATTGGAGGCAAGGTATGCATATTTTCATAATACATCATGGCGGAAGCTCCTATTGAATTATTCAACCAATAGATCATAACATTATTAAGCAGCTCATCCATACTATACTTATTCTCAAAACCTTTACTAATATCACTCCATGAATAAAATTTTTCAACGAGCCAGGCTGCTAAGCCTACAGGCGAATCAGACAAGGCGTATGCGAGCGTTTGAGGTTTAGTAGATTGAATAGACATATAACCTCCCTCTTGTACAATCCATTGTTGAGCTTTACGCTTATACTCTTTCTCTTCACTCGAAAGTTTGTTATCATCCGACATCATAATTTGCCGGATAATACCCACATCGGTCAGGTGAATTCCAATAAGATGTTCCGGATAGTGCATTGCCAAATATCGGGTAACACCCGAACCCACATCTCCACCTGCTGCACCAAATTTAGTATACCCTAGTTTTTCAGTCATCAATTTGACCCATAAATCAGCAACCTTAGAATTGTTAAATCCTTTGGGCTCAAGGATAGAGGAAAAACCAATTCCGGGTAGTGATGGGATAATAACATCAAAAGAGTCAGACAAATCTTCTCCGAAGCTGACAGGGTCGGTAAGACGGGAAATAATTTTTTGATAGCGGACAAAGCTATCAGGCCACCCATGGGTAAGAATGAGAGGTAATGGATTTTCTCCTTTTCCTTTTATATGGAAGAAATGAATATCCACACCATCGATATTACACTTGTATTGGGGGTACTGGTTAAATACTTTTTCTTGAGTCCGCCAATCATAACCGCTTATCCAATAATCGACCAGAGCCTGTAAATAATCTTTGTCAGTTCCTCTGCTCCACCCTGTTTCCGGTATCTGATTTGCCCATTTTGTTTTCCTTAGCCTAAGGGATAAATCTTCAAGAGATTCATTTGGAATTTCAATTTTAAAGTTTCTGATTGGCATGGTTTACGAACTTTAGTAGGGTGGATATATTATTTTATCTGATAATGGAATGTATTGGTACTATGATGAGAAAAGACTACCTGAGAAATTAACAGATTATCTAAATTATTTCACAAAAATCTAATTTAAACGCATTTGGATTGACATTCATTTGATAAATACGGATATTGGGATTCAATTTCTGACCCGTCTTAATGATTTCCTCTTTATCCTTTTCGATGATATTTACTCCTAAATAAATGGCAGAAAAACATTCTCCGCCTATTTTGTATCGGTGATGAGAGTCATCGTCTAATAATATTTCGGGATGAAAGCCCATCTCAGAATAGCCTATCTTGGGCATATCTAATAGCTGCACCTCATTTTCGTGCTTCCATTCAGGAGCCTTTGTTGCAAATTGATGTTTAAATGCTCCTATACTGTCCCCTGTAGGCCAATTATACTTTGTCAGACTATCTGGATATTGCACATCGAAATCTATATAATGTATTTTACAAAAGTAATGAATAACCGGCGTATCAGTCTCATCTACTCAAACTATTTCTCAGGGCTTTCGGCCTGTTGATTATCGACTTTGATGTAGCGCATAAATGCAGCAGGGCTTTTGTGCCCCGATATTTTCATAAGTTCCTCTGCGGGGAAACCGGACAGATACATATTGGTACAGAACGAACGCTGACATGTATGCGAGGGCATTAGTTCATATTTCTTGCGTATATCTGTTACTCTGGCGTTCCCTTTCTTTCGGACTATTTCTATTTTCTGATTCAGCTTGATTTTCTCGCCCAATTCTTTGACACGTTCGTTGAATTTGTAAGAAGAAACTTTCGGTAGATCATAGTTATATTTCTTGAGAATATTCGGCACATAGTCAATTATAGGGATAACAACGGCTTTATGTACTTTCCGTTGTTTAATATTGATGTTCCCGTTTACCAAGTCGATATGTTCATTATTAAGAGTTGATAGATCGCTGTACCGTAATCCGGTATAGCAGCCAACAATGAATATATCCCTGACTTCCTCTAATTCTTTATCATCGGAGAGATTAAGCTGATATATTTTAGCCAATTCATTTTCTGTTAAATAGATAGCGTCGGTTTCCTCTTCTACAACCTTGAAAAATTTCAAATCGACAGTCGGGATAGTTCCTTTTGCAATTTGATAGTTTACAAAACCTTTTAACAATCGCACTACTTTTCCGGCAGAATTTATTACCAGCCCAATCGTACCATCGGGTTTTTACGGCTTCATAAAACAGATAGTTCATAAATTCTTTGTAGAATTTCATGTTAAGATTGCGAAAAGATATTGGTTGAGAAGAATACTTCTTAAATGTCGTCAAATGCTTCTTTAATGTCCTGTAGTCCTTTACTTGGTCTTTAGATACGAAAGGAGTTTTCTCTTCGACATACTTATCTAAGAGGGCAAACAAGTCTGTCCGAGCCTGTTTCTGTTCATATTCTCTTTCAACGGCTAATTCTTTCAGCACAAAGTCAACTGTCGGTTCTATATCATTTTCGTTAGCGTAATCCAATATATTCGACAGACGCAGATATATTTTATTGACAGTTACTTCTATTTCGTCATATTCGGGACAAGCACGTTTAACGCACTTCTTTTTATCGTCCCAATGCTGGAATTTGATAGAATATCTGGTCGATATTAAAGTACGTTTTGTTCGGTCATAGTTGTAACGGACATAAAGTGGCGTATATCCTGATTTGGAATCGTAGTCTTTCTTAATGTAAACAAAGTATTTAGCCATATAAAAATTATGTTGCATTTGTGTTGCACACATACAAAAACTATCCGAAAATGCAAATAATATTCGAAAACATAAAAAGTTAAATGATTGATATTCAATAATTATTATAAAATATTGGGAACTATTATAATATAATCAGAGTCCTGTCCATACCGCCAATAAGATTTATAAATCGACGAAAAGTCCTGAAATTCAGCAGGATTCAGGACTTTTTTGTTTTCAGATCCTAGCAGAAAATCCCACAATAGAGTTCAAAACTTACTATAGATAGAACATACCAATAGAAACGCTACATTTTTGACATTAAATATTGGAATAAAGTCTATATTTTTCGACTATAAAAATATAGAACGAAAAATAAGAGCACGTCAGAACTGGCTTAGAATCTATGAGCAGACAGGTTCTGTTACTAAAACTGCATTACAATGTGGTATCGCCAAAACTACTTTTGATTAGAAAAACACCATGTTCTGCAAAAAACAAATCTTCATAGGCATACATAACATCCAAGCCTATTGCATCTTTAATTATAAAACGAATCTTTTCTATATTTGGAACGATAATAGTTTTGTTTTCTATTGTATCCATAATAAGTCATTTTTCGGGGTATAAATTAAATAACCGTTCTATTTGCTTGATTTCTAGAGGCTCACTCTCCATTTGGCATTTGAATAATGATGCACTAATTGCTTCTCTAAACTCTTCATCTGTAAATACAATCTCATAACATGCTAGTATAGCCCTCAATTCAGCCTTTGATTTGCAGCTATAGCAGGATTTTCTAAAATCATTATTTGATTGGATATACTTTATAAAAGTAAAAACATTGCTAAGAGCCATTTGTTCTTTTATCTTAGTAACTACAAATATTGCGCCAAGTACATACTTCGTTGATTATAAGCAATATTGATTGAATCCCCAAACTTAAAAGGGACAAAAATGTATAGAGATTGAAAAAACTGATTTTTTTACGCCTTTTTTCGTCCTTGCTTAGAAAAAATATCAGGCCTAAATATTACTCATACCATACGTCCCGATAATTATCTACAATCAGATTGAATACTCTTAAATCAGAACAGTTCACCAGACTGACACCTTCGGTCGTATTTATAATTTCTTACCTCATTCCCTTTTATTTTCTGAGCCTGTCATTAAAGGCTATGCTGTAGGTATTGCCTATGGAATATGGGGAGGTTTGGGGATTGTATTGATAACTGTAATTGGAGCTGTTCTCTTTAAGCAGACACCGGATGTACCTGTAATAATAGGCATTGGTCTTATTGTAGCCCATGTCGTTATCGTAAATGTATTTTCAAAAATGGGGGTTCATTGATTTTTCTTTTTTAGAATAAGCGTTCTTAATCGTTCCTGATGTTCATCTCCCCATTGACCCAAAGCTGAAATAATAGGAATCAGGGTTTTTCCGAATTCAGTTAAGCTATATTCCACTTTTGGAGGAACCACCGGATAAATCTTTTTAGTTATTAATTCATGTTCTTCCAGCTCTTTTAATTGCATATCCAATACCCTGCGGGAAGCATCGGGTATTTTACGTTGCAGTTCACTCGGACGCTGGTATCCTTCATTGATAAACCATAACAGGCGGATTTTCCATTTGCCATACAAGACTTCCCCGATCAAATCCAGACCACAATTTAAGCTTAAAGGTATCTTTCTCTTATACATAACGTAAATATAAATTAATTTACGAAGTTAAGCAATAGGGAAGAATTTATCCCTATATGAATCGTTTTTCCGTACTTGCCAGAACAAACAGCTTATTCTACTTTTGATGTGAAGTATAGAGTACAAAACAATATTTTAATATTTACAACTATGAATTATCCAAGTGTAATCGCAAAATTAATAGAAGCTCAAAATCTGTTTGATAGTAACAAATACGCAGATTGTTTTGCAGAAGCAGCAGTTGTTGTTGATGAAGAACAAACTTATAGTGGAAAGGATGAAATCAGGAACTGGATTAATGAAGCGAATAAAAAATACAGAATAGTCATGGAACCGATAGCATACAAAAGTACTCAAACAACGGGTATCCTTATAGCTAAGATTTCCGGAACATTTGAGGGTAGTCCTGTTTTATTGGATTATCACTTTGAAATAACAGAAGATAAGATCAATCATCTCGAAATAACGGTAAATGAGATATGATCATAAAAGAATATTGAATCCGGTAATTCTCTTTACCTTTGTTATACAAAATAATTCATTTTAAATATTAATTACAGGGGGGAAATAAATAGGAATGATAAAAGTTATAGCCGAGGACTTTATTAAGGAAGAGTATCTGGAAATAGTAAAGCCTCTTTATGCTGAATTGGTTGCTAAAACCAAATTAGAAAAGGATTGTATAGAATACAACCTCTATATAGATCAGGACGATAAAACTCACTTTATCTTCATTGAAGAATGGCCGGATCATGATGCGTTGGACAGGCATTGCCAGACAGAGCATTTCAGACGGCTTGTTCCTCTGATTAATGAACACCAATCCAAAGAGTGTGAATTTACCATTATGGAAATTTTTCAATAAGCAGAAGAATGGAGAATAAAGAAATTCTGATAAAAGCACAGGAATATATCAAAGAAACTTTTCTTAAAGAAGGAACGGGACATGACTACTATCATATAGAACGAGTGGTAACTAATGCCCGAAGGATTTTGCAGACAGAACAGGCCAATAGTTTTACTGTCCAATTAGCGGCTTGGCTGCATGATCTAGGCGATAAGAAACTCAACAACGGAATAGATAAGTCAGAAGAGTTAATCAGCTCATTCCTTAAATCCTTGGCTGTTGAGCAGTCTATCATAGACCGGGTAATTGAGATTGTCTCCCAGGTTTCGTTCAGTAAAGGCAATAAGCCATCATCAATCGAAGCTGAAATTGTTCAGGATGCGGACAGGTTGGATGCTATCGGGGCAATCGGCATTGCACGCTGTTTTGCTTATGGCGGTAGTAAGAACTGCATCCTATATAGTCCTGATGAAAAAGAGAAGGAAAACTCTAGTATTCAACACTTTTATGATAAGTTATTTAAGCTAAAAGGTCTGATGAATACTGAATCGGCTAAGCTGATAGCAGCAAAACGCCATTTATTTATGGAAGAATATATTGCTGAATTTTACAGGGAAGTGTAATAAGAAATACAATTAAATCCATTATTTTATCTTGAAATTATTTTAAGATAAAGTTTTAATAATAGATATCTTTTGTTTTAGAAAAATATCGTATATATACAGCGATATGAGGTTAGCATAGTCTCATAGCTGCGTTTAAACACTCAATAATTCTTGTTTCTTCATTGTTCCCATCGGTCGATAATCTAAACTTTTACAAATAATTCTTTTTCAAATCCCCCTCACAAAAATATGGGGGTGTTTGAAAAAGAATTATATATTTGTACTGTCGGCCCTAGTTGGGAGAATCACACTTTACAACATGGAGGTAAAGCATCGTAAGCACTCGGATCTGCAGGGTCTTTATCTGTACGATGTCCGACTTTGGCAATGACTTTACTTATTGCATCCAGATTAGTTTGTTTGGAATCGAAGCTCACATGGAGTTCTTTCTTTTTTATGTCCCAGTCTGCGGAAGCAACACCTTTCACACTTTTTGCTGCTGTTTCAATACGCTCCTTGCATAGTTCGCAGTTTCCTTGTACGTCAAGCGTAGCATGTTCGAGGTTAGCGTCTTTCTTTGAATCATGATTCATTTCCGGTTGTCCGGTTTCTGCCATTGGTATTTTCTGTTCACTCTTATTTGAAGCACCAGAGTTACATGCTATAAACAGGGTTGCTCCTAAGGTCATTGTTACTATAAAAATCTTTTTCATTTTAGTTAAAAATTAGTTATTATAAAAATCTGTTATTTTAATTATTCCGGTATTTGCAACAGGCGGGTAATGCATCATAAATCGCTTTGTCTGCCTTATATTTATCGGTATCATGTCCGGCTTTGGCTATAGCCCGGCTAATCGCTTCGATTGAAGTTTTAGTTGAATCAAAATTCAGATGTAATTGTTTCGATTTCTGATCCCAGCTTGCGGTAGATACACCTTTGACGGATTTTGCCGCCTTCTCGATGCGATCTTTACACATGTCGCAATTGCCCTGTACCGGAATCATTGTATGAGTCTGCTTATCTGATGTTTTTTGAGGCATATTGTCAGGCATCGGCGACATATTATGACCGGCATGTTCATTTTCTTTATTCATATTTCCCGAGCCTCCGGACATGTTATGGCCTTCATGACCCGTTACCGGCCTCGAATCGGCGTCATTCATCATACTGCGCCTGCCTTCGAGTTGAGCGCTGGCATCTATTGTAAATGTGCCGTTAGTGACTATTTCATCCCCGTCATTTATTCCGGACAGAACCACATAGGAATCACCTAAAGACGGTCCCAGTTCTATCTGGCGAAGCATAAAGGCCGGAGTTTCGGTATCGGGCTGTTTCACATAAACAATGGAACGTTTGCCAGTCCAGAGTACGGCAGATTTAGGTATCACTATCTGGTTGTTATATTGTCTGAGAGGTGATTTAATCACAGCATTGGCATACATTTCCGGTTTTAACTGCATACCGGGATTGGCTGCTTCGATACGTATCTTCGCGGTACGTGTCACCGGGTCTAATATCGGGTTGATAAAAGATATATTTCCCGATAATGTCTTTCCGGGTAATGCCTGAAGCGTATATTCGAGTTTATCACCTACCTTTAAAAAAGGAAGATCCGATTCGTAGGCATCAAACATAACCCATACTCTTGAAAAATTGGCAATATCGAACAGAACATTACCCTGATTCACATAGTCTCCCTGGCTAATTTTCTTAGCGGCTACAATACCGCTGGTTGTTGCCTTCACATCTACATACGGAGATACATTCCCTGAATGCTCTATCCGTGAAATCTGTTCATCGGTAAGCTTCCATAGCCTCAGTTTTTCCCTTGCTGCCTGTAATAAAGCTGGTTGTACAGATTGCATTTTAGCAGCCTCGAGTAATTCCTGCTGGGCGCTTAACAACTCCGGAGAGTAAACGGTGGCAATGGTCTGTCCCTGCTGCACGCTTTCACCTGTAAAATTGATGAATAGTTTCTCTATACGGCCGTTGACATGTGATGTCTGAGACTGGGATAAACGTTCATCAGCCTGTACTGTACCGTACAAACGTACCTCCTTCACAGGGTTTTGTTTGCTAACCACTGTCGTTTGGATATTTGCCAGTGCGACGGCTTCCTTTGACATCTGTATTGCTTCCGGATCGATAGCTGCATCTCCGGAACCTGTCGTTTTCAGAGGAATCAGATCCATTCCGCAAATGGGGCATTTACCCGGCTTGTCCATTTTTATTTGAGGGTGCATCGAGCAAGTCCACACCTGTTTCCCGTTTTCATCGGTAGTCATTTCGTGGGTATGCCCCGAATGGTCTTCAGCGAGTGTAGCATCAGTGCCTCCTGAAAATATCAGCCATCCTAACAGAAGCCCTATAAGCAGGATAATTCCGTACCTGATATAATTATTCCTGAACACTTGTTTTATTTTATTCGTATCCATGATATGAAAGTTTTTATTGTTCTGTATCTTTTTTAAATGAAATTAATTTCTCAATAGAAGCGACCATCGTATTGTAACCTGCTATCGACTCCGCTTCTTTCAACTGGTAATCGAGCAATTGCCGTTGTACCTGAATCACATTCGTCAGGTCACTTTTGCCTGAAACAAACTCCTGTACAATCAGATTATAGGTTGTCTTAGCCAGCTCCTCCTGTTTCTTATACAAGGCGACTTTGCGGGCTGCATCATCCAGGAGGTGTTTGGTCTTGTATAATTCGGCTTCCAGTGTATTGCGGGTATTGTCGTACCTTTCCCGGCTGGCCTGCCACCACAATTTGCTTTCGCGCTGTTGCGCCTTGTATTTATTGCGGTACAGGGGAATGCTGACCGATACCATCGGCATTATCATATCCTTACCATTCATATCGCCCATTGAAAGCATAGCTTCATCGGTTTTTTTATTGAGCATATACTGTACCCCGATTCCGAACATCGGATAACCCATCTTTCTGTCCATTTCGCCTTTTGCCTTATAGGAGAGTCCCTCTTCGGTTATCATACCCAGCATTGGATTCTGCTTTTCAATCTTAGCCATTATAGATTCTCCGTCGAAGAGGAAAGGCGTCTGCACAAATGATTCGGGGATTTGTACTTCACTGTTCACCTGGCGGTTCAGCAATGTATTGAACCTGGCTTTTTCTGCTGCTATCTCAGACAGTAAACTGGCAATGTTATTATCTGTTTCCACTATCTCCAGTTGTATACGGAGTACGTCGGACATGCCGGGCGTAGAAGCACTCATTCCTGAAGAACCTCCGCTCATGGATGACATTCCCTGGGATGCAGGCATTGTCGACGAGCTAGTGCCTCCCGTTGAAGACATACCTGACATACCGCCTCCTGCAACGGCGGAAGTATTATTCCGGGGTGCGGGAGCCGGGGAGGGGATGGAATATCCCGATGACGAACTACCCGAAGGGGAGGCAAATTTTCGCATCGCTAGTTCTTCCAGTTGGGTGAGTAAGGCTTTATTCTCCCGGTTGTTCATCAATCGTTGTTGTAAACTGCATAAGATATACCATTGCGTATAGACATCCAGATAAAGGTTGTCCCTTGTCTCCCTGAATTTTTCGTAAGACATCTTTGCCATATGTACAGCTTCGGTTTGAGCCGCTTTTTTTGTCCCGAACCACGGGAACATCTGCATCAGCTTGAATTCGGCAACCTGCCGCCCCCCTACAATATCCATAGGCTTAAGGAACATCCCCATTTCGAGTTGAGGGTCCTCATAAGCTCCTGCCTGCGGTACTTTCTGCAGCGAAGCCTGATAGGCAAGAAAGCCGGCTTTGATTCCGGGATTATTCTGAGCCGCAACTTGCAGGTAATGGCTCAGCGAGTCAGCCGTCTGGCCATATGTATTCGTTATGGGAATTACCATTGTGAATACAACCAATAAATATGTTATATAATTTCTTTTCATAACCTTTGTTTTATTCTTTAATACTTCCGTGTTTTCTGATAGCCCATTCTCTCCACCAGCACTGAAATACAGGAACTACGAACATTGTCATGGACTGGATAAGCATACCTCCAAATGTCGGTATAGCCATCGGAATCATTATATCCGCCCCTTTTCCTGTAGAAGTAAGTACAGGCAGTAAGGCTATCAATGCTGTCGCCGTAGTCATGGCTGCCGGGCGTACCCTTCTCAATCCGGCACTTACTACTGCTTCCCTGATTTCATCTTTGGTATGGGGATTTTTTTTCAGAAAAGTATCGTGTATATAAGTTCCCATCAGTACGCCATCGTTGGTAGCGATACCAAAAAGGGCTATAAATCCGACCCATACAGCTATACTTAAGTTAATAGGGTGCATCTGGAACATATCCCTCAGATTATTTCCTCCTATCGAGAAATTCATGAACCAGGGCTCTCCATAGAACCACAGCAGGATAAACCCTCCGGCAAAAGCTACAATGACACCCGAGAAATGAATCAGTGAGGCGGTGACAGTTTTAAACTGGAAATAAAGGATGAGCAAAATAGCCAGTAAGCTTAACGGTATCACTATAAGCAAACGGTTGGCGGCACGCTCTTGCTGTTCGTAATTTCCGGCAAACTTGTAGGAAACACCTTTGGGTAGCTGGATTTCTCCCGAAGCGATTTTCTCGTTCAATATCTTATCGGCTTCTTTTACGACCTCCACTTCTGCTTTACCAGAAACTTTATCAAAAATAACGTATCCCAGCAGGAAGGTATTTTCGCTTTGTATCATTTGCGCGCCTTTGGTATATTCTATATCCGCAACTTCGCCAAGTGGTATCTGCGCACCTGTGGCTGTAGGTATAATAAGCCGGGACAGCTCTTCGGGATTTTCTCTCAACTCGCGGGGATACCGCAACCTGACAGGGAAACGCTCGCGTCCTTCCACGGTCGTCGTCAACGGCATACCTCCCACTGCTGCACTGATTACCTCTTGCAGGTCTGCTACCGTAATGCCGTACCGCGCCATATTCTGGCGGTTCAGTTTGATTTCGATATATGGAGCACCCACTGCACGGTCGTAGAATACGGTAGAAGGAAGTATCGACGGTATATCTTTCAAGGCCGTTTCCAAAGCTTTCCCACCTTTCTCGATAGATTCGAGGTCAGGTCCTGATACCTTTATACCCATCGGGGCACGCATCCCGGTCGATAGCATAACCAAACGGGCTTCTATCGGTTGCAATTTAGGCGATGAAGTAAGCCCCGGCATATGGGAAACGTTCACAATTTCCTGCCAGATATCATCCGTTTTCTTTATCTGAGGACGCCATTGACGGAAATAATCCCCATTTTTATCAATGACAAGGCTATCCGCAGGAATAAGCCTGAATCCGTCTTCAGGGTTGTAAGTAGAGCCGTTGATAAGCAAAAATTCGCCTTTACCATTTACTTTGAATCGCTGGCGATGCCCGTTTTCATCCAGTATATATTCGGGACGATAATTTATGGTATTTTCGAACATCTGGGCAGGTGCGGGGTCAAGAGCTGAATTGACACGTCCCCATTTACCGACAGTGATTTCGACTTCCGGAATATTGGATATACGTTTATCGAGCGTTTCTATATAACTGAGATTTTGCTCTATACCGGTATGAGGCATACTTGTAGGCATCAATAGGAAAGAGCCTTCATTCAGACTCGGCATAAATTCTTCACCGATACCCGGAAACTTATCAGCGGATGCTTGCCAAAAGCCGGTTTGCCTGAATGTTTTCCATCCTATCGCCTCAAATCCATTGGCTACAAAGCCGAATGTTTTCTCAAATCCTACCCAGATAATCATGCCGAAGAATACAGTGATGACTGGTATCAGCATAAATTTCCAACGATGGGCAAGGCACCAGCGCAAGATTCGCTCATAATAAATGACTAAGACCCATAGCATACCTAATATGACGGCAATAGCCAGAACAACAAATATGAAGTTGACCGGAATACCTTCCTGCGTACCCACAGGCAGCCATTCTATAGTCAGGTAATAGACTGCGATGAGGATAGCTATGCCGACATTGAGGTAAGTCGGTGTTTTTTTGTTTTTCCATTTATATGAAAAAAGATTGTTCAGTCCGAACAGGCATAATCCCAGCACAGGAACAATCCCCGTCAATATAAACAGAACGATTCCGCTGGCTATAAGCGTGATATTGCAAACTTTGCGGATAAGTTTGGAACTTATCTTTAATGAAAAGACATAGTAGGCTAATGTGGGCAACATGGCTACTCCAAGCAAGAAAGCCGATAATAAGGCAAATGTTTTGGTGTAAGCCAATGGTTTAAACAGCTTACCTTCCTGAGCTTCCATCGCAAATACAGGAAGGAAACTGATGATGGTGGTAAGCATAGCTGTTGATAATGCACCTGAAACTTCACTCACACTTTTATATATCAGGTCTATAAAGGCTTTACCCTTCGTTATGCCTTTATTTGACTCTTCTTCCATATGCCGGATAATATTCTCGACAAAGACGACACCGACATCCACCATTACCCCGATAGCTATCGCAATACCTGACAGGGCAACAATATTGGCCTCGATACCCAGATAACGCATAATAATAAACGTCATCAGTACGGCTATGGGCAATATACTCGATATGACGACCGATGCCCTCAGATTGAAGACAAGTACAATGACCACTATAATACAGATAAGGACTTCGTGTGATAAAGCTGTTTCGAGTGTGCCGATTGTTTCCTGTATCAGCCCCGACCTGTCATAGAAAGGGACAATTGTGACCTTGGAAACAGTACCGTCTGCCAATGTTTTTTGAGGAAGACCGGCCTCCATCTCTTTTATCTTATCTTTCACATTCTGTATTACCTGCATCGGATTCGATCCGTAACGGGCAACGACAACTCCCCCTACAGCTTCTATACCTTCTTTATCCAGCCCTCCTCTACGGGTAGCAGGTCCGAGATTGACGAATGCAACATCTTTTATCTTGACCGGTACACCGTTGCGGACAGTAATTACCGCTTCTTCCAGATCCGAAACTTTTTTAATGTATCCCAATCCCCGTACCAAATACTCCGCCTTATTGATTTCAACGGTTTCAGCTCCTATATCGAGATTACTTTTTTGTATGGCATTCATCACATCCATTATAGACACATTGTAGGCACGCATCGAATTAGGGTTTATTTCCACCTGATATTCTTTGATATATCCTCCGATGGAAGCTACTTCGGAAACCCCTTCGGCCGATGAAATTGAATACTTGGCATAAAAATCCTGTACCGTCCTCAGTTCATCGGGGTCCCAGCCTCCGGTCGGTTCTCTTGTTTCAGGATTACGGCCTTCGAGTGTATACCAGAATATCTGACCTAAAGCAGTTGCGTCGGGGCCTAAACCCGGCTGAACGCCTTCGGGGAGTGTACCGGCCGGCAGAGAGTTCAGTTTTTCGAGGATACGGGAACGACTCCAATAGAATTCCACATTATCATCGAATATAATATAGATGAAAGACATCCCGAACATGGAAGTACTGCGAATGGTCTTTACCCCCGGCATTCCTAACAGGGATGTCGTCAAAGGATAAGTTATCTGGTCCTGAATATCTTTGGGAGAACGTCCCATCCATTCGGTTGCCACTATCTGCTGGTTTTCTCCTATATCGGGGATGGCATCCACCGGAACCGGGTCGCGCGGTAATAATCCCCCATGCCAGTTAAACGGCGCAGTCGATAGTCCCCAAACAACCAGAATAACCAGTAATAACATTGTTATCAACCTGTTATTCAGGAAATACTTAATGATTTTGTTTAGCATAGTCTGATATATTTGATATTTTGTTAATTCATTTAATGTCGATATCTCAAACATAAATGTATAAGCTAAATAGATATAACTTTAACAAAACAACAATGGAAGCTGTTTTGTCAAAGACAAAATACGTTGGCTGATAACAGTTATGTTACCAGGCTTAAATATCAAATACGATAGGTACAAATATAGGCGAGCAAGTCAATATTCAACTTGTCCAGCCCTCCGGGTGGAAAAATATGTTGAACTATTACAGAACTGTCAGATTCGAGATAGTTGACGGCTGAATATAATACAAACCAGACATTGAAAAAGGATGGCAGTATATTATTCAGGCTGGATTGTTGGATTTGATGGTTGAAATCATCTGTCGACAATTTTACCTGCTTAAAAGTACAACAATTGTCATGTTCTTCGGTAAATGCTGAATGTGGTTTATGATGGGAATGAGATTTGCTCCCGCAATCCTCTGTCGGCATATTCTCCATTTTTTCACAGCAGAAATGATTTTGCTGATTGGCCTTAGTCAGATTGACGGAAAATAAATCGCCCGCACAAAAATGCATTGCCAGTACAGGATGAGCCCCTACTACAAGTATTATAAGTGAAAGGAATATGGATATAAACCGTCTCATTGACTAAATTAACTTAGAATCAAATTTCTAATACACAAAAGTATATATATATTTCAGATATTAGATTAAAAAATATATAAAAAGTGATGACGTGGTCTCAATTAGCGATATATAGCTTTAAAGCTATGTATAAATACCTTTATTCGAGTTCTTCTATCAATAACACAATATACAGCAAAATTTTAGTTTCACTGTATATTGTTGCCGCAAAAGGACTATCCGAAAGTAATAGATTTACTCTTCTGGCTTAATGCTACTAAAATATTAATTAATACAAGTTACTATTATTCCTTAGAAAATACGATTTTAATCTCAAATAAATTAGACTACTTTTTGAAAATCCACGTACTCCTGATGAAATTGATTTCGTTAAAGAAGGGTCGAAAAATATACTGAATAGTCCCGTACTTTATAATATAACTTCTACACACCTCAAAACTACTATTAATAGCTATACTAAGCAATTAGAAAAAATAATAATGGTAGTTATGTCCAGCAATTCTATACTCATCAAAATTCAGGCATAGAAGATATTTTATCAGAATCATAGATATTAATACGATACTCCGGCCTGATTATCTATATGAAAAGAGCTATCTTCCTGTTACCTGTAAATATTCGAACCTTTTTTGTTCGTATGCTGAATATGTTTCTACATACCTGTCCCGGCTTTGTTGTAATAAGAACTGGGCATCCAAAACATCAGTAAGAGTAACTGTACCTGCCTTATAATAATCGTTGTTGAGGCGCAGATTTTCAGATGATTGCCCGATAGCCTCTTTCGCCAACAGTATTTGTTTGTATGCATTGTCCAAATCATTCCTGACCTTCTGCATCTGTAATAAAAGCTGTTCTTCCATATCCAATTTATCATTATAGGCTATTTGTTCTTTTATCTTCTGCTGCTTGATTACGTGCGAGCCGCCCCACCATCCCGATAGGGGAATGCTCACGGATACAAATACAGCACCGTTTCCGGTCCATCCATCCAGAAAATTTTCTTTATAATAGGTAGCACCAACAGCCACTGTAGGCAGATAATCAGCTCGTTTTATCTTTGTCTGCAATTTGGATGCTTCTATGTTCTTGTCCAAAAGTTTGCTTTCCATTCTATTGGGTAAGGCATCTTTATGATTGACATAATAGACAGCAGGAGATTCTACTTCCTCGATATTCGGTGCAGTGATTTCAAAAGTCTCCGATGTAGTCAATTCTAGTCCAATCTGTTGGCACATAGACATTTTTACAAGCCTGATGTTATTATCCAGATTGATGCGGTTACTGGCTATCTCATTCTTTTTAAGTTTTACTTTCAACACATCATTATTCGTGATAAGTCCGGCTTTGTATGACAGTTCCACGTCTTTCAACAAGACATCCAACTGAGAATCTATAATATCCAATGTTTTTTCTTTTTCAGACAGGGAAACCAGTTGCCAATATAAATTCTCAGTATTTAAGAGAATATCATTCTCCGATAGCCTGGACTGATATTGGCTAACCTGAATGCCCAGGTCGGCCAGTTTATTTCCATATACGATTTTTCCACCGACAAATACGGGCTGACTAACACTGATTGTTGCTGTCATCCCATCCTTTAAGAAACCGATAGGAGCTCCCCCCATATTAAGTGCGACCAATGGGTCTTTTGCTTTAAATCCGAACCCGGAAGCACTGACAGAAGGGAAATAGTTTGTAAAAGCATCTTTTTTCGCTTCTTTGGCAGCATTAATTTCCAGTTGGCTATTTTTAATCTTTTTATTATTCTCAACAGCCATTTGTTTACAGTCGTTGAGGCTATATTTTGTTTGTGCAGGTAAGTGTACTATTACAGAACATATTACCAGTATCATAAAATATTTTTTATTCATAATTATTCAGTTTTTGTTTCTTGGGTTTGTCATCTTCATGCCTGTATATGAGCCAATAGGCCAAAGGCAATAGGGTAAGGATAAATATCATGGAAAAAATCGTTCCGAAACTGATAACAGTCCCCATCGGGCACCACAATGGGCTTCTGCTGATAATCATAGGTATGACGCCCATAGATGCAGCAGCAGAAGTCAGGAATATCGGACGCATCCTTCGTTTACCGGCTTCGATTGAAGCTTCTAATACCGTCTTCCCCTGTTTATAGCGTAATTCTTCGGTATAATCGAACATGATAATGCCATTGCGGACAATAATGCCAATCAAACTTACAATACCCAGTATTGCGGTTACACTAAAGTCTATTCCCATTACTTTGATACCTATGGCCGCACCAAAAATACTCAGTGAGGTAGAAGCCAGAACCAGAGTTGCAAGACTTACTTTTTTAAAGTGAAATATCAAGATAAAGAAGATAATAACAATCGAGACGGAAAGCGCTTTGACCATCTTAGGCATTGTTTCCTCATCGGATTCCTTTACGCCACCATAAGATATTGAAACGCCTTTAGGTAATGACTTTCCTGCAACAGAGCTGACTATATTCTCCACTTTCGATTGAACTTCACTCACTTTTTCGCCTCTTTTCAAATCGACAAAGATTGATAGCGTGCGGACTCCGTTGCGCCGGTTAATCTGCCCCTCTGTCCAATCCGCTGAAACACTGGCTATCTGCCGTAAAGGCACACTTGGGGATAACAAACCTGAAACATATTCGTTGGAAATATCTTCTGCTGTTGGGTCCTTCTGTTCCCATTTTGATTTTAATACCACTGGCAGCGAATAGTCATTTTCCCAGATAGTCGTTATTGGTGCTCCTCCGAAACGGGAAGCCAGGCCAATACCTAATATGGCTTCATTGACTCCCAACCTGTTTGATTCGACAGGGTCTACTGATATTTTAATACCCGGTAAAGGCTCTTCAAAATTTGTATATATCCTCAGAGGTTCGTCTAACGTTTTTAATTCAGTCATCAATGTGTCCGCAAATCTCTTGAGTCCGGCGGTATTATTTCCCGATAAACGAATATCAATGTCCGCATCCACTGCCTGATAGTCTAATTGCTTAAATTTCACAAAAGCATTAGGATAGTGGTATGCATATTTTGTAGAATATTTATCCAATAATAATTCAGTGTCTTCATTCGATGCCGTATTGACAATGAATTGTGCGAAGTTAGTCCCTCCCATTTTGGGAGCGTAAGCCGTTTGAAAGCGGGGGGAGCCGGTCCCATAGAAAGATGTGACAGAAGCTACTGTTTCTTCAGCTTTTAATACTTTTTCCATGTCTTGTGCAACAGCTTCGGTTTGCTCCAGAGAACTTCCTTGCGGTAAATAAATTTCTACTGCAAATTGATTCCGTTCAGCAATAGGCATTAGTTTCTGGGGAAGATGGGCAAACATATAAATACCCGCTATAATAGAAGCAACACCAATGGATATGGATATCTTCGGATATTGGAAAACTTTTTCCAACAACCCGTTATATGCACTTTGCAATATGTCGAGGAAAGATTTTTTCTTTGCTTTATCTTCTGAACCGGATTGCTCATGTAGGCCTTTGCGTATGAAAAAATATTGCAGGAACGGGATAAACAGAACGGCCACGGCTAATGATATCCCCAAAGTAATAAGTACTGTCCAAGGGAAAAGTTGCACAAAATCGAGGAATTGTCCTGTCAGCATAATTAAGAATGGAAAAAACGTCAGGCTGATAGCTAATGTCGCAGAAATGATAGCTTTAGTATACTCTTTTGCACTTTCGATGGATGCCTGCCGGCGGGGAATGCCGTGGTCTAATTTTTCGAGATAGCTATCCACAATTACAATCGAGTTGTCGACAATCATACCCAATACGACAATCAGGGCCGCCAGCGTTACGGTATTAAGCTCAATCCCAAAACTAAGCATCAACCCCAGGGATATAAATATAGTGATGGGAATAGAAGAGGCTGCTACCCCGGCAACCCGTAGGGGCAATAGAGCCACGGTTACTAATATAACTGCAACTATGGCCATCAGTAATTCTTTCAGGAAGGTATCGATAGAATGCCCGACCACTTGTGACTGGTCAGCTATACGGTAGATATGGATATCATCAGGGATGTCATTCTGAAATTGCCGGAGAACAGCATCTATGTCTTTCCCATACTGAATGACATTATAGCCTTCCCGCATTTCAGTGGATAGGATAAGGCATTTCTGACCATTGTTTGTAGTATAGCTTGTTGGTTTAGGGTATTCCCTTACCACCTTTGCTATATTTTTTAAGCGAATATGATTCCCTTGTACATCGGAATAGATAATTTGCTCTTCGAGATTCTTTTCTGACTGATATGGCCTTTCTATATGTATCGGTATTACCATATCCGGATTATCTACTCTTCCGGCAGTTGTAATAAAACCTTTTGTCATCAGTGTCTGATACAGGCTTAATATATTAATGCCATATGCTGCCAGCTTGTCTTTCTCTATATAAATGCTTATCTGTTCATTTTGAACGCCATAACGGCGCAGGTTCGACACAGACTCAATTGTACGCAAACGGTCTTCCAAATTTTCGAGATAAGTTTCTAATTGGCGATAAGTCTTTGTTTCAGATTCCAATGAGATTAGCAAAGCTGATGTATCACCAAAATCATCATTAGCGATAAGTGCCAAAACACCGGAGGGTAGTCGTGCTTTGAAGGTAGTCAGACCATGTTTTATTTTCGACCATACTTCATCTTTGTTGTTTACCTCATCGTTAAGCTCCACATATACATAAACTATCCCGTCTCTGGAATGTGAATATGTCTTTGATTTCTTTACTTCTTTGTATGTAAACAGAAAATTTTCGAGAGGCTTGGCTAATTGTTCTTCTATTTCAGCAGAAGTTGCACCCGGATATACGCCAACTACAACTCCCTGACGAATGGTGAAGACAGGAAACTCCTGTTTAGGCATTACATTTAGTGCGTAAACCCCGAATAAAACCAATACAACTACAATAAGCAATACAATCTTATTGTATCTCATCGCCCAGCCGATAATACCTGATTCTTGTTTCATCTTTTATTTCTTATTTAGCTGTTTCCACTGTTATTCCCGGGCTGATATTCTGGTAGCCTTCGATGATGAGGTTATCCCCTTCCTGAAGCCCTTTTTCTATTACAATACCGTTTCCTATAAGTTTACCTTGTGTTATTTCCCGGTATACGGCTTTGTTTTGTTTATCTTTAATCCAGACAAAACGTTTGCCGGAATAGTCAACCTGAATTGAGTTGAGTGGAATTATAATATTTTGTCCGTTAGCTGTGGCCGCAGGATTGCTTAAATAAACCTTACAGACCATGCCGGGCATAATTTGCAAATCAGGATTATTGATTCGTACTTTTATATCATATGTATGTGAAACAAGGTCGGCAGAAATCCCTTTTTCGGCAATCTTACCATCAATGGACGCATCGTTTAATGCAGATATTTTCACACGGCCGGTTTCACCTGTTTTGATTGAAGATATTTCATTTTCGGGTATCGCTATTTTTATCATCACCGGGTTTATTGTTACCAAATTGAAAATTGGTGTTCCCGGCATGACATTAGCACCCGGTTCCTGATAACGACGGCTTATTACACCCGAAAATGGAGCATACAGATTGCAGTCCTGTAAATTTTTATGAGCAATACGTTCACTGGCCTGTGCTTGCTGCAATACCGTCTTTGCCTCAATATACTTAATTTCAGGAAGACTGTTGCTGTTATATAATATCGTCTGCCTGTCGTATGCATCTTGTGCCTGAGTGAGGCTTGCTTTAGCTGCAGTGTACATGCTTTCAATAGAGCTTGTGTTCAATTTTGCCAATAGTTGCCCCTTCCGGACACTTTGCCCTTCTCTGGCATAGATTTGTTCGATATTACCATTAACCTGAAAACTGATATCGACGGCATTCTCCCCCTCTACCGTACCAATATACTCTTGCTGGTAAATATCATCGCTGTATTTTATTTCCTGTATCCTGACCGGAATAACCTTTGGGTAAGGATTTTCGTCTTTTTTAGAAGAACAGGATATCGATCCTGTTATAAGGAGTCCATATATGCATTTTCTCAAAATCAAATTTAGTTTATTCATAATTTATTTATAAGAATGATTATCATTACTCTTTTCGATTTGCAAAGATCTCGTTATAATATGGTTTGTCTCAATCCAATACTACTGTAAAAATGTTCAAAATTTCGTATTTTGGATATAAATCATCAATTTATTCAGATTTTTGTTATTCATTTGTAAAATCTAAGCAACAAGATTATGAATAGAGGGAATTATCCAAAAATATCTTTAGAGGACATAGAAGGACAATCACTGACATTAGGAATAAAGAATTTTATCATATCCGAGAATAAAGTAAATATCCATGATTATCCGTTTGATTTTCGATATCCGCACATTGTTGAAGGTATTGCCTTCGCTATTTGTGCAAAAGGGACAGGCCGGATAAAAATTAATTTGAAAGAATTCCAGATAGAAGCAAATGCTATCATAACTATCCTGCCCAATTATATTGTAGAGATTTTGGAACAGAGCGATGACCTGCTTATTGAATTTTTATTCTTTTCCTTTGACTTTGTATCTGACCTTAAATTAATTACAGAAACCGAACTTTTTGAAAATATAGAAGAAAAGGCCTATCTGAAGATAAACGAGGATGAAGCCAATAACTTACTGGAGTTCCATGCATTTATCGTAAAGCAGTATAAGAAAACAAATCATTTATACAGGGAGAAAATAGCAAAAAATTTATTATATACACTTATCTATGAGGTTCTGCAATTATATTACGATAAAAAGATAGGAAATGATGATGAGACTTTAACCCGTAAAGAGAAGCATTTACATCACTTCATCAAGTTATTATTTAAGCACCATATACAGGAACGCAGTATTGCTTTCTATGCCGGCAAGATGTTCATCACTCCAAAATACCTGTCTCAGGTTATTTATGAAACAAGTGGTAAAAATATCCAGCAATGGATTGATGAAATGGTTATTATGGCAGCAAAGGCTTTTCTGAAAAGTTCGAATATGACGGTATCCCAGATTTCCGAAGAGATGAATTTTCCGAATCCATCGTTTTTTGGAAGTTATTTTAAAAAACGCACAGGAATGCCCCCCTTACAATACAGAAAGAGTTAGGGCATTGTAGTAAAGATACTTCGGCTGTATACTTTTCCACTAAAATACATTAGTAGTCTGATTCAATTAGTCAATAATAGATGATGATCAACTTTCTTAAGAAGTTCTTCTTTATTTTATATCTGCTATTTTTCTGAAAACATGACGAATTTTTTTGGATTTAAATAAAATTTAAAATGCGTAGTTTCGTGAAGAACTACGCATTAGTTATTGATAATCAGATTTCGAATTTTACTCCGGTAAGCTCTTCACTTGTTGACCATAGTTTCTTAGCTGTATCTTTTTCCAGGGCATAAGGCATAACGCCTTCAATTCGTGTTACTCCGTGCATTCTTTTGCGTGGGTCATCATCTTGCAAATCTAATTCAGCTACTTCTGTATTTTCGCAATATACACCACCGATATTGTTGAGTAACGGACTCGTCGCTGTAAAAATTGTAGTAGAAGCTCCTTGTTGAATAGTTTTCAATCCTTTTGATGCGTCACGAATGATGTTTCCTTCTTTGTCCATGACACCTGTTGACAGTAACTGTTCTGATGTCATATGTCGCTTCAAATCGGTTTCTACAATCGCTCCCGGATGCAGAGAAAAAGAACGTACGCCAAAATTTTTACCTCTGATGTCTAATTCTAAAGAGAAAAGGACATTTGCAGTTTTGGACTGTCCATAACCCAATAATGTTTCATACTCGCGGTTTAGAAAATTCGGATCTTCAAAATTGAAACGTGAATAGTGATGTCCCCAGGATGATACATTTATAACTCTTGCCCCATTAGCTTTTACCAACGCACTCCAAAGCCTTGATGTTAACTGGAAGTGCCCCAAATGGTTTGTGGAAAGCTGGCTTTCATAGCCTCGTTCATCACGGACTAACGGAACCCACATAATACCTGCATTATTGATAAGCAAATGTAATGGCCTGCCTGAAGCCAAAATTTTTTCAGCAAACAGGTCGATAGAAGCAGGGTTCATTAAATCCATCGTTTCCAACTCTATATTTGGAATCCCCTCTAAACTTTTCTTCGCTTTTTCTATATCTCTTGCAGGAACGATAACCGTTGCCCCTGCCGATGACAATGTTTTTGTTGTTTCTAAACCAATACCTGCATATCCACCTGTTACAATTGCAATTTTACCGGTAAGGTCAATTCCTTTGATTACTTCTTTTGAAGTTGATGTTGCATTAAAACCTGAACCAATTGGTTTCTGTAATGCTCCCTGATAATTGTTTTGTTCCATATCTTAATAAATAATTTGTTATGACAAAGACAAGTTATTACGAGTTTATTTATTTTGCTTCACAACAGATGAAGGAGGATATCCAAACTGCTTTTTGAAAGCATAAGAGAAGTGCGACAGGTTTTCAAATCCCAAATCTAAATATACGTCTGACGATGTTTTACCGGTTTCACTAATCAGGTAGTGTGCTTCTTGCAACCGTTTTTGCTGCAACCAATTTCGCGGCGATGTGCCGAATGTTTTTTGGAAATCACGTTTGAATGTAGCTAAACTTCTACCGGTCAAATAGGCAAACTTATCGAGACGGACATTGAAATGATAATTCTTATTCATAAAATCCTCTAAATCTATTTTATATGGCTTGCTGAAATCAAATAAGACATCTTTAAAATTGATATCATACTTCAGCATTAGTATCAGAGCCTCTTTTTGCTTCAACCGGATAAGCCTGATATCGCTGTCATCCCATATTTCTTTATATTCCAATAACGACTGCATAAATGAAATCAGAGATTTGTCGTCTTGAAAAGTAACATATGCGGTTGACTTTTGTTTTATCCCGGATTTGTAGTTGTATTCCCTACTGAAATCAAGAAGTAATTCTTCATCAAAAGAAATTGTCAATGATTTGAATTCTCCGTTTACAGGCGGATATTTTACAAACTTCAATAAGTGATTTTTCCGTACAGAATATAAATCTCCTTTTTCAAACTTTTGTTTTCTCTGTCCATCATCAAGGTCCATTACACCTGAAATAACCATACCCAAACTGTGTATAGAGGTAAAATGTTCGCCTTCCCTAAAATCGGAACTGTGGCAGGAGAAATTTATCAGTTTTGCTATGTTGCTTTCATTCATTGTCTGTTATATTGTAAATTAATGTAATAATTCCCTGTTGTCTGTCCAATCTACATATAGGTTTCGTTCCGCAAACAGCCAATGTCCGTTTTGTTTTACAAACTTGTCATGGTAACGAATACTCATAATCAATAATGATTTTTCAGCAATTTTTATGTGGTGGGCTAAACAATAGCTTTCGCCTGTGGCAGAATCACCATTTATTTCAACGTAGCTTTGTCCGTTGAAATGGGTTGTTATATCATATTGATTTAAACCTTGAAAAGCCTCTGCTAATTCTTTACGTCCGCGTAAAGTTTGCACAGCTTGTTTTTCTTTTCCATTAAACACGTTTACAACCGCGTTTTCCGTAAACAGTTCCGCTTGTTTTTGCGCTTCCCGATTGTCTGCGCAATGAGCGTAAGCATTTATTAAGTCCTGGATTTGTATTCTGTCTTCCATGACCGCATTTGGTTTACACGAATATATTAATGGTAATATTGCTATTACCACTAAAAATACTGTTTTTTTCATTATGAATGCTTATTCATTTTGAGAATATTTTGTCTGTTTTCTTCGGAAGCGTAAGGATTTTCTACACCGTCAAAATCAGTTGATATGCTTACCGGTTTCCATTTTTCAAATTCGGCTTTTCTGTCGGCATCAACGGCTTCTAAAATCGTAACAGCGTCTGAACCCAAAACCAAATGTACAGGCGGATTGGGATGTTCTGATAAATTGAGAATCACTTTTGCCATTTTGTCCGGCTCACTTAAAGCTTCGGCTGTTGCAAGGTAATTTTTGAAGGGTTTTAAAACCTCTGAGTAATCTTCAATTTCTTTCGTGAACGACATGGATTCGCCTGCCCAATCGGTGCGGATTCCACCCGGTTCAATGGACGTAACTTGAATGCCCAATTGTGCTACTTCTTTACTCAACACTTCCGTAAAACCTGCAACTCCCCATTTTGCCGTTTGATATATTGAGAGCCCAGCCGTTCCCACTCTGCCTCCTATGGAACTTATATTAAAGATATAGCCTGAACGTTGTTTTCGCATGTATGGTAATACGGCCCTTGAAATTTCAATCGGTGCATACAAATTTACTTCTAACTGGCTTTGTACCTGTTCGTCTGTATATTCCTCAATAGCTCCTGTAATGCCAAATCCCGCATTATTGACCAGTACGTCTATTCGTCCGAAATGTTTTATAGTCTGTTTTACTGTCGAATGAATTTGTTCTTTGTTCGTTACATCCAACTGTAGAGTCAGAATCTGATCCGGATATTTGCTTGCCAAATCATTTAACTGTTTCGGATTCCTTGCAGTTGCTGCAACTTTGTCCCCATTTGCTAAAACTGCTTCTGTGATACTTTTGCCCAACCCTCTTGAGCTTCCTGTGATAAACCAAACTTTTGTCATTGTGATGAATTTTAAAATTTTGTTAGTGCAAAGGTATCGTGAGACACAAGATATAAGTTTGCTGTATGGTTCAAAGTTTTGTTTGTTGTATGGCTCACTTAAATTTCGTCTCGAATACGATATATAAGCCAGTGTTCTTTCTATAATCCGCCTTTTTGGTAAAGCCTTGAATTTAAGGCGTAGATTTATTGAGAATTGAGGATAATAAAATAAAAGAAGTCCAGTTGTTTTCAGAAAAGGTAGGAGATGCCTTTTAGAACAGCGTTGTAAATAAGTAGCATATGAAGAAGTGACTGATGAATTAGCCATCGCCTACTTCTTTCTATTATATGTTTTCCGTTTAGAGGGGTTTAAAAATACAATTGGATTTACATCCCGGTGATTACTTTCCGGTGTGCTCTTCCCCAAATGACCATCTCACGGATAATGTTGCCAAATGAACGGCAATATTCTGTTGGCTCATACTGTACCAGAACAGGAGTATCCGGATAAACGATCCTTTTTACCAACTTGTTCATTTCCATATCTTTTAATTCCTTTGACAACATCCTTGTTGTAATTCCGGGAATACTTCGTTCTATTTCGCGAAATCTTCTGTTGCCGTTGCAAATCGAGTTGATAATAGGGATTCTCCACTTGCCGCCAATAAAATACAAAGTATCTCGCAATGCCCGTAATTCTTCTTCCTGATTTCTTTCCATTTCAATATATTTTGGTATACTCTGTTATACTGGTTACAAATATATATCAATTTTAAAGTACTTTTGTGTAAAACAAATTAAAAATGAAGAAAACAGTCTTAATAACAGGCACAAGTACTGGTTTAGGCAGACTCACTGCCAAATATTTTGCGGAAAAAGGATGGAATGTCGCTGCGACAATGCGATCACCTGAAAAAGAAACAGAACTTAATGAAATTTCAAATATCAAAGTCATCAAACTTGATATAACAGAGCAGGAAACAATCGTTGAAGCCTTAAAGGAAATCGTTGATGTGTTCGGTAAGATCGATGTCGTTGTAAATAATGCAGGGATTGGTATGTATGGAGCCTTGGAGCTAATGGAAGACGCAGATATTGACAGACAATATGAGGTCAATGTTAAAGGTGTAATCAATGTAATACGAAACACCTTGCCATATTTCAGGGAACAAAAATCAGGAAAGTTCATCAATATCAGCTCGGTCATGGGAAGAAGTACCGCTTTACCTTTAGGTTCTCTTTACAATATGTCCAAATTTGCGCTGGAGGGTCTTACGGAAGGTCTTTTCTTCGAATTAAAGCCATTGAATATTGATTTGCACTTGGTCGAACCCGGAGGGTTTGAATCTAATTTCGGCGAAAACGTTAAATTTAGCACCAGTAAGGTTATCGGAGATTATGATATCATAACCGCACGGGTTTCAGAACAACTCAAAGCCGCTCAAAGACCGGGAGCAACCAGCAATCCAATAGCTATTGTTAAAGTCATTTATGATTTGGCAACCAATAAAAGGACTGCTTTCAGAACTGTGGTTGGTAAAGAAGCAAAAACAGTGTTGTTATTAAGAAAATTATTACCTATAAAAACATTTCTGAATATGCTTGGTAAACGGTTTGTAAGGTAGCATATTCTATTAAATTTACTACTTTAATTTTTATTACCTATTATTCCTGAAAAATATTCTTTCCAAAAAGCCCAACTGCTTTCAAGGCATGTAATTCCGGCATTCAAAGCATCGAAAGTATTTAAAATATAAGTAAAATCTTTTGCCCGACCTTGTAAAAGTAGATAGAAATTCTTTTTTAATTAGTTTATATATTCTATGTTTACACGCTATTCTCTTTTAATTTATCAGAGGGAAGAGGAAGATATCAGTCGCTCATGAAGCTCTCAAATTCTGGATTTATTTAATACAAATCCCTCTCTCTAGCAACTCGAGACTCAATAAGTATAATTATCAAAAGGAAATAAATAGAAGGTAATTCATCCGTTTCTTTTTAATCATAGTGTTAACCTTTATTTAGAAAATCAGATATGGGATGTTTTTCCTCGGATCGTTTTTGCGGACGTGTTTTTGTCTAATCATTGAGTTCTTTTAAAGATAACAGTTATTATTATTTCTATAATAACTCTTAATCCATACTTTTGCAGAAATTTATCAAACTACGGCAAAAAGAATAAGAGATTTGAATTTGACGAGAAAGTCAGGAAAGTACCGGATATCGAAGGGGCTTATTTCGTGGTTGTTGCATACCAACCCGTGAGGGTATTCATTTTACTATATTCTATTTATCAGGATAGTTTGTTAGAGAAAGAGAAAATACTTTTTATTTTGTACTGCTCATAAAATGATACCAATTCAGATAAATATTTCTTGGAAGGTATTAACAAGTCGAGAATAGTTTTATATACCTGAATCATATCTTCATGCAGGCTCTCCATATTATGAAGTACTATTCTGATTTTATCGCAACTTGTATTTGCTTCGAACACCCGCCGGGTAGAAGGTGCTCTAATCTCTTCTAATTGTTGGGCTATATTAACATTTGTGCTATCCATATATTAAGATGATAATTACCAAAATTAACAAAATAGCTGTAAGTGGACAATTTTTCAAGAGTTTATTTCAACGGTGCTAAATCCTCTCGGTCTTCAAATAGAATTCTAAATCTTGAATGAATACGCGATCAACTTCTCTCAGCAATATATCATCCTTCTTATAGGTGTGTTTAATATAGGCTTTGTGAGATTACAAAATTTGCTATAATCAAACAAAAGGGCGATTACTTGTATTGCATATTACTCAAACCGAATCATATCCACCAATTGCGTGAAATAGTCATTCGACCAAATATCCATTTCCGAAGGATTTTTGATGAATGGACGGACATCATTCTTGACCATTTCAATATTGATTTTGGCAATTTTATCTTTTAATAGTTGCGTGAATGAATCTCGCGTCAGTTCATCTTCCTTTAGCGAACCCAATTGATAAGTTCGTTGGCAAAGGTGATTGAAATCCAAAGCTACATTGTTTCGCACATACCATTCAAAATCGTACCAGTCGCGCCCCTTTACCCTGTTTTTCCATGCACGGAATAACAATGCGTGCATTTTCCCCGCATACAAATCCGGTAACACATAGCAACGGGTCATAAATGAGAACGGCAGCAACAGAAGTTTATGTTCGGTAGTAAAACCCGATGGCGGATTTATATCCACTTCTATTTTGATTTTCACGCTCTTTTCTGTCCTAAATTGTAGGTTGTAAACAGCTGTGTCGTCTTTCAGGAAAGCGGATTCCACATTGGTCTGATTCTTTTTTTCTTTCTTGGTGATAACCACGTCGCGGCCAAGAGCCTTAAATTCGGCGACAATATAGTCGAAATAATTTTCCAAATGGAATTCCTTATCGGATTGCAGCAACGAGAAGCCCATATTTTCCGAAAAGCGTTGCATTCTATAAAAGATACGAAGACACGTACCACCATAGAAAGCAGCCTTATTAAAGAATCCGCCGCGATAAAGTCCCGCTAAGGCCGTTTGCTGCATAACTTCGTGCAACGCATTGGTATAGTCGTCATTTGTCTTTACTTCGTAGCGCGACAACATTTGGTCGAATATACTATTATTCATCGTTCCAATAATTTTAAAAGTTGTGTCAATTCAATATTCTTCTTTCTCGTGGCGATACATTGCCGAATAATATCCGTATCAAATGATTCGATAGCGGAAAGGTCTATCCGCAAATCTTCCTCAATATATTCCCGCATCGCTTTAACCGATTGCAGGCGTAAGTTTCGTGTGGTGACAATCATGTCACACATTGCCTTTTCGGGCGTAGCAAACATATAAGCATATTGATCATTTACAATTTTCTGACGGATACCGATTTGGAAGTAATCTTCGGGAACGGTTACATATCGACCGAACAGCATACACCTTTTCTGGAATCATCCCATAGGAAGACAATGCCGTTTCGAGTGAAACGTAGGATGGTCCGTAAAGATGATTGGCAATCAATTCACGGGAAATGGTTTGATCGTTCACTTCAGGTGATACAACAAACAATCCCTTCTTCAAACGAATCAAATTACCTGACTTTTCCATGGCGGCAACTTTACTTTTTGGGGACTTATAATTACCCAAAATCATCGTTAATACCGTAAAATCAACAGGTACGATTCCGAATTGCCTTTAAATCTTTTTTCTGCATCACTTTAATAGATTACGACTGAAAATATAGTTGAAAATAAACAGAAAGCAAAATATAATTATTCTATCTATGAAAAACCAACTGAACTATAAGTCAGACGGTATCTGACCAATTCGCAGTTTTATTTATCCAATTCAAAAAATAATCGCCAAAAAACTTGCATGTATCCAATTGGACACTTATATTTGTGTCCGATTGGATACATTTGTAAATCAAACTAAAGAAGATGGAACGAGATCGGGATATGACCGAAGAAAAACTGATTAAAGCAGTAGGAGAACTTATTGTCAAGGAGGGTTTTGAATCGCTTGGAGTAAGGAAAGTCGCTGAACAGGCAGGAGTAAATAAAACCCTCATTTACCGCTATTTTAAATCCCTGGACGGCATAATCTATGCGTATATGAAAAAGCATGATTTTTGGCTTAATACGCCATTGAAACAGCCAGATGTTTCGGATATTAAAGGCTATCTGAAAACATTTTATCGCAGGGAAATAGCAGAATACAGGGATAATATCGCACTTAAAAGGTTAAAGAGATGGGAACTTTCTTCCGATAAGGATTTTGTAGTGGAAATCCGTGCCCAAAGAGAAAAGAATGGAGTACAATTTATGGAAATGATGTCCGGGTTTTCAAAGGTGGATAAGGAACAATTACAAGCCATAACCGCTCTTATGGATGCGGGAATAGCCTATCTGGCTATGCTTGAAGAAAATTGCCAAATGTATAACGGTATCGACATCCAAAGCGATGACGGCTGGAAACAGATTGCTAAAGGGATTGATTCCCTGATAGATATTATAACAAAATAGTTTACAATGAAAAAAATAATTCTAAGTATGACTTTAGCATTAGCAACAATCAGTTGTAGCGGACAGGATACTGTTCGTCCGGAGTTTGGAAACGGTAATATTAAGGTTTCCATAAAACAAGGGAACGAATGGCTGCATGATTTTTCGATTTTTTGGTTTATCAAAAGGAAAAATGCACCGCAGATAGCTATCTGGACAGAGGATTTGGAAGGAAATTTCCTCTCCACAATTTATGTGAGTAAGAGACTGGCAACTCAGTCGTGGATAGCTGCCGGAGGAAACAGACGCAAAGAAGCACTTCCCTGTTGGAGTTATGCACAAGGGAAGCAGTATACCGATGGGCTTTATCTCCCAACCAAGAGCGAGTCGTTGCCTGACGCTGTAACCGGAGCAACACCCAAAGGCAGCTTTACTGCTAACCTTCAAATGAATGAAGATATTAAGCAATTCGTTGTCAAATGCGAATTTAACCATTCTACGGATTTCAATGCGTATTACCCCAAAGACGCTAAAGAAGGAGATGTTAATTACTCCGGAGGAAAGGTGGGCAGCGGGCAACCGGCTGTTGTTTATCAAACGGTAATTGACTTAGATAGTGGGAAGAACGAATTTAAAGGGGAACTTATTGGGCACAGCAGCCCGGATGGTTCTGACGGTAAGATTTATCCTGACACTTCTAGATTGACTACGGCCTTGTATATTGTGAAAGAGATTACTATATATGTCAATCAATAACCAACTAACAATGCAGATGTTCCCTTTTTTATTATATAACTCTGCCAAATGTGGAGGCAAAAGTCAATATCACGTATTGTCGGGAGAAAGGCATACCTATTACAGGATAACCTATAATCATCCGTATGATTTGAGTGAAGAGATTCTGTCTATTTATGAAACCTTCTACAAATCGCTCAACCCGTTTGACCCGCAATCGACTATCTCGAAAGTAAATAAGAATGAGAAGGTTGTTTTGGACGCCATCTTCATCGAAGCCTTCAATCGTTCGATGGAGCTTGCCAATAAAACAAAAGGTATATTCGACCCTACCTGTTCCCCTTTTATCAATCTTTGGGGATTTGGTTTCAAGAATATGGAAGAACCATCCGAGAGCTTGATAAATCAAATAAGGGAGTATGTGGGTTATAACAAGATTTCGCTCACAAACAATTCCATAGAAAAGGACGATTCCCGCGTTCAATTGAACTTTTCCGCTATCGGGGACGGACTTTCATGTGATATTATTGCCTGTTACTTAGACAGCAAAGGCGTGCATGATTACATGGTTGATATTGGCGGCGAGATTGTTACGAAAGGTAAGAATAAAACAGGTTCGGATTGGTCTGTCGGGATCATCAAACCACCGAAGTATTTAGGGGCTGAACAATCTTCCAAGTTTGAAGTAATCCTTCACCTGTCAGGAAAAATAGGAGTTGCCACTTCGGGAAACTATAATAATTACCGCTCCCGAAACGGCAAACAATATGGGCATGCCATCAATCCGCAGACGGGTTATCCGGCAAACAATCGTATTCTGAGCACTACGGTCATTGCTCCCGATTGCACGACCGCCGATGCATATGCTACCGCAATAATGGCGGTCGAAGCAGGCAAACTGGATGAATTGCTACGGACAAACGAAGCAATGGAATACTATATCATTTATTTGGACAGGCAGGATAATTACCGCATAAAGCAGTCTGAAGGCTTAGAGAGGTATGTATGATATTTTTTTATCTTACATGTATCCGGATGGACACATTATTAACAACTAAATATAGTAAAAATGAAAGCAAAAAAATTAGTAGTAGCAGGAGTTACAGCACTCGGCGTGCTGGCTTCATGTAGTGAGGACCTGGTAATCTACAAGGAGAATGATATGAAGGTTCTGGTAACAAAAGGTGATGAATGGTTACATGATTTTCCATTGTTTCTGGGTATCGAAAAGAAGAATCCGCCTCAAATAGCTATATGGGTGGAGGATTTGGCAGGCAATTACCTTACAACCATTTATGCAAGCCACAAGGTAGCAACCGAGTCGTGGCAAGCTAATGGCGGGAACAGGCGAAAAGAAGCGTTGCCTGTATGGTGTCATGCACGTGGAGTCCAATATCCTGACGGACTCTACTTGCCGACAAAAGACCAGCCTTTGGTTGATGGAATTTCCGGTGCAACACCACACGGCAGCTTTGACGTAAAAATCCGTCCGGTTGGTGATTTGAAACAGTTTGTTGTGAAAATTGAACTGAACCATTCGACAGACTGGAACGATAACTATCCTGAAAATGCAAAAGAGGGAGAAACGGATTATTCTGGCGGTGAAGGAGGCAGCGGACAACCTGCCGTAGTTTATTCGGCAGAAATAGATCTTGATTTAAGCCGGAAACAATATACAGCAACTATAATAGGACACAGCAGCCCAGACGGCAGTAATGGGGACATCTATCCCGACACTTCTTCTCTGACTTCCGCATTAAACATCGCAAAAGAAATTACCATTAACATTCAATGATATGAAACGAATTATTTTCATTTTACTTCTGAGTATTATAGTTATCAGTGTGAAAGCACAAACCAACGGCGAAAGTAAAATAGCTTTTGCAACGACTATCGGAACAGGATTACCAATGATGAGCACACCGTCATCTACTCCTTTTGCATGGCAGGTATTGGGATATTACAATCTGACTGAAAGATGGTCGGTCGGAGTGGGAACGGGATTATCTTTTTACCAGAAGATGCTCGTTCCGGTTTATGGAGATGTGCGATTTCAAATCGGCAGAGAACGTAAGTTTACCCCTTATGCTGAATGTGCCGCCGGATATTCTTTCGCCCCGTCCGGTAATGCCAACGGCGGATTTTTTATGAATCCTTCTATCGGAATTCAATATCCGCTAAAAAACAAAATGAAGCTGCAACTGGCTATCGGCTATGAATTACAAGAATTAGCGCGGCTGAAAAAGCATAGCGATAGCTACTTTCTGAAAGAGTTTGAAGAACAGTTAAGTCACCACTCCATTTCGTTTAAGGTAGGTTTGAAATTCTAAAAATTCGGACAACGACAGAATTAATGGAACAACTCTATTCATGAGACAGTGGGAATCTGTTTGGTAATGTCCCTCTAACACAATTATCCGATTACATACAAAATTCAGTATTAATCGGTAATTATCATTGATACATCCGATTTCACCTCAAAATAACTGTGAAACCGGATGTTTTCATTCTACATACCACTAGGACGAATGTATGAATGACCTCATCAATAGTCATAAATCCCATTCTATACAAAGACAGGCAAATAAGGCGAATAATTCCGGGAACATATCATCTAAAAAATAACAGCCATGTATATAGACAACAATCAATTTGAAGCATGGATGAAACGAATCATGGAGCGTTTCGACAAACAGGATAAAACTCTCGATAAAATGAGTAAGCACAGGAATATGTTAGACGGGGAATTTCTTCTCGACAATCAGGATTTATATATGTTGCTTAATGTTAGCAGAAGGACTTTGCAGCGGGTATCGTGCTACGGGAGAATTGCCGTTTCAAACACTATATCACAAAACATATTACAAGGAAAGTGATGTATGTATATTCATCCGAAAAAATTTCAATAAAAAAGAAACGGTAAAAATCAGACAAACTCGTGAGAGTAGTTTTGTTTTATTTCTGATTGTTCATAATTTTACAGTTGAAAAAGTCCGTACCGTCGTGATGACAGGCACCGTCTTCTCCACCCTGGATACGTTAGTGATTGCCATTGACGAAATATATACATATTTGGATTTCAAACGGCTGAACTCCATTCCCAACTTATTTTTGATGACTATTTCAGGGTTTCCATCGGACATGTCGCCGGCTAACAGCACAATACCGGGATGTTGCTCATTAATAGCTTTTATCATTAGCATCAATGTCTTGCGCCCATGTATATTTTCTGAGAATAATTTACTCATGCTTCTTTTATTAGTTAGCTGGGCTTTTGTGGGTACTACAATTTCTTTTTAGAATTCTTTCTATTTATTTTACAAATATAAACCGAAGCCCTTATGTTTGTGTATAACAGTTCATAGTGTAAAACAATTTTAAATAAAGGCAAGAGAAAATAGCATTTAAGATAAGAAATACCAATTGATATTGTAGGATTTTTCTTTTTATTCATATAGCCAGGAAAAGACATAAAACAGGCATCCAACTGAAGAAGAGGAGCAATAGCCCCTTTTTCTTGTACCAATCTTCTCATTCCAATTTACAAAGATTTATGCTGCATAAGTTTTTCAAGTATTACCTTTATAAAATTATGCCGTCTTCTTTCAATAGTTTAAAAACCTTTAATACACCGGGAACCTGAGCCGGTTCTAGCTTATACATCTCTAAGTCAAAATATTTCACAGCCGCAATTTCATGGCCTGGTTGTAGATTCTCTGTTAAATTATATCGAAAAGTGTCTTGCTTCATTATCAAATCAGGACTTTCTCTGTATGCCGGAGCTGAAATCTGTTTGTAATATCTATTTTGATAATATACAGAGATATTTGTAGACCTAATGCGAAGCTCTATTTATTAGGACTTACTCGGCAATTACAAAGGGGCTGATAATAGTTCATAATTAATTGTACAACAATAAAAGCTATCGAATTTCGGTTTTTATTTAATTTTAATCAAGATAAAAAGCAAATTACTTATTTTTATACTTAAATTAACGAATGTAAATAGAACAAGACATGCTCTATTACCTAATTTAGAATAAGAGAGATTTATGAAGCACCCGTTCATAGTATACTTAAAAAATAAAACATCTCTGAAGTTTGAATACAAAAGAGATGTTTCAACTGTTGTTCGTACTGACAATGGATATCGTATCACATTTAATAATGGGAAAAGCTATAATTACGGAACTGATAAGGTTAAATACTATCCGCTGATAGCAACACGAGAGGATGTTCGTATATATGAGAATGGTAAATTAAATAACATATATAATATTGTTGATAATTATGGTCGTTATTTGGTTTTTCGGAATGAGGAAAGTTGTTCTTATCCAGTTGAAAAAAATGCTGATGTTGAAATCTGTGATATAAGAAAGAACATCGAGCAGGCGGAATCTGTTATCAATTACTTTAAGTATATACTGAAAAGGGCAGGAGAAGTGTCATTTGATATTCCAGCAGAAGAGACAGATAACAAAAATCCAAATCAAATAAGTTCCGAAATATTGCTCAAGGCTCTTGAATGTATAGATTTACTAGAATCAAGGTCGGTACTATCTAACTACATTGACGGAACCAATCCTCCTGTTAGCTCGTCTGACGAAATTCTAATCTATCCTTTCGGATGCAACGAGAGCCAGAAGCTGGCAGTTGAGACTACACTCAGGAATAGCATAAGCATCGTAGAGGGACCTCCCGGAACAGGTAAAACACAAACAATCCTAAATATAATAGCCAATCTTATTGTACAGAATAAAACGGTGGCAATTGTTTCTAACAACAACTCTGCAGTATTCAATGTACGGGAGAAGTTAGAAAAATTTGGCTATGGAATGGTTGTCGCATCACTTGGCAATAATGAAAATAAAGCTTCATTCTTCGACAATATTGAAGAGCAAACAGTCAATCCGAATTTTAAGATTTCGAAAGAACGCCTGAAAAAAGCAAAGAATGAGATTTTGGAATTGAATTCCATATTAACAACGTGTTTTCAGTACCGGAATAAACTAGCTACCTTAAAAACGGAATTATCAGATGGCGAGATAGAATTTAGCCACATAAAAGCAGAACAGCCGCTCAATCCAAACATAAAATCTGTACTCGACAAGAAGTTTTACCGCAACTTGAATTTTGGTAAAACTCTAAAGTTGAAACATTTATTATCATTCATTGATCTTAAAAACAAGTTGTCTTTCATAAATAAGTTGCGTTTTGTTTTACAATATGGCTTACTTGATCTTAACAGCATTAGCCATTACAGTGAGGAATTACCTGTTTATGTAAACCACAAATTCTATGAGTTATACATAGCAAAAATAGAACACGAAATCTTGGACCTTGAAAACTGGTTAGCCTCTAATAATGAAGAAGCGAACCTTAAATGTTTTATTGAAACATCTAAAGAGGTATTTAATGGTGTGTTATTTGAAAAATATAGCCATTTAGAAAAATCAACGTTTAATGTTGATGATTACCGTAAACAGTTTGATGATTTTATAAAGTGTTATCCGGTAATACTAAGCTCTACACTCTCGCTTCATACAAGTATTCCTAAAGGATATCTTTTTGACTATCTGATTATAGATGAATCTTCACAGGTAGATATTATAAAGTCTGCCGTATGTTTCTCGTGTTGTCGGAATGTGGTTATTGTCGGAGATAGTATGCAGCTTACTCATATTGTAGATAAACAGAGCAAAGAGGTTGCAGAGCTATTACAAACAGAGTACAATATTTCTCCTGCATATGATTATGTCAAACATAATATTTTGAACTCGCTGAAAAGCTTGTATGGGAATAAGATAAAATCGGTTTTACTAAAAGAACATTACAGATGCCATCCTACTATTATTGGATTCTGCAATAAGAAATACTACAATAACAATTTGGTTGTTATGACTGATGGTAGTAACCATCCGTTCAGAATCATAGAAACAAATATATCCGGCGAAAGAGATAATTATAGTCAAAGACAGATAGATGAAACAGACCTCTACATCCGTCAGAACTATTCTGAAGACTATACGAAAGTCGGAGTTATTGCTCCCTATAGAAAGCATGCCGATATGCTGCAAAAACAACTTCCGGATGGTGCGGAAGCCGATACTATACATAAGTACCAAGGGCGTGAGAAAGATGTGATTATATTTAATACGGTTAGAAACAAAATAGGGGAATTTATAGACAACCCCAACTTAATAAATGTAGCCGTGTCAAGAGCAGTAAAAGAATTTATTGTGATAAAACCTGTATCAATGGAACTTCCTCACGGTACAAATATTGGTGATATGATACGCTATATTTGCTATAATACAGATCCGAATGAAACGGTTGTTAAAGGTAGCATCTGTTCCGTATTCGACCTTCTGTATAAAGAGTATAACAAAACATTTCTTTCATTCCTCTCATCAAACAAGAATGTGAAAGGCTCTGCCGCAGAGATTATTATTCACAAGCTATTGAGTGAAAAAATTCTATTAAACAATATTCAATTTTCATCGGTTGATATGGTTAGAGAATATCGGCTCAGAGACCTTGTCCGGAATTTCGAGCCATTCTCTGAAGATGAAATCCAGTTTATAAGGAATAGCTCAAGAATAGATTTTCTACTGTACAATAAAATAGATAAGACCCCTGTTTTAGCTATCGAGGTAGATGGCGTATCGTTCCATGACAATGAGTTGCAACAGGAAAGGGACTATAAGAAAAATCATATTCTGGAAATTATCGGGCTCCCATTGCTTAGATTATCAACTGATGGACATAATGAAGAAACAAGAATTATTGAGTGTTTGAACGCAGCTATGGGACTATGCTAACCTTGTGTCGCTGTATATATACGAAGTTTTTCTAAAACAAAAGATATCTATTCTCCCTCCCCTCTGTAATCATCATCAAATTGGGTTTAGGGGTAGCAATAGTGGCTCTGTGTGCATGGATAGTGACACAAGTGAGTATAACCACTTCTGTTATTACTGGGCTTATCGGTAGCTATCTGATTATCTGCCTTGTATTTAAAATAGTAAAGCTATTCATCAAGATGATACTTTCTATCCTTGCCTTTATCATCCTTATTTCAATTTTCTTATTTCTAATCTTTTAAACAATATTATATTCATTATTCACAGGAACAACAATCGAAACAGAAGTTAAAGCAGTAGCAGAAAACCAAATTATCCAAATGGAAAATCGGATAATCAATCTTGTCAATCAGAATATTCCTCTTATTGAAGAAAGATTAGCAGCATAAATTTCATTAAATTAAAATAAACAAATATGTATCGATTATATATAGGTTTTAAGCTATTAGGTGAATTTGATAGTATTCGCGAAGCTAAACAATTTGCTCATGATAGTAAATTGAGTGGAGTATTCAATCTGATTGGAGATAATTATCAGGATGCATGGTATGCACCGATATTTTTTTAAAAACAGACAAAGAGGCGGACTGAAATTTCAGTCCCTTTCTATTCACAGAGGCCGTTATTCAATAAAATATTGTAAAACAATAAATAAATGGGATTTTTTTTCGTATCTTTAGACCTTGAGCAATCTAGTTTTTATTGTATCTATCTTCTCAATGTTTTGCTCCGCGCTGGTTAGCGGATCTTCCCATCGTCAAAATCGACAACAAAATCAACTTTCTTGTTTATGCTATTAATCAGTTACGAGAATGTGTAATGCTTTTGTCGTAACACATTTTTGTAAATAAGATGAAATCATTTTTTATAGGGAATATGGAAGTTAAACTTCCTGTTATCCAAGGTGGAATGGGTGTCGGCGTATCTTTGTCCGGTTTAGCATCAGCGGTAGCCAATGAAGGAGGGATAGGAGTTATATCGTGTGCTGGTTTGGGACTTATCCATAAAGGCCACGGAAATTTTATCAAGAGCAGTATTTGGGGGCTAAAAGAAGAGTTGCGTTTAGCCAGAGAAAAAACAACCGGCATAATAGGAGTCAATATAATGGTGGCTTTATCCAATTTTGCAGATATGGCGCGTACAGCCATCGAAGAAAAAGCGGATGTCATATTTGCCGGAGCAGGACTACCGTTGGACCTACCATCTTATAGAACTGTGGATAGTAAAACCAAGTTAGTTCCGATCGTTTCTTCCGCCCGGGCCTCAAAAATAATTTGTGAGAAATGGTATAATAATTACGGTTACCTACCTGATGCGATCGTTGTAGAAGGCCCGAAAGCAGGAGGGCATTTAGGATTCAAAAAAGAACAAATTGATGATAACCTGTATTCTCTGGAACAGATAATTCCCGAGGTTATAGAAACAGTCGCATTATATAAAGAAATAAAAACAATATCAGTTATTGCCGCAGGTGGAATATCTTCAGGAGGGGATATATACCGTTTTATCGAAATGGGGGCATCAGCTGTACAGATGGGAACAATATTTGTTACTACAGACGAATGCGATGCTTCAGAAGCCTTCAAGCAGGTCTATCTTACTGCTAAAGAAGACGACTTAATGATAATCAACAGCCCCGTAGGGATGCCTGGGCGTGCCATCAAAGGAGAATTTCTCAAACGTGTTTCCGAAGGGTTGGAAATACCTAAAACCTGCCCTGTACATTGTATAAAGACCTGTGACTATACGAAGAGCCCCTACTGTATTATGAAAGCATTATTTAATGCTGCGAAAGGTGATATGAGAAAAGGGTATGCTTTTGCCGGAGTAAATGCACATCTGGCACAGAAAATAAGCAGTGTAAAAGAAGTTGTATGCAGGCTGAAAGAAGAATTTACCCTGGTGGAAAAAAGAACATTATTTACAATGGGGCTGTCTCATGAACTATAGTCTGGTAGAAGAAACAATAAGAAGATATATCCGTGAATACAGGAATGGCCTTGATGTTCTGTGCTCAGGATGAACAAGGCTTGCTCAAGGATATTCAGAAACTTACAGGAAAGCGTCTAACAGTATCGAGTCAATAATAAACATTCACTAAAACTACAATATATGGTAGCAAAACAGAATTCTTCAGCAAATAAGAAAGAAGGTGAAATAACCCGTTCTGAAAGAACTTCGGCAACACAACAAGCCGAGTCAGTGTTGAAAAATGCAAAGGAGCGTGCCGGAGATGTTATCCATGTCGTAATTAGTGACAGGACTACGATTGAACTTCCGGCTCATTTATCACAGGAAGAGATAGATGCCCGTGTGGAGAAATATATAGAATTGCATAAATCGAAGATATAGTTTCTAGAGAATTGCTGTGATAAAAATAATAAGTATTCATTATAAAAAACAAAGATATTTTAAGAATAAGTATGGCTAAATCAAACTCATTTAACAAGAGAGAAATAGAAAAAAACAAACAACAAAAAAGAAAAGAGAAACAGCAAAAACGGGAAGAAAGAAAAAATAATCCAGCCGATTCTTTTGAGGATATGATTGCTTATGTAGATGAAAACGGAGTTATAACCAGTACTCCTCCCGATCTCACTAATAAACGAAAAATCAAGATCGAAAATATAGCTGTTTCTACACCGAAAAAAGAAGATCTGGAAGATCCTATATTGAATGGGCGTGTAGAATACTTTAACCCCGATAAGGGATATGGTTTTATAAAGCATACAGGAAGTACGGATAAATATTTTTTCCATATAAGTAGTGCTCCGGCTTCCATTACAGAAGGAAATATGGTGACATTCGAATTGGAACGTGGTCAAAAAGGCATGAATGCCGTAAGGATTACTCTTGCCAATAAGGACGGCCAGTAATCAATAATAATTAATTTAAGAAAAAGAATGAACATTTATGTATCAAATCTAAACTTTAGCACAACAAGCGAGAGTTTACAGGAATTATTTGCAGCGTATGGTGAAGTTGAATCTGCAAAGATTATCACAGACAGGGAAAGCGGACGATCGCGCGGATTCGGTTTTGTAGAAATGCCAAATGATACCGAAGGGCAAAATGCCATATCGGGATTGCACGACACCGATTTTGAAGGAAAGACTATTGGCGTAAGCATAGCACGCCCAAAAACCGAAAGAAGCAGCGGCGGATATAACAACCGGGGCGGAAACGGTGGATATAATAGAAATCGCTATTAATCAAATAGTATAGTTAACGGGTAGGAGACTCTTCTTACCCGATTAACTTTACGGCTCTTTTTAATTTATTGAAAGTTGTGTATATAGCCCGTTTTATAATGAAGACATTATATTATGTGAAGTAATCATAATTTATTGAGTGTATCGGTTTTCTATATTTTCCGTTTTACCCTTAAATTTGTTTGTATCCCGTGTCTTGTTTACTTGTACCTATTATATAGTAGACCAGTACACTAAAAACTATTCTAACAAAAAAGTATCACCTAATTCGGCCTTACTACTACCACCCACCCAAACATTGAAATAACCGGGTTCTGCTTTTTTTGTCATATCTACATCATAGAAAGCTAGATCTTCAGCTGATAAAGTAAATCTTACAGCCTTACTTTCCCCTGCCTTAAGATTCACTCGCTGAAATCCTTTCAACTCTTTTACCGGACGAATTATCGAACCAACAAGGTCTCTGATATACAACTGAACAACTTCTGTACCTTCAATACTACTGGTGTTCTCTAGCGTGACACTCATAGTGAGAGTATCGTTCATGCCCATTACATTTGAAGAGAGAGTCAAGTCCGAATATTCGAACTTACTATATGATAAACCATAGCCAAATGGATATAAAGGCTCTTTGCCCGAATCGAGATAGAAGGATACATCACCCACCGACGTTTGTTTTGCATTTGTTTCATCAGTATACAACGTTTTCGCATTATCCGGTGCAGGACGTCCGGTATTGTTATGATTATAATATAAAGGTATCTGACCAACTTCTCTCACAAATGTCACTGGCAGTTTTCCGCTTGGGTTAGCCTTCCCAAATAATAAATCAAGTACCGCAGGGCCTCCCATTGTTCCCGGATGAAAATTATATAGTATGGCATCAGCATACGGTAAATCGCGTTCGATAGTCAGAGGACGTCCTGCCATAATTACAAGTACAACAGGTTTGCCTGCTTTCTTCACCTCTTTGAGAAGTTCAGATTGAACACCTATCAGATTGATATTCGATAAAGAATGGGCTTCTCCCGACAATCGGGATTCTTCTCCTAAAAAGATAACAGCAACGTCTGTTTTTTTTACTATCTCCTGTATTTTAGAGAAATTGGAGGTATCTGTATCTGTAGTAGATCGCAGAATAGGTTCATAAATAACCTTCAAATTCTTATAGTCTTTATTACTTTTTAGTGCTCCTATTGGAGTAACTGTATGCGAAGCATTTCCATCAAATATCCAAGTTCCTAACTGGTCGTACGGAGCATCAGCCATCGGGCCGAGAATTGCAATTCTCTGAGTTTCATTCAGTGGTAAAACATTTTCATTCTTTAGCAGCACAGCCGATTTGATAGCAGCATCTTTTGCCGCCTGTAAATGTTTATCCGAATAAGTTGTTGTCGGCTTGTTTACTTCTATATAAGGGTTAGAAAATAGGCCTAAACGATATTTAAGTTTCAATATATAACGCACCGAGTTGTCTATATTTGTTTCTAATACCTTACCTTCCTCTACCAACTGTTTTAGATGTTTTATATATAGTTCTGTATTCATCTCCATATCAAGACCCACATTTGCAGAAATCATTGCAGCATCTTTCCCGTCAGCAGCAAATCCGTGTGTAATCATTTCACCCACCGAATTCCAATCTGAAACAATGAGACCATTAAATCCCATTTCGCCGCGCAAAATATTTTTCAGCAGGTTTTTATTACCGGATGAAGGGATACCATCATTATCGTTGAAAGAAGTCATTACCGTAGCCACTCCAGCATCGATCGACTTTTGGAATGGAGGTAAATATGTATTTTTGAGAGCGTTAGGTGTAATGCTGGTACTGTTATAGTCGCGCCCGCCTTCAGAAGCTCCATAACCCACAAAATGCTTGGCACAGGCCGCCATTGATGTCGGGTCCGACAAGTCTGTACCTTGAAAACCCTTCACCATTGCTTCACCCATTATGCCTGTCAGATAAGGATCTTCTCCCGGACTTTCAGCTATTCTACCCCATCTTGCATCCCGCGCAATATCTATCATCGGAGCAAATGTCCATCTGATACCATTCTCGGAAGCTTCCACAGCAGCAACACGAGCTCCTGTTTCTGCTATTTGTGGATCGAATGAAGCTGCTTGTCCTAATGGTATCGGGAATATCGTCTTATAGCCATGTATAACATCACGAGCAATAAGTAATGGTATACCTAAACGGCTTTCCATTGCTGCTTTTTGCAACAGATTTACTGTTCTCGGATCTGTCGTATTTAGTAGAGAACCAGTTTCACCCTTCTTCACTTTTTCAAGCAGTTCATCATTCATTTCGTAAAAGTTCAATTGATTCATCTGCCCTATTTTCTCGTTGAGTGTCATCTTCGATAGAAGGATTTCTACTTCTTTGTCATAGTTGAGTTGCTGGGAATATATGTGTAACTTTACACATAAAAATATACATAAAATAAAGAGTAATCGAAGTGCTTTTTGGGTATCCATTTACTTTCTTGATTTTTATTTTTGATTATTTATTTTAGTTAAAAAGTAACAATAGTAACAGAAAACGAATGTGCCAATCTCAAAACTTGACAAACCTGACACTTTTTACACTATTTAATTAGTTGTCGGCTTTTGTGATTCTACTCTCTTGTAAACTAGCACGCTACTAACTGGTACACTTAAATAACATAGATAAAGTTTTTCAATTATCTTCATTTGTATTCGTATCACCAACTTTATTTTTTACTCTGAAATTTTTAGGAGTATCCTGATACAGTTCCTTGAAACACTTAATAAAATAGTGAGCCTGACTAAAACCTGCCAGATAACCAATCTCTGATATCGAAAGATCTGTTTCTTTCAACATATTAGCCGCCTTATGCAAACGAATGTTTCTGATGAAAATATTTGGCGTCTCTCCCACTATCAGTTTAAATTTGCGGTGCAATACAGTTTTACTCAAATTCATTTCAGCTGCAAATTCATCTATTTTAAAGTTCTCATCCATTAAATGCTCCTCTATTATTTTTACAGCTTTACCCAGAAAATCATCTTTAGAATGCGATTTAGCGCTATCGTTCTGAGGAGATAATAGGTCTGTGATTATTTGTTTTCTGCGTTGTTGTCGGGTAGCATACACATTCACCATTTGCTTGATCAGGATTTCGGGATCGAAAGGCTTTTTGATATAGAAATCCGCTCCGGCTTTATAGCCCTGCATTTCATCTTCAGACGAGGATCTTGCAGATAGTAATATTACAAACACTTCTGAATACATTGGTGTATTCTTTATTGTTGAACAAAGAGTGAAACCATCCATCTCAGGCATCATAACATCCGAAACCACGATTTCTGGCAGATTATTCTTAATGAAATCCAATGCCTCTATGCCATTAGAAGCAACAGCCACCTCGAAGTGAACAGATAGTTTTTTTTTCAGGTAATCGCGCAATTGCGTATTATCCTCTACCAGTAAAATTGTAAATAAACCGTCAGTATCAATATTGTCTTTTATATCTAATGCCGGTTTCGGTCTATCGATCATTTTAGCCGGGAGATTGATTGTGAAAACAGTTCCTTTTTCCGGTATAGACTCAATATTTACTTCACCTCCCATCATATGTAAAAATTTACGGGTGGTATACAAGCCGAGTCCAAGCCCCTGAGAATCGCCATTTTTTTCTTCTCTGTAAAATTTCTCAAACACTTTTTCCTTATTTTGCCGGCTGACACCTATTCCTGTATCCTTTACTTTCAGATAAAAGATTCCTGCAACTTCATCATAGCTTAACAGCACATCTACTTCACCACCTTCCTTAGTGAATTTCAGAGCATTACTAATCAAATTATAGAGAATCCGTTCCAGCTTTATATTGTCTATTGATATGTATAAATCCGATATGCAGGAATGATAGGATAATTTTATTTTATTCGATTTCGCCAGATAATCAAAGGCATTGACTATAATATAAACAAACGATACTAGCTCTATATTCTTTTCTTTTATCTCTGTATCTATCTGTTCGGCTCTTTTGAAATCTAAAATTGTACTGAATATATCGGCTAAAAATGTAGCGTTTTTAGATATGATTTCCAGTTTTTCGTGCTGATCTTCGTTCATTGTCTCATCTCTGATCAGATCACTTACGGGAGCTATAATCAGCGAGAACGGTGTCAGCAGATCGTGTGATAATCCAGCAAAAAAACTTTCTTTTTCTTGAAGAAGTTCTTCCTTCTTTTTCTTTTCTATTTCTTTCAGCCTTTGCAGTTGACGCTTTTTGTAGTAATTCTTTATTATAAAGAATATACCCAGTAACACTAAGGATATCACTAGCAGTAAAACCGAATAAAAAGTGCCCGTTTGCCACCACGGAGGAGTAATTGTGATATGCAGACTCCACAATGGATCATATTTTTTAGTCAGCGAAGTATTATTCAACCGAATTTGTAAAGTATAATCTCCGGGAGGCAATTGTGAAAATGTTATCGGCTTTGTTATATCCAGATATTGCCAATCGTCGCTAAACCCCTTTATCTGATACTGATAGCTATTGTGATAATTATCCCATCCCACTTCTGTAAAAGACAGACTAATCCATTTACAGAGATACGATAAGGTTATCGAATCTGTATATTCTGTATCCTCATCCAATACAATTTTACCATATATCTTTTGTCCCACATCAACGGTCTGATGATCTATTTGTAACTCGGTCAGTAAAATTTTGGTATGTTCCGGCTGGTTCAATACTACTTGTGGGTCTATTAGCAATAAGCTATTCGTTCCTCCGAATATAACATACTGCTTACCATTAGTTTTGCAACGTGTTGTAGAAAACAATAACTGTTTGTTAGGTATGCCTGAGTTTATTTCTTTCAGCTCATGAGCACTATTAGTATAACAAAATATACGATTCGACACCGAAAACCATAAATTATTGTAAGTATCTAATATAACATCGCGAATGGCTCCATCGGGCAACATTTCCGAAGAGAAAGGATTTTCTATTTTACCATTACCTGCATAATTCAGCCTTCTTAGCCCTCCGGATGTTCCCAACCATAGGCACTTATCCTTCTGGTCATCAGCCAGACTGTATATCATTTCAGACACATTTTCATCATACTGCTGTACCTTATTTGTCATAGGATCGAGTAAGTATATACCACTATGTGAAGACACCCATATCTGCCCGTCTACAGTTTCCGAAAAACCTGTAATTTCATCCATGCCGAACGAGTCGTAATGAATATAATCAATAAAATTTTCTTTTGCCGAATCATATTTCATAGATACTAAACCATATTGTTTAGTTCCCATCCAGAAAATGGAATTACTACTTTTGAAGATTGCTGTTACTTTTCCAAAATTTTTATCTATATGATAGGTACGTAATGAAAAATCTGTTTTGCCATCCGCTTTTAGGGGAGCATATTGTAGACCTGTATCATCGTTTCCTACAATCAGTACTTCATCATCTTTATAAAGAGACAGGATATATTTGTGAAATAAACTGCCCGTATTTTTTATCAACCGGGGCTGTAAATTATGATTCTTTATGTCATACAAATAAAGCCCATCACCCTGAGTTCCCACTAATAATTGGTCAGAACCAAAATAATGCAATGAATATGCGGCTGAAAGCCCATTCTTATTAATCGGTGAAAGATCAGTTATCCCTTTGCTTTTATCATTCAGACGGAACAATCCTGTACCATATGTCCCTGCCCAGAATCTACTATGGCGGTCTCTGTAAAACGATAGTATAACAGGAGCATCGATTTGCAGAGATTTGGGATAAACATCAGATCCTGTACCGGTCTCCTTTATACCATCACCCCAAGTCCCCAAATAAAGCTTATTGTCGGTAGCCGGAAAAATACGGTAAATATCTCCCATATTTTTTGTCATAGACGTTTCTTTGGTAAGAAAGGTATCTTCGTTCCACTCCAACTTGTACAATCCATTTGCCCAAACTGAAAACCAGAGGCTGTTTTTTTCGCCTGTATCCAGAAATTGAGTAACAGCATAATAGTTCTCTTTCAGCGATATATCTTTTTTATTCTCTATGTCGTACAGGAAGTAACCATAATAGGTTCCGATCCATAACTTACCTTTCGGCTTTTCTACAATACTTGATACTATATTTTTAGGATAATGCTTCGATACATGATATGACAAATCACCTTCGCCGGTCGGGGTCAGCTGATACAAACCGTCTTCCCATGTTCCGAGCCAGATATTCTTTTCCGAATCTTCATAAATAGATATTACCCGTTGGGGATAATCTTTTATAATCTCACTGATATGTATAAACTTGTTTTTCCGGGGATTAAAAATGTCTGCGCCTCCTGTCTTAAATCCAATCCAAAGAAGCCCCTTCGAATCAAACATCAGTGTCTCTATATTATTTTCCGATATGCTGTTTGGCGAGGTGTTGTCATTCCTGTATACTTTAAACTCCCGCCCATCGAAACGGTTCAATCCATCGTTCGTAGCAATCCAGAGAAAGTTCTCATTTTCACATATTGCAGTCACATCAGTACCCGACAGCCCGTCGATAGTAGTGTAATGGGTATATTCCTGTGCCTGTAATGGTATAATCAGGATTAGGATAAGTAGTATGAGTATGATTCGTTTCATGAAGGAAGAATAAAAAAGGATGTCTTTGTTTTTCAATGTCTTGCGCAAGTTAAGCATCCTTTTCTTAATATCTGTTACTCACTATGTTAATTAAAATCAAGCTTATATTCGAGCACTGTAATCGAATATCCTTTCAGTCCGATAAGTTTATCTGTATCGTCCTTTCTCTGCCATACAGGATTGAGGTCTTCTGGTGTTTTTCCGAAATATTCCCATGCCTGAGACAGAGATTCGATTTTATGATTCGGTATTTCCAACTTTAATCTGGATAAGCTTCCTCTTTTATTTATTACGTAAACATATAATAAGTTACGCTCTTTGTCGATACTGGAATATGTGAGAATGGAGTCACACGATTCACTCTTAACCATTTGTTTACCCAGAAAATTACCCCATATTTTCAATGCAGTGCCGGTAGGTGTCAGGTTTCCGTCCTTATCCAGCGCATCATGGTCTCTGAGGTTGGTTTCATTTTCTATCCATCGGGTATTCCAGAAGCATGAAAACTCTATCTGTGGTTCCATCAGCAATTGCCCTGTCATATCGAAAGAAACGATTGCATGTCCCATATCATTACTTCCTTTCCAAAGGTTAGACCAGTCTATGGTGCCATATTCGGCAACAATCATTTTCCAGCGGCTCAACTGCTCTTTTGTCGCATATCTGTTCATTGCATTCAAGGCTGTTTGCGCCGGCCAAATCAGGCATTTGGCAGAATCACCGTACGACTGGTATCCGTTGTCGAAGAAGAATACTCCATAGTTGCTGACGCATAAACGGTCTATATAGTCACCTGCTTTAGTTATCACTGTTCTGAAAAATTCTTCATTATCACCATTGGGAATCACTAGAATAGACGAGTCAACAGCTTTCATTGCTTTCGAAAAATCAATTACATCCTGTGCATATATATCGGCTGTAGAATTTGTATTATTCTTATTCCAACTCTCGTTGCCTATCATCCAGTAACGGACACCATATTTCTTTTTTATGTTGGCGTAACGAACCCATTCGGCTGCATGCTTTATAAGCTTATCCCTTTTTGCCGGACGTTTTCCTTTTTCTTTTGGCATCAGGTAGCGGTCGGCTGCAACTACAATTATAGGTTCAGCACCGAGAGAATCGCAGATTTGCATAAATTCATCAAAATCGAGCGGGTCGAATAACAGTTTGCCTTCTTTCGAAAACATTCCGGGATAGTCTTCAAGCCCGATTCTACGGCATACTGTTGGCTGCGATTTCTCATAAGGAGAAGAAGCAAACATATACAAATCGGACTTTTCTCCTCCCGGATAACGCAGGTATTTTACGTTCATGTCCTGCAATACCTTTGTGACTGATTGTTTAGCATTGGGAAAACGTCCGCCATCCATAAAGTAATTCAGATTTATACCAATAGGATGATTGGATACATCATTGATGATGCTGTCGGGATATATGTTTAAAGTAACAATACCTGCCGGTTCTCTGTTACAGGAACTTAAACCCCATATTATAATTAGCATCCACAGCAGATTATATCTTCCTTCCATTACCATATCAGTTATATCCGATTACATCCAGTACCGGAACTTCTTTCCCGTTCAGCAATACTTTTTTATCTTTTACAAATTCTATTAGTTTGTTCCAGTTTTCATCGCTAGCGTCATACCACATAGCTTTGTCGAATTTACCGTCATATTTCTCAAATCCTTCTCCTGTATATTGTAAAGGCCCTATATAGAGGTTTTTTTCTATAAAATTATTTGTAGACTTGGTTGCATCGAAAGCGATTGTAGGCTCTTCTACAAAAATATAATTGTTTCTGAAATAGGTACTATCGGCATACCCTCCCCAATCATCGGAATGTACAAGGCGTTTATCCATTCCCGGCAATTCTTTTTTACAGATATAGAATATGTTTTTTTCTATCGTGCTGTTTTGCGCTGGCCCTGTGATATGGATAACAGGTGAATAAAAATCGGTCTTCTTCTCTTTCACAATATGTTTCCTGATTCCGTCATTTATACTTACGTTATATTTTACTACTGTTCCCTGATTTCCGGCGCTCCAGTCTTCGGGCCATCCGCCCGAATTGCATAACAATAGGAATCCGCCATCACTGTTATCACTGAGATTGTACTGAAATAAAGAATTCTTGCTGTTATAGTCCGAATCGAAACCATAACCGTCTGTCTGCGATTTATGACCGCTCACTATATTATATTGTACAATAGTATTGTCGCTGGAGAAAGGCCAGATACCATCGCAAGCTTCTGTAGCAGGTAGTGTGGCAGGACAATTCTTCATCACATTATATTCGACCAATGCCCCATCGCAGGCGGTAGGTACAATACCGTCTCCAGGCACACCGTCCAGTACATTGTTGCGGATTACAACATTCAGGCTAGGCAGCCATTGTTTTCTTATCCAGTTGCCCCACATAATAATACCATTTCGCTGCGAATCTTTAATCAGACAGTTCTGAACCAATAGTCCATCGAAGTAAGAAGGAATGGAATCGGTATTGTCATCCCTGAAATTTCTCAGCATCATGGCTTGCCCTCCTCCTGCATCTTCGTGCTCGTGTCCTTCTCCTTTGATCAATGAACCATATACATCATGGATAAAAAGATTGTCGATAGTGATATCCTGCGCCTTGCCATAATTGTAGATCTCAACAAACAAGCCACTTAGACGCGGTCGGATTTTTTCTCCTTTATTCGAAATCTCTATATCGCGAACTACAATATGTTCGGAGTTATAAATATGCATCATTTCGAGATTCGAGGCATCGCCTTTCAAATGAGGCATTGCTTCTCCTCCGTATTTACCTATTACTATCGGTTTGCCCGGTTCTCCTTTACCGGAGAAGTAAAATTTTTCAGTAAAAATACTGCCAGACCTGAGCAGGATACTGTCACCTCCTTTAACTTCCAGTTCCTTTAACTTACTCAGGCTTTTGAATGCCTGAGAGGGAGTAGTTCCCGTATTCGAGTCATTGCCACTGTCAGCATCGAAATAATAATTGGTCGTTGTTTTCGGCTGGCTGCATGCCGTCGAAAATACGATTACAACTAAAGTGATAACTTTAAAAATGTTTTTCATAACACTGTATATTCTTATTTTTTAATTAGTTCTATTCCCAATCGTCGGTTCTGAATGATGAGACAGGAAGACCTCCGGTTCCGAACAATTCAGCAGCAACATAATCCTTAAAGGCATAACGTACAGCCTTTGGCTCTTTCACCAGATGACTGGATACGACTATTGCACTTTTTTCTTCATCGAGATAAGCTTTAGCTTTTACAAACACCTTATTTTCCCCTGCTATTTCGAAGAGGGCCAGCTCTTTTCCATAACTGGTCAATCCCATAAACTGTTGAGTGAAATAAATGATTGCCTTATCGTCTTGTACTTCCATACGTTCATACAGAGGACTTTGGTATTCAAACCCCGTTGCTCCATATGTTTTCGCCAGAGCCAGAAAAGCCAGTCGTTGCCCTACTTCCTTTTTGCGTGGAGGGTGGATCTGGAATTCTTCACCGACATCTAATGTTACCGCCATAGCGCTGTTGGGTATAAGTGACAGAGTCTTTATCTGTGCTTCGCGCTGATATGCCGATATTTCGGGCCATTGCGGTGTAAAGAAATTCCACTCTTTATAGTCGTAGGGTGCAATCTGGGCAAAATAGAAAGGGAAATCGCCTTGTTCCCATATTTTGCGCCAATCCTTTACCATTGCAGCAACAGAAGGTGCATAGCGGGGGACATTGAAAATACTGGATTCTCCCTGATACCAAAGCATGCCTTTGATTCTATATCCTTCTATCGGGTGTATCATCCCATTGTATAGTAAGGTGGCTACATTTCCTATCCACGGCGATGTCTCATCACTTTTGGGAGGAACTTCTATATCTTTAAATTCGCTGCAAGCCACATCTGTCATCCATGCTTCCACGTTGGAGCCTCCATAACTGGCGTTGATAATACCGACAGGTATGTCCAGTTGCTGATTTATCAGATCGGCAAAGAACCAGCATACTGCACTACATTCTCCTGTTGTAGACAAGGATGCCGTTTCCCACCGTACATCTTTAACATCATCTAGTGGTCTGTAGGCTGCTAATTCGGGAATATTTATAAAATGTATGTTCTTCCCTTTCGAGTTAAGTATCGCTTCCGTAGAGCCTGCAACAGGCTGGTGTTTATATCCTTTCAGCCGCATACTCATATTCGATTGTCCGCTGGCAAGCCATACCTCACCGATATATACGTTCTTCAGTTCTACTTTCTGCGAGCTGCTGACTGTTATTGTATACGGGCCACCTGCGATGGGGGTTGTTACCGGAATTTTCCATTTACCGTTTTTATCAGCAACGGCTTCATATTCTTTCCCATCCCATGACGTTGTAATGTTGATTTTGGATTTTTCTTTTGCCCACCCCCATACAGGAGCTTGTGTCTGTTGCTGCAGCACCATATTGTCGGTAAATATTGCAGCCAGCTTTAAATCCTGAGCATTAAGAAATACCGAAACGAGAAAAAACAATATAAATAACTTTGTACCTTTCATATCTTATATTCTTTAATATGTCACATTATAAACTTCTATCTTGAAGTTTTTACTATCTCCGTCCTTCGACCAGCATGTAATAGTCAATGGGGATTTTGTATTTATATCTTTTAAGTCGATTTCTCCTACTCCCCACGAAAGACCGCTCCAAATCATCTTATCATAATTGATTCTTACCTGAATATTCTTCTTTCCCTGCTTAGCGGTTATTTTCAGAAATTCATTCATCTTAATTCCATCAGGGGGTGCTCCGCCCCACGAACGGAATGGTTTGCTGTTTCCATCCAGTTGGCTAAAGACAATGCGTATGTTTTCTGAAATGTTCTCTAGCCGGATTTGTGCTGTATGGTTATCATTTATTTGAATATCCGTTTTCATAGACGTTATGGCTTGGGGTACTATCACATCGTTTTCTTTTCCCCAATCGTATCCGGCTGTATTAAATTTACCAAAGCCTACAACTGCCATCTGTTCGGCGCCTAACACCAATTTATTTCCATCCAATGTCGGTGTGAATCCATTGTCAGTAAATAAGATGCGTCCTTGATTATATGATTTTGAAGGCAACTCTATTTCTTGTGACGATTGCGACGGATTGACAATAGTAAATAAGCACCCATCTGCAGAGATTGCTTTATATCCATATACTTCGGATTTACCCGGAATACCTCCGATGATAGTTGTCTGTCCGAATTGCTGGAGCTTCAGATAGGTTTGTTGCACTTTGGCAAACCATTGCGCATCTTCATCGTTCAGCAGGTCGATATTACCATGATAAACGTTGAGCCATCCACCACGCGCCAGATTTAGTATGAGTGAGCTTTTCCATGCGGCGATACCTCTTTTATAGCATGTACCCGTTTCACCTATCATAAACGAACAATTGTCTATACGCGGCAATGGTAAACCATTGAAAGCGAACTGCTGCACCATATGGTCGCTATACATATCCTGCGAACGCCATACATTCATCATTGGCACATCTGAGAAGCGGGGGTCGCCCGAATATAAGGTATCGAATATTTCGAGCCATCGCGGGTCAACTGTTTTACGGAAAGATGTTACAGTATTTTCCATATCACCGCCAAAACCATTATAACCGATGAATATTATATCCGGATTTTTCACTCTGAACTTTTTTATTGCCTGTATAAAAGCCCGTTTGTTAGCCTCCTCTATATCGGCGGAGAGCATCGAACTTTTTGCAAAACTGGATGCAGCATCGAAATAGGCGAAATCAAATTTAAAAACACCGAATCCTTTGTCTGCGTATATCTGCAATGTTTCTATCAAATGGTTGAGGTATCCTCCTTCAAAAAGACTTAGAATAGCTCCGTCCGATGTTTGTGAGCCTTCCCATTCGGAAATAAAATTCAACATAGGCGAACCTCCGCTTTGAATAAGGTTTGTCGAAAACCAAAGTCCCGGAATGATGTTATTTTCTTTACATTTTTTCAACCAGCTATCCGGTCCATCAGGCCAGTTTTTTCTGTTCCATGTCCTGTAACCTCCATCTACATCAAACCAAAATGCATCCATCATATAACAATCTATCTGAACTCCCTGTTGCTTCAACCGGATAACATTATCCAGCATCTTCATGCATAGTTCTTCTGTTTGAGGTATATTGTCCGATAATTCGTCATAGGCCGACCAATTATTATAGATTGTAAATGGTTGTTTAAGCCCACAGGTTAAGGAATTTTTAAATTCGGGCAGATTGTCGGCACAGAGCGGAATCTGAACATAGGCCAAAAGAAAAAGTAAGCAAGCTGCTGTTTTTAATATCTTCATTTTGCAAGTGTTTTTTAATCTAAAGACCAACTTTCTTTCCATTCTATCACCGGCTTTCCATCTTTGAACGTAAGAGGTAGCCAGACATAACGTGAGTCTATCAGGTTTGTTTTATTCCATCGGTCAAACATGGCTATATAAGCACCCTTTTTTTCTGTAACCGGAAGGACAAAGGTACTCTGTGCAAAATAAGTACTATCAGCATCTTTACCGATACATGGGTTTCCTATCACTTTCCATTCACCCATCATAGAGTCAGCAACAGCACATTCGGCTACATTCGGATCCCAACCAGTACAGCCCGAACTTACCAGGTAATATTTACCTTCATGTTTAAATACGGCCGGAGCCTCGCGTGACCGGTCTATAAAATTACGGGTAAATTTTCCTGTATGTTGTGTGTATTCATCATTTAACAGCCCTATGTATAGTGTTTTATTCCATTCCGATGAATAAATATGATAAGCTTTACCATCATCATCTTTAAAAATGGTCTGATCGCGGCTGTCTTCGCCATTCGGTTTGAAGGAACCGAGATAGGTAAAGATACCTGTGGGAGAATCGCCGGTAGCCACTCCGGCATGAGCTTTCTCATAATCGGGACTCTCTATGTGCATCCACATAACAAACTTCTTTGTTTTATCATTGTAAATGACTTTAGGACGCTCTATTACCTGAGAGGGATGGAGATCTGAAGTCGAATCTTCCGGTGTACTTGGCAGTACAACGCCTTCAAATTTCCAGTTTACAAGGTCTTTTGAAGAATAGCAGGCAACACCTCCGGCATCGGCACGCCAGCATTCCCACGTAGTCACCCAGTCGAGGCGGTAGGTCGAATCCCCTTTATATTCTCCATACCAATAGTATGTACCATCATGAAACATTATACCTCCTCCGTGGGCATTTATCGGATTACCATCAGTATCGTTCCATACTATGCCCGGAATGATTTCAGCTCGTTTTTCCTGTGTTTGTTTGCACGCATATGCGCAGATAGTTATCAGGCAGACGATTGCATAAAAAAGCAATTGTTTTTTCTTCTTCATTGGTTATATTCGTTTTTATGATTATATCAATGGTACTATTTCTGATTAAAGCTGAAATCTTTCATATTTCACTTTACATTTACAGATATGGACTGTTCGCTATATTCCTGTGTTATTACATTTAGTACGATTTCTCCTTTTTTTCCTGTCGGCTGGATAATCGCTAAAGCCTTTCCTTTATATGTTTTCGGGGTCAGGGAACGGAAACTCTCCATATCCGTAGGGCAGGCATTACCGGCTGCTAATATTTTACCTTCTCCCGAAATACTTAATTGGAGGTTAATATCTTTATCAGGAACAATATTTCCGTCTTTGTCTACGAGTTCTATCTGTATATAAGATAAATCATTCTTTGTATTTTTTAAATTCAGACGGTCGGCTTTTAGCCTCAACTTTGTGGGTTTTCCCCTAGTGGTCAGTATAACAGATTCTCTTTCGCCATCCGTATCTACTCCCACTGCTTTGAGTTCACCCGGCGCATATTTGACGTTGAACCGGACTGAATATTTGTTTATCCTGTCTTTCTCCGTTTCTTTTTCTACAAGCAGTTTTCCATTGAGATACAGTCTCACAGACGGATAACGGGTATACACCTTCACATCCATATCTTCACCTGCATGGCCGCTCCAGTTCCAACCAGCTTCTTCGTCCGGCCATCCCCAATAACTTATTTTTTCTTTATATCCGGTAGGTACAGGTGTGTGTACAAGCATTTCTATTTTGCTATTGTTCCATAACACATCGCGTAAAGCTGCCTGAGGTTTCCGGTATCCACAAATATCGATATCGCCGCACCATGCATTGAACCAGGGCCAGTCGAGAAACTGTGGTGGGTCTTTTTCTCCATCCTTAATATTGATAGCATGGCCGATGCCCGATTCACCAAGATAGTCAATTGCAGTCCAAATGAAATCGCCGATGATATTTGGATATTTCTCCACCAAATCCCAGTTTACTGTACGTTCCATAGCCGTAGTCTCACTGCCATATATTATTCTTTCGGGATAGGATTTTGTATCATTTTCGTATTCCCACCACATATAGTTGTATCCACCGACATCGAGAGATTCAAAAGCCAGAGGAGAAGCTGATTTCCATTTCAAATCGGGATTATCCCAATAGTCGTTTATGGCTGCAGTGACCGGACGTGTATTATCATATTTTTTGACAATATCTTTCAATTGTTGCGCAATTTTCACCCCCGACGAATCGGAACGTTCCTGTATTTCATTGCCAATGCTCCACATAATAATGGAAGGGTGGTTACGGTCACGTAATACCATTGAAGCTAAATCCTTTTCGTGCCATTCATCAAAAAAACGATGATAGTCTTCCGGATTTTTTTGCTTTTGCCATTGGTCGAAAACTTCATCTATTACCAGAATACCCAGACGGTCACAAACGTCAAGAAATTTTTCAGATGGGGGATTATGCGCACATCGTACGGCATTAAATCCATTTGCTTTCAACAATTCCACCTTCTTTTCTTCGGCTCGATCTATGGCTGCTGCGCCTAACAATCCGTTATCGTGATGCACGCAACCTCCTTTTAATTTCATCGGTTTCCCATTAAGAAGAAATCCGTCCTCAGCAGAGAAAGAGATACAGCGTATTCCGAAAGGAACAGAAATCATATCTTTAACTTTACCTTCCGATTCCAACCTTATATTTGCAGTGTAAAGAGCGGGCGAATCGACAGACCAAAGAGAAGGATTCAATATCTCAATAGATTGGTTTATTGTTTTTGATTCTGTATTACTCAGATTAATAGCCTCCTGCCGGTTTCCTACAATATTGTTTAGGCTGTCTTTTATTTCAATGGAAAGAATAGCTTCTACCGGCTTATCTGTTTCATTAAAAATATCGACTGCCAGCTTTATATTTGCTTCTTCATTCGACATTATATCTGTAGTAATAAACGTACCCCATTCATCCAGATGTAGCTTGTCTTCGGTAATCAGCCATACATGGCGATATATGCCTGAACCGGCATACCATCGGCTGTTCCTGCCTTCGTTCTTCACTTTTACCGCAACAATATTCTCCTGTCCGGCAGGATTGCAATATTCCGTTATATCGCAAAAAAAAGAAGTATAGCCGTAGGGATGGAAAGAAGCTTGTTTACCATTTATCCATATTTCCGATTCCATATATACTCCTTCGAAATATAGTCTCAGCTTTTTGTCAGAACTTATCGAAGGTATTGTGAATGTTTTTCTATACCATGCTGTTCCTCCTTGCGTTTGTCCTATGGCTATGCCTCCGTCACTTTTGGCAAAGAGCATATCCATACTCCAGTCGTGAGGTATATCGACTGTTGTCCATTGTATCGTATCTTGCATAAAAATCCGGTCAGCCGGCATATCTCCATAATGAAAGCTCCATCCTTTATCGAAGTTCAGTTTACGCGCAAACTCTTCTTCAGCCCCACCCATGCACGAGATCAGAAAGGTTGCACACAAGATGGAAACAACAAAATATCTTAGTATATTCATAATCCTCTATTTTACATCAATTGATATTTCGGCTTGAGGTAGTCCTTCAACATTTGCTTTCAGCAGTATCTTCCCTGATTTTTTGTCCGATTTGAGAATGGCCAGACAAGTGCCTCTCCATGCTTTACGATAATTTTTCTGAAAACTTTCGGTACTCATCGGATCGGAATTTGCAACGGCAATCAAAGAGCCTTCTCCGGAGATACTGAATGTCACCAAATCGTCAGCTATCGGGTTAGCATTACCTGTGGCATCTATCAGTTCTACTGTGACATAGCTTAAGTCCTGTCCGCTTGCAGACAGAACAGTTTTGTCTGCTGTAAGTCTTATTGTCGCAACCTTATCTGCTGTTTTCAGTACAGATGCAGTTACCTCTTTTCCATTGTCGTAACCCTTGGCTTCCAGTATGCCTTTCTGATACGGCACATTCCAGTCGAGTTTGTTTTTGGTAAATTCTGTATTCTTCTCCCGTCCTAACGATTTGCCGTTAAGGAATAATTCAGACTCTTCACACTGGGTATATACCCATACTTTCAACTCTTTGCCTTCATAGCCTTGGAAATTCCAGGAATCTATTTCATCCGGCCAGTTCCACACACTCCAGTCTTCTTTTTTAGGATTGAGGGGAAATGATGGTACGGGCGGAGTTACACTTATATGAATAATCGGTTGCTGACTCCACAAAGTTTCCCTGAAGTATGATTGGGGACGCCTGATGCCGCAAATATCAATATCTCCACAGTACGCCATATAGAACGGATAGAAACTTTGTTCGAGATAATATCCATACCATCCGATACTGGCTTCGCCGATATAATCGAATGATGTCCACACAAAATCTCCTATTACCCATTTATATTTTTCCACGTCTTTCCAGTAATCGTAGGCCTGACTTGCATATGATTCAGAAGCGTAAATCAATTGACCGGGATTTCGTTCATGGCCTGTAACATATTCTTTTGGAGAATAATTATAACCGGCAACGTCAAGGGTTTTCAGATAAGCATCTTTTTTAGATGAAACAGAATTTACTCCTGCCGTTACAGGGCGGGTACTGTCGATAGAACGGGTATATTCAGCTAATTTTCGGGACAGATCGGCTATTTCTTGCGTATCGTTTTGCTTAATCTCGTTGCCGATGCTCCACATAATGACCGAAGGATGATTGCGGTCGCGCAGAATCATGCTCTCCAGATCTGCTTTCCACAATTCGTAGAAGTGTTTAGAATAGTCTTCTTCAAAGTGACCGTATCTCCATACATCGAAAGCTTCGTCAATGACTAGTATTCCCAATCTGTCACAAGCATCGAGCAGAGCCGGCGACGGTGGATTGTGTGCCATGCGGAGCGCATTGAATCCCGCAGCTTTGTGTAGTTCTACCTTACGTTCTTCCGCACGGTCGAATGCCATTGCCCCTAATGGCCCATTATCATGGTGGATACATCCTCCTTTGAGCTTTATTTCTTTTCCATTAAGGAGGAACCCTTTTTCGGAATCGAACCGGATAGAACGGATTCCGAATATTTCTTCTGTCCTGTCAGTTATCTTATTATTGTGTTCTATTTCTGTAACAAGTGTGTAAAGTGCAGGAAAGTCTGTTGACCATAAAGCAGGAATTTCTACAATTAAATCCTGATTTACAGTTGTTTTTTTATTCCTGTATATGTTGAATTTTTGTTCGTTTTGTACTATAACTTTCTTGTCAGAATCTACTATTTTTAGCTTAAGGGTAGCCTCTACATTCTCAGATGTAGAATTAACTAGTGTAGATGAAACGGTTACTTTGGCTTGCTTTTCCGAAATTTCGGGTGTAGTAATAACTGTACCATAGTTGTCGACATGCAATGGTGATGTAGATGTGAGCCACACATGGCGATAAATACCTGAACCTGAATACCAACGCGAGGTTACTGTTTCTGTTTTCACCTGTACTGCAATAAGATTATCTTCTCCGAATTTAAGAAAATCTGTAATATCATAGCCGAATGCGGAGTAACCATAAAATTGATTGCCCAAGTGCTGGCCGTTGATCCAGACATCAGAGTTCATATATACACCATCGAACTGTATATAAAACTTTTTCTCAGCCTGCGATTTATCAATATGGAAATGTTTTCTGTACCAGCCTATACCTCCTCGTGTAAACCCACTGGCTACGCCATTAACGACTGTTGAATCGAATGGAGAGTTTGTGGCCGGAATATCCTCGATAGTCCAATCGTGAGGTAAATCTAATATTCGCCATTGCGAATCGTCTAACGCTGGATTTTCTCCATTAGTTACATCTCCATAGTGGAACAACCAGTTATCATCGAATAGTTGTTTACGAGTCTCATTATTTGTCTTTTTACAACTGATTAATCCTATGATAATTGAGAGAAATAATATAATATGGTTTCTTTTCATATCTGTTGCCTTTTCGGAATATAATACCCCTGATAAGTCCTGCGAATACAGTCTCAAATTCATTGAGTTATCCGTATAAGGAACAGATAACTCAATGTTATTTATTAATTACGTGAATGAATTATTCACCACCCCATTCCAATGCCTGAGTGAGAACCTTATTGTTGTCTAATTCTTTTTGTGGTATAGGCCAAACCTTAGATTTCGTTTCACCGACATATCCATATTCGGACAGCTTGTTATATTCACCCCAACGTTTCAAATCGAAATAACGATGACCTTCGAAGGCAAGTTCCACTCTGCGTTCATGTTTGACTACATTCAGTATACTTCCTGCTTCTGAAATTTCTGTTGCCGTTACATGTGGCATTTTTACACTTGCCCTATCGCGTACCTGATTGATCAAGCCTTCTATTTCGCTTTGGCTATCACCACTGTTTGCCAGAGCTTCGGCACGCATCAATAGTACATCAGCGTAGCGAATAACGTAGTAATCCTGATCGTCATAGAACTTCTCTGTTACGGTATAATCCTGATATTTGTTTATATGTCCGCTCAGTACCTGATACCAGTTGATCCAGTCATCGCTTTTCCATGTTTCTTCTATTCCAATGAAGTTGTATCCCCAGCGAGGATCTCTGTTTGCAGGGTCGAGAAGTTCTTCGGAAGTAAAAGAAGTTTTACTCAAAGCCTTTCCGTTTTTATCGTAATATTCATTTAACAAGTCACCTGTAACAGTTATAGGAGTATAGTAGTTTTCGTTATTGCGAGTAGACAAGAATCCTCTCATCTTATTTTCTGTACCATCAATGGTAGCACTGAATCGTACTGCAAACAGCACTTCTTCACTATCATTACCAGCTTCACTAAATAACTTCAAATAATTATCTTCGAGGCTATAGCCCAAATCGATTACTTTCTGCGCCGCAGATGCCGCTTCTGTCCATTTCTGGTTATACAAATAGATTTTGCAAAGCAAAGCCCATGCAGCACCTTTGTCTGCTCTACCTCTTTCGTCTGCAGATATTTTGTCAGGAAGTGCGTCCGATTCTACAACCTTTTTCAGGTCTTCGGTTATAAACTGAACAACATCTGCTTTAGAACTCTTAGGAATATATCCTGTCGAAGTAGGTTCCGTAGATAACGGAATATCGCGATACAGAGATGTCAGGTAATTATAAAAGAAAGCACGTAAAAACTTTGCTTCACCGACGATCCTGTCGGCATCTGCCTGTTCTATTTTATCAGTCCCCATCTGTGGTACATACAAAATAACTTCATTACATCTTGCAATACCTTTATAGCATGCATCCCATACAACTTCTACCAATTCCTGAGATGGGGAAAGTTGTCCCCAGCTCAAAGCATTATCTGCCGGAGACCAAAACCACCAACCACTAGAGCCATCTGTTGTACCAAAACCATCCAATGCTCTGGGGTCGGCTCCATTATAATAATTGAAGTATAGGCCTTGTTGCTGCAACACCCCGTAACATCCAGCTAACATAGCTTCTGCTTCCTGTTTATTATTCCAGTACGAACCGGACGAAGCGGATGAAGGATTCTCCCGGTCCAGAAAATCCGAACAAGAAGGCAAAATAAATCCCAAGCCTATAATTAGTGTTACTAATTGTATCTTAATTCTTTTCATGGCTGTATATTATTATATTATAGTTATAAGTTTATGTTTAATCCTACTGAAAATGTTTTAGCATTGGGATAAGTCCAATTCCGGCTATCTGCAGCATACTTTTCAGGATCATAATTTTTGATCCCGCTGAAAGTGACCAGATTCTGAGCAGATATAAATACTCTTAAACCTTGTACTTTAGCCTTGCTAAGTACTGAAGAAGGCAGCGAGTAACCTATCTCTAAATTTTTCAGTCTCAAGTAGGATGCACTTTTTATCCAAAAAGAAGATGGAAGAGCATTATACGTCGAATTGCCTAAAGATGGATATTTTCCATCAGGATTTTCACTTGCATTATAACGGTTCCACATTTCTTTAGTAGCTCCACCTCCTATCGAAGGGTAATCCATAACAATACGGTCAACATTGCCTATGCCTTGAAAGAATGCAGAAAAATCAAAGTTCTTATATCCTGCTGTAAGATTCAGACTATATGTGATTTTAGGAAAAGGATTTCCAATAATAGTACGATCCTTATCAGTTATTTCTCCATCCGGTACTCCATCCGGACCACTTATATCCAGATAACGAATATCTCCGATACGAGGGCTTCCGATACCCACAGGAGCATTGTCTATTTGTTCCTGAGTAGTATACAGCCCATCTGCTACATATCCGTAATATGATCCTATAGGGTTTCCGGCCAAATTGATAGTCCAGTCATTAATCCAGTCCTTACGTCCGCTAACACTGGTAATCTCGTTTTTCACATGACTGAAATTAAGATTTGCACCAAAAGAAAAGTCATTCCACTTATCATTATAGCCCAGACTTATTTCCCAACCTTTGTTTTTGACTTCTGCAGCGTTTACATAAGGTGCTTCATCAACTCCAATCAAAGCACTAACCGGTAGTTGTAGTAATATGTCTGACGAAACTTTATTAAAATAATCGAAAGTAAGACTTAGTTTGTTTTTTGCAAATACAGCATCCAAACCTATATCGGTAGTTGTTGTCGTTTCCCATTTGATATCGGGATTTGCTGCACTGGCCAATGCTGCTCCGGAAATCTTATTATTGCCCCATATATAGTTATCTAATCCAAGGTTATAAGTTTGTGCAAAAGGATAAAAACCAATATCCTGATTACCCAGTTTACCCCAACTTATTCTTAATTTAAGTGCATCTATTGTATTTTGTTTCTGTAAAAAACTTTCCTCTGCTATGTTCCAGCCTGCGGATACCGAAGGAAAATAACCTACCCGATTTTTTTTAGGTATTCTTGACGATTCGTCGCGACGGAGATTAGCCTCTGCCAGATAACGATTGTTATAAGAATAATTAACACGTCCGAAGAATGAGCGCAGGGTGGCTTCTTCTTCCCATCCTGTGGCGGATGTCGTTTTTGCGGCATTCATTACATGGATATCATTACTCAGGAATCCTTCTCCTTTTGCATTCGAGGTTTTGTTACCATTATACTGAGAAGACTGCCCCACCAAAAAGCCTAAAGAATGAATTTTCTCTAAATCCAGATTGTAGGTAACAATATTTTCATTTATCCATTGTTGCTGTTGCGCTTTTTGCTCTTCTAATGAGGCAACACCGCTTGTAATATAGCTTCCATCCGATTTATAATGGTTATGGGTAGGTTCAAAAGCCGAATAATTAGCTTGATTGTACTGATAAGCAAAACTGGTTTTGAAGTGCAGATTCTTTACAGGCTCAACATCCAGATAAACTTTTCCATCAAATTTATAAGTATTTTGTTGGGAAGACATTGTAGTAAGTTCTACCGGATTACTTTGATATAGTGGGAAATTAGGGTTACCGTCGTATTGTCCCCATTTACCATTATCATATTTTACAGGAATTGTTGGCCTGGTCTGATCTATTATCTGATTAAAGACGCTCCATGTACCTCCCAGCGGTTCTCCTGTTTTCTGGTAGCTTCCCGCAGTATTCATCCCGAATGTTATCATATTAAGGTATTTACTATCGGCATTCAGTCGGAAATTTATGCGCTCGGTATCTGTACCTCTCATAACCCCTTCCTGTTTCATATAACCTAAAGATGCCATATAGTTTGAATTCTGACCACCTCCTGTCGCTGATAAATAGTGATTTTGAATCGGTGCGGTTCTGAAAATTTCTTTCATCCAATTGGTATTGGCAAAATGTTGTTTATCTGAACCGGTTTTCAGAGCATTAATCATTTCGGGAGTATAATTACGATTAGATGCATCACCTCCAAGCGCATTATTCTGTTCATTAAAGAGGGTGGCCCATTGCCATGAATCGAGGAACTTCGGCAACACTGTAGCTGACTGAACGCCGAAAGAACCGCTATATGAAAGCTTATTGGTTCCTGCTCCACGCTTAGTTGTAACCAGAATAACACCATTAGCGGCGCGAACTCCATAAATAGCAGCGGAAGCAGCATCCTTCAATACCGAAATATTTTCAATATCGTTAGGCGCTACACTGCTTAAGTTGCCTTCTACTCCGTCAATCAATATAAGAGGGTTACTATTACCAAAAGTACCGATACCTCTGATGCGGATTTCCACATCGCTGTCTTTTCCCGGTTGAGCAGAAAAGCTACTCACTGTAACTCCGCTCATACGTCCTTGCAAGAGGCTCGATGTATTGGAAGCAGGGATGTCTTTAATGTCATCTACACGCAATGACGATACTGCTCCGGTCAGATTAGCCTTCTTCTGCACACCATAAGCAACAACAACTACTTCATCCAGATATTTAGATGTTTCTTCCATGACCACATCATATTTAGTCTGGGCATCAGTCAGAATAATTTCCCTGGTTTTATAACCTATATAAGTAAATACTAATATAGGCTGATCGGTTTTGGGTACATTGAGACTATAAAGTCCCACGGCATCAGTTATTGTACCCGAAGTCGTCCCTTTTAAGGATACACTTACTCCAGGAAGTTCTTCTCCGCTTGTGTCAGTCACTTTTCCTTCTATTTTAATTGTTTGAGCAATAATTGGAAGGCACCCAAACAAGAGAAGAATCAGAGATAAACTCTTTTTCTTCCATAGCATTCTTTTTAAGTTCATGGTATTACAATTTATTTAAGTTTTGGTAATTAAACCGTTGAGTTTTGTAGTTCAAAGTTGTGTCTTTTTATATTAGCACAATAACATAAAACTGCCAATTTATAACAATAGCATATTATAAATGTTTTTTATAATTTTTTCAAGGATTTTATTTTGATAGAATTTCGTAGTTTATGATTAGTATGGAGGTTTATTATATCGAAAGAACGCATTCAGGAAAATACTGCTATGGTAAAATTCCGATGCAAACTTTTCTTGATACTAAAAGTATTGCTAAAGAAAAACTCTTGGAAAACATAATGCAACAACAAAATATTCTTACTTTCGGAAGTCAAGAAACTGTGGGAGTGAACTATAAAAAAGAAATCTGACAATCATAGAAATACTACAACTGTCAGATTAAGTCTTTGCTATTACAATCCAAATAATTTACAGATCATTTTAATTTACATTTTCTATCTCACAGTTTAATGATAATACCTGCATTCAACACAAAACCGTCTAACGGTGCGTAAATATCCCGAAATTCGGGCTTAGTCATCGAACCCGTATAAATAGTATCGAATCTTGTTTGCCGTCTGTCGGTAAAGTTCTCAAAATTAGCATATACAGAAAACTTTTCCCAAATACGTTGCATCATTAGTCCGCAAATCAGATAATCCTGCCCTGTTTTTCCATCATTCAGTTTTTGCTTTCCTGTATAATAGGCTTCCAATCCGATTTTCCATTTATCTTCCACCTCGTACATTAAAACAGAATTGATTTTATGTTTCGGGGTAAGTTTTTTTTGATAGCTTCTGCCGTCTTCCTTAACATTCGCATCGGTATAGGTATATCCGAGAAACAGACCGAAATCCTTATACGTTATTTTCATATTGGTTTCAGCACCTTTACTATCGACATGACCGTCTATGTTATTAAACTGCCATCGGCTGTTTTCCGCAGCTTGCAGTTCAAGCGGATTTTTAAGATAAGTATAAAAGAATAACTGGTTTATACTTAAAAATACCTGGTCGCCAAATAAGCCCGTTTTATAAGTAAAATCCACATTTGCCCCGTAGCTTTTTTCCAACTTGTTCTTATCATCATCTATCGGCAAGACATTTTGAAACTGGATGCGTTCGCTATCTTCTGAAAAGATGGTAGGTGCTTTATATCCGAATCCGCCACTTATACGGGATGAGAACTTTTCATTGATCTTGAAAAGAGACGAGATACGGGGTAATACAGCAAATCCATAATCAGTAATGTAATCTGTTCACAACCCGGTTTCGAGGTTTATCCAGTCCGTTATCTTTGTATTATTTTGTACAAACAAGCCTAAAGTAGTCATGTTGTAATCCCGCAAAGGAAAATCGGTCAGTTTCTTTTCAGTAAACTTATCTGTCCAAATATTCGCACCTGCTACCCATTCTGTTTTCTCTTTGGTATGTATATAAGAAACCTCCGAAAAAGAAGATAGTTGCTTGCCGTCAAACGTGAAATCGGGGATCTCTATTTTACGACTGAAATAAGTTACGCTGTTTTTTACATTCAATCGGTTTTGCTTATCAAAACGATGTTCAAATGTAAGTTGACTTGAATGTCTTTGTGTTTTATTCCTTTCAAAATAAGAATGTTCTTCATCTCCTTTCCCATCTACATATTTCATATCGCCACCCAGACGGTTTTCTATCGTAGAGTTTATACCGAAATTAAAATCTGTATTTTCAGACAGGTATAAGAATAGTTTAGGATTCAGTACAAATCTGTCAAACTTGGGTATTGCCGTAAAGCCTACATCGGACGGATCATAAGCCCGGTTACGATTATATGATGCAAATATGGTAGTACCTACCTTATTGAATTTCTGACCGAAAAAGCTGTTTACATCGAGTCCTTTGCCTGTTGTTCCATTCAGGTGTATTGAAAAATCTCTTTTCTCTTCAGGTGTTTTTGATATGAGGTTTACTAATCCCGCAATTGCCCCACCACCGTATAAGGTAGAAGAAGAACCTTTGATTATTTCAACCTGCTTTAAATCGAGAGGTGGTGTCTGTAACAAGCCTAAACCGCTTGCTGCACCCGAAAATACAGGAAAACCATCTTTTAGTATCTGGGTATATCTACCATCCAATCCTTGAATACGGATGGATGAATTGCCCGATATGGCTGATGTTTGCTGTGTCATAATACCCGTACTTTCATTCAGTAGCATGCGGATATCTCCGGGCTTCATGACTCCTTTTTCTCCTAATTCTTCTCCGTTTATAAACTCAATACGAGTAGGGATATCTTTAAATGTTCGGGTTCCCCTTGTAGAAGCGACAACTACTTCCTGTAATGTTTCTTCGTCAGGTTCAATTTTGATAATAATAAGTTCGTCCGAAGTAAGCGGAAAGATAAATTCTTGTATGGTCTTTTCATATCCCACATAAGTGATTTCGAATTTCTGTTTCCCGTCCGGAATATTTGTGAGTACGACCAACCCTTCAGTATCGGAAGATGTGCCGTTCGTTGTGTTCTGAAGAACAATACTTGCACCGATCAGAGGTTCTTTCGTTTCGCAATCAATCAACTTGACTTTAAGCGTATTTTGTGCGAAAATATTGGAAAAACTGAAGGCTAAGAATAGCATCAGCATAAATTTCATTTTCATTATGATAAATGTTTTAAATCTTCAATTAGAAATAGCATGAAAGCTACGATATTACAAAGATTGCATTACCGTAAAAATTGCAGGTCAGATTTAGTATGGCCTGTAAAAAATAAGTTCGTTTATGCTTGTGGCGGTTGCCAGATTGAAGATATAAAACCGGGTACGTCTCCTTTAAATACATAATCTGAGTTACAATCAGATACTAACCCTAATGCGATTGTTATTGGTTTATAGAAACGGGCTTCAGGAAAGCCGGTGCAGGTATTACAATGGAGAAATGGAGAGCAACAACTGTAATTGTTATCAGAACAGTCATCACAAGCTTTGCTTGTATCATCTTCTGTGTTCAGCCTTTCCGTATGTATAGAAAGACATTTATCCTCAAAACAGCAAGGTATTACCGATAATAGGAATACACTTATTGCTAATATAAAAGATAAATATTTCATATTACAAAGATAGATTATTTTAATCTACACCAATTCTAACGGCATAATAATCTTCTGATATATGTTCAAAGAACTTATTTTTAAAATTTAGAACAAGTTTTTTTATGGAAAATTCTTTATTATGGATGATAATAATTGTGACGTTTTTAGACCAGCTCTCAATAATAACTGACTCAATAAGAGTTTATCTTTCACCTGCCTTACCACGAGTAATGACAATACTTCGAATTTCACTTATATCATTGATTAATCTATATTTAATAGAGAGGACCATATTGAGCCGAAGATATTATTTTACAGCAGGTTGTACCCATTTGAAAATATAAGAATCGACAGGAATAACTAATCGTTCTGATATTTTAGACATACGTACAGGAAGCTTCATCAGAAAATCGCGGGCACGTTCTGCCTCATCTGTTAATCCTGAAATTTTATCTATCTGCCATTTATCTATCAGTTTTTGCATAATATCTACATAATCACTGGCGGTATATACCCCGATGCGCTGTGCAGCATTTGAAAACTGTTCGAAGGCAGTGCTTATTTTCTCTTTCGATTCTCTCAGGAAGTGAGCGGGCATAACTATCTTTTGATTCATCATATACTGGAAAGCGAGCATCATTTCACTCGGGTCTACCTCAAATATGCGCCTTACAAATTCGCTGTATGCATGGTGATGCCTCATTTCGTCACTTGCGATACGTTTACACATTCTCGACAATTTTTCATTACTCATTTTTTGAGCCATTTCTGCTACACGATTGTGTGAAATGAAGGTCGCCAATTCCTGAAAACTGGTGTATACAAAGTTTTTGTACGGATCTCTTCCCGTACCAATATCAAAACCGTCATTGATGAGATGTTGTGTGGTTTGCTCAATCTCTCTCATATTCACTCTGCCGGATAAATAAAGATATTTGTTTAATAAATCGCCGTGACGGTTTTCCTCACCCGTCCAGTGCCTGATCCACTTTGACCAGCCGTTGCGCTTTTCGCCGTCTACATTTTCTATACCTTCTACGTCCATTAACCACGATTCATAAGTAGGCAAAGCTTCTTCGGTGATGGTGTCTCCTACCAATACGACCCAGAAGTCATAAGGGAGTTCTTTCGCCAGTTCGCGTAATTCTTTTACATCTTCAAAGAAAGTTTCTTTCTCTGAATCAGGAAGATAATCAGTAGGTTGCCATATTTTTTCAACAGGAACCAGAAACTGGGTAATAAAATTATCTACATTCTTTTCTAAGAAGTGCATGACTTCTAAACGGATATTTGTAATTGACATTGTACTATATTAATTAATGCCTTATATGACTGATCTTTTCTTTTTCTCAAATACTTTCGAGAAGGGTAATCTTTTACAGTAAAAGGCTGGTGTATTGTAAAGGTAAAATTATTTTCAAGCACTAATAGTAAATTGCTTTATTTTGTCATTTTCTACAAGTTATTAATAGTTAAACACCTCTCATAAGCGGATGAAATGAATTTCCATGAATTTTATTTCATCCGCTTTTTTATAAAAGATTTATGGTAAAATCTTCTGTTGAGTAGAGATATTAAATCGCTTGATTTATTATTGTTTGATTGATGTCCTGCGTTATTTCAACGATTTTAGCTTCATAGCTTCCGCCAATAATTCAAATGATCTGAAACGGGCTGCTTTATCATATATGTAATTGGTAATGAATAGTTCATCAGCGCCGGTTTTTTCCATAAAATCTCTTGCCTGAGCCCTTACTTTTTCTTTATTGCCACAAAATGTGCAGGCCAACATATTATATAAAGACTGTTTCACATCGGGACGGGAGAAAGTCACAGGTAATTTTTTTACAGGTGGTGGTAGCTTAGTAGGGTTCCCCGTAACAAGACCAAATATAAGTTGCTGCAGGCTCGTTCCCAGAAAGGTAGCTTCTTCGTTTGTGTCGGCTACAATTACATTCGCACCAACCATCAGGTAAGGCCTGTCATGATATACAGAGGGCTTGAAATTCTTTTTATAAATATCTATTGCCGTCAATAAAAGTGCCGGAGCAAAGTGTGAAGCAAATACATAGGGTAGTCCTAGTTCGGCAGCTAGGTAAGCGCTGTCTGTACTAGACCCCAATATCCAAATGGGGACATTCCGCCCTTCACCCGGAAAAGCCCGGACTTTTGAACTGCTGTTCTCTTTACTGAAATATTGTTGTAAAGCTTTAATATCTTCTGGAAAATGATATGTCGTAGATAAGTTATTACGTCTCAAAGCAGCGGCTGTCAATTGGTCTGTTCCCGGTGCCCGTCCTAAACCCAGATCAATTCTGTCGGGATATAAAATATCCAGTGTACCAAACTGTTCAGCAACGGCTAAAGGTGTATGGTTGGGAAGCATGATGCCTCCGGAGCCAACTCTTAATGTAGTTGTTCTTTCAGCAATATGACCTATTAATACTGCTGTGGCAGCAGTAGAAGCACTTGACGTATTATGATGTTCAGCTATCCAGATTCTTTTATATCCCAGCGATTCAATATGTTGTGCATTGTGTACAATTTCGGTGAGCGCATCCGGAATATCCTGCCCTTCTACTACTATACCTAAATCTAACACAGAAATATTAATACGATTGTCCATTTTTTTAGCTATTAAATCTTTGTAAAAACCTGTTATGTTATTATATCAGGGATTTATTTCATTATATTCTGCAAATATAAACCGATGTCTTTGTGTTTGTATATAACAGTTCATAGTGTAAAACAGTTTTAAATAAAGGCACGGGAAAATAGCATCAGAGATGAGAATACCAATTGATATTGTAGGCTATACGGGTACATAAATTGAAGAGGTAATACTTATTAATTCTTTAAGCTTCAGTATATAATTAAAATATATTATATTTTTAACGAGTAGCTATTGTACGGACAAGTGTGTCCAATACTAAGACAAAATGTGATATTTTGAAATATACTAAAGTGTTCACCTTTATAAAAATTGGCAACACAAATATTTGATATATAGCTATCTGACTAAAAAGCAATGGATTCCGTCCATACCGCCAAAGTTAAAGGCAATAGGCGACAAAAAAATTAGTTAAATCGTACAATATCAACATATTGTACGATTTTTCTTTTTATTCATATAGCCGGGAAAAGACATAAAACAGGCATCCAACTGAAGAAGAGGAGCAATATTATATTTTCTCCCTGCTATGGTAATTTGAATTTTTGCAGATGATATATTCCGAGCAATCGTAGCAGATTACTTTGATGAGGGGCACACTTTATAATTTTTAGTTTGTTAGGTCTGATTATGAGGATTGCTCTATAATATTCTTATAATGCTTCTTTTCCGGAAATATACTCTACCGGGGTTTTCCCCGTAAAATCCTTAAATTCTTTAAGGAAATGGTTATAATCATAGTAGCCATTAGCGATAGCAACATTCAACAAATCATCAGGTTCAGCATGCAAATTTATATATGCAGAGATGAATCGTTGTAATTGTATGTATTCTTTAGGTGTAAGCCCCAGATGCTTGAAAAAGTTTCGCTCCAGCCATTTGTAATTTACTCCTATCTCTCTGATTACATCAGCCACGGAGATTTGTCCCTTAGCTTGATTGATTAGTTCAACAGCCGAATTTAATAAACCTGTTCTGGTATTTACTTTAATCAGGCTCTTTATGTACGATTCGATTATATCAATCTTGTCATCAATAGAATCTGTGGAAAATACTTTATCAAGGAATTCCGGATCAAAATTAATATCTGCTAATGTTCTGACATTATTGTATTTGAAAAAGGATGGATGTAAGTTGAACAGTTTATGAAAATATTCAGGCTTAAATCTTATAATCAGGATGTAGTCCAGATCTTCGGGATATCTTGCATAGACCTTCTTCATCACGCCCGCATCAACCCAACCCGATTTTATGATATCTTCTTTACCATCAGTATTAATACAAGCCTTATTGCTTTTATCAGGGAATAAAATAATTGCAGGAAAACCATCATTAAAAATCCAATGGTCAGCTTTATTCTGAATATCATAAAACAAATAGTAACCTTCAATATAGTCAATACATTCCTCAGATGGGGATTTCCTCATCCAATATCCACCATAGGGAAGACCTTTTTTTTGCTGAATAATTTCTTTCAGAAAGTTGATTGGCATACTGGGTACAAAGATATGCATAATGTTCAACTACAATGAGTTTACGATATGTCTAATTTATACTATGGCAGACTTTTTCTTAGTTATAACTTTACCTCAAAAAATAATATGATAGTACAGACAGATGAAGATTTAAAAGGTATCCAGGAGATTAGCGACATCGTTGCAATCACATTGAAAGAAATGAGAGAATACGCCAGAACAGGTATGACTACAAAAGAATTGGATAATTACGGGGCAGAAATTCTTAAACATTACGGGGCAAAATCAGCTCCTTTTGTAACATACAAGTTTCCGGGGTGGACTTGCATAAGTATTAATAATGAAATGGCACATGGTATCCCGTCCTCAAGAGTCCTTAATGAGGGAGATTTGGTCAATATAGATGTGTCTGCTGAATTAAACGGATTTTATGCAGACAACGGAGGTTCATTTGTGCTTGGAGAAGATATAAATGAGAATCAAAAATTAGTAGATGCTTCTATCGAGGCTTTGCACAATGCCATTTCCACGATCAAAGGCGGTGTTAAGATATCAGAGGTCGGGCGAATTATCGAGAGAACAGCTAAAGCTAAAGGTTACAAGGTTATTAAGAACTTGGGAGGACATGGTGTTGGAAGAGGTCTACATGAAGAACCCGACTGTATTTTAAATTATTACGACAGGTATGAGTACAGGAGATTTAAGAAGAATAGTATTGTTGCTATTGAAACATTCATTACAACCGATTCCACATCGGTTAATACAATGAAGGACGGCTGGACTCTTATAGGTAATAAAGGAGGCTTTTGTGTTCAGCATGAGCATACCCTTTTAGTAACCTCCGGCAAACCTGTTATTTTAACTGCAAAGAACGGTATTTGATATTTCTGAAAACTGAAAGAATGCAACTTTTGCTTTATGGAGACTCCCTTAAACAACTCTATGATTTTACCCCTGTCACAGTAATAGAATAGATTCCGACATTACCCCTTTTATATTTTTCAATTGTCGATTCATCCAAATGCTCCAGTAAGACTTCATCGGGAATGACAACTGTTTTTGTCCGTTCTATCTTAATATTAGAAAAGTTAGCTTTTTCAATCTCACCTAAATAATCGTCCTTTTGTATCGCACTGGCTATACAACCCGCATACATGGAAGCATTATCAGTAAATTCTTTTGGAAATACACCATTCAGCACAACATCAGAAACACAGAAATGGCCTCCTTTTTTCAATACCCGATATATTTCTTTAAAGATTTTATCTTTTTCGGGTAGCAAATTTAATACACAATTACTGACTACTACATCAATAGAATTGTCGGGTAAAGGCATATTCTCAATATCTCCTTCGATAAACTCAACATTTATATAACCTCGCTTTGTTGCGTTCTTTCGTGCCTTTTCTATCATTTGTGGAGAAAAGTCAATACCGATTACTTTTCCTTTTTCTCCGACTTCTGCCCTGGCTATAAAACAGTCGTTTCCTGCACCTGAGCCTAAGTCTAAAACGGTATTACCATCTTTAATACCTGCATACTCAGTAGGCAATCCACAGCCTACACCCAAATCAGCATCGGCTTCATATCCTTTAAGCCCGCTGTAATCTTCGCTCATGATCGTAAAGACCTTTTTTGAAGGAGTAGCAGGACTCGTTCCACAACAGCAACCTGACTTTAGAGCATCGCTATTCAATGCTAGTTCGCTATATCTCTGCTTTACTAAAGCTTTCTTTTCTTCGTTCGTGTTCATATTAAAAGTGTTATTTTATTTATAATATTTCTTTTTGAGCCAAAAGGCAATATTTACCAACAGTATAAGTACAGGCACTTCGACAAGCGGACCGACTACGCCTGCAAAGGCCTGTCCGCTATGCAATCCGAAGACACCTATTGCAACTGCAATAGCCAGCTCAAAATTATTGCCGGTGGCCGTAAATGCTATCGAAGCATTTTTATCATAAGACGCACCCATTAATTTTCCAGCAAAGAAGCTGAGGAAGAACATGACAACAAAATAGATTAGTAGCGGTATGGCGATTCGCACTACATCCAATGGTATTTGTACGATCAGTTCTCCTTTGAGACTAAACATTAATACAATGGTAAATAGTAAAGCGATTAAAGTAATTGGTGAAATTGCAGGGATAAACTTATCCTTATACCATTGTTCCCCTTTTATTTTAACCAATATCAAACGGCTTAAAATACCCATCAGGAAAGGAATACCTAAATAGATAGCGACTGTTTCGGCTATTGTACCTATGGATATATCTACGATTGCACCTTCGAATCCGAATAAGGGAGGTAGTTTTGTTACAAATATCCACGCATAAAAACTGTAAAAGAATACCTGAAATATACTGTTCAGGGCGACAAGTCCCGCACCGTATTCTGTATTACCTTCTGCAAGATCATTCCATACAAGTACCATTGCAATACACCGTGCAAGACCTATCAGAATAACCCCCACCATGTATTCGGGATAATCGTGTAAAAAGAGAATGGCAAGTAAGAACATTAGGGCAGGTCCGATAATCCAATTCAGGACTAACGAGACAGTCAGTATTCTGACATTCTTGAAAACTTTCGGCAGTTGTTTGTAGTCCACTTTTGCCAATGGCGGGTACATCATCAGGATAAGCCCGATTGCCAGAGGAATGTTTGTTGTACCGCTCGACATGGAATCAATGTAGCTGCTGAAAGACGGAATAAAATACCCCAATCCTACACCGATAGCCATCGCAAGGAAAATCCAAAGTGTTAAGTTCTTATCTAAAAAACTCATTTTCTTTTTACTCATGACCTTTTATCTTATCGGTGTATAATTCATAAAATGCTGTTTTGATTTCATCCCTTACCCTGATATACTCGGATTGAATAAATTCGGCTGTTCCCGTAGCTTCGGAAGGGTCGTCAAAGCCTATATGCAGACGGTTCTTTACTTTTCCTGAGAATGCAGGACAGCTTTCATTTGCACCCCCGCAAACAGTAATCACATAATCCCATTCATCATTCATATATAGCTCTATACTATCGGATGTATGGTGCGAGATATCCACTCCTGCATCCCACATAACTTCTATTGCTTTCGGGTTTACTTTTCCGCTTGCTTTTGTCCCTGCGGAATAAACAGATAAAGAAGGATCGAATGATTGTAAAAATCCATGTGCCATCTGGCTACGGCAACTATTTCCTGTACACAGAATTAAAATTCTCATATTGTTTATAATTTCGTATTTATACTAACAGTTCCTGTTTCGTCGAATAACGAATAAATATCTAAAAAAAATATCAGGATAAAACCCTTGATATTTTATAGTTTGTCATGGAAATACCAATGCAAACGGTCTGTTGTTCCAGAATAACATAGCCTTTTTTTGAGAAGAAAGGTTGAGCTGTAATACTGACATCAGCAATTATTTCTGAAATATCTTTCAACCGTGCATACTCTTCAATCTTTTTAAGTAAGAATGATGCAATGCCCATTCCCTGATAGTCCTTATGGACAAACATGGAATTTAAATATCCTGACAATTTTAAGGCAGCAAACCCTAATATTGTATTGTTTTCTTCAGCAAGTATAAAGTATTGCTCATTAATATGTTCCTCCCATACACTCGCTTCTTCTCCTCTTGCAGCCCAGCATCCGACCTGTTCGGGTGTATAGTCTTTCATATTGACTGAAAGGATAGTTGAACGATACAGTTCTTTAATGCCAGGGATATCTTTTTGGGTCGCAAACCTGATGTCCATCATATCAGCAAATATCGTCTGTTTTCTGTAATTGAGTAAACAAGCCACCAAACAGTTCTTTAGCTTTATTCCAATTCTCGTTATTGATACAATATTTCACGGTGGGTAATGTAATTGTTCCCTGAATCAATCCTGCATCTTTTAACTCGTTCAGATGTTGTGACAGTGTACTTTTAGCTATTGGTAATATCTCTGACATGTCGCCATGATAGCAGCATGACTGATTGGCAAGCATTTCCAGAATGGCAATGCGTATCGGATGCCCCAATGCTTTAGCAAAACGGGCTAATTGTTCCTGATCGGCTGTTAATTCTTTCTTTGACATAGACTCTATATTTATTGTTCGCAAATATACGAATATGATTTTAATTCGCAAAATCACGAACTGTTTTTGTTAATATAGAAAGGCCTGGCTCCATGCGGCTGGAATATAATAGAGATAACATTGACTTTTTGTTGGGAAACTAATTATACTGGAAAAATATATTGTCCACAAATCTTACTCTCTCGTTGTGATAAAGTTCATCAATATCCCGTTAAACGCTTCCGCATTATCCATATTAGCACAATGGCCTGCGTTTGCAATAATGTGAAATTCGCTGCCAGAATCATTCTCGTGCCATTGTTTTGCCATTTTGAGCGCCAATTCGTTATCCTTTTCGCCCGACAAAATGAGCAGTGGATACCTACGCTCTATATTTCGATCGGCTATCAACCTACCCAGCCCCGACATGACGGTAAAAGATTTTCGTGTAAAGTTTTTTGCACTTTCATAAAGACGGATTTGTTCCGCCTCATTTATAGCGGATACATTCGCCGTATATCTGCGAAAAGCATTCATTGAGAATATCATCATGATGAACCATTTTAGCATTTCCAGCCCTTGGGATTTAGCTACCTCCGGCTGTTTCCTGTTAATGTTATACCCACCGAGTGCCGTAAGGGACAAAACCTTGTTGGGATATTTCAGCGCAAAATCCTGTGCAAGCAGAGCCCCCAGAGAGACACCGGCTATATGTGCCCTTACCCTGTTTTCCGATTCCAATATTTTCGCAACGTGTGCAGCAGTCGCCGAAATTTTGTCTTTTGATTTTCCTACACCTGTCAATCCGTGTCCTAACATATCAACAGTTAGTACCTGGTAATTGGCTGAAAAATAATCTGTTTGACCGTCAAAACATCGGTGGTCGCCAAACGCAGGGTGTAGAAAAACAACAGTCTTTCCATGCTCGTTTCCGCTCACGAAATAGTGTATCGTATTCCCATTATGTCGAATGGTTTTGTGGTCTGCCTTGCTTTCTATTTGGATAGTAACTTCCATGCCTGTGATTTTATTGTTGTATTATTGATTCTCAACGATATGGTAGATTCTCATAAAACCAAATAATACAGCGGTTTTTGCCACCAAATTTACGAATAATTTTGGACTGACTGTCGTGTTATTCCGCTAAATCCCCTGTTCTTTTTCCTGTTTGGATTGAAGTAACGAGATAATAATGGAGTTATGCCCTGACCCGGCTTTTTCTTGTTATCCAATATGCGTGTTTTTATAGTTCAAAATATCACATTACATCATATACTCCTTTAGTCAAGACCTTTATTTCAGAATTCAGCCTATCATCAGGAATAATTTCTATCCAATTTCCATTTCTTTCACCTGTTTTTACTAAAGTTTTGCGGAAAGTATAAATACCCTCTTTTTCCGATTCCAAAACTAAAAGGAAGTTATTGCCTTCTTCTGTTGTAACAGCATCAAATGGAACACTCAAAGCATTACGTGAGTCTGCTACAAGCTGAGCCTCCACAAACATACCTGTCAATAGTTTTTGCTTTGTATCGGTATCTAAAGAGGCGTAAACATTAATAACACGGTCATTTCCTCCTACTGATTTTCCAATTTGTGAAACCTTTGCTTCAAACTCATCCGAGCCTACTTGCGGAACTGTAAACTTTATCTTTTGCCCTGTTTTCAGATTGAATATATCTTTTTCGAACACAGCCAATTCCAGATGCATGGCCTGTGTTTCCACAATTTCCATAATAACATCGGTAGATGAAATTGCCATACCCACATTGGCACTGATAGTTGTAATATCACCCGAAATAGGAGAATAAACCGTGATATAAGACGAGAATTTTCCCTGCTCTACCTGCGACGGATTGATACGAAGCATATTCAGCTTCTGACGGAGGCTTTCATAAGTTGCTTTGGTCCGTTTATAACCGCTCTCGGCTTCGAGGTATTTCTTTTGTGAGGATATTTTTTCATCAAATAAGGTTTTTTGTCTTTCGTATTCCGATTTCAGATATTCCATTTGCCCGGCTATTTCGAGATACGACTGCTGTAAATCAATATATTCAGGACTTTCGAGTGTAAGGAGTGGCTGTCCTTTGGCTATCTTATCACCTACAAGCAAAGAAATGGATTTGACATATCCCCCGACAAATGAAGTTACTTTTGCCCTGTTTTTTGGGGGCACATCTATTTTGCCTGAAGCTTTTATTGTGTTATCAAATTCCCTTTTCTGCAAAGTATTTATCTCCATTTTCATAGAGTTGAACTGCTCTTTTGTAATCTCTACCAAAGAGACGTCTTCCTGTTTGGTGTTTTCCCCCTCCGAAGGTTTGTTTTCTCCTCCACAAGAACCTAAAAAGCTAATTGTCAACGCAAACAGTATATAATAAGAATATCTTTTCATCGCTTATTCGTTAAAATTGAAGTAATGTAACTCTAAATAGGATTTATTATAAGCAAGGACATTGTCCAGATAACCGGACTCTATACCGATCGCATTTTCCATACTTTGGATGTATTGGAAAAAGTCTATTTCGCCGTTTTTATAACTCATATCGGCGGTCTTTATGATTTCTTCCGAAAGCATCTGTCCATTATCTGTATAGTAGTTAATCATTTCCTTATGCTGGTTCAGTTCGGCTTGTTTTTGCATATAGAAACCTTCCATCTGTATTTCGCGGTTGCTGCGCATAGCCTCCCAGCTTTGCTGTTCCAACTTTGCAGTTTTTTTTCTTGATATATTTCCGCTAAAGAACAATGGGATAGCTACTCCTATCTGAAAACCGTTTTGTCTGTATCCCAAACCTTTATTGGTTCCCGTGAATAATTCAACACTCAGGTCGGGAAGCCAATTCTGATTTTGTAACTTCAATTGAGAATTATAAGTGTTGCTGACAGTTGCCATATAATTCTTCTGCAATTCTTTGCCTATACTGGTATTTTCCAGATAGAGCAAGCTCAACTTATCATTGCCTATATGAAATTTTTCTTCGCTTTGTATCAACGATTTCAGTTGTTCATACAAAGCCTGTCTCTGGCTTTTTAGTTGAATCAGTGTCGCATATATTTGTTTTGATTTGGCTTCCGCTGTAATCTTTTCGAGATAATTAGATTCACCTAGCTCAAACTTACGGCTTCCGGCCTTTGAAAAAGCAGAATAAAGGCTATCCAGTTGTGTATATAGTTTCTCTTTATTTTGAGTATAAACAATCTCCTCATACACAAGGGAAATGGCTAGTGCAAGCTTGTTTTTTTGTATTTCGTACAATGCCTTATTTTGTTCCCATTGCGATTTATATACTTTCTTTTGAGCACTATAAACTGTAGGGAATGAGAATGTCTGCTCAATACCAAATACCCTTAAAGCCCTATCGTTGGGGGCAACATTATTTTCGTCATATCCGTAATAAACAGTCGTTTTATCAAAATCGAAAGCTGTATTGATTTTCGCTTTTGAAGCCTGTGTCTGCAATTGGTAGGAACTTAATTCTTTATTATTGGCAAGTGCCGCCTCTATCAGTCTGTCCAGTTCCGGATTGCTTTGTGAATAGGCTACCGGACTAAATACCAATAACGAACCTAGCCATATATATTTAAATATCTTCTTCATCCTGAGTCAGATTTTTGTCAAACATTTTAAATAGAATGGGTAAAACCACCATAGTAAGAAGTGTGGCTGTAAATAACCCGCCGATAACCACTGTTGCCAAAGGACGTTGTACCTCCGCACCTGCCGAAGATGAAATAGCCATCGGAAGGAAACCAAGTGCAGCGGCGGCGGCAGTCAGTGTAACGGGGCGAAGCCTGTCGGTAGTACCTTTCAGAATTAGCTCGTCCACATTTTTCATTCCTCTGTGTTTTAATTCTTTCAGATGTTCAACCAATACAATTCCGTTCAGTACGGCTATACCAAACAAGGCAATAAATCCTACACCTGCCGAAATACTGAAAGGCATTCCTCTCATCCAGAGTAACAAAATACCTCCTACAGCGGATAGCGGAATAGCTGTGAAAACAAGCAGCGTCTCTCTCATTGAGCCAAAAGCAAAATACAGAAGTATAAATATGAGGCATAAAGCCACGGGAACGGCTATCATCAGACGGTCTTTGGCATTCTGCAAATTCTCAAATTGTCCGCCATAAGTCACATAGTATCCCGGAGGCAGATTGATTTTTTCATTAATAATAGTAGAAACATCTTTTACCACACTTTCCATATCCCGGTTGCGCACATTCACGCCTATTACAACCCGGCGTTTGGTATCGTCGCGGGAGATTTTGGCCGGTCCTTCGGCATATTCTACTTTTGCCAGTTCCCGAAGAGGAATCTGCCCACCATTAGGAAGCGGGACATACAGATTTCGCAAGTCTTCAATATCATTCCGAAGATTTTCTTCAAGGCGGATTATAAGATCGAAACGGCGTTCTCCTTCAAATACACTTCCTACGGCCGTTCCGGCAAAGGATAATGCTACAATATCGTTTATATCCGATATATTCAGTCCGTACTGCGCTATTCGTGTGCGGTTGTATTCGACAGTCATTTGGGGTAGTCCGTCTATCTTTTCCACTATAATATCGGCGGCACCATCTACATGAGCTATCGCTTGCTTTATCTGTTCGGCTTTTTCGGCCAATACACCCAAGTCTTCTCCAAATATTTTGATGGCGACATCGGAACGCGTACCTGAAATAAGCTCATTGAAACGCATTTCGATAGGCTGAGTAAATTCGATTTCCATATTTGGGATAGTAGCTTCCAGCTCCTCTTTTATCTTATCGGCTAATTCATCTTTCGATCTTGCCGAAACCCATTCGCTTTTCGGTTTTACCTTCACGATAATATCACTTTCTTCCATCGACATGGGGTCGGTAGGTACTTCGGCGGCACCTATCCGGCTGACAATTTGTTCTACTTCGGGGAATTTATCCAGTATCGTTTTTTCTATTAACGTGGTCGTTTCAATCGTTTTAGCCAAAGATGTTCCGGTTTTCAGAACAGGCTGGATAACAAAGTCACCTTCATCCAACTGCGGAATAAATTCTCCTCCCATTCGGGAAAATATAACTATTGCCAAAACAAGCAATCCGGCTGCTCCTGCCAATGTTTTCTTTGTATGTTTTAGCCCCCATGTGATAACGGGTAAATAAGAGCGGGTCAGTAACCTCATTATACGGACTGTTATTCCATTCCTTTTCTGTACCTGTGGTTTTATAATAAGGGATGAAACTACGGGGACATAGGTGAGGCAAAGCAACATTGCACCTATCAGCGCGAAGCTGAATGTAAGAGCCATAGGACGGAACATTTTCCCTTCCACACCTGAAAGAGAGAGTATCGGAATGAATACTATTAAGATTATAAATTGTCCGAAAATTGCTGAATTCATCATGGTAGATGAACTGCTTAGCGTTATCCTGTTTATTTCCTTCTTTCTGTCGGCTACAGGCAGATGACTGAGTTTGGAGGCATTCGCTGTCATTTGTGCCGAAACAAATTCGACTATGATGACCGCACCGTCTATTATAATACCGAAGTCGATTGCTCCCAGGCTCATCAGGTTGGCGTCTATGCCGAATATCCTCATCAGGGAGATAGCAAACAAGAGTGAAAGCGGTATAACTGATGCGACAACAATTCCCGAGCGGAAATTACCAAGTAATACTACTACCACAAATATAACTATCAGACATCCCAGAATAAGGTTTTCTGCAACGGTGAAGGTCGTTTTAGCTACCAACTCGCTACGTTCGAGGAATGCATTGATATATACACCTTCGGGAAGGACTTTCTGTACTTCCTCTACACGCTTTTTTACTGCATTGATGGTTTCTTTTGAATCTGCCCCTTTGAGCATCATTATTTGCCCAAGCACTTTCTCGCCTTGGCCATTGCCTGTGATCGCACCAAAACGGTTGGCGCTCCCAAAACGTACTGTAGCGATGTCTTTTATTAAGACAGGGATACCGTCCATATTCTTGACTACTATACTTTCGATATCTTCAATGGAACTGATTTTCCCTTCGCCCCGGATGAAATAGCTTTGGTTTACCTTTTCGATGTATGCTCCTCCGGCAATGCTGTTATTCTTCTCCAGAGCTCTTACCAAATCGCCTGTGGTTATAGACATTGCTTTCAACCGCGATGGATTGATAGCTACTTCGTACTGTTTAAGATAGCCACCCCATGTATTGATTTCAACCACTCCGGGAATACCCGAAAGCTGTCGTTTCACTATCCAGTCCTGTATCGTGCGCAGGTCCGCAACCGAATATCTGTCTTTGTATCCGGGTTTTACATCTAAAACGTATTGGTAGATTTCCCCCAATCCTGTCGATATAGGTCCCATTTCAGGAGAGCCGAATCCTTCGGGTATAAGTTCCGATGCTGTTTTTATTTTTTCGGCTATTAACTGACGGGGAAGGTAAGTACCCATGCTCTCATCAAAAACGATGGTTACAACTGACAGCCCGAATTTTGAGACAGAACGTATTTCCTGTACCCCGGGCAAATTGGCCATCTCCATCTCAATGGGATAAGTAATGAATTGCTCAATATCCTCTGTAGAAAGATTGGTGGAAGTAGTGATAACCTGTACCTGATTGTTCGTAATATCGGGCACAGCCCCGATTGGTATATGGAATACGGAATAAATGCCATAAATGAATATGGCTAGAGTAAACAGTAAGACAATAAGCTTTCGGTTGAGACTGAACCGTATGATCTTTTCTAACATCTACTTCTCTTTTTACCTAATTTTTAATAACAAACAAAAGTAGAAGTATGTTAAAATAGTTTGCTTAAGATTTGCTTAAGATTAAGGGATTTTCAGCCTGACTGTAGTCCCGGCACCTTCTTTGCTGGACAACTCTATACGGATATTGAGAAGAGAACAGAATCTTCTTACAATGGATAGTCCCAGGCCAAAGCCCTTGATGTCAGCATGGTCTGTAGACCGATAAAATTTATCGAAAATCTTTTCCAGGTCTTTTTCTGGAATACCTATACCATTATCTTTAATTTCGCAGAAAATATATTTATTCTTTTCATTGACTTTAATCTCAATTTCTCCGTTTTGATATGAATATTTAATAGCATTGGAGAGAATATTATTGATGATGGTAGAAAATAAATATATATCTGTTTTAATGCCGATATTTTCGGGAGGGATATTGGTCATAACCTGAATATTCTTCTGTGAGATATTCCCGGAGAAAAATTTTAATGATTCGTCAATAATTTGCTTAATGTCGGTTTCTTCCAGTCTTAAAGACTGTTTTTGGTTTTCATAACGTGTTAGGATTAGCAGTTCGTCCACTAAATGGTTTAAGCGGTCAATCTCTTTGACACAATATCTTATTTTTTCTTCGTATTCTTCTTGTTGGCGTGGTTTCCGTATCAGGACTTCAAGGGTTCCTTTCAATATAGCCAAAGGAGTGCGGAATTCGTGCGAGGCATACGATGTAAAAGATTTTTCCCTTTCTATGGTCTTTTCAATACGGTCGAGAAGTTTGTTTATCGTATCGGAAAGTATATATAATTCGTCTTTGTTGTGAGGCAACGGGATACGCTCTGTCAAGTTGTCCCGTGTTATTTTATTCGATGTATTTATAATCTCATTGATTGGCTTGATACTTCTACCTGCAATAAAACGGGCAACGAGGAATAAAATGATAAGTATAACAGGATATGTGATAAGCAATATATGCCGCAATGTTTCCAATACTATTTCAGCTCCTTCGCGTGCCACTGCAACCAAGAGGTGTCCCACATGCTTTCCGTTTCCATCCATAATGGGGACCTGGACCTGCCTGATTCTTTTTTCAGCCAGTTCTCCATTATAAAATACATTGTCGGGCTGGCTGGAGTCGTAGAGTAAGTGGCTTTCCTTCAAATTAGGAGACTTATCTATAAGATTACCTTCTATATCCAGGAATTCGATAAACACAGGATCAACACCAACTGTATTATGTTCTCTTTCCATCCATTCTTTATGTCTCTTCAAAGCGATTTTTCCATCTTTGACTTCAACCTCATTAGAATGACGATCAACTTCCCGTTGCAGATCTTCATTCAGATGGCCCGATACGCTGAATTCTACGACTATGTATATAGTGGCAAATACGAAACCAATCAATAACGCGGTCGTTATTATGTAATTGAGAGCAATCCTGTTTCTGAATGAAAAATTCTTCATGGTTAATCGTTAGCTATATATCCTACTCCCCTTATGGTTTTAATATGTCCGTTATCTTTATCCAGATTGAGCTTTTTACGGATGGCGTTGATAAATACATCAATTACACCTGTGTCATACTCAAAGTTAATACCCCATACTTTCTCTATAATCTCATCCCTTTTACATACGCTTCCTTTATTTCTAATCAGGAATTCAAGCAATTCAAACTCGCGCTGGGTAAGAGAAATATCTAAGGAATCTACCTTTACTTCGTATGTTTTCAGGTTGAGGAAAATATTACCCAAAGTAAGGCCCGATATATTTTTATGGTTTCGGAAATGAATCTTTATTCTTTCCAGTAATTCCTCGAAACTAAATGGCTTTTTGATATAATCATTTGCACCCGACTGTAGTCCCTCTATTGTTTCCTGTACTGTATCTTTAGCCGTAAGAAATAAAACAGGTATCTCAGCATCTTTTTCCCGGATAGCCTTGCAGACTTCGATTCCTGTCATTTTGGGCAACATCCAGTCAAGAAGAATAAGATCAGGTTTCTCCGATTGGAAAAGTTCGATTCCCTGTTTTCCATTGATGGCAATAGCTATTCTGTAACCTTCTTCTTCAAGCCCCTGTTTCAGAAAGTTATATATTCCCGGCTCATCCTCTATGATTAAGATATGTTGCATATTTTGCAAATATATTAATAAATATGTTTTATGATTTAATCTGTTTATATTTTTGATAAGATATACAAAAGACCGGAGAAATATTTCTCCGGTCTTTTTTCTGGTATTTCACTTATGATATTAATATATAGATACATAATAATTCTATGAAAATTCAGAGAGAACTTACTGTGGTCGTTAACTGTCGATTCTTTCAAAGGAAGGCTGTAAGATTGTAGAATGAATCAAATAAAGAATAGAAGCTTGCCGAAGTCGGGGTTTAATATACGGGTTATTATCGGTTAAGACAGTTGTTATCATTAATTAATGATGTTCGCATTGATGACCATCCTCATGATGCTTGCACCCTTCACCCGAATCGGTTACCCTGCCATTCAAAAAATCGTTCACTAATGCTGTTGCGTTTCCGGAGCATCCGCGATATACTTTTATACCATGTTTTGCCAAGACATTTGATGCTCCTGCACCCATATTGCCGGCAAGCATTACTGTTACATTCATATTTTGAAGAACCGAAGCAATATTGCTTTTACAACCGCATCCTTGAGGAGAAGCTAACGTCTCGGTATCTTCTATATTTTTATTCTCTCCAATTGTAAATATAGAATAAGACTCACAATGTCCGAAGTGATTATCAACAGCGTTGGCTCTTGTTGGTATTGCTATTTTCATAAGTTTTGATTTTTTAATTGATTTATAATTTCATTTAATGTTTTTGTTTTCAAGGGTATAATTATCTGAATGTTTTTTTCTCTTAATAAAACAGTGGTTATTGTACCAAAACGGCCAGACAGGACAGTATCAATGTTTAATTCAAGTAAGAAATTTATAGTTTTTATTCCTGCATTCTGTTTTGCTGAACCTGCTATATTTTCAACAAACCTCATATTCTGGGTATCCGTATCGTACAGGCAGAACCATTGACATCGTCCGAAGTTCTCAGAAACTGGCTGATCTAAATCATTCGTATTTGTTGAAATCGCAATAACCATCTACTCGAATTTATTTAATGTAATTTCTTTATTCCTGCAAAGAGGACAGTTCATTTCACCTCCGTCTTTTAGTGTAAATATAATTTCGCATTTATCGCACGTGTACCATTCTGCAATCAGGCTGTCCCCTCCCTCATAAATGATCGGCAATCCTTCAATGAATGCCTGTGCAATTTTAGATCGGACACTTTCGTATATACGGGTAAATGTAGGTCGTGATATATTCATTAATTTTGCAGCTTCGGCCTGAGTCAAATCTTCATAATCACATAACTTCAAGGCTTCATATTCTTCAATATTGATAAGAATCTTGTCTTCTTTTTTGCAGAGTACCCCGAATGGTTTGAATCCTCCAAAACCTGGAGCCATCTGGACAAGCCTCTTTTTCTTTATTCGAGCCATAAATTATATCTGATCCCAGTTTTAAAATAATCAAAGATAATATAATTATGAACATATGTTCATAATGAAGGAAGAAATATTTTTCCTGTTATATTTTCCTGTGGAAATTTGTTTCTTTGGAAAATATTATTTTCCTTTGTCTTATATTTCCAATGGAAAATATAGTAGCGATAATTAAGAATATAATAAAAAATGAAAAGAACGACAATTATTACATTAAGTGTGATTTGGTTTAGCCTCTCAATCCAGGCGCAACCCGCCAGGTATATTTCGGCCGATGAGGCTGTAGAAATTGCAGTAAAAAACAACAGTAATGTGAAACTGTCCGAATTGGATAGTAAAATAGCTAATGCAAATTACCATGAAACCGATGCAGTATTTCTCCCTCAGATTACGGTAGGATATACAGCTTTAAGCACAAACAATCCACTAAATGCATTCGGTTTTCTTTTGCAACAGGAATCTGTTACAGCGATGGACTTCGATCCGGCAAAGTTGAATAATCCCGGAGCCAGTCAAAATTATAGTACACAGGTAGAGGCTAAGATTCCATTACTAAATATGGATATGATCTATGCCCGAAAAGGAGCAAAAGCTCAAGAGGAAGTCTATAGATACAAAGCCGCACGTACCGAAGAATATATTGAGTTTGAAGTGCGAAAGGCATACACTCAATTACAAATGTCATATCAGGCCCGGGGCATTCTTCAAAAATCGTTGGAAGATGTGAAACAAATACATCAGTCAGTCAACAATTTCTACAATCAGGGGTTGGTTCAAAAGTCGGATGTATTGAATGCTCAGGTCCAGGTTAATATCATTGAAACAGCCTTGACAAAGGCTGAAAGCAATATATATAATGCCTCAGATGGACTATGTCTTTTGATGGGATTGGAAAATAACGATGATGTCTATATAGTTGATTCGCTATCACAGGAACAAGGGTTATATCAGCATCGGGAACTTTCGACGTTTCGTGCTGATATCATGGCTTTAAATAAGGCTGTGGATGCAACCAATATGATGGTGAAGGCGTCTCAAATGGCTTTTCTTCCCCGTATTAATGCTTTCGGTTCATATGGACTAAATGACTCTAAAGCCTTCAAATTCCGGAATGATTCTTATCTGATTGGTATAAACTTAAGTTGGACAATATTCTCCGGCAATCAGAATCGGAGTAAGATGAAGTCTGCTCAATTTCAACGTGATAAAATGCAAGAGGAATTAGATTTACATGTCAAAAAAGAACAACTGGAACTGGATAAAACCAAGCGTGACCTGAATGACTCGCAGACAGAGATAAATAAGCAAAAGGTTAGTGTTGAGCAAGCCGGCGAAGCCTTGCGTATTCTCGCTAATCGTCATCGCGAAGGTTTAGCCAGCACCACGGACCTATTGATGGCACAGGCACAACTTTCTCAGCAAAAACTTTTGCTTTCACAATCCATTATGTCATATAATATAACAGAGGCATACCTCGACTTTTTATCAAAAACTAAATAACAAATAAAACCTGTAAATAAATATGAAAACTTTAAGAAATGCATTTTTAGGAATGATGGGGATATCTGCTTTTTATTCTTGCTCTTCTTCCTATAAATCAGAGGATAAAGATAAGACTATACTAACAGTAGAAGTTTATTCTCCGGCTCAGTCTACTAACAAAGGCTTTTACCTTAGCGGCGAAGTCACTGCTAAGCAAACGGCGACTATCAGTACACGTATGATAGGTTATGTGAACAAAATATATGTTAAACCCGGCGATAGAGTAGGGGCCGGACAGCTTCTCGTTTCAATCAGCAGCGATGATATTCTGGCAAAAAAAGCACAGGTACAGGCCATGATTGCCGAAGCTGAAGCAGCGGCGAAGAATGCACAGCGGGATTACGAGCGTTTCAAAATTTTGCGCAACCAAAACAGCGTGTCGGACAAGGAACTCGAAAATGTGGCTTTACAGAATACTTCGATGAATGCTAAAGTGCAAATGGCTCGTCAGCAGATGAATGAGGTAAATGCGATGTTGGCATATGTCAATATCCGTGCACCGTTCTCAGGAGTTGTTACACAAAAAATGATGGATGAGGGTAGCATGGCTAACCCGGGTATGCCTATTTTAACAATCGAGCAGAGTGGAGAGTTGCAGATTGTGGCCTCCGTTCCGGAAAATTATATTCAATACGTGAAAGTAGGAGATGTAGCCAAAATAGAATTGAGATCATTAAGGATAATGCTTGATGGGAAAATATCCGAACTTAGCCCGTCGGCGTTCCGTACAGGAGGGCAATATTATATGAAACTGTCAATAGATGCAAAAGACAAAGACAACATCCGGTCAGGTATGTATGTCAACATATTGATACCCAATAAAAAAGCAGAGGACATTTTATCGAAAATCATACTGGACAGAGAATCGGTTGTTTATCGCGACCAACTTACAGGGGTATACGTTGTCGACGATCAAAATCAAGCTAACTTACGCTGGGTGCGCTTAGGCAAGATAATTGGCAATCAGGTAGAAGTACTTTCCGGCTTGAGCCAAAACGAGAGAGTTGTTTCTAAAGCCGAAGGCAAATTATATAACGGAGTAAAGGTGTCTGTAAATAAATAGTATTATGGAAAACGGAATTTCAGGAAAAATAGCCGGAGCGTTTATCAAGTCTAAATTGAGTATCCTGCTCATGCTTGCCTTTATGCTCTTGGGGCTGTTCAGCATATATTTTATTCCACGCGAAGAGGAACCTCAGATAGAAGTTCCGATGGTGGATGTCATGATTGGTTATCCCGGAGCGACACCTCAGGAAGTGGAGTCGGGAGTAATACAACCTATCGAAAAGATTATTTCGAATATCAAAGGAGTAGAGCATGTCTATTCTACTTCTATGAATGGTATGGGTATGCTCACCGTACAATTTTATGTGGGCGAAGATGTAGAACGTTCGTTAGTAAAACTTTACAACGAAATGATGAAGAATATGGATCGTATGCCGCAAGGGGCAACTATGCCACTGCTTAAATCGCGAGCCATAGACGATGTGCCTGCTTTGGCTTTCACGCTTTGGAGTGATAAGATGGGCGATTATCAGATACGTCAGGTAGCCGAAGTGGTTGGCAACGAAATAAAGAAAATACCGGATGTAGCACAGGTAAACGTTGTTGGAGGTCAAAGTCGTCAGGTGAAAGTGATGCTCGACAAAGATAAGATGGCTCAGAGTAAGCTCGATTTTGGAGCCATAACTCAAGCCTTGCAAGCCAATAATGCGCAGATGCATAGCGGAAATATTGTTTCGGGCGATCTGGTATACTCTATTCAGACCGGTAACTTTTTTGCAGATGTAGATGAAGTCAAAAATCTGATTGTAGGAACAAATGACAATCAACCGGTCTACCTATATCAAATAGCAGACGTGGAGGATGGTCCCGAAGTGCCTAAACAATATGTTTCGTTTGGATATGGAGCCGCCTCGGGCGATAAAAAAGCCGGTATGCCCGACGACTATTCGGCAGTGACTATTTCTATTGCTAAGAAAAAAGGTGCCGATGCCATGAAGCTGGCAGAGGTGGTAACTGACAAAGTGGAGCATTTGAAAAAAGATGTGATCACCAACGATCTGAATGTAGAGATTACTCGCAACTACGGAGAGACTGCGTCGCACAAAGTGTCAGAATTGCTTTTCCACTTGTCTATTGCTATTATAGTAGTAACCTTGTTTGTAATGCTGGCTATGGGATGGCGTGGAGGCCTGGTGGTATTCCTTTCCGTACCTGTAACATTCGCCCTGACTCTGTTTGCTTATTACTTCTTAGGGTATACACTCAACCGGATTACCTTATTTGCTTTGGTATTTGTAACAGGTATTGTTGTGGATGACTCCATTGTGATTGCCGAAAACATGCACCGTCATTTCAAAATGAAAAAACTGCCGCCATTGCAAGCTGCCCTGTATGCTATCAATGAAGTGGGAAACCCTACCATCCTGGCAACCCTGACCGTTATTGCCGCCGTATTGCCTATGGCGTTCGTCTCGGGAATGATGGGGCCATATATGAGCCCGATGCCTATCGGAGCTTCGATAGCCATGATCTTTTCTTTACTGGTGGCTTTGACGTTGACTCCATATTTCGGTTATTTATTCTTAAGGCATAAAGATAAAAAAGGAGAGGGGCTTGAGAATGAAGAAAAAGAGCCCGATTTACACGAGACAAAAATCTATAAATTATATGCTAAAATAGTAACTCCTTTTCTTGAAAACAGAAAGCGTCGCTGGACTTTTATGATAGGATTGGCTGTCGTTTTGCTCGGGTCGTTTGTGATGTTCTATACAAAATCTGTTCCGGTAAAAATGCTGCCTTTCGATAATAAAAATGAGTTTCAGGTAGTGATAGATATGCCCGAAGGCACAACCCTGGAACGTACGGCAGCCGTGGCTAAAGAATTGGCGGTGTATATAAGCCAGAATGATAAGGTCACTAATTATCAAACTTATGTGGGAATATCCGCTCCTATCAGCTTTAACGGATTGGTGCGTCACTACGATTTGCGTTCAGGAGACAATGTGGCAGATATACAAGTCAATCTTATAGATAAAGGTGAACGTAAAGAACAAAGCCATGATATAGCCACATCGGTACGTGCCGATTTGCAAGTTATCGGTAAAAAATACAATGCCAATGTAAAAGTGGTAGAAGTACCACCGGGTCCTCCGGTGATGTCTACAATTGCTGCTGAAATATATGGTCCCGACTATCAACAGCAGATTGCCGTTGCCAAGCAGGTAAAAGATATGCTGGCTGTAACAGATAATGTTATCGACGTGGATTGGTCGGTAGAAGATGCTCAAACCGAATACAAGTTTGAGGTGGATAAAGACAAAGCGATGAAATTGGGGATTCCGAATGCGCAAGTGGTTCAGAATATGAGAGCAGCTCTTTCGGGTATGTCTGTTGGTGTATTGCATCAGCCCTCATCGGTCAATCAGGTCGGTATTGTACTTCAATTGTCCGAAAAAGAGAAGTCAAGTATTGAGGATATCTTAAGCCTGAAGGTTGTGAATCAACAAGGAGTGGGTATTCCCATCGGTGATTTAGTTAATATTACCCAAGCAGAAAAAGGTAAAAGTATTCATCGCAAAGATCAGAAACGGGTAGTATATGTGTTGACCGAAGTCGCCGGAAGTTTAGAAAGCCCTATATATCCTATTATGGAAGTGTCGGAAAAATTATCGCAGGTAAAACTTCCCGAAGGATACATTTTATCGGAAGAATATAGTGAGCAACCAAAATATGAAGACAACTTTGCCTTAAAGTGGGATGGCGAATGGCAAATTACCTATGAAGTATTCCGTGATTTGGGGCTGGCTTTTCTATTTGTACTGATCATTATCTATGTGCTGATTGTGGCATGGTTTCAAAACTTTATCACACCGTTAGTACAGCTGGCTGCCATACCATTATCACTGATTGGGATTATTTTCGGTCACTGGGTGATGGGTGCTTACTTTAGCGCTCCGTCTATGATCGGATTTATAGCCCTTGCCGGGATCATGGTGCGAAACTCGGTATTACTGATTGACTTCATAGATATTAGACTAAAAGATGGCATCCCATTGAAACAGACTGTTATCGAAGCAGGAGCTGTGCGTACAACTCCTATTGTATTGACAGCGGGAGGAGTAGTATTAGGCGCGATAGTTATCCTATTCGACCCGATATTCCAGGGTCTGGCAATCTCTTTGATGGGTGGAACGATAACTTCTACAGTACTTACACTGATTGTTGTACCCTTACTATATTACAAAATGTTGAAAAAGAAAGTAAAATGATTATGAAACTATTAGTTGTATTAAGTATAAAAGAATATCAGGAGCGGGTAGCAAACCTGCTCCATAAAGCCGGAGTAAAACGGTTTAGTGTAACCAACATAACCGGGTATAAAAAGAAAGAAGAAAACCTGGGCTGGTTTGCGGCGAATGGAAGTAATGCTAAAACCAATTCTATAATGCTTTTCAGCTTTATAACGAAAGAAATTGCAGATAAGGCTATTTCAGAAATTGATAGTTGCAATATTGAAACAAAAAACCCTTTTCCTGTGCATGCATTTATTCTTGATGTAGAAAACTTTTCTAAACTGATTTAATTATGAAACGTGAATATATTGTACGTATAGTAGCGGGAACAATGGTGTTAGCAGGCATTTCTTTGGCTTATTTTGTTTCTGCCGGATGGTTGTTGCTGCCTGCCTTTGTAGGTCTAAATCTTATCCAGTCATCCTTCACTAAATTTTGTCCGTTGGAAATCCTGCTCGATAAATTGAACGTTAAACGGTAAATTGATTAATTAGATTTGAGAGAGCAAAACCGAATATTGAAATCGTCTTTTGCTCTCTTTTTTAGATATGAAAACAAGAATTTACATAATAGCCATATTCTTTACTTTTATTATACACGTCCCGATTGCTTATTCACAAGAGAATACGATCTTGCACGTGGATAGTCTTTCACTTCGGAACAACTATCTGCACGAGATGCAGTCGATAAATGTATTGAAGCATAAGCCGATTGAAGTTTCGGAAGATCTTGTAAGGGCTGTTCTTGATAAACAAGCAGCTTTTGCTGTATACAAGGATAATTACATGGTAACTGGCATCCCTTTAAATAAATCGGTAACCAGAAAATCAGCAGATGCATTTTTTCAGTTTAGCATTCGCCACAGAGTTACCAGAAGTGTACTTCCGTTCAATTCGTTTTTATATATTACATATTCACAGAAGTCATTCTGGGATATTTATGACGAATCAAGTCCTTTCCGCGATACAAATTACAATCCGGGGATAGGCATAGGCAGGTATGTTATAAAAGACAACAAATTGAAAGGAGCGGTAATGGTTTCTCTGGAACATGAATCGAATGGGAAGGCAGGTGAGGATTCGCGTAGTTGGAACTATGTGAATCTGTCAGCTAAATACTTTTACAATATGCGATTATCGGCTAAAGCACAAATATATCTGCCGTATGTGGATGGCGGCAATAATAAAGATTTGTTGCGTTACAGAGGATATGGTATCTTTTCCGTCAATTATATAAATAAGAATAATTTATGGTGGTTCAGCCTTAATATAATTCCACGGGATAAGTTTATAAACCCTAATTTACATACATCTTTATCGTTTAGGGTGTCCAAAAATTCAAACCAATACCTAACTTTGGATTATTATGCCGGTTATGGAGAAGGGTTACTGAACTATAAAAAATACACAAATCAAATCAGAATAGGGTTTACTATTAAACCGGATTTCTTCAGTGCATATTAATTAAAAATGAATAATTATGAATAATAAATGGGATGAACGGTACAATATTGAAGAATACCGGTATGGAGAAATGCCAAATCTTTTTTTCAAAGAAATTATAGATGCACTTCCTGTCGGAAAAGTACTTCTTCCTGCTGATGGGGAAGGACGGAACGGCGTATATGCAGCTATGAGGGGCTGGAGTGTGGATGCTTTCGATCAAAGCCAGCAGGCTAAAGAAAAAGCCTTGCGACTGGCACATAAGAACAATGCGGATATCTCGTATAAAGTAATAAATTTCGAGGATGTTGCACAAAACTATGTAGCTGATTCTTATAATGTAATTGCTCTTACCTATGTTCACCTACCGGAACAGTTAAAAGCAAAATATCACAGATCGTTATTGCCTTTGTTGAAAACCGGAGGGCATATTATTATTGAAGGATTCAGTAAAGATCATATAAAATATCAACAACAAAACCCATCGGCAGGAGGTCCTCCACTTGTGGATATGATGTATTCGAAGCAAGAGATTCTCTCGATCTTTGATTCTTTGGAGATCGATCTTTTAGAAGAAAAAGAAATAAAACTGGCAGAAGGGATAGGGCATAATGGGAAAGCCTCTGTAATACGCTTTATCGGGCAAAAAATATAAATAAAAACAGAGGCAAGGTTTATCATTTATCCTTGCCTCTGTTTCGTTTACGTATCAATATATTTTTTCAAATTTTTCCTGAAGTTCTTTTTCTGTGATTTCCTCTGTGTGATCGATTGCTATTACTTTATTCGCAATATCCACATTAACACCATATATTCCGGGAATAATACCGATTTCTTTACCTATGGACCGTACACAGCTATTGCAGTGTATATTTTTTGCATTTATAATTGTTTTCATAGCCTACTATTATAATTCGACTACGGGTTTTAGCGTTTCGGGAATATCGAACTCAGCACATTTTATCGATTCAAGTTTTTTCTTTCCCAAATCAGTCAAAGCAAAATACATCTGGCGCTTATCCTCCTTACCAACAATACGTCGGATAAGCCCCTTCTTCTCTACAGACTTTATCACCTTTGATGTATTCGAATTGCTCAGCCCCAATACACCCGCTAATTCATTTGATGAATATTTCTGAGCATTTAGCGAACATAGTAGCATTCCTTCATTCAGGCCAAGATCATATAATTGCTGAAAATTTAATTCAAATTCATAAATTGCCCGGTACACATCTCTGATCTGGCATAGTGTTCTTACTTGCGAATTATTTATATTGTCTGTCATTTTAGTATAAGTTTATATTTACTGTCATTCTTTTAATAAAATATTATCAATAGCCTCCTTTAATTGCTGTTTAGGCAATGCTCCTGCAGCCATCTGTGGTTGCCCGTCCATCGGAACAAACAGTAAAGAAGGTATGCTTCTTATTCCGAAGGCGGCGGCAAGTTCAGACTCTGTTTCCGTATTTATTTTATAAATATATATACGGTCTCCATATTCTGCAGCCAATTCTTCCAGCACCGGAGCTATAGCCTTACACGGCCCACACCAGTCAGCATAGAAATCAATCAATGCCGGTTTATCCCCCAAATATTTCCATTGGGTAGGATTTGTTTCAAAATTAACAACTTTTGATAAGAATTCAACTTTTGTTAAATATATTGTTGTCATTTTATTTTCTTTTTTAATCGTTTCTTTTGTTTCAGCCTTGTTATTACAAGATATAAGCGATGATGCCATCAGGATGAATAATATTATATACTTCATTTAATCCGGTTTATATTTTTTTATCTGATCACCGTAGATGTTTTTTTTGTACTTGGTGTCCGTATAGCATCCTGCAGATCCACAACAGGAAATATTTATAATTGCCTGAAAAAGCAGGAATCCGGCTAAGACAAGAAATATATAATCCTTAGAGGATATTGAATAGATAGCTATCAGCATTCCCAACAACAACCGAATTATCCGGGCAAGATCCCAGTTTTTTAATATACGATTCATTTATTTATCTAAAATTAAACCAGCTTCCACCATTATATACTTCCTGAAAACCTTTACTCCTTAAAAAAAATACTGCACTGCGGCTACGCATACCACTGGCACATACAGCGATAATTGGTTTATCTTTTTTTAGTTTCGATAAATTATTTCTCAAGTTATCCAAAGGAATATTAATCGAATTTGTTGTTGCTCCCTGTTTATATTCTTCTTTTGTGCGGACATCCAGAAGTATAGCTCCATTCTCCATAAGTGTTTTAAAGTCCGCTTTATCTTCTAATCCAAGTAACCGACTAAGAAATCCTGCCATAATTATTTATTTTATTATTGTTTCTTTACTTTATTCTTTTTAAAAATCCCACCGAATAAACCTCCTGCCAGTAATCCATACAATGTACTGATTGTCGGAGATGAAGTTATGGGACAAGTTCCGGTACTACATCCGATGTACCTCCAATACATATAGCCGCCTATTGCTCCTATGAGGGCCCCTAACAGATATGTCCAATTGTTTTTTATAATTTGCATATTCATTTACTCTTATATTCCTTACAAAGATACTATTTAATTTCCATTAGAATATAATTCTTCAGGAAATTGTTTGACTGAAATATTAATTTACATTAAATACAGAATGATAGCTGAGTTTTTCTATTTATAAAGAGGACTCTGTTATGTCTACTCTGCATGTTTTATAACCTTTACAACATTCTTCGATTGTTTTTACATCTGATGATATTGTTTTTGAGAAGTCTATTTTTTCAATATCGTGTCATTGAATAATTTTTATCTTTTCTCTAAGAATATTATCTGCCGCAAATCCAGCCATTTTAACAGAGCCTTTAGCCGGTGAGTAGAGGAGGATGTATGCATGTTCAATTCGCATCAGGTAATAAATTGGACCTCCTTGCTTAATAACCTGAGTAACCAAATATCCTTAAGCAAGCTGCGACAGATGCACCTCTTGAAATTCCGTTTGTGATAAGCTTATTCTTGTATTTATTTTTTATGATAATTAATATAATCTTATTGTTTAATGAATTGTTTTATCAACTTAATTAATCGGCTTATGAGTTCTATATATATGTTTTCTCTTGCCTGTATTTTTTTCATCTTTTCTTTACCCTTAGCTGTTAAGGAGAAGAGCATATTTCTTTTATCAACCTTCCCCATTCTTCTTGTAATATATTTCTTTTCCTCAAGACTTAGCAGTATTTTGGATGTTCGGGAGTTTGACAAGCCTAGCTGATTGGATAGATCGCTTGCACAAGAACTCTTTTTGTCAGATAACGAGTATAAGATAAAGGTTATCAGGCCTTTGCCCTTATTTGAAATAGTTTCGACCTGATCTGACAGTTAAAGGGCAAACAATTAAGTTTGTATTGCTAAATAGCACAAACTATGCCCAATGAGATAAATAAACTAAAATTCAATCTTATAACTAATGTTTGGGATCATCACAGCTTCTCTTTCTGGATCTACCAAATGCGTCTTAAAATTGTATCGATGACCTTGATAGTCCTTATAGTTAGTTGCATTCAGCACTTTAATCGCAAACTCATGGGATAAATTCTTCTTGTTAATTTTGTAGCTTACATTAAAGTGTAAAAGAAAGGCCGGAGATAATTGCTTCGAGAAGGCTTTGTTTTCATCATAAATAGCATCTTCCTCTTTCTGTGATGCATCAAGATTAATAGGCGAGTATCTGTCTCCTCCTTGATAAGATAATCGAATATTAGCATTGAACATATTTTGTTTACTGCGCCCTACCATCCACTCTTTTCCTGCTAATACGTTAAATACAAAGTTTCGGTTATACCTTGTGTTTCTCCATTTATTATCCCCTGCTTTGTAACGAGAATCAAAGAGAGATGCAGTGAGCATATAGTAATATCCTTCTGACATATACCGCTCAAAGGTTATATCGATACCATAATTGACTCCTTTTCCCTTATTCGAAAGCTTATTGGTTATGAACCAATCATTTTGAAGGTTTATAAACGAAAATGTACTATCGCTTATAATAGGAACATTGTATAATTGTTGGAAATAAGGTTCAATCTTAACATGATAGTTGTTTCCTATATTTAGGTCATAGGATAATACAATGTGGTGAGCTTTTGTAAAATCCATATTTTTGTTAATAAGTTCACCCTCTTTCGATTTAGTAAAGTAATAATTCAACATTTCGAGTCTGCTATGTAGCCCGTATGAAAGGGCTAAAGATTGATTTGGTTTAAATTTCCATGACAATGCTGCTCTGGGCTCTATCGTATAATTATCATTGAGTGTAAACAATTGCGTATTGATACCAAGATTAAGCGTCCATTTATCCGAAAATTGTAAAGATGAATTCGTATAAGCAGATAGTAAAGAACTGAAACCGGATTCATCGGTTATGGTATTCATTGGCTGTTGATGTGTCGCTTCTTCTAATAGCAGATTATATTTAAGCCCTGTAACCCTCAAGCCTGTTTTATTGGTGTGTGTTCCATTATACTTCTTATTGAGTGATGAAGCGAATACAAAATTCCAATTGGTAGACTTGATTAAGTTCTGAGGAATAGGTTTTACATTGGCATCCATTCTTTCAGTATGCATATCAAGTCCGCTAACAGTAGTAGCCAAAGATGTTTTAAGTGTTGCATTGCCCAATACTCTTAATCTGTGATTCAGACCAACAGCTCCCATATACTGCTTTACATCCTGATCTTCTTTATCCTGCATATATTCCCATTTGTTAGGATCGGTTTCTGCATTTTGCCCCGAACAATCAATCAGGCCTACTCCCCAGATGGAAAATATACCGGCCTTTTGGGTTGGGAAATTAAGTTTAAAAGACAAGTCCTGATACTTTGTGTTCTCTGCATCTTCGGGTAACAGAGAAGAGAGCAATCCTAGTGTTGAATACCGGTAATTGAAAATATAAGAAGAATTACTCCCTTTCTTGAATGGGCCTTCGGAAGCAACATCTATTCCGACTAAACCGAGTTGTACAGTATTCTCCCGTTTTTGGTTATTTCCTGTGCGTAGATTCATATCAAACACTCCAGATAAAGCATTCGAGTATTCAGCAGGGAATGCACCTGTCATAAAATCAGAATTACCTAAAACAAAACTGCTCAATGCCGATAAACCTCCGCCGCCGAAAGTAGTTACTTCTGCAAAGTGGTTAGGATTCGGGATTTCGACATCTTCCATCCTCCATTGCAGAAATTTGGGTGCATTCCCCCTTACCACAATACCATTATTCCCAACACTGCTTGTTACACCGGCAAAAGATGTCGCTAACCTTGCCGGATCGTCAAAGCCTCCGGCATACCGGCTCGCTTCTTCCACACTCAGCATACGGGCACTTCCCAATATCATATTGTTTAATGGCTGAGCCTTATTTATTTGAGGAGTAATAATAACTTCATTCAGTAATTTTGAATTTTCCTTTATTCGTATTTCTAAGAATAATTCTTTGGCAGATGAAACCAGTACCTCCTTTATGACAATTGGTTCATATCCAACATACGATACTTGTAAGTCATATCTGCCTATCGGAACGTTTTGTATTTTAAATTGTCCTGAACTATCAGTGCTTACTCCTAAAGGTGTCTTGCTGTTCAGTATTGCAACTGTTGCATATTCAATCGGGATATTCGATTCTTTGTCATATACTATACCACGTATATTTTGAGATGACTGACCACATAATATACCTAATGAGATGACATTTAATAAAAGAAATAATAACGTTTTATTCATGATTTTGCCTAATTTTGCTTTGTACAAAGTAAGATACTATCCTCTGCGAGATCAATACTGATTTATCATTATATTGTCATATGGAAGATTTACAAAAGGAACATGCACGGCTTTTATCATTGCAGAGTTTTGATGAAGCTGATCTTGATTACTCTCTGCTGGAATATCATAAGCAAATGCTATCCCATCTAGCTAAGGTTTCCAACAGCGGGATAACGGTCTTTGATATGTATAAGAGGAAGCATGTATATACATCCTTTAATTTCGGAGGGATATTCGGTGATTGTAAAGAGGGTATAGATGAACGCGTGCACCCTGACGATTTGCATCCTTTGATTAAAAACGGTATTACAGCACTCCGGTTCCTACATGCGAATAAAGAAAACCTGCAGGATTATAAAATGATCTCAGAGTTTCGTATTTGCAATGCTATAGGCCAGTATGTGAGGGTGGTAGAGCAATATACCCTATTAGAAAAAGATAAGTCGGGTAATGCATGGTTGTCATTAAGTGTTTTGGATTTATCTCCTGACCAAAGCTCATTTAAAACAGTGAGATGCCATATCTTAAACGTAAAAGAGAATAAGTTTTTTTCTATTGAGAACCTATTATCCCGAAAAAAATCAGATCTTACCACCAGAGAGATCGCTGTTTTACAGCTAATAAAAGAAGGCTTGCTTAGTAAGGAAATTTCAGAACAGCTATTTATCAGTGTCCACACTGTTAATACACATAGGCAAAGGATATTAGAAAAGTTAGATGTAAATAATTCCATGGAGGCTGTAAAATATGCTTCTGCATTGGGTTTGATCAGCTAAGAAAGTGTAGCTTTTTTGTTCCATTGGTTTCTTACAGTTTATATTCCTCTATTTTACGATAAAGTGTGGCTATTCCTATCTTGAGTATTCGGGCAGCCTCGGCTTTATTTCCTTTCGTGTAATCTAAAATCTTTTTGATATGCAGCCTTTCGATATCTGATAAAGCCAGGGTTGTTATAAATTCAGGTGAATTAGTACCCGGATATCGTATCTCCAAAGGTAATGTCTCGATATTTAAGGTATCATCATCGGTTAGGATCACACTGCGTTCAATAACATTTCTTAATTCCCTTATATTTCCTTTCCAGCTACTTTGTTCCAATAACTTTAAATAATCCTGAGAAATTATATTGATTCTTTTGTTGGATTTGGTTGCGAACAGATTTACAAATTCACTTACAAACAATTTTATGTCTGAAATGCGTTCTCTCAGAGGCGGTAAATGTATCTGGAATACAGATAATCGATAAAATAAATCCCGGCGAAAATGCTCCGTCTCAATTTCGTCCTCTAAAACTCGATTGGTAGCGGCAATGATCCTTACATCTACCTTTTGAGATTTGGTTTCTCCTATTTTTATAAACTCTTTCGTTTCGAGTACCCTTAATATTTTAGCCTGTAAATCAACCGGCATTTCTCCGATCTCGTCCAGAAAAATAGTTCCCTGGTGAGCTTCTTCAAAAAGACCTTTTTTATCTTTTAAAGCTCCGGTAAAAGCTCCTGCTTTGTGCCCGAATAACTCACTTTCCAATAGCTCTTTACTAAAGGCAGAGCAATTAATGGCGACAAAGGGCTTATTCTTTCGCTGGCTTCCGTAGTGTATCGATTGGGCAAAAACTTCTTTCCCCGTTCCGGTTTCTCCTGTTAATAATACAGTAGCACCTGTTTGTGCTACTTTACGTCCCATTTCTATTGCAGAAAGAATAGGGGTAGATCTCCCTATAATATTGTCAAAGGAATATTTTTGTTCAATTTTTTGTTCAAGCTGGTTTACCCGTTTAAATAGTTCTGCTTTCTCCAATGCCCTGTATATCAAAGGTATTATACGGTTGTTGTCATCTCCCTTTGTTATGTAGTCGAAAGCCCCGTTCTTTATTGCCTGAACGCCATCCGGAATATTCCCATATGCCGTCAGAAGAATAATCTCGGCCAAAGGTTGTATTCTTTTTATCTGAGGAATCAGATCGACACCATTAGCATCAGGTAGCTTGACATCACAAATGATAACATCAAAATACTGTTTCTCCAATAGCTTCAACCCCGCTGTTGCATTCTCTGCCTGAGATACTTCTATCTTTTCAAGTTCGATGATCCGGGCCATCAGTTTACGGAGTTTTTCTTCATCATCAATCAATAATATCTTTCTCATTTTGGTCGTTTTTTAGTAACAGCATGCTTTTAAGAATATATTCCAAAGAGATAACCCTTCTATTGTTGTTATGCCAGGCAAGTTAATAAATAGGTTTGAAACCTTAGAGCTTACCGTATGGAATAATAAAGAAGAATGTACTTCCCATACCCGGGGCGCTATCCACCCCGATTGTTCCTCCCTGTGTCTCGATAAATTCCTTACTGATAGCCAGTCCCAGACCTGATCCCGATTTTAAACTTCCCGGTATTTGAAAATAACGCTCAAATATTTTTTTCTTATATCTGGAATCGATTCCTTTACCAAAATCCTTTACGGAGAATAAAGCTCCTTTAGTTTCTTTTTTCAAAGAAACTATAATCTCACTATCTTCCATTGAATAACGGATGGCATTAGTCAGAAAATTAATAAGGACCCAAGCTGTTTTTTCGGCGTCAGCCACAATCGATGGAATACCGGGTTCCATATCCAGCTGAAGTTTTATCTTCTTGTGCTCTGCCTGTAACTGTATGGTATCAATAGCGTATCTGACTATAAGCCCGGGGTCTGTGGATTGAATATTCAATTGAATATTTCCTGTTTCTACCTGAGACATATTGAGTAGTTCTCCGGTGATTTGTAAAAGTCGTGTACTGTCTTCTTTTATGCCTTCCACTAACTGTTTTTGTTCATCGTTCAATACTCCTGTTTCATTGTGTTCAAGCAACTGTGTGCTCATCTTTATTGAAGATATCGGGGTCTTCAACTCGTGAGATATAGTAGCGATAAAGTTCGTCTTAGCCGAATCAAGTTCTTTGAAAATAGTGATGTTCTTTAGCAGGATAACATAGCCGATCAGTTCTGTTATATTTTCTCCTGTTTTATTGATCTCTATATGGATGATTTCTTTTTCAAAATAAGATTGTTTATCATCAGAAAAGATCTTTAACGGGGCCTCGTCTTTTTTTGCTAAAGGATCAATCAGATCAACAATAAGTGTACGGATCAGATCATTAGTGACAGCGATATCCTGAACCGGTTTATTTAAAATCTCATTGCGGGACAGTCCTGTTATTTTTAATGCTTCATCGTTGATGAAAATAATAATTTTATTTTCATCAAGCCCGATAACAGGATCGTGCATATTATTGATAAGCGTTTCAACCCGTTTCTTTTCCTTGAGTATTTTCTCAAGTCTGCTGTTTGAATATTCTTCCAGTTTCTCAGCCATTATATTGAAAGATTTAGCCAGATCTCCATACTCATTATGACTTTCATAGTTTAGCCGTTGCCGGTAATTCTGATTGGCTATTTCTCTTATACTTGCAGTTAACTGAAGGATAGGGTTTGCTATGTTTCCGGGTAGTTTGACAAGCAAAGTGAAAGCAATAAGAAAACACAGGACTCCGGTTATAATGATCGAGATGATGGCGTTCTCCGCTGTATTATTTGCTATCTCGCTCTTTTGAACAATAGCGTCCATGTTGAGTTTCATTAAGGCTGCAATATCCTTTCGTATTATGACCTTTAGGCTGTCGTTTTCTGTATTACGCTTCAAATCCGAGAAAAGATTTGAAATTTGCAATGTTTTATCGGATTCTCCTATTTCGGTTTCATTTTTCAGTTGCTTTTTTAAATTTGCTTCAAATGCGGATACTGCTCCCGGATCAGTTCTCATCTCATCCAGGGCAAGCAGCATATTCCGGGAGTATTCCAACGTATTATAATTCGCCATAAGTATATTTCTGGTATCTCTCCTCAGATCGTTGATATACCAGATACTGACACCTGCCAATAATATAATCAGGCAGAAAAGCAGTCCAACTCCGGATGTTAATTTGGTCTTTATTTTCATGACAGAATAATCAGGTCTATACCTTCTTTTTTTAATTCACTTAATATTTTCTTATATGTGGCGACATACAATAGCATACGCCATCTGCTGATGTAAGGCATTCCGATGCAGACTGTCGATACATTTTTTTTAATGGCTTGTTCCAAAATAGTTTTCGGTATATTTTTGTGCTTTAATTGTATTACCTGTCCTCCTAATTCAACAGCCATCTTGAAGCTGTTTATTAATTTCCGCTGGCTGTCCAGGGCTATCTTATCTGCCCCTTCCTTCGGAGTCTGCACATACAGCACATACCATTCACCACTGTAATAACTGGCCAGACGAGCGGTTTTACGGATTATGTTATTGGCTTTCTTTCCATTACTGCCAATACATGCCATAAAGTTTTTATGTAATCCGGGCTGAGATGAAAAAGTTTCATTGTCAGCTTTCTTCAACACATGGCTCGCGACCTCTTTTAAAGCTAATTCCCGTAAGCGAAGTATGTGTTCGGTCTTAAAGAAATTAGCTAATGCAGCCTGTATCTTATCAGACGGATATATTTTCCCATCTTTAAGTCGGGTCACCAGATCATCGGCAGACAAATCTATATTCACAACTTCATCCGCCATAGCTACAATCCGGTCGGGAATACGCTCTGCAACTTCTATACCTGTGATCTTTTTGACCTCCTCATTCAGTCCCTCTATGTGCTGAACGTTTACTGCACTGATAACATTGATGCCGGCTTCGAGTATTTCAAGTACATCCTGCCAGCGTTTTTCGTTTTTGCTGCCTTCTATATTTGTATGAGCCAGTTCATCTATGATTACGGCTTCGGGGTGTAAATTTATAACAGCCTGTACATCCAGTTCTTCCAGCTCTTTGCCTTTATAAAAGATTTTCCTTCTGGGAATTACAGGTATTCCATCCAATAACACCATAGTTTCGCGTCTGTTGTGGGTTTCGATATAGCCGATTTTTACATCTACGCCTCCATCCAGAAGGATATGCGCCTCCTGCAGCATCCTGTAAGTTTTGCCCACACCGGCAATCATCCCGATATATAATTTAAATTTACCTCTTTTCGATTGCTTTATCAAATTGAGAAAATATTCAGCGCTTTTTCTATCTTTATCCATCGTTTAGTACGATCTTCAAATTAGTTCTTAGATACTTAGTATGAAACAATCTGCTTTAAAAGTAGTTTTTTATATAAAATAAAAGTATAAAAATATCAGTAAACAGTAAACAGTGAACAACTCGTAACTGTTAAAAAGTAACAAAGGTAACAGGTTTTTCAGTTAACAACTTGTATCTCGTCTACTCGTAACTTGTAACTGCCCGCAGGGCGAAGTAACTCGTAACTGTTAAAAAGTAACAAAGGTAACAGGTTTCACTCATTTTTCGACGGTAATTTTTATTCTTCATATATCACATTAAATCATTTATATACAGATAATTTAATTCATTATTCATTGCAAAATTTAGACACACTCTTAAATCGGCTTTATTATTATAAGTTATCCAATGCTATGTTTAGCTTTAATACATTAATCTTTTCAGGGCCTAATAAACCAAGTAATGGTTTTTCAGTTTCCCGGTCAATCAACTCAAGCAATTTAGATTCTTCCATATGACGGATCTTTGCTATTCTTTTCACCTGCACCTTTGCTGCCTGTACCGAAAAATCAGGATCAAGGCCGCTTCCGCTGGCTGTTATCATATCAACCGGGATTTCCGGTTTATTTACCTGCGGATTATGTATCAGAAAGGTATCTATGCGCGCCTGAACCTGTGCCAGGTATTCTTCGTTGGATGGACCTTTATTGCTCCCCCCGGAACCCGCTGCATTGTAATCGACAGCCGATGGCCGTGACCAGAAATATTTGTCATCCGTAAATGATTGCCCGATATTCGAGTAATATTTTTTCCCATTGAGTTCTATTATCTCTCCCTTGCCCTGATTTGGGGAAAGTTGGGCGATCCCCCAAACCGCAACCGGATATACAACCGCAAAGAGTAATAGTGTAGCGACTGTCAGCCTGATGGCCGGAATAATATGCTGTTTCATTTTCTTTATTTTTATCAGATGAATAATGATACGATTATGTCTATCAACTTGATTCCTGCAAATGGAACAAGGATTCCTCCCAGACCATAGATAAGTAGATTTCGTCTTAACAGAGCCGATGCTCCTATCGGTTTGTAGGCGACTCCTTTTAATGCCAACGGAATCAGAATGGGGATGATTATTGCATTAAAGATAATAGCTGAAAGTATAGCGCTTTCGGGACTGTTCAATCTCATGATATTGAGGCTTTGCAAAGCCGGGATGGCTGTAATGAACAATGCCGGAATAATGGCGAAATATTTAGCGACATCATTCGCAATACTGAATGTAGTAAGTGTACCTCTTGTCATTAGCAACTGCTTACCGATTTCTACCACCTCTATCAGTTTAGTAGGGTCATTGTCCAGATCCACCATATTACCGGCTTCCTTTGCTGCCTGAGTCCCGCTGTTCATGGCTACACCCACATTGGCCTGTGCGAGAGCAGGTGCATCGTTTGTACCGTCACCCATCATTGCAACCAGCCGCCCTTCATTCTGCTCCTTTTTTATATAGTTCATCTTATCCTCGGGTTTGGCTTCCGCGATAAAATCATCGACTCCGGCTTTTTCCGAAATATATTTTGCTGTCAGCGGATTATCTCCGGTTACCATAACTGTTTTTATTCCCATTTTGCGTAAGCGTTCGAAGCGTTCCTGTATGCCGGGTTTAATAATATCCTGTAATTCAATCGTACCGACAATCTTATTATTAACCGATACGACCAAAGGTGTACCTCCGTTCTCTGAAATTATTTTCACCATGTTGGCTACATCTTCCGGATATGGGTTTCCGTTTCTTTCGGCTAATGACCGGATAGCATCGGCAGCTCCTTTGCGTATCTGCATATCTCCGACATCAACACCTGAGCAACGTGTCTCTGCCGTGAATTCTATAAACTTGAAACGGGATGCAGGCATATCGTAATTAGACGGATTCACCTGAGCCAGTTCGACGATTGATTTGCCTTCGGGTGTCTGATCTGCTAATGAGCTTAGAACGGTAATTCTGACAAACTCATCATTATTTACTCCATCGGCAGGGTAAAAATGAGTTGCTTTACGGTTGCCGATTGTAATAGTCCCTGTCTTATCCAAAAGCAGGACATCGATATCTCCCGCGGTTTCTACGGCCTTTCCGCTCTTAGTAATTACATTTGCCCGTAATGCCCTGTCCATACCGGCAATACCGATGGCAGACAATAACCCGCCGATGGTCGTAGGTATCAGGCATACAAATAGTGAGATAAAGGCCGCAATTGTAATCGAAACATTCGCGTAATCGGCAAAAGGCTTCAGCGTAACGCAGACAATTATAAATACAAGTGTAAATCCCGCAAGGAGTATGGTCAAAGCGATCTCATTCGGCGTTTTCTGACGGCTTGCACCTTCTACCAATGCGATCATTTTATCCAGAAAACTTTCTCCGGGCTGGGTTGTGACCTGTACTATTATTTTATCCGACAAAACCTTTGTGCCTCCTGTTACCGAACTTTTATCTCCTCCAGCTTCCCTGATAACGGGTGCGGATTCTCCGGTGATGGCACTTTCATCTATTGTAGCAAGCCCTTCAATGATCTCCCCATCGGCAGGAATAATATCTCCGGCTTCACAAACAAAGACATCTCCTTTCTTTAATAGAGCGGAAGATACGATGCTCCCGTCTTGAAGTTTTGCCGGGGTTTCTTCTCTCGTTTTCCGTAGACTATCAGCCTGGGCCTTTCCCCGTGCTTCAGCAATAGCTTCAGCAAAATTGGCGAATAATACAGTCGCCAGGAGAACGAGAAAGACAATGAAATTGTAAGCGAAACTACCTTGCGAAGTTTCTCCGGATAAAGTCCATAGGCTAACGAAAAACATAATTATTGTCCCGATCTCCACAGTGAACATAATCGGATTGCGGAACATTATTTTAGGATTCAGTTTCACAAAAGATTTTCTAAGTGCTTCCTGCACTAATTCTTTCTGAAACAAAGATTGATTCTTATTCATATTCTTTATAATATTTAATACAAGGTGAAGTATTCGGCAACAGGCCCCAAGGTTAGAGCCGGTAAAAAGGACAACAATGCGATAATAAGGATAACGGCAAATACCATTGTGCCAAACGTCGCCGTATCGGTTCTTAATGTACCGTCACCTTCGGGGATAAACTTCTTTTCAGCCAAAAGTCCGGCAATGGCTACCGGGCCTATTATCGGAAGGAAGCGGGATAATATCAATACGATTCCGGTACTTATATTCCACCACAGCGTGTTATCACCTAATCCTTCGAACCCACTGCCATTGTTTGCTGAAGATGAAGTGTATTCATAAAGTATTTCACTGAATCCGTGGAATCCGGGATTATTAAGGGTGGATGCCCCCTCGCCGGGAAAGGCTGTCGCAAGCGCTGTTCCTGCCAGAATAAGGAACGGATGTATCAGCGCAATAATCATGGCTATTTTCATTTCCCGGGCCTCTATCTTTTTCCCTAAGAATTCGGGTGTACGTCCAACCATCAATCCACTGACGAATACAGCGAGGATTATAAATATAAGGAAATTGAGTATGCCAACTCCAACTCCACCGTAAAAGCAGTTGACCATCATAGCCAATAACTGGTTCATACCTGACAATGGCATCGTACTGTCGTGCATAGAGTTGACAGAGCCTGTGGAAATAACGGTCGTGACAATACTCCAGAATCCCGAAGCAGCAGCTCCTATGCGGGTTTCTTTTCCTTCCATCGCTCCCGGTGAATTATCAACGCCCATCGCTGATATTGCGGGATTGCCATTTATTTCCATTGCTATATTCGGAATAACGAGTAATAAGAATCCGATCGTCATTATACCAAGTATCATTCGCGCGAGCCTCTTTCTTCCTGTAAAATAGCCAAAAGCAAAAATCATGGCTATCGGGATAACAAACTGCGCAAACATTTCAGCCATGTTGGTCAGATAAGAAGGATTTTCGAACGGATGAGTTGAGTTAGCCCCGAAGAAACCGCCTCCGTTTGTTCCTACATGTTTGATGGCTATAAATGCAGCTGCAGGTCCTCTGGATACTTCTACCGTATTCCCTTGCAATGTAGTGATACTGTCTTTTCCTTCAAATGTCATCGGAGTACCTTCGAACACGAGTATGATGGCTATAACAAAAGATACAGGCAGTAAAATGCGGGTACATGATTTTATGAAATAGTCATAGAAATTACCTAACTGAGTAGTGCTTTTATCCCGGAAAGCCCTGAATACAACTGCTGCCGCTGCCATACCCGTACCTGCGCTAACAAATTGAAGGAACATCAGCCACATTTGCCCCAGATATGATATACCTGTTTCCCCTGAGTAGTGTTGCAGGTTGCAGTTTACCACAAAGGATATAGTTGTATTGAATGCCAGATCAGGAGACATATCCGGATTATTATCCGGATTCAAAGGGAGACTGCCTTGTGTCATTAAGATCAGCATCCCCAGTAAAAACCAGACAAAATTAATGGTGAGTAATGCTACAAGATGTTGCTTCCAGGTCATCTCTGCCAGAGGGTTAATTCCTCCCAATTTATATAATAGCCTGTCTATCGGATTGAAGACGGGATCAAAGAATGTCTTTTCCCCTCCATAAACTTTTGCGATGTACTTTCCTAAAGGTATTGCCAGAGTTACAGATAGAACAAACATTACAATTATGCCTAAAATTTCTGTGTTCATATTTTCTTATATTTTTCTTGTCTGTTATTTTATCAGAATTTTTCCGGACGTACCAAAACGTAGCAGATGTAACAAAACACCCCTATTGCTATAATAAATAATGGAATCATAATCGTAAATTTTATATTTTTTCAAAAAAATCTATTGTTTTATAAAATAATCCGAAGCAGGCAATACCTGCTATTATTAATATCACTGTAAGCATATTCTTCTTTTTTAGTTATACTTATAAAATCCTTTTAATCGTTTCTTCTCTATATGCTATTTATATGCCAAAGAAAGATGGACAGGCTAATGTGTCTGGATATAAATGTGTTGTAATGTAAATGGTGCGGTGAGTAAATTAAAGGAGCCTATCATAATGAGAAAAACATTCTCATTATGATAGGCTCCTGCCTGAAGTATTGTTATCTTATTTGGCGGCTAGTGATTAACTCTGGAACTATTATTATAATTATTTCACCATCTTAATACTAACAATAAATATCATATTGTAGGTATCTGTACTCAACCTTTACAAAATAGTAATTCAGCTTAGTATAGACTACAAAAAAATGAATGATGAGAATCGTAGATTCAATTCCATTTAAATAGTTTCATACCTATAGCGAAACAGATAAGTCCGAGAGCAGATAATATACAAGTCGGATAAATCACTTCCATCCATCCGGCTCCTTCATTAAAAATGCTCCGGATTCCATCGGTAAGTGCTGTCAGAGGGAGTAACTTAATGGCTCCTATACTCCATTCGGGGAAATTATGGTAACTAAAGAAAATACCTGATAACAACATCATAGGCATTTGTACAGCATTGATCCATCCGGTGCCGACCTCCGTTTTAGTAGTGCGGGATGCAACCAGGATAGCGATTCCGGTAAAAGCAAGATTTCCTGCCAGAAATAAAACAATCAACGCTCCGATATTACCCTGAATATGGATATCGAATATTAACCAGGAAAAAAACAACAGGATCAGAGATTCAACTACATTCATGAGAATACGGACAAACATCAATGCAAACAAAAAATTCGATTTTTTCATCGGGGTCGCAACCATGCGCCTTAATAATTTCTGAGATCTCCGTTCTATAACTGTATAGCTAATGCCCCACATGATAGAACTCATCAACCCGAAAGCAATCAGTCCCGGAATCAGGAAGTCGATATAACGAACACCCATCAATGTTAATGGTTCTATATCCGTATTCTCAGCATTCATACTTGAATCGGGTGATTTCACCAATGCCGAAAGTTTCATATATGCTAATTGAGACTGAGTATTGAGCGGATCGAAATGATAAACGGCTTTACCCAACGAATCCGTAACAATCACATCTGCTTCACCTCTCTTTAGTGATATGATAGCTGAATTCCAGTCGCTTTCTAAAAACTTAAATACAGTATTACCCAGTGTTTTGTTACTGACTTTCCAATTTTGGATATTTTCTCCTTTGCTCTGCGCATTTGTAGCATAAATGTTGAGAAGTGAATCTAATTCTGTCTTATTTTTCTCAACAAGAACAACATTAAATTTTGATTCTGTTTGCTGTGTAAAAGCCAGGCCCAACCCAATAGAGATAAGCACCGGGAAAATCATGCCCCAAAAAAGGACTTCCGGTTCACGGATCGTCAGCAGGAATTGGGTCTTGAAGAGTTGATATAATTGATTGTTTTTGATTGGTTCCATTATTGAAATAATTGAAAGTGTACAAGTATTTATTACAGCATGACATTTCCATTCTCACGAAGAGCTTTCCCTGTGAGACTGATAAATAATTCGTCGAGATTTCGGGAATTCTCGTCTAGCAATTCTTCCAGTTTCCCTTCCTTTAATATTTCCCCTTCATCAATAATTATGATATGGTCGCAAAGCGATTCCGCTTCTTCCATATAATGGGTTGTCAGGATGAGAGTGGTTTCCCTGCTGTCTTTTAATTCCTTCAGAATATTCCAAAGGTCGAGCCGTGAATTGGGATCGAGTCCGGTAGTAGGTTCATCCAGAAAAAGAATTTGTGGAGTATTTAATAATGCTACACCCAAAGCAAGCCGTTGCCGTTGTCCTCCTGAAAGTGTTCCTACCATCGACTTTCGTTTACTATCCAGTCCGGTCAATTCGATAATCTCATTCGCTCGTTCTTCGCCAAGCCGGAAAAAACTGGCAAACAGGCGTAAGGTTTCAAAGACAGTCAGCTTATCGGAAAAACGTGTTTCTTGTAATGACAGACCAATAATTGACCGAAGTTCTTTTTCATTTTTTTGCCAATTTTTACCCTGCAGCAAAATTTCTCCCGAATCCGGTTTTTTTAATCCTTCCATCATTTCAACCATTGTTGTTTTTCCGGCTCCGTTAGGCCCAAGTAAAGCAACAAATTCTCCGGGATGTATTGCAAAAGAAATACCTTTTACGGCATGTACATCTTTGAATGACTTATATACGTCTTTTACTTCTATCTGAAACATGATATATTTATTTTCCCCTAACTATTTTTATTATTGGGTGGTAAAAGTAATAACGAATTTTATTACTACAAAGTTTTGGTATCTGTCAATGTGTGTTTAATTATAAAATTTTTCAATAGGGATATTACGGTTAAAAAGCAGCAGGGACTGAGAAGATCGTGATTCATACTTACGGAATAAAAATTACTTATATGCTATTTAATGTAAAAATAAAATTATGAGTATTGATATTAAAAAATGTTAATACCTTTGTATCCGGATTTTGGTGCCACAATTCCATAATGAAGGAAAAGTGATGAAAAGGGAATCAGGTGTAAATCCTGAACAGACATATTGGTAAGGGGTATGGTAATGGTACCGTTATCAGGAAGGTTGGCTGTATAGGCCGCAACCGTATAGGTTATAGTCTTGTCTGCATTGTTTACGGTAACTGCGGAGAATCCCACAGGCTTGCTTATTGAGCCGATAGTAAATGCTGTGAAGTCCGTATCCCCCTTCATTACTTTGATTGTCGACATGATGCTTACCGCATTTAATACCGTACCTTTGCTTGCCGCTGCGAACACGCAACTGCTTACCGACTGGTTGATTGTGTAGGCGTCATTCAGGGTTTGTATATTTACCTGCCCGCGGGCTATAAGTTGTCTGGCCATTTTTTACCGTTTTATACGGTAAAGAATAGGATAGAAAAGGATTCGACGTTTAATGAGCGATGTTACCCGAAAGATTTAGGTTTTAAAATAAATAAGTTTTTTCCCTGCATTTTAAGTGGAAAAATTATATTGATGGGACACTAAAAAATTAGCTGCATTTTTAAATTATCATATATAAACTTCGAAAGGCATTGGGGGAAATAATTACCTTATGCTAATTGAGGAAATTTCTAATAACTAAATGATTTAACCGGAGAACTTTTCTTAAAGCCAAAAGAATTAGATATTACAGTGAAGAGTTATAAGGCCCAAAAGGGTATAGCTTTTTTGAACCATGGGAACAATTAATTTACAAAAGTATAGAGATACAATGGCTGTATATTTTCTTCTTCCGTTTTCTATGTTGTCAAACATATCCGGATAATATATTGGTTATATAAAAACAATTAATTTTAACATTTAAATGTAAAAAAAACTAGCGCCCAGTCCAATGAAGACAAGAACATTATCCTTTCTAATATCTATCTGCGGGAAACTTAACACTCACCGCTCCGGAGATGTGTTAATAAAACGACGGGCCGAACTAAAATCGCATAACCCGGTAGGATATATCAGACCTAAAGATAAATAATAAAGAAAGGATATCTCTACATTTTTTTCGACAAAAATAAACATTATCTATACATACATAGGATAAATTAAATCCCCAATATTATGAAAACCATCAAGATATTATCTTTTGTCATATTCTGGCTTATTATCAATTCCATTTCAGCCCAAACAGGGTTAGTAATAACCTCCGGGCAGGGAACAATAAACAGCTTTTTTAGTTTTCAGAGTCCGATCCCCGAGGTTTTTACGTTTGAAGAGACCAGGGTTTGGAGTAAATCTACTTTTGGCTGTGCTGTTTTGTATTACTTACCTTTGACTCGCCCTACGAGGTTGAAGATAGACGTCAGTTATGAAGGGCCATCCACAACCACTATAGCAGGTATTATAATAATACCGACAGAATATATAGAAGTAGTCCGGACTTCCCACGAAATGTTGCTTCCTCCGGGTAATTACAATATCGGTGTTGCTCCTGTACATTCCAGTATGCTGGGACAGGATATATTTTCAACTATTTTTGCAAATCCTACTTATCTGGACTGTAGCTGTTGTGTGCCGGATGTACCGGGGAAATTGACTATTTCCCTTCAGGGTAATATGCCGGCATCCAATTCAAATTATTATAGTTATGATGTTGCGGGAAACAGGATAACAAGGACAATCACCCTTAATACACAGCAAGCAAACTTAAAATCCGGCATAGCGGATATAAAACCTTCTGTTTTGGAGGATGACATTGTCGAAGTTAAGATATATCCCAACCCGACAAAAGGACAGTTGACAATAGAAATCCCTGATGCCGCCAATAGACAGAAAGGAAATATAACTATCTATAATATAAATGGACAGGTTATAACAAGGAATGCTATCAGTTCTGACCGGGAAAGTATAGATATCAGTTCTAAAGCCAACGGCGTATACATCATGCAAATTAGCCTTGATGGGAAAATTTCCTCGTGGAAAATAATTAAAAATTAAGCAAAATTTGATAGTAATTTATTATGAAAAAGATATTACTCGTCATACTGTCAACTTTGTCAAGCCTAACAATACTGTATGGGCAAGCAAATGAATTTAATTATCCCGATGTGCCGGATACATCAAGTTACAAATCCGAGGCTGTAGGTGGCATCAATGGAACGTTTGGCGTATCGCCTACTGGTGGAGCTACGTTTTCAATCCCTATTGAAGTTCCGCTGGGAGTAGGCGGTATGCAGCCAAACCTCTCTATCGTTTATAACAGCCAGTCAGGTAATGGTATCGCCGGATGGGGATGTAATATATCCGGTTTGTCGGTAATTACCCGCGGGCCGAAAAATATTTATCACGACGGTATGGCTAAACCACTTACCTATATGACCGATGATGCATTCTACCTTGATGGGAAGCGGTTGATTTACTATTCATCCGGAACGGCCGGATTGGAAGGAACTGTATTTTATCCGGAATCCGACCCTTTTACAAAAGTGATCGTTCATGGTACATACAATACCTCCACAGCTAATCTATGGCTTGAAGTACAGGCACCCGATGGTATGAAATATTATTATGGCAATACCACATCCGGTAGGCTAAGCTATACCTCCGGTAGTTCGCCACGGATATATTCATGGTATTTGGATTATGCGGAAGACCCTTTGGGTAATACAATGTCATACACCTATTCCAATACGGATAACTTCATGCGCCCTAATACGATTATTTACGGGACGAATAAAAATTCATCCACAGGCTTATCCAATACGATTACTTTCAGTTACGAATCCCGTAGTGATGTTACTCCTTTTTTCCTTGAAGGCAATATAAAAGGACAGATGAACTACCGGTTGAAAACAATCACGACCAAAACCGGCAGTAATACTTACCGCAACTATGATTTAATGTATAATAACACCAATGATGGCACGGCAACCAAATACTCACGCCTGACAGGCGTAACTGTAAAAAATGCGGTGGGAGAAGCCTTAATACCTATTACATTAAACTGGATATATCTGCCTTCTTTTTCCGGATCAGTTAGTCAACCTACAGTAAATGCCGCTTCAAGTTATCCCACGGCTAATTTTGAAGAACAACGGTTCACTTCCGGAGATCTCAATGGGGACGGGCTGACGGATATAGTAGGGATAGCTTCTGTTAATACTCCATTTACTAATGATACACACGCATATATATATTATGCTTCACTCAACTCCTCCGGAAATGTACAGTTTATGACCGGTGAGAATTTCTCTATCGGCAGCAGTTTTAATATGGGATACTGGAGTCAGCAAAAAGGCGGATTTTCTGCTGTCGACTTCGATGGTAATGGCGTAAATGAATTATTCATACCAAATTTAACGAATGATGGCACACGGGCAGATTTCTCTTTTACTTATTATGGTTCTATATCCGGCAGATTTGTCTTTACCCTGAAGTATAGCACTGAAATGCCACTCAATGCAACAGGTGATTTCAATAAGGATGGGAAAGGGGATGTCATATATATGGAAAAGGGCCACTATAATAATAAATATTCGGGAGCAATAGTAGGATGGGATTCCGGAACCACATTATATAAAGCCACTTTCGAACTTACTTTACCCACTAACCCTGAAAAGATGTTTGTCTCGGACTTTAATGGAGACGGACTGGATGATATGATGATATTCTACAGTGGCGGATATACTATTTTCTGGAACCAAGGTAGCGGAATAAGCACATCCACATTTACCGACAGTAAAAAAACAACGGGAAGTAATTTCGGCGCAGGTTACTGGACGATGATACGTTCCGGAGATTTTAACGGCGATGGACTAATGGATTATATAACAAATGACACAAATGATACTAATTGGTATTTTGCCCTCAATAACGGTGATGGCACATTCTCCAGATCGGTAGCTTGTTCGATTTATGCTTACGATCAAAGTTCCACCAGTAGCGACGATGACAAATTTGAATGCATGGTATTTGATTTTGATTCCGATGGAAAAGACGATGTGCTTATTACCAAGGCAATGTACTCGCTATTGAGCAAAACCTATACTTACTGGATGCGTTCGGACGGAACTACACTTACACAAGTTAAGTCGGCTACGTCAAGCAAGACAGATGACGGGCTATCCTATCGTTATTTAACAGGTGATTTTAACGGAGACGGGCAAGTAGAACTGATGAACTATGGCTACGATTGTTACAACAGCACAAATGCGAACAGCGATCCTGTATGGCGGTTATACAGGAACAGTAATTTCTCCGCGGATGCAGGAAAAGTAGGCACGATTACGGACAGTTATGGCGGCAGGACTACGATTAGCTACGCCTCATTTGCCAATGGAGGAATTTATACCAAAGGAACGGGAAGTGTTTACCCTGTGGCCGATTACATGGTTCCATTCCATGCGGTTAAATCGGTATCTGTCAGTAACGGCGCTGCCGGAGATGTGACGACTAATTACCAATACAGCGGACTGAAAGTACATTTGCAAGGAAAGGGAATATTGGGGCTTACCTCTCAGAAAGTGGATAATATCACACTTGGCATAGTCACCGAATCGGGTGTCAGGACATGGAATACAAGCTTCTATATACCTTCCGAGACATACTCCAAAACAACGGTAGGGGATAAGACCGCCGAAACAAATGCGACACTGACGGTTGTGGACAAAGGCTCTAAAAAATATTTCGCCTATCCTTCGACCAAAACGGATAAAGACCTGGAGGGAAATACCGTTACCACAACCTTTATATTTAATACCATTTATGGTTATCAGGAAGAGGAAAAAGCAGACTTCGGCAACAATATGTATAAGACCGTGCAATACGGCAGTTACATACTGGCAGGTGGAAGCTATAAACCCCAATTGATTACTTCAACCCAAAAACATACTGATGATGATGCCGCCTTTACGCAAAAGACAGCCATTACATACAATACCACTAAAGGATACCGGACGAATGTTATCGAGAATCAAGGCGCTGCCTTGCAATTAACTGCCGATTACACCTATGATAATACCGGTAATATGCTGACTTCGAAAGAAAGCGGTTCAGGAATAACATCGGTTACGGTGAATAATATATATGATGCAACCTACCGGTTCTTAACTAAAACGTATACTACCCCCGCGTCTTCAGTAAGCAGTTACACCTATGATACCTGGGGCAATGTACTGACTGAAAAAGATGAAACGCTTTCAACCAATGTGCTTACTACTACACATACATACAATAATTGGGGAAACAGAACCTCCACTGTTTTTCCCGATGGAACTAAAATAACAAATCAATGGGGTTGGGACATTTTCCAGTCCAAGTGTTATTATGCCCTTACCCAAGGAACAGGACAGCCCTGGGTAAAGACATGGTATGATGATAAAGGGCGTGAAGTACTGGTGGAATCCTACGGGGAGAAAAACATGAGTATAAAGAAAACTACATCCTATAACCCGAAAGGGCAGGTTTCACAGGTGCAGTCACAAACAGGAAACCTCACTACTACCGAGAGCTATACTTACGATACGCAGGGAAGAATAGCTTCGTCAAGCAACAGCACAGGACAGAATGCCTCTTATACTTACGGCAACCGAAAGGTTACGACTGTTGCCAACGGGAGTACCTATACCAAAACTTCCGATGCCTGGGGTAATATCAAAACCGTTATTGACCAGGGAACGACCGCAGCTTATACTCCGGCATCATCCCTTGCCTATACTTACTATTCGTCGGGTAAACCGAAAAATATAGTAGCAGATGGCGCCACTTTCTCCATGACGTATGACATTGTAGGAAATAAGGCTACTTTAACTGACCCGGATGCCGGGACAATTTCATACACTTATGATGCTGCCGGAAGGTTGACAAAACAGGTTGAGGGAAAAGGAAAGGTAACAACCAACGCTTATAATGCTTTAGGACACCTGATAACAACAACTATCGACGGTGTCGCCACCACCTACACTTATGGTACATCAGGTAATGAACTGCTCCAATTGACCAAAGTGCAGACCGGCAATAATTATATAGCCTATACCCATGACAGCTACGGGCGTATCCTAACAGAAAAATGGCAGGTAGAGGGCAACAGCGGAACGCTCGATTATACCTACGTCTACAATGCACAGGGACAATTGGGTGCAACGACTTATCCGGACGGGTTACAGGTAAACAAGCAATATGATGCATACGGGAACCTGGTAAAAGTGTTGGCCGGTACACAGGTTATTTGGGAATTGACAGGAACGACGGGCCTGGTAACTACTACGCAACTGGGCGGAACGCTTACCGCTACCCGGACGCGAAATGCGCAGGGACTACTCACCAACCTGAGAACTGTCTATGATACCTATAGAGGAACGTTTGTGTTACGTGATATGAATTATGTATTTGACGGGGCTACCGGCAACCTGACATCCCGTAGCGGTATGCTGCCGGCTGCCGAAACATTTGTTTACGATAAAATGGACAGGCTTACCTCGGTGAAGCAGGGAGCTGTATCCTCAATGAAAATGACTTATCTGGCAAACGGGAACATAAGCTCCAAGACAGGGCTGGGCATTTATGGTTACGGAACTAAGCCGCATGCCGTTACATCTGTTGAAAATACGGGCAATCTGTCATCATCCGAAACCCAGGCTATAACCTATACGGCATTCAACAAAGCGGCAAGCATCAGTGAGAAGGTCGGAGCGGACAATCTCCTGCTGAATTTCACATATGGTCCTGACCAACAACGCTGGAAAACCGAACTGAAAAAGAATAACGTTTTGCAGAAAACAATTGTTTTTGCAGGGGACTATGAAGCGGTTACCGAAAACGGGGTAACTATGCAAATGTATTACATAAGCGGCGGCGACGGATTGGCTGCTGTCTATGTAAAGCAACCGGGACAGACGGATAGGATTTATTATGTGCATACCGACCATCTGGGAAGTATAATTAAGATCACCGACGGTAACGGCTCGGGAATCTTTAATGCGAGTTACGATGCCTGGGGTAACCGCACGGTAGGCTCTGCCTTTGTTTTTCATCGCGGCTACACCGGACATGAGCACCTGAAAGAGTTCGGATTGATCGATATGAACGGGCGTATGTACGATCCTGTACTCGGACGATTCCTGAGTCCGGACCCGTATGTCCAGTTTCCGGAATTTAGCCAGAATTACAACCGGTATAGTTACTGTTTGAATAATCCGCTGAAATATACGGACCCGAGTGGGGAATGGTTTGGACTAGATGATTTGCTTATTGCCGGAATAGGATTTGTTACCGGTTATGTTGGATATGGAATTTATACAGGTGATTGGGGAGCGAAAGCATTCGCATCCGGTGGTATGGGTGCTCTTTCGGGTTGGCTTGGATACAATACCGCCGGTTTGGCTTCCGGACACATTACAGGCTCTACATGGAACTTCGCGGGATCTATGGCTTTCAGTACAGCATATAATCAACTTGCGCCACCGATGACTATTCCTATCAACAACCACTTCGGATTATCCGTATCCCCGGGACTTGGTTTTGGTACAAGCGGCTTGACAGGAGGTATGAATATCGGAGCAAGCTATACCGATGGAGACTTCAGTATCGGGGCGGGCATTGGGGTTGGAAATAATCATTGGGGATGGAACGCTGCCGCAACTGTTGATGGCTGGGGCGGTGGCTATGGAAGAACATATTATGGGGTATCGGAGATTGAAGGGCAGAAATATGGAGCACAGAAAGTAGGTTCTATTACTGGCTATTTCAACCATCATTCTTTCACTTTTTCTAATGATGCGCTTGGTGATAAAGAAGATCGTTGGCGTACAAATGCCGTTGAACTCAATATCGGTAGGTATTCGATAGGTACATATCTGTATACTAATTGGGGGAAGCAAGATGGAGAAGGTAAAGATTTAGAAAGAGAAGCTCCACTTCTTGGAAAAAATAAAAATGGAGCTTGGATAAACGGGCGTGTACATTTTGCACCTGCCTGGTTCGGATATAGGAGTAAAAATGGCCGTCAGGTAACCCGTATAGGATTTAGTCATCCGATGGTTCAAAATCTGACACAAAACCTGATACATAAATATACATGGCTAGGCAATGCTCCTTATTTTCTAAATTATGATGATTTCAGGACTGGCGGATATTTCTATTCCGGATATAATAATCCTTTATCTTTATGGGAACGATAACTATTATAATTAATTAAATATTTATGAAATATATTGTATTATTCATTTGTATATTGGCTTTATCTTCTTGTTTCTCACAAAAGGAAGTTATAAAGAGTTCAACAATAAAGATTGAAGGGGGAACCGCAGGCATTAGGTCATTGATTAATATTGATGGATATTATCCTATTTCGTCAGAATTACGATATGGAGCAATTACATTTTTTGAAGATGGAACTTGGGTATATTTCGGATTTAAAAGTGGAATCCCCATAGAAGAAATCAAAAAAAATATGTCTGAATCTGTGTTAAATTGGTCTGGAAACAAACAAATCCGATGGGGAGTTGATTGGGGGGTATATACCATCCAAAATGATACTATTATCGTACATTCATATGACAAACCGGCTCTATTAAAGGCACTAGCCATATCTGAGATAAGATACAAGGTTGTAGACAAAAATACGATACAAAGAATTTATTTTAGAATCATATCAAAGGCAGATGATGACTATTATAAAACAAATAGTCCCTGGAGATATCAAGAACCCATGCATTTTACCCCAGCCGACTCAATACCGCCTTCAGACAACTGGTTAAAAGAAAACAAATGGATTTGGCGTAACGAATCCGACTGGAAAGACTATATGCAAAAAGTGGAACAGAAGAAAAAGCAATTTAAAAAGAAATGAAAAATAAATGTCTTGCTTGATGGGAAAGCCATTTCATAAGGGAGTGGGATAATTTCATTTATAAAATTCCATCGAAGATGGTAAAGAAAATATTATTTATTTCAGGTAGTCTATTAATCTTGTCTTCTTTATTTTTTAAAAGGGCAAACGATGGACAGTGTTAAATGCGAAGATTATTTTAGATGTATAAATAATGATTTATTAATAACAAGGTGGTCGCGAGCGCCAATATTAAAAGAATCAAATGATTCAATAATCTGTAAATTATGTGAAATTCTTTTGAATAATACATATGAAAAAGTAATTGCCACTTTAATTATAGATGAAAATGGTATTCCTGTCTGTGTAAAAACTATTCCGAAAATTGATAATGATTCTTTAAGAACTATAGTGAAAGAAATGTTATATGCGATAAAATTTAAGCCAGCAAAAAGATACGAAGAACCAGTAATTTCATATTATCCGATAATATTTAATGGACAAAGATGCGGAATGTATATGGCCAATACTAATAAAAGAGTGAAATATAAAAAATAAAACAGTAAGCAAATTGAAGATTGGACAATTCTCTGCCGGAATCAACTCTCAAGGTACGGATATTGCCAGTGGCCGGAAAGATAGGGAGGGATTGAAAGAAATAGTCCCTGGAGATATCAAGAACCCATGCATTTTATCCCAGCCGACTCAATACCGCCTTCAGATAACTGGTTAAAAGAAAAATTCATTTACCAAAGAATTTTCGGCAACAGCATTGTGCATATAAATCCCGGCTTGCTTCATTACTCTATCAAATTAGTCCTGTCCATCGGCACAGCGCCGAGCTGCATCCCGAACAGTTTTAATACCTGGTTCACTTTATCCATTTTCAGGGTTTCTTTCCCCTGTTCCAGTTCACGCAGGAAGCGAAGCCCTACACCTGCTTTCTGTGCGAACTCTTCCCGTGAAAATCCAAGCGCCTTGCGTTTAGTCTTCACATATTCGTTCAATGGTAAATTATTCATATTTGATACCTTTTCGGGTACAAATATAAGGATTTTATTTAATAAATACCCGAAAGGGTATTGTGTTGAAGTAATATTTGCAAGAATTATCAAATGAATGCCGGTAGTGTTTGGTAAATACCGGATCTGTTTTTTAGCTTTTCTTTTTTCTGGCGAGTTGTTTTAACCGGAGTTTCATGATAGCGTCGGCTATCTTCCCAGGCTTCTTCACTATTAAATAGTTCCAATATACAATTAAGTTTTGATTCAGAATCCTCTGCTCTATCTATTCGGAAGTCTTAATTTTAGTTGGGTGAAATTCTTTCCAAATCAGGCTTTCCGGATGATCACAAGAATTAAAAATATCAATATCAGGAAGTTTCTCTTGCTCTTCGATGCTGGGCAACTTCATATAATCACCATAACAACGTTTCAAATAAGAATCATAACCGATCGGGATTGGAAATTCATGCCCTTCAAAGCTGGCCGTATCCAAATATTCTATTTCCTCAAGTTTTAAATAGATTCTGGACTGGCTGAGAATTCTCTCAAATCCATTAGAAAACCAGCCATTTTTTGAATCATAATCATAAACAAAAATATCAAGTTGAATACCATTATGCCAGTTTGTTGAACTACTTTTGGACTTTTGGGCGCCAATATTATTACTGAACCGATCGCGTAAGCGGCCTTCAACAATAAAGCCCCATTCACCTATATTAGGATCTGAGTCTCGGTTTTGAAAAAATATATCAAAAGGTAAGTCTTTTACACCTTTCTCTATAAATAGATTATAGTCTTCTCTGAGCATACCTATATCTATATCATAATCCCATGGAATAAAACCCTGATGACGTATTGCTCCCAACAAAGTCCCATAATCTAACCAATAATCAATGTTGTATTTCTCACAAATAAAATTAAATATTCTAAGCAGTCTGAATAAGACAATATTTAATTGTTTTAGAGGAGTTCCCCCTGCCTCTCTTTCATCTGGGAATTGCGGGTATTTTAAGTAGTTATTTGTTCTCATTTCTTAACATTTTTAATGCCGTTAATAATTTATTATTATTAAATCTGTCTTTAATGGCAACTCGAACATATTCTTTGTTTTTTATGCCTTTTTTATCGGAGCAGTCTTTTATAAAAATATTATATTCCAATAATAGTTTTCGGGTTAGCTCTTTTGACGAATATTGTGAGGTAACCTCACATAAAAAATAATTGGCTTTAGAGGGGATAACTCTCAAATAAGTAATTTTACATAATTCACTGTATATATATTCCCTTTCCTCCATAAACCGGATACAGGCCTGCTTATAATCATTTCGATACCTATCTATAATTTGCATAAAAAATTCTCCGTATGAATTAATATTCCAGATGGGTAGTTGCTTATTTACTTGGTCAATTATATCCTTGTTTGAGGTAGCCAGTATTCCTAAACGAATACCAGGAACTCCGTATGATTTCGATACACTTTTTATAATAGCCAGATGTGGATTATCTTGGATTATCTTATTATCAAGTAAAGTATCTTCTTGACCATTACCTGAGAAATCGATAAATGATTCGTCTAATAGCATAAAAATATTACGTTCTCCAGCCCATAAGAGGAGATCTAAAACCTGCTTCTTCTCTATCATATTCCCACTCGGATTATCCGGATTTATTAATAGAAGAGATGATATATCCTTGTCTTCAAAATATTCTTTTATATCTTTTGAGCCATAACTAAAATTATCGGAGTTTACGGTGTAGCAAACTTTTGCTTGCTCTTCCAAACAGTTGGGATATTCCTCGAATGTTGGATAGATAATTCCTGTCTTGCCCCGTAATATATTCATTAGGGCTTTTATCAGCTCGGATGCGCCATTGGCCAGAACAATGCAATCAGGACTTATATTAAAAAAATTTGCGGCTAATCGATTGTTAACCTGGCTTCCTGAAGGGTATGAGGTCAATAAGGTTATAGAAAATTGTTTTATCTCCTCTAAGATCTGCTTAGTCGGAAAAAATGGATTAACCAGATAGCAGAAATCTATCATATCAGGGAAGCGCCAATAGCCCCCGTAGTGTTCTTTATAATTATTCAGTATATTTTTTTCAGCAGAAAATAGTGTCTGTGCAACTTGATAGTCTTGAACATCATCTATTTCATACCATTTCTCATTTTCTAAGGGCAATCCTTTTAGTTCAGTCTTTTCTATTTGAGTTAATATACCCAGAACTTCCTCATAATATTGGCTATTTCCGAATGCTTTTGTATAAGCTTCCAGAAAAGGAATATATCTGTTTCGGGAAAATTTCTTGCTGAATTTATGGATATTCACCGTTTTGTAATATTGGGATGTATTGGTTTGTTCAAAGGCTGATTTCAGGATAAAAGATGTTATCCTCCTTTCTTTATCCAGTTCTACCATAGTTCCACTCATCCAGTACTGATATGGAGCTACTACTGATAGATTAGGATATGGATCTGAAAGTAATCTACTAATTATTTTTTCTTCAAATATTAAATCTGATTCTAACAAAATAGTATCATCTTCATTGAGGTATTCTTTAGCCAAAAACAACGAATAGATATTATTGGTCTGACTATATAATGGATTATTTACAAAAGAAATAGGTATTGTCGGATATTGAATTGTCAGATGGTTTTCCAAATTATCATCACAATATCCTGTTACAATAATGATTTTACGAATATTATGTTTTAAGAGGCAATCGATAGTATAATCAATGAGTTTTTTTCCCGAAATATCAATCATGCATTTTGTATTATTCCGAGTTAATTCTTTCAAACGAGTCCCCATTCCGGCGGCTAAGATAATAGCTTGCATAATATTACGATTTTAGTGTTGTTCATATTCATTCGTTAGTTGTCCATTCCTTCTGTCCAAATTTTTCTCAAAGGCATAAAAAAGCGTTCTAGTAAGGAAATATCTTCGGTTACAATATCTGCTTGCGCTTGCATTTCAGGAAGGTAAGGTAATTCTTTCTCGTAGGTTGTCTTTAATCCATCTGGTAGTTCAATTTCTACTGTATAATAGGTTTCTCCTAGTGTGTTTTTTGTTGGAACCAGTGATATACTCTTTACTGTGCCTTTTATGATACCGTATTCATTGTCAGGAAAATTAGAGAAACGGATATTTACCTTTTGTCCCGGCTTTACTTTGCCTGAACGGGTTAACGGCATCTGGGCCTTACCGATAATTTCCAGATTATCTTTTGGTATAACTGTAAAAACAGTTTCCCCTGTTGTTACATTTTGGTTTTTTACCCAATAGCTAGTAAATGTCACACGACCGTCTATTGGGGTGACAAGGGCATAATTCAACTCCCATGCTTGTATCTCGGACAGGAGTTGCGCTATATAGGTTTTAAGCTGTGTCTCCAGTTGATTCTTTTTATCCTGATACTGGTATTCGGTATCAAGCAGGCTTTCCTGCATTCCGGTTATCTGCATTTCGGTATTTTGGATAGTGGAATGTATATTTTCCAGTGAAAGATAGCCTTGCAGGTATTGGTTACGGGTTGTTTCAAGCTCTTCGGAAGAGATGACCCCTTTTTTATTCAGTACCGAGTCCCTTTGGTATTGATTTCTACCCAGTTGGAACTGCTCTTTCACTATAGCTCTTTGTCCTGCAATGGTTTTATGGTAGTTTTGATATTGACTGATTTTTTCTTTCATAAAATCAATCTTTTGTGTATAGTATTGCAGGCGTTTGAATTCATAGTAATCGAAAAGCCTTATATAGAAACTGGAATACAGAGACTGTATTGCCCCTAATTTAAGATCTTTGGGTGGGAGGGTTATTAGAGTATCTATATTTTGGTTCAATAATTCTATATATTGTTTGAGGACTTGTATATCTTCTGTGTTTGCTGGATTTTCTATAACAGCCAGATAATCCCCAGTTTTCACTTCTTGTCTGTCCTGTATGTTCAACTCCTGTATTTTTCCAGAGGTTCTTGTAATTAATGCAGAGGCAGGAGTAGTCCCTGTAAGAGTCATGGTGGTAGCTATTATATCAGGATATTTGAAAATGGAACTTCCTATTAAAATAACTAATACAATAAGAGCAATGAGAGTAATGCCTCTCCGTAATATCCATGAGGGGATACTACCCAGTACTTCCTGGAATTCTTCGCTACGAAGCTCTATATCGGTATTACTTATTGACGTTTCGATCAATGTAAAACCAATAGATTTATCTGAACTATCGGATTCTGATATATTCTTTATTTTATTGATATCTTTTATATTTCTTTGAAACTCTTTATTCATTCTGCCTTTGTTATATACCTAATTCCAGTTGATTTTTTACCAGTGTATAATAGACTCCTCTTTTATCAGTCAGTTCCTTATGTGTTCCTTCTTCTATGATCTTGCCATTGTCCATGACCACAATGTTGTCTGCGCTTTGCACTGTACTGAGGCGATGGGCTACGATAACAACAGTCTTTCCTTTATAAAAACTATTCAGGTTATCTAGTATAATCCTTTCATTGTTGGCATCCAATGCATTAGTTGCTTCATCGAAAAAAAGAAAATCAGGGTTTTTATACACAGCCCGGGCGATCAAAAGTCGCTGACGTTGACCTTGACTAATACCGTTTCCTTCCATTCCTATTTTAGTATCATATTTAAGAGGCAATGATTCTATAAATTCCTTAATATTAGCGATCTTTACTGCGCGTAATAATTTTTTCTTATCTAGGATATCTTCTCCTACAGCTATATTATTAGCTATGGTATCGGAGAAAATGAAGCCATCTTGCATTACGGCTCCCGATTTATGTCTCCACAAATGAGGATTTATATCATCGATTGGAATATCCTCTACCTTTATCTTTCCTTTATTAGGCTGATAAAAAGCCAAAAGTAGTTTTATCAAAGTGGTCTTGCCGCTTCCGCTGGCTCCAACAATGGCTGTTATCTTATCTTCGGGTATAATAAGGTTTATTCCGTTTAAGACATAATCCCGGTCTGCGCCGTCGTAGCTGAAATACAAATCCTCTATATAGAGTGACTTACGTGCAGGCAATTCGTTTATTTTCGATCCGATGGTTTGTTCTTCATCTTCTTTATTGTGAATCTCATTTAGACGTTCGAGGCTTATCTTGGCATCCTGTGCCGCCTGCACAAAGCCTATTACTTGTCCGATTGGGCCGGATAACTGGCCAATAATGTAACTGACGGACATCATCATGCCCAATGTCATCTCTCCCTCGATAACAGAGCGGGCGGCAATGAATGAGACAAAAAGTGAGGTTGTCTGGCTGAAAAAGACCGATCCCATTTGCTGATATTGTCCCAATGCAAGTCCTTTAATGCTTATATTGAAGAGTTTTACTTGTATACGTTCCCATTTCCAGCGTTGTTGCTTTTCGCAATTATTAAGCTTGATTTCCTGCATACCTGTTACTATTTGTACCAGATTGCTTTGTTCGGCAGAGGCTTGTGAAAAACGTGCCATATCCAGTTTCCGGCGATACCTCAAGAATAAAAGTATCCATAGGATATATAAAGCATTGCCTAAAACAAATATAGCTAATATGGTAAGGTTATAGTAAGTAAGGATAAAGGTAAATATGATAAAGTTGACAAACGAAAACAGGGTGGTCAGGGTAGAACCCGTAAGGAAGGATTTGATACGGTCATTATCCCCGATACGCTGCATGATATCTCCCACGTTCTTTGTATCGAAGAAACGGAGTGGTAACTTCATTAATTTAGAGAGAAAGTCTGAAATAAGTGATATGCTGATACGACTGTTGACATGGAGCGTAATCCAGTTGCGGATAAATTCAACTGCTATCTGAGTAATAAAAAGGATTAATTGGGATATTAATACAAGTGTAACAAAATTCAGATTGCTATATCCTATCCCCTGATCCACGGCAGCCTGGGTAAGAAATGGCAGGATAAGTGAAAGTACACTCCCGACTAATAGTCCCATAATAAGCTGTATGACCTGTGATCTGTAAGGACGGAGATAGCCAAGAAAATAGTGGATACTTTTATTTGATCCATCCAATCTGTTATCCTGTATGTAGAAATCAGGGGTCGGATCTAATAACAGGGCTGTGCCAGTATCTTCCCCACCTGAACAGGAACTAATCCAGCATTTGAGGAATTCAGTCTTGTTCATTGTATATTTTTCTCCGGCTGGATCAGAAATCTTAATCTCATAATGACCATTGCGTTTCTTTTTGATACTGTAACAGACGACAAAATGATTCTGATTCCAATGTAGAATGCAAGGTAGAGGTTTTTCCGCTACAAGTTGATCAAAGCTTATTTTAATTCCACTCGTGCGGAAGCCGATTGATTCGGCGGCATCACTGATACCAAGCATGGAAACGCCTTCTCGAGTAATAAAGCTCTTTTCCCGCAGATAATGAACCGAAAAGCTACGTCCGTAATACTTCGAGATCATTCGAAGGCAAGTCGGACCACAATCCATAGCATCTAATTGACGGGAAGAAGGGAATATTTGTAACATAAAAAAGTATTATTTATTATAAAATAGTTTTGAAGTGTTGATCTCACCAGAAGTCCAATATACAATTTTCCCCAATTATCAATAATAAGATAGATTGAGAATGGAACAACACATAACTGTCTTATTTTTAATTGTATCTAGTTTTATTGAAGATGATATCTAATCACCTAAAACTCATAGCTAAAATATCATTTAATAACCTAAGTATTTCCCGTTACTGCTATTTATAATCTTGTCCAACAACTCATCCAAATCTTCACTATCAATGTTTACACTTAAAATTACACCATGCTTATCTATTAATATTCCATAAGGAATACCATCAAATTTATATTTATTTCTTATTTCGGAAATCCAGGCATCATCTAAACCTGCACAATGCAGCCAATTGTTAATTTGGTGCTTTTTGATCGCATTAATCCAATTCTTTTTCTCTTTATCCAGAGAAATCCCTATAATTTCCAGACCTTTAGTTTTATATTTATCATATATTTTATTTAAGACAGGAATATCATCTATACAGGGGCCGCACCACGATGCCCAAAAATCCAAATATAAAAAATCCGATCGACCAACAAAATCGCCAAGCGTAACAGGTATACCATTGGTATCGAATGCTGAAAAGTCTTTATATTGAGTCCCGACAAGGAGTTCCCGTGATTTATAATTCTCTCTGGTTTTAATGATCTTTGTTATGGATTTGTTCGTCTTTCTATCTCCTATATTAGTTATTATTTTCTCAAAAATACTGTCCGGACAAGATGTTGCATGTCCTGAAAGTATGTATTCACCTAATGGATTATCAATATTGTCTATAATCATATTTCCTATAAAACTGTTATAAGAAATATAGTTATTCAATTGTATCAAACTATCTATAGATGACTTTTGCGGAATCCGGTCATACTTAAAATAATCATCATAATAAGCGTGTGTGGAATCTCTATACATCTGAAGTTTATTATTGATAGGAGTGCCTTCTAAATGATGATCTACAGAGTCGACATCTATTTCGATTATTCCCGTTTCCGGAATTAAGGCTATGACTTTGTTATAATAATGATCGGCAATTCCAATATAAGAAACCCCATTTTTGTATTCCTTGCCTTCGAAGCTAAATTTTCCATTTGCTATCCGCGTAGAATCTTCAGAAACGACATTGTTTTTTTCGTTGTATAAACTAAGTACAACCATTTTCCCTTCATAATAGGGATTAGTAAATCCTTTCACATGAAAAGATCTGTTTGTCTGGCTAAACAAAGAAGTTGAAATTAGAATGCTGAACAAAAAGTGGAAAAATCTTTTTATCATATTATTAATATTTTATATGAGAGTAATCCTTCCAGATTACTCTCGCTTATTGAATTCAGATCAGTGTTTTTTAGATTCTGATATCAGTCCTTCAACTTACATTTGCAGGTAGCTTTATGGGCATTAGGAGTTTCGTTTACACACCTCATATTGCTACCACAATCATCAGAACAGCTACTATTGCAATTACGTCCACCAGATGAAGAGTATTCTCCTCCAAAAATCATTTTCATTTCATACTCTTTCAATTCTGAAGCACCTTGAAGCTTTAGTTTACTTAATTTCTTCATAAAAGTAAATTTTAAGTGATATTGCAGATTCTTATTAACAAGTGATCAGCTTGCAGCCTGTAGTCCCGCAACTTAACTACAAGGAATAGATTTATAAATCTAATGTTGTAAAATATTTTAAATCTTCAATTTTATAATTATCCGGCAATTTATATCCATTGACTAAGATTGTCGGCGTAGCAGGACGGATCCCTGTTGCCTTTTTCCAGTTCTCATGCTTTTGAAACTCTTTTCTTACAATATCACTTTCTTTATTCACATTATATATTTCAAAAATTTCTTCATTTTTAAGGTTCTTCTCTTCAAACCATCTCCTATAAATTTTGCGCCTCTCTTTAATTTCTTTTTCAAAATAAATAGCAGAAAGAAATTTATTACTAATATTTAATTCTTCTCCAAACGAAGAAAATATATACTGGATACACAGATTACTTGACTCATCCAACATTTTTTCTATTCGTTTATGCATTTTGGCACAAGGATTGCAATGAGGATTGGTAAGGATAGTTACAAGAATGTCTGCCCCTGTATTTCCCCATAAGATTGAGGATGTACTTTTATCCACCTCATAGAAAGGTTGTTTTTTTAAAATTGCAGAGAATACATTCTCGTCAGTTTTTATACTGTTTAATTCTTGCGTTATTTGCTCCATTTTCTTGTTTTGCCCTAAATTAGGGATTAGCGTATTTATTAACAATATGGGTATCAGATACAGTAAAATTGTTAATAAGGTATCTGAAATACTTATTTCAGGGAACTGAATTAATCCAAATCCTAGATTAAGGAAAAATGTAATCCCGAGTAAACATTGGACAATCAGACATAACGGGCACCATTGTTTTGCTTTAAATTTTTGATACCAGATGCTCCAAAATGAATACGGAAGAGCTAAGATGTTTATCAAAACCATATATGGTATTAGATTGGGAAAATAAGCTGTAATAACTATATTTCCAATAAAATAGCCTAATCCTATTTCGCTCCAACCAACTACACCACCCAGCTTAGCCGCATCGGATTCCAAAATATTATTACAATCACTCTGGCTAAACAATGAGCATATTTTATCTCCATACTCGCTATGTATATGTATTTGTTTTAAAACCAATAAGTAACTGATATAAATACCAGCTATATTAACTGTCGTTAATAAATAATATTCAATTCCCTTACCTAAGTTATTGCGAATAAAAGCAATAGCTAAAACAAAAAATATGGCTGTCCATAATCCTTTTTTTTGAAGCTGTTTGAAGATTTGTGTTTTGTAGTTCGATTTATATTCAGGTTCAACGGAATTCTCATCGGATTCGGCATATAATATAATTCCAGACCATATCTCGCAAAACTCGTCAATAGTGATACTCAAATCTTTCTTATTCCAGATATAATAAACCCTGTCAATTGTTATTTTATAGACAACGACAAAATCAGAACCTATATGGGCTATAAATGGGGTTTCCAACTCTCTTATTGCTGCCTGTTTATTTTGAACTTTAACGCCTGTATTCTCAATGTTATAGCTAGATAACATCCTTGATAACCCAAATAGATTATACTTATGGGGGTGTTCGTTATATAGTTTATTGGTATATTCCTTTGTATGCTTTACATCCAGATAATCTAAAAAAGAGGATAAAATATTTTTTTCTTTATTGTTTAGAAATAATTTCATAATAATAGTTATGCTATTTAGGAGTGTATTGTTAGATTTTCTTTAATTTCCTGCATGGATGAATTTTCAAAGTTGAAACGGGCAGCTGACGATATCTGGCTAAATAGAGAAGACCTGAATTTGCTATTGTCCCCTCTGGAATGTGATAAGTGGAACAACGGAGTATTAACCCGATATATTCTGTATCCTAATCCAGCAAAGCGGTAGTAACGGTCAAAATCATCATTTCCCCAGCCATAATGCCTTTCATTTTCCATCCCTGCCTCTATATATTTTTCTCTATTAACAATTACTGCGCCACCGACCATCGGTTGATGGTATAAAAGGTCTAGTTTGTTCTTGTTTCTGTATAGAACCCTGATATCTTTTGTCTTTAGATAATATTTGCGTAAAATATCTGAAGTTTCCAGGAATATGCCATTATATGGATAAGCGATATCTGCATTATTTGTACGTATATAGTTAGTTGCTTCCACAATAGCTTTTTTATCAATAACTACATCTGTATCCCATAATGCCATAATGGGTGTATCAATTTCATTTGTTAACTGATTAAAATAGAATGTGCGATGAAATACGTTGTCTTTATCTTCGATAAATTTATATATTACCTTTCCCGGTAACAACGATTTCAAAATCCCATTATAGTAATCCGTAACTTCTACAATAATAATATTCGTCTCGAAATATTTACATAACTGGGATGTGACAGCTTGTATATTCTCTAAGCGATCAATAGAATCTAGTCTTACAACTATAATAAATGTTGTGTCTTTCATATCTATTTTCATATCGAATCTCTTATTATATGCATGATCATATTTACTCCACAATATCCATTCAGTCCGATATGTCTTTTCAGATATTCAGTGTTGGATAATGATTCCCAAATCAACGATTTTTCGATCTTTTCTAATGCTTTAATATAAAATGTATTTAAGTTCAGATTTTGCTTTTCATTTTTATCTAACGATAGCATTAGTAGACATATTCCTGAAATTCCATCTTTTACAAACATATTTTTGTTTCGAAACTCATTGAGCAAATCATCAATATTGATTTGTTTAGTCAATAAAATACAATATTCGGCAAGATGCTTGTCTTTGATACAGGCATTTATCTTGCTAATACCCCATAATAAATGAAGTTTTTTTGAATTAAGAAATCCAAACTTAGATAAAAGGAAAGGTGTTATTTCCTGGATAATCTTTATGATTTTATAGCTGTATATATTAAGCTGGTAAATCTTACTTAACGCGAAAAGGAATAATGGTAAATCTGTATTTATATTGAAGCCGATGGTATTATCCTTTAATATATATTCTATTTTTGTATGAAGAGTATTAATTATCTGTATCGTAAGTTCATTGAAAAGATACTCTTGTTCTTTTTGTAAGGATTGTTTTCTTATATAAATATAAAATAATATTTGGATGAGGATAGATATATTATTATCCGATTCTTGAAAACTGACTTGTTTGAAGATTTCATCGTCTATTTCTTTCAAAATCACATTTTCATCCCCCTCTACATATCCGTTTTTTATTAAATAATTTATACCGATGGCTATTCCTGACAAACCACTTTCTATGTCAATAGTACTAACCGTAGTAATTTGTTCAAATGTTTCATCAATCAATTTTTCTGCAATTTTAGTATATCGTTCGTTGTTTTCTATTTTCCCCAAATGATAGAAATAAATACACAGTCCCATCTTTCCTGAAAAAAGACCAATTGGAATATCTTTCGTGTCCAGTATAGTAGTTAATTGAGATTTAAACTCTGCGAGATGCTTATTCATAGAGCTATGTTATTTTAATATATATTTCAATCTTTAGACAAAAAGATCTCATCACCTATAGGTTCAAAACTGTAAAATATAAAAACGATTAACTGATTCTATTAAGAGCGTTTTTCCTGTTTTACATCTATAGTATATTTTTATAATTTTATCGCAAAAAAACTTATTTATTGTTATAATTTCATTACATAAATCTATCATTTATGTTAAATTACATGAGAGAGTTTTTTGACAGTAAAAGTTAATATGTCTAATCACAATAATTGTAAAGTGCCTTTCAGAGAGATAGAAGTCCTTGAGTGCTGTTTTTCAGAATCTATAAAATAGCTGTAGATACTGATTATAAGAAATAGTTATTAAGGCTTATCATAGATTATTCGGGGTTAAACCGTGACTATTTCAATTCATATTTATGAATAAGACACATAGACAAGCAGGCTATGCCGGCTTAGCCAATGTTGTGCGACCGCTTACTGTTTATGAACTACTTACATAGACATTTCTACTCCGCTACTCACTCCCTTAGCATATACCATTCTTACCCTATGCTCGATAGGTATTTATCTGGAAGTCTTTGTTTTATACAAGGGAATCATGGTTGACAAGTGGCTGCCGGCATTTCGTATTCCGAATATTCTGAAGCATTGCCGGAATCGAATCGTTTACCTTCTTTATAATAGTAAAAGCTGTTCTTCGTAGTTTTTGCAAAACGCATAAATACGATATATATTTTTATTTTAGCTTTTCTTTTTTCTGGCAAGTTGTTTTAACCAGAGCTCCATGATAGCATCGGCTATTTCCTGGGCTTCTTCCCTGTTCAAAATATGGTTCTGGTATATATAGTCGCCAGCTTGTGATCAACCGGATTAAATGTGTTGGAAATAAAATAGTTACAATAAATCTTGCCATGTCCTTGCATATACAGGGAAAACAAGGTTGTCCCGGAGTATAAATACCCCTTGTAGAAGCTCTGTGGACAGGGCAAATTTTCCTGGAGGATTTAGGCAACCAAACGGTGAATATCGGCGAGTTCCTGGGGGTGGTTGCGGCTGTAAAATATATCATTGAAAATAATTACCATCCCAGGGTTATTTATACAGACAGCTTTACGGCTATAACCTGGCTTAACAACAAAAAAACGGCATCAGGGAAGAAAAATACGGAATTGGGGAAAGCCGAAGTCTTTTTGAAAGTGTTTTCTACGGAAGTGGATAAGATTAAAATATTACATTGGAAAAATGATTTATGGGGAGAAAATCCGGCAGATTTTGGGTGTAAATGATAAGACATGAATATTGTTAGACCGGTGCCTTCTGGTTCGCAGGAATAGGAAGGCACGCTTATTTTAATGAATGTTATGGCAAAGAAGAAATCGGAAATAGATAAACTGGTAAGCTTGGCCGCGAAGAAAGCCGGGGTATCCCAGAAATACATAGCCGACAGCTTAAGCCCGGTACTGGAAACTATTATAGAGGTATTGTCCGGAGGAAACAATATCACCATACAAGGTTTCGGGTCATTCCAGGTAAAAACCATGAAGGAACGCAAGTCAAGAAATCCGAAGACCGGGGAGTTAATTGTCCTTCCGGAAAGGATGGTTGTTAAGTTTAAGCTGACAAACGGAAACCCGGTAAAATGACCCGCTTTTTATCCTGCCTGTACCTGATGCGAATTATTCTTCTAAATTAATTCATATTAATTAGGATTAGTTTTGAAATTTATCCTACCTTTGTCTACTGTTTTGGTGCCACTTTCTGCATTCGTAGATAGTGGTGAAGAGGGAATCAGGTGCAA
>NZ_JBHSGN010000091.1:0-3725 GCF_042654545.1 Dysgonomonas termitidis
GGACTGATGAGATATCCGATTCTACGGCTAACGCGGAAAGGATATTTTATATCCTTCAGGAGCAGGGCTGTCTTGCCGGTAGTGGATACAATCCCATAAAAGGGAATATCCGCCCTTTTATGAAAAACAGTAAAAATAAGGAAAATCCCATAAAATGGGGAATTTCCCACTTTATGAAAGATATTGAGGAACAGGGGCTTAAAAAATTTATATAAATACGCAACACTTAAAATTAAAAAAAATGGAACGGAAATTTTTAAAGACAGCGGCTAAAAAGCCTTACATGATTGACAACAACGAAGGTATAAATTTCAGCCTACAGGTGGTAACGCCTAAGATTGACGGGGTTCCGGCACAAAAGGAGCTCTTATTCCTGGCCGGGGATATTATACCTGATAATTTGACAAAAGACGGATCTTTGGTTATATCCGTTACGAAGGATGATGCAAGGAAACTCATTGACAGGCTTATAAGGCTTGCAGATGAATTATAAGGGGTATAACGGAACGGGTATTTTATGGGTTGCAGCAGGGTGTTTTACATCCTGATGCAATCATCCGGTAAACGACAGGAGCTTAGTCCTGGAATAGTTTAAAATACCTCTGACAGCTTTCTTGCCTTTAGGAATGTAAGCATTTGGTAAACCGTGTATTGTAAAATAATAAAGGATTTATATGGGCCTGAATCCGGGCCCATATTTTTTTTGCAAAGGTCTGTAAAGGCATGCATCAGGATCTCAAGGTGTTTTTTTATAGTTTGTTGTAGCTTGTACTTTCCTGATTGTACAAGTTAGAAGCGACAGGTGTAGCAGATAAGCGGCAACAACCAACAAAACACGACCTGCACACCGGATTCATTTTTGTTAAATACAGGATTTACAAAAATGGATTCCATATAACACCCTGTATATCATACAGGTGACCATTCACGCTTGTTTTTGGCCGTTTTTACGGTTGTAGTTGCTGTCCGGTGTTGCTTTTAGCTTGTATTAGCTGCTTGTGGGTTGCTGCCTATAGCTGATGGAAGCAACAGGAGCAACTGACAGGCAACAGGACAGTAGAGGTCATTGGATAGTCTGTGTATTTCAATCCTGTTTTATTTGATAAATACAGGAATTGGTAAAGCAGTTTCAATGTAATTGTTTGTAAATCATATTTATTGATGCTTATAATCCCTTGATATCCGTTACAGGCAGGAGCAATCTTATTGGATTATTTATTTCTGGTTCTGTGATCTGTATATCATAAGAGTAAAGGAGCAGAAACAAGATTTTTGCAACCAAAAGCAGCAATAGCCTTATTAATTTGTAAGCAACCAGTAAGCTATACAGGATAGTTTAATAGGAAATTACTATCTATTAGTAAGCAAGGTGTAACAAGTGCAAGGTTGGCAGTAGCAACTTATCAACAACTTTGCATCGACAGTACCGGCAGGAGTAATCATCTACCCAACCGGATTATAACAGATGTGTGGTATGCTATGCTATACCATACAGGTGAAGCATACGATTGATAAGTAACAGGTAGTTGTAACCGGAAGCAACCACCTTGTAATACCACACCGGTAGTTTACCGCACACCGGTTTTATTCCTAGTAATACAGGACAAAACGGGTTCCGGTTGATTCGACATATTGAAAACATGGATTTTTATAAATTAAAATTTTATATTTGCAGTGTGTAACAACCTGCTTTAATACTGATGCAAGCTTTGACTCTAAAGAATCAAATAATAAATGTCCGGAGATAGGCATAATCCCAAATAAGCTATAAATACACGGAAGCTATTTCCATTTAAAAATTATCAATTATGATTGAATTTCATCTGAAAGTCTTATAGGTATTCATTTGTTCCGGATAAGTCCGGGACATAAACCTATAAGAAAATGAGCAGAAGCAGAAAAAGAACTCCTGTAAGCACGATTGCCTGTTGTAAATCCCAAAAAGCGGATAAACGTATTTGTAACCGCCTGTTCCGCCGGGAAAGTAAGGTCTTGCTGAAACAAGGGAAAGATTTACCTTCCCGCCTGCGTGAAGTTATGGATGTCTGGAGTTTCGCGGGCGATGGGAAACGTTATTGGGGCTATGATTGCCGGTTCATCGAAAAATTAATGAGGAAATGAGGACAGTTATTGATTTAAACGGATTCAGGCTAATATCCACGTTCATGCTAACTATAATTGAACGTGATGATGGAAACAAGAAACAAACAGTGGAGGCTTGGACAACGGGACAGGCTCTATGCTGCCAAATAGAGGGCTTAATTTGATATAAATATACCCGAATCGGGAATCTTTAAACTTAAATTTGACAATAGCATAAAATTCAGTAAAAATGAAAAATCAAAATACGGCTACAATATTAGCTTTATTTTTAGGGGGATTTGGAATACATAAATTCTATTTAGAAAAAGAGTTTCAAGGGTTGGCATATTTATTGTTTTGCTGGACACTGGTACCTTTCGTTTTAGGTATTATAGATGGAATAATGCTTGGATTGATGTATGAGGACACATTTTATGAGAAATATAACAAGCAAATTAAACTGTGCAATAACCAATTTAAAAATAGATGCGTATTATGCACTGAGTATTTAGATTCTGCAAATATCACGAATATTAAGCATAATATATTGAAAGATAATGGTGTAGTTTGTGATAAATGCTTGAAAAAGATTAATGATGTTAACCCTAAGATAGCAATGGGCCTTAATAATTTTCATCTTGAACATATAAAAAATTTACTACAAAAATCGGACTTACGCAGTACGCGAGTAGCAATTAATACTGTATCTTCCAATAAAGATTATCCCGTAAAACTTAATAAAAAATATAAGGCTCGTGCTTTTCATACAGGTCGTAACTGCTGGAAAACTGTTAATAATATAATAGCAAAAGATGAGAACGAAGTACGCGAATTACTTGATAACTCCGAATTCAGGGAGCCATATCAAATTGAGGAGATATTTCGAGAGCCTACAGAACGGCAAATAGAATTTGCTCCTTATTTTGGTATAAAAACACCTGTGGGTGCTTCACAGGAGGATGTGTCTGCTCTTATTAGCATACAACAGGATGATGATATTCCAGCCGATATCGGCCTTATCGAATATGCTACCGAAGAAGGATTTTATATTTCAAGGTATACCGGAAGGAAAGCATTATATAATCTTATATTTTTCAATAGTTCATTGGAAGACAGAATTGCTTTTTTCATCTTTTGTGTCTACAGATGGCTATCTGTTGACAGAGAGATCAATCTTAATAAATCCAGACACAAAGATTTATTTTATGAATTTTCATATAAAATGCAGACAGACAGAGAATTTATTAAATCATTGAATAGGTATCAGGGAGAAGATTTAATCTGGTTCGGAACATTTACACATCAATGGAATGATTACTCCGGAGGTAGTAAAAACACCAAGGCTTATAAAATCTGTGCTCTTTTTCTGAAAGATCGATTAGGTATATTATCCGAAGGAAATAATACTATTAATCCGAATATTAGGAAAATCAAGAAAGAACTAATTCCTGACTATCGTTATGACGCATTTCCACCTATTCGGGATACAGGAAGAAATAAAAATTATAATCGCAGCAATCAGGGATGCTTCAATACAGTTGCTTTATTTTTGTTAATGTTTTTTATTTTATTAATTTTCGCTTAATTAATTCAAGTTGCTATTTATAGAATTATCCAATAAAAAAGGTCAATCCCTTAACTTT
>NZ_JBHSGN010000092.1:0-984 GCF_042654545.1 Dysgonomonas termitidis
GAAGGAAGCCGTCAGCCGTGAAGTAGCCAGGGTCATGGAAGAAAACGGGATAACAGGATAAATATATCTAAACTGTAAATGATGGAAACAAAAGTGATATACGTTACAGGCGATGAGGTATCGAAAGGGGAAGCGGTGCATGACTTTTTCAAAATGCCGGATACAGCTATTATCAGCCGGCCTGAACTGCCGGAAGAAAGGATATTGTCCCTCTGCGGGGTAAAGGAAGCCTGTATCAAAATCCTGTCCTGTTATAACAACGGGAAGGACAAGCCGGACTATTACACTTACCTGGTATATAACAAATAAAAGGCTATGGGCGGGACATTGGCAAAAGGCGGTAAGGATACGGAGATGATCATACAGGCGGATGTGATCCAGGCGGGTGATAATTGCAGTATCAATATGACGGTAAACAACTTCAACATCGATGTAAAATCGCTTGTCGCCGGACAACTGGAATCGAAGGATGAGGTAATAAGGGCGCTGAGGACTGAGAATGAATTATTGCATAGCGTTATCAGGCAATTGCAGGCATCCGGGGAATAGAACAGAAGATAAATCCATAATCATTAAAATAAAAAAAGATGGTAAAGAAAGTAATTATACAACGGTCTGCGGACATTTATGAAAGGTGGGGCATCCATTACAGCCGGGCACAAAAACGCTGGATAACAAAACGCCCGGTCAGTTGCAGCTTTGACGGAAAACCGCTGGACTGTGGCCTTGTGGTAGCAGTCAGGAATGAAATTATAGGTATAACGAGTATTGAATACATGAAGACGTTGACGCATGAATTATTCAGGGATAAGAATCTCGGATATATTGAACTGTTAGCATTCTGTTTAGAGGAAGGAGGGCAGAATGGTTAAGCCGGACTATTACACTTACCTGGTATATAACAAAATCTAATCATAACAATAAAAACAATGACAATAAAAGGCGGTTATATCTTGCAGCCGCGAGCCATCAGTGAGAGCGCCA
>NZ_JBHSGN010000093.1:0-71769 GCF_042654545.1 Dysgonomonas termitidis
AAAGTGAAGAACGGAAAATGAAAATTGAGCAGGCAGACAAACAGGATAAAGCACAGGAACAGCCGCCTGTTGTGGAACCGCCTGCCGCTCCGGTAGAAAAACCTAAGCCGAATCTTTACCCGTTTCTGCCACCGGGATATACATCGAGAACGGATTGAGTTGAAAGTTGAAAAGCAGTGAGTCGAAAATATGGAAATAGTGCAAAAGTTGTCAAGTTTGTCAAGTTTTAACAGGGAGTAAGTTTCAAATAAATAAGTATTGGGTTACTTATGCTATAACTACAGCTAGCGGCTAAAAACCAATTACGATATATAGTAAATTAAACAGACAGCCAACGGAGATTATACCCATATATAAAAAGAATGCGAATTATAACAATATTTAAATCAATTAAATAGAGAACTTTTATTGTATGATAGATTTTATAAATTAAATTTGTTAAATTTGCAACGACAAATTATAGATTTTAATAATAACAATACATTTATATGCACAATTGGTTTGAATGTAAGGTAAGTTACGAAAAAATGCTGGAAAACGGTATGCAGAAAAAAGTTACCGAACCTTATCTAGTCGATGCCATGTCTTTTACTGAGGCAGAAGCACGTATTATAGAAGAAATAAAGCCTTATATAACAGGGGAATTTACTATCACGGATATTAAGCGGGCTAAATTGTCGGAATTGTTTTTCAATGACAATGGTGACCGTTTTTTTAAAGCCAAAGTTATGTTTATCTCTCTGGATGAAAAAAGTGGCACGGAGAAAAAAACAGCAGTGAACATGCTGGCCCAGGCTTCGGATCTGAAAGAGGCATTGAAAGTTGTGGAAAAAGGGATGGAAGGCACTTTGGCCGATTATGCCATAGCCTCTCTGAGCGAAACCATGATAATGGATGTATTCCCTTATTCTGAAGATCAGAAGAAGAAAGTAATTCTTGTCTAAAAAATACCGAATGGGCATTTCCGAAAATATACATAGTATAAAAGGCCGCTTGCCGGCAAATGTAAAACTGGTGGCAGTATCTAAATTTCACCCTGTGGATGCTATCAGGGTGGCGTATAATGCCGGTCAGCATATTTTCGGAGAAAGCCGGATGCAGGAAATAAGCCAAAAGCATTCCTTGCTGCCTCAGGATATAGAATGGCATTTCATAGGGCATTTACAGACGAATAAAGTAAAGTCGATTATACCTTATACACATACAATACACAGTGTTGACAGTTGGAAATTGCTTGCCGAAATAGAGAAGTCCGCAGCCCGTATAGGAAAAAGGATTTGTTGTTTGCTGGAGATCCATATAGCGCAAGAAGATGCCAAGTACGGATTTACTTTTGACGAGTGCCGCAGTTTCCTGTCTGCAAACCAGTGGAAAGACTGTAAATTTGCTTATCTTGGAGGAGTAATGGGTATGGCTTCCAACGTCGAAGAGGAATCGCAGGTCAGAAAAGAATTTAAAAGTCTGAAACTATTCTTCGATGAAATAAAAAATGACTATTTTGCAGAGGATGATTGCTTCTCTGAAATATCAATGGGTATGTCGGGAGACTATATGATAGCAGTCGAAGAGGGGTCTACAATGATACGGGTAGGCTCGTCTATTTTTGGAGAACGCGAATATTAACACAAAATATAAAGAAAATGAATATACAGCAACTGGAATATATTATAGCAGTGGATAATCACCGCCACTTTGCTAAAGCAGCAGAGTCTTCATTTGTTACCCAGCCTACGCTGAGTATGATGATTCAGAAGTTGGAAGATGAGTTGGGTGTAAAGATATTCGACCGCAGCCAACTGCCGGTTCAGCCTACGGTAATAGGCACGCAAATCATCAATCAGGCCAGGGTGATCGTTTCGCAGGTGAAGCAGATCAAAGAAATTATCCAGGAAGAGAAAGGCGTGGTGCAGGGTGTATTCAAACTGGGTATTATCCCTACCATTGCTCCATATCTGTTGCCAAAACTGATGCAGGTGCACGACCAGAATGGTTATGACATTGTGTTGGTAATAGAAGAAACCACTACGGCTCAGATAATCGAAAAGCTGCTCAATGGTGCCTTGGATGGCGCTATACTGGCTACTCCGCTTAAAAACGAAAAGATCACGGAGCATCCGATTTATTATGAACGGTTCTATGCTTATGTTTCGCCTCGTGAAACATCATTGTATGCAAAGAAAGAACTGGAGGAGGAAGATTTGAATATCAACCGCCTGTGGCTGCTCGAAGAAGTACATTGTTTCCGCGGTCAGATATTGCGTATATGTAATATGCGCAAACGTAAGAGCTCTCATTCACTCTTCTCATACGAAGCGGGAAGCATCAGCACCCTGATCAATATCGTGGATAATAACAGCGGGCTGACTATAATCCCTGAAATGGCCATAGAGGAACTGAACGAAAAGCAAAGACGTAATGTACGCCCGTTAAAAGGGGTGTCGCCTGTTCGTGAGGTGAGTCTTGTTACCCGTAAGGAATTTTTACGCGAACGGGTACTCGACATTATTATCTCCGAGATAAAACAGTCTGTACCTCAGCCGTTATTGAACCTTGAACTGAAAAAGTTTGTAGTGGATATCTAAGATTTTCTGTAAAAGTATGATCGGATAACAAAAAATATTATCTTTGTATCCGAATTGGGGGATTAGCTCATCTGGCTAGAGCGCAACGCTGGCAGTGTTGAGGTGATCGGTTCGAGTCCGATATTCTCCACAGAAGATTAAGTCCCTGCATTGGAAAATGTGGGGATTTTTTCAATGTTTATTTCCAAAAAGAATAACTCTTTATAAAAGAATTATCAAAGTCGGATAATAAGCCTACGACTAAACCGACTCCTCCATCACAGATAATTTCGAAATTATTTTTTTTATCTGAAACTTTAAAACTAGTAGTCCATTCATCTTTTTTCTGTTTCGTTAAAACTATGTCAGCGTTATTGAAATCTAAATTGCCTGAAAAGGACTCGCATGATACACAATTGATACATAATACAGTTTCCAAATTTTCTTTTTCTAATTTTAATAGAAATTTTCGGTGAGATAGGCTGTATGCAAATGCCTGAAAATCCGCACCTTTATATTTTTCAAGATATAAATCAGTTTCTTTCGCCGAGATATAATTAATCATATAAGGTCTTTTTTAATTGTCTATAAATTGATCTAACCAATTATCCCTTTCTTCAACAACTCCTAAATATTTATGATATCTAAATCCTGAGGTTTTTTCATTTGCAGATTGTTCTGCCAATATAGCATACTTTTTAGCTTGTTCTAAATTTTCATTTTGTTTATTTATTATCGATAAAAATGAATAAACTTTATATTTCTCAATAGGAAAAGCTAAATCTGATAATTTTGACTTTAATATATTTTCAACAGTATTGTATAAATTTATTTGACCTGTTTTTATTATTAATTCAGAATAATTTAAATATGCCTTTGTTATGACATTCGGAAAAATTTTCTCGAAATCAAGAGCCTGTTTATAATAATCGATTGCCTTAGTAAAGTGTTTATGAAACTTGTAAATGTCTCCTAAAGCATAGAAGGAAAGCCCCCTATCGAGTTTATTCTCAGGATAATCTTTCAAAATCTTATTGAGGAGCATTTCAGCTACTTTCAACAGATTTTCTTGTTGCGTCTCTATGAATGTTATAGCTTGAATTCTTAGATATTGAGCCCTATTATACTCTCTTGCCCTTCCAAGCCTCTGGAAGAAATCTTCTTCATCTTCTCTTGTCCATGTTGTTTTTCTATACCAATCAGACATATTCATTACAAAATTAAAATCTTCTGCAAAGTTAAGAATCTTCTCATAAAACCCTCACAAAAAGAATTTGATACTTTATCCCTACCAGCTTTCTACTATGATAAATAATACCCCTGCGCATTCATTTCGCTTATCTGGAGGTATTTATAATTCTCCTCATCCAATAAGTAATCCCAACATCCTAAATGGTGGAACAGTTCCCCGCCAAATCCTGTTTTAAACTGATATAGCCCGTACATTGGATGTGACCTGTCCGGGCCGGGGGAGACTCCAAACATGTCATACTCCCTACAGTCATTCGCCTTAGCTATCCTTACAGCTTCCCATTGTAAGGCATAAGCCGGCATATAGTTCCGTTTACGTGAAGAGGAAGCCCCGTAGAGATAGGTCCCCCGGTGTCCCGACATCACCAGAAATATAGCAGCCAAGGGCTCACCTTCATGTTCGGCTATTAGTAACTCTACATGAGCGGGTGAAGATGTATCATCTGCACGGGCTGTAAGGACAGACACAAAATACTCGATATCATTTATGAAAAGCCCGTTACGTAATGCCGTTTCTTTGTATAGTTCGTACCAGATGGATATTTTATCCATGCCGGCCCGGCAGACACGTACACCTTTCTTTTCGGCTAACCGTATATTATAGCGGGTCTTAGGTTTCATCTGCATCAATATATCTTCTTCGGAAAGAGATAAGTCCAAAAAAACCGTTGTAGAAGGCAGGATATCAGAATTACTCTTACGGAGATTCCACTCTATTGTATTATAATTTAAATTGAATTCCTGAAACTTCTTGTCCGGAGGCCCCGTCCACAAGCCCGCTTCGTCAAAATAACTATCATCGCACCAATGCGACTGCCAGTTGAGGTCGTAACGGATAGCGATGCAACTCTTCGGTAAATATGAACGCATAACTTCCGATAATTCTTCCAGAAAACGTCCCTGATACTCCTCAGAGGGCTCTATTTCGGGGCCATAAGGCACATATGCTATGCTGTATTGCGAACCGAGGGGCTTTTGCAAGACCAGCAAGTCTGCGTCGGTATAGGAATGTCCTCCTACATTGGTATATATATCGCGGTTCTTTACTTTAAAATCAAAGGCTTTGGTCCCCAATCCCTGATGAGCTTTTACTTCCGACCAAAAGGCAGTTTGCTGTACAATGGGCGTATTGTTAATATCCCGTGTAGCTTTTTCTGATATATCGATAGTCATAATTTTACAAAATAGCCGCAAAGATAGCCAATATAAAAAGGATAAACAATCTAAGTATCGGTATCTTCCTGTATTTAACGATTAGTGAACCACTACTTTGTGAACTCCCTAAAAGTAATACCTGCTTGGCTTCGCCGATTTTACCTTGCTTACTCTTTGGTGATTGATAATCCAATTCGAATTTTTACGAACCTGTATCTCGAGCCTTATTGCTTGTAACTTTAAACATCATTTCAAAGAACTAACCGTTTTATATTATAGATAAATGATTTGGAATTTGATAATAATATCAATCCGGAGTGCTTGTTTATTTTGTTATAGGACTAAATTCTTGAGAGACAAATCAAAGAAAGATCAACCTTCAAAATGAGATTTTGTGTGTCCCATTTTAAACTGATCAAAATATTCTGTATCTTTGCCGCATGACAAAAACTTTTAAAGCGGATTTGGTGTAATAAACAATCTGTGTTTCTGATACAGATTGTCCTTTCGTTTACTCTCGGATAACTCCTTTCGAGGGTATTTTCCTGTTATTATAATTTTAGTTTTTTACCTGTGTACAGAGGTGAAAGCATTGCTATGCTTCTCTGTGTATGCACAATATATTAAAACAATGAGTAACGAAAATATTACAACTATTCACGAATTCGATTTTAATTTAATCTGTGAATTCTTTTTAAATACAGAACGACAAGGGCCCGGAAGTCCGGGGATAACCCTTAAAGCATTGAGTTTTATAGATAACCTTACCGACACATCGCTTATTGCCGACGTCGGCTGCGGAACAGGTGGCCAGACCATGGTGTTAGCCGGACATGCACCGGGGCATATTACCGGTTTCGATCTTTTCCCGGCATTTATTGACAGGTTTAATTATAATGCCGGAAAGCTGGGTCTTCAGGATAGAGTGAAAGGTATTGTCCGTTCGATGGACGATCTTCCTTTTCAAAATGAAGAGCTAGACCTGATCTGGTGTGAAGGAGCAATTTATAACATCGGTTTTGAACGGGGACTGAACGAATGGCGTAAATTTCTGAAAGCAGGAGGATATATTGCCGTTTCGGAAGGCTCATGGTTTACGGAGAAACGTCCGGCGGAAATTGAGAATTACTGTATGCCTCATTTTCCGGAGATGGATACTATTTCTAATAAAATAGCCCGTATACAGGAAGCGGGGTATGTACCCGTCGCTACATTTATTCTGCCTGAGACTTGCTGGACAGAGCATTATTTTACGCCATTGATTAAGGCTCAGGAGATGTTTCTTGATAAATATGCAGGAAATAAGATCGCCGGAGAATTTGTTGAATTCCAACGTTACGATGCGGAAATATACCGCAAGTATAAAGAATTCTACGGCTATGTATTCTACATCGCGAAAAAGATATGACAATGATTAATTTGAATAATTATGGTTGGAACGATAAGTTAAACCAATTAAAACAGGAATCAATACATAAAGTCTTGTCTCACGGACGAGTAGCAGTTGTACATCGTACATGCTACGAAATTATTACCGAAAGCGGACTACTGCAATGTGAGCTAACGGGAAATATGATGTATGGGAAATCGGACTTTGAATTGCCTTCTGTGGGTGATTGGGTTGTTTTTCAACCATTTGATGAAAGTAAAGGAATTATCGTGGATTTACTGCCGCGCGAACGGATGTTGTATCGCAAGAAAAGTGGAGCAGTTGCAGAGAAACAGGCTATTGCTTCTTATGTAGATAAGGCATTTATTGTGCAAAGCCTTGATGATAATTTCAATGTCCGCAGAGCCGAACGTTTTGTGGTTCAGATATTGGAAGCGGATATCAAACCTGTATTGGTACTCAATAAAGCCGATTTGGGCTTTGACAGACAGGAAATAGATAAAGCAATCAAACATATTGCCCGCCAGATGCCGGTGTTCATAACAAGTGTACATCATCCCAAAACGATTCGCCAGTTACAGGAATCCATATCGGAAGGTGAAACAGTAGTGTTTGTAGGTTCTTCGGGTGTCGGCAAAAGTTCTCTGGTGAATGCCCTCTGTGGGAAGCCGGAATTACTTACATCCGGTATCAGCTTGTCCACGGGAAAAGGACGGCATACTTCGACCCGCCGGGAAATGGTATTGATGGACGGTTCAGGTGTTTTAATTGATACCCCGGGTGTCCGGGAATTTGGATTGGCTGTTGATAATCCCGGCTCACTCGCGGAAATGCTCGAAATTTCCGACTATGCGGCATTATGCCGTTTCAAGGATTGTGCACATATAAGGGAACCCGGTTGCGCGGTACTGGAAGCAGTGGATAATGGCATATTAGACTATAAAGTTTATGAAAGCTATTTGAAACTCCGGCGCGAAGCGTGGCACTTCTCGGTATCGGAGCATGAAAAACGTAAAAGGGATAAATCCTTTTCAAAACTCGTAGAGGAAGTGAAGAAACTCAAATCGGATTTCTAACCTCTATTTAAGTAATGCGGGTATTCCTTATTGGAATACCCGCATTTTTTATCTGCAAAATGAGATATAAAAAAGCCGGGGCTTATAATCTGCCACTAACCGCTTTTTACTACATTTCTTACTTAAAAGTTCCATTTCAATGGTTCGAAGTATGCCTGAGGATGTAAACATGCCGGGCAGGTCTTAGGAGCCATTTTGCTCTTGATAACGAATCCGCAATTGCGGCATTGCCAGTCGATAGCCTCTTCACGGGTAAATACACCGTTGCTTTCCACGCGTGCAAGAAGAGCTTTATAACGGTCTTCATGGATGTTTTCTACTTTAGCTATCATGCGGTACATTACGGCTATTTCTTTGAAGCCTTCCTTTTCTGCTATTTCAGCAAATGCAGGGTAATCGACAGCCCACTCTTCATGTTCTCCGGCTGCAGCTTCTATCAGGTTTTCGGCAGTTGTTCCTATCTTTCCGGCGGGATACATTGCGGTGATCTCTACCATACCGCCTTCCAAGAACTTAAACATACGTTTTGCATGTTCCTTTTCCTGATCTGCTGTTTCAAGAAATATAGCCGCAATTTGTTCCAGTCCTTCTTTTTTCGCCTGGCTGGCAAACATTGTGTAACGCATTCTGGCTTGAGATTCTCCCGCAAATGATTTTAACAGGCACTTTTCGGTCTCTGTACCTTTGATACTTTTTTCCATAACTTTTTGATAGTTTAAATTGATAGTTTTTACAAAATTAATAATTATTATCAATCAAAAGAAATGAAACCAAATCATTTTGTAACTTTGCGCTCTTAAAAATGTGTAATCAATAACCTGTTTCGAATAAGTAAATTAGACGCATTCTAAACTAGTTTGGCCTATATTTTGATAAACGGTTATTTATTAGTATCTTGTATGTTTGCGAGCCGATTACTAATGTAAGTTAATAGTGTTTTTTGTTTTGATATGAAAAAAGATCTTCTCAAAGATTTCACGCCCCAGTTATTTATTTCACTGAAGACGTACGATAAAGGAAAATTCATAAATGACCTCATGGCAGGTCTTATTGTTGGTATTGTTGCCCTACCTCTGGCTCTGGCATTTGGTATTGCGTCGGGTGTAACTCCTGAACAAGGTATAATCACGGCTATTATTGCCGGGTTTGTCATCTCCTTTCTGGGAGGCAGCCGCGTGCAGATAGGAGGGCCGACGGGCGCTTTTATCGTTATTGTCTATGGAGTGGTACAGACGCACGGAATAAAGGGATTACTCATAGCTACTATTATCGCGGGAGTCATTCTGGTTTTACTGGGTATTTTCAAACTGGGGAAGATAATCAAGTTCATCCCTTACCCTATCATAGTCGGTTTTACCAGTGGTATTGCCGTCACCATTTTTACGACGCAGATTGCCGATATCTTCGGACTCAACTTCGGCGGGGAGAAAGCTCCCGGGGATTTTATCGGTAAATGGATTATATACATTAAGCACTTCGATACCATCAACTGGTGGAACACAGCAGTAAGTATAGGCAGTATCCTGATTATTGTACTTACGCCACGCATTGTAAAGAAGGTACCGGGTTCACTTGTAGCCATTATCCTCGTTACGGCCATCGTCTATTTCATGAAAACGTATTTCGGTATCAATGCTATAGATACTATTGGCGACCGCTTCAGAATAAATGCGGAGTTGCCCGATGCTGCTATCCCTGATATTAATATGGCGGCGATAACCGATTTGCTTCCTGTAGCTATAACGATTGCCTTGCTCGGCGCTATTGAATCGCTATTGTCGGCTACAGTGGCCGACGGTGTGATAGGTGGGGAGAAGCATAATTCCAATACGGAACTGATAGCACAAGGAGTGGCAAATATCATTACTCCTTTGTTTGGAGGTATTCCGGCTACGGGAGCCATTGCCCGCACCATGACGAATATCAATAACGGGGGACGGACACCGGTGGCGGGTATAATCCATGCCGTTGTCTTATTGCTTATTTTACTCCTGTTGATGCCTCTGGCCCAATATATACCGATGGCCTGCCTTGCCGGAGTATTGGTCATTGTGTCATATAATATGAGTGAATGGCGTACATTCAAAGCTCTTCTGAGAAACCAGAAATCGGATGTCGCCGTATTGCTTATCACATTTTTCCTGACGGTAATATTCGACCTGACCATTGCTATCGAAGTGGGTTTATTACTGGCTGTGGTACTCTTTATGAGACGGATCAACGAGGTAACTCATGTTTCTGTGATAAAGAACGAACTGGATTTAACGGATGAAAGCGAATTTACCCAGGATGAAGAGATACTCACCTTGCCCGACGGCGTAGAGGTCTATGAGATCGACGGTCCTTTCTTCTTCGGCATTGCCAACAAGTTTGAGGAAAGCATGCGTGTAATTGGAGATAAATCGAAGATACGCATTATACGGATGCGCAAAGTTCCGTTTATCGATTCCACAGGGCTGCATAACCTGGAAAGCCTCTGTCAGAAGTCAATGAAGGATGGCATACAGGTTATTTTGTCGGGCGTAAGGCCGAAAGTACACGCCATGATAGAGACTTCAGGCATACCAGCTATGATAGGAGAGGTGAATATATGCGATAACATTAATATTGCAATAGCCCGTGCGAACGTGATTCTCAGTGAGGCGGCGGGGTAGAGGGCTGTCTATATCCCTCTTATCATTTCATACTGCATTCCTGTAATCCCTATATTCTTTGATTTCAGAAACGCTGTAATGGAACTACAGGAAATATCTGTATTTATAACCTTTACAGCATCGTTCTTATTTAGCCCGGTCATTTCCCTGAGTAACAGCGATGCTACTCCTTTCCGTCTGTATTGCTTATCAACCGATATCTGGGTGATATCTCCCGAAATGGGTTCGAATACGCAATATCCGGCCAATTTATTTTCGATAAATGCGCCCAGGCTCACAAAATCCTCGGTTACTCTGCTGATGGACCCAAAGCTATTTTGCCATGATGGATAAAAGTCCCAAAAATTCGGAAGGAAGTTAAAATCCCCGATATTGATTTGTTTTATCGAACAGGATATGCCGGAGGTTTTTATTTCATTATTGATCTTCTCATTACTTTGTCTGAAATAATTGAACTCCCGGCTTATTTCGAACCCTGTATTTTTATAAACAGACACAGCATTTGTATTATGTTGTAACACTTCGAGCAAATATTGTTTGATATTCTGTTCTCTCAGGTAAGGAATCGAGTATTCAAAGATTTTTGTAGCCAAACCCTTTCCCCTGTATGCTTTCAATGTACCTGTACCTGTATCGTAGGCTGTTGCAATCCCGTTGAAATTTCCTGTTCCATTAAGCGTAAAAGCTACGATTTCATTTCCTTCAAATGCAGCAAAAGACAAACTGGGATTGAAACCGCGCCTTTTTATCATGGTTTGGAGTTGTTCCTTGTCCAGTTGGATTTCATAATCGGCAAAAGCCTGATTAAAAGCCCGGAATATTGTATCAAAGTCTGTTTCAATAAGGGATTTTATTTCCATTTCGCCATCTCTTTATTATTTCACTTCTAATATAGTTGATTTTTCTCACTTTAGTGAAAACTATTTATTTCTATCTGGATAACCGCATCACATATTTCCGGGAATCTGAAACTTGACAAACTTGACACTTTTCAGTGAACAGTAAACAGTCATCAACCCGTAACTTGTAACTGCCCGAAGGGCGCAGTAACCTGTAACTATTTCAAAAAAGTAACAAACGTAACGGATTTTTCCACCTTTGTGCCCTTTGTGATTTCTTTTTGTGTACTTAATGATTAAAAACTCCTTACCACAAAGGGCACAAAGGTCTACACAAAGGACACTGTCTGAAAATCTGACAAACCTGACACAAACTAACGACTTTTTCTTATTTTTCTCCTGTCGACTTTTTACTTATTACTTAAAACTTTTCAAAGAGCGATAAGCTAACAGCTAAAGATTATCAGCTATATACATAGATAAAGTATTTCCAAAAAGATGAAATAAAAGAAAGAGGATATTCCCCGGTGGAAATATCCTCTTTCATAAATAAGAATGTTATCAGATTGTTGTTACTCGATACCTCCTCCAAGTGCTCTGTAAAGATTTACAGATGCCTGCAGTTGTTCAAGTTTATCGCTTACCTGTCCAAGTTGTGCCTGTAGCAAACTTTGTTCAGCTTGTAATACTTCTGTATAATTGGCTTCACCGGCTTTCAGTAACTGCTGGGTATCACCTACGGCAAGGGAAAGAGCATCTACTTGTTTAGCACGGTCCTCATTCTTGCGGAGTGAGGTTTCGTATGTAAACATAATGTTCGATACTTCCTGACTTGCGGTCAATACTGTTTGTTCGAAAGTAAGTAATGCTTCTTCCTGTTGAGCCTTTGCTATCTTATATTGCCCTCTCAGCTGATTACCGGCAAATATAGGCTGGGTAAGCCCTCCTACGATATTAGCCAGAATGTTTGTCGGTTTAAAGAACTGCGAAAGCGTATTGGATGCAAATCCAACAGTAGAAGTGCCTAATGTCAAAGACGGATACAGAGAGCGCTGAGCTACATTTCTCATTTCGAATGCATATCTGAATCCCATTTCGGCTTGCAATACATCCGGGCGTTTTGCCAGCATCTGTGCAGGGATACCTGCTTGTAGTCCGGCAGGAACCGCCTGGTTGTCGATGGACGTCCTTGTAATGGGTCCCGGTTTGCGTCCTAATAACAGGCTAAGTGAATTCTCCAGCTGATTGATTTGCATTTGCAGATCCGGTACGCTGACCTGTGTACTGTAGAGCAAAGCCTCACTTTGCTTTACACCGGCACGATTGAGGAGCCCGGCCTGCATCATGGCCTGCATTGTTGCAGTACTTTCCTTTAGCAATTCAATAGTTTCCAATGTAATCTTCAACTGCTCGTCGAGTGCCAGCAGCGAGTAATAGGTGGTAGCTATATTGGCAACCAGGGATGTCTGAATTAGATTACGGTAAGCATGCGTGCTAACGAGGTTGGCATACTGGGCTTTTGTTTTGCTGTTCAGTTTACCCCAGATGTCAGCTTCCCATTGTACTACAAAGCCTAAACCCCATTGGTCGCCGCCATTATATCCGAGTACCCTTTCCTTGCCATTGCTGATACTTTTTTGAGTATGTGTAACCTGAGCACCTAAAGCAACAGTAGGGAAATATGCCGATTTGGCGATATATAGTCCGGCTTCGGCCTGTTGGATGCGGTTATATGCCAGGCGCAGGTCATAGTTGTTGGTAAGGCCTTCATCTATCAATGCCTGAAGAGCCGGGTCGCTGAAATATTCCCGCCAGGGTATATTTGCTATAGTAGTAGTATCCGTTGGATTTTCATCTCTGAACATCCCTGAAGCATCTACTTCCGGAGATTTATATTTGTTGGAATTCAAAACTCCGCAGGATGTGAATCCCATTGAGAGTATTACTCCCAACAGAACCGCACCTTTTATTTGTTTACTTATCATAATGTTATTGTCCTTGTTTGTTTATGAATTCGTCGTTCGAATTTATCATTCCCGATTTACTTACTTTATCCTGTAGAGACTGGAATATGATATACAATGACGGTATAACCAATACCCCGATCATAGTACCGATAAACATACCTCCGATAGCACTGATACCGATAGAGCGGTTACCGATGGCACCTGCACCGGATGCAATAAACAGAGGGAATAATCCCGCTATGAATGCAAACGATGTCATCAGAATAGGACGAAGACGTGCAACAGCTCCGTTTACGGCAGCTTCTATAATACTCATTCCCTGCTGACGGCGTTGCAATGCATATTCCACAATCAGAATCGCATTCTTCGCCAGGAGTCCGATAAGCATGATCATCGATATCTGGACGTAAATGTTATTCACAATACCCTGCGATACACCGAATATCATCAGGAAGATAAATACTCCGGCCAATCCGACAGGAAGTGAGAATAATACCGCCAATGGTATAATATAACTTTCGTAAAGGGCGCAAAGCAGCAAGTATACGAAAATGATACAGATACCAAATATGAGGACGGTCTGGCTACCGGTATTAGCTTCTTCACGGGTCATTCCACCAAATTCGTATGTATAGCCATCAGGGAAGATGCTTTTATCCTGAGACATTTCCTCTATCAGCTTCAATACATCCCCGGTACTTTTTCCGTCAAGCATATTAGGTATAATGGTCATATCTATAGATGTATACATATTGAAACGGCTCAATGTAGGAGGGGCATCGATATCTTCTACATGAATAAACTCTGTGATAGGAGCCATATCCCCACTTCCGGTCTTGACGAATAAACCACTCAGGTCATCCAATTTTCTTCTGTACTCAGGAGAAGCCTGCAATACGACCCTAAATTGCTTCCCATATAAGTTGAATGTTGAGATATACGAACTACCGATATAAGCCTGCAATGTCCCCATCACCTCGCTGAGACTTAATCCTGCTGCCTTAATCTTAGGTAAGTCAGCTGATATTTCTTTCTGCGGGAAGGCAGGGTTAAAGTTTGTCATAGCCATGAGTATGACATCATTTCTGCTTTGTAGTTTATGGAGGAAGTTTTGAGCTATTTTATTAAATTCGTTAATATCTCCCCCTGTACGGTCTTGCAACTGCATATCAACCCCTGCACTCAATCCAAATCCCTGAAGGGTAGGAGTAGCTACAAAGAAGAATGTCGCATCCTTGATATGGCTTGTCTTTTCTTTCAAGATGGCAGATACTTCATTGGTTGATAGTTTACGATCATTCCATGACTCCATTTTTACAATCAAAGTACCATAAGAACTGTTCATACCGGCGGTAAAGTTAACCCCCGAGATATTAGTCACACTCTTAACACCATCAATTTCCTGTGCCATATGGACAACCTGATTTACAACAGAATCTGTTCTCTCCAGGGATGAACCCGGAGGTAAAGTCACGAAACCGATAACACCTCCACTATCCTCATTCGGAACGAAACCGGTAGGCAACATATTCATCAGAAAGAATAGTATGGCTGAAGAAACGGCTATAATAGCTACCGTAATCCAGCGATGGCCTCTTCTTCCCAGGAACTGGAGGCTCTTTTTGTACTTTTGCGTTGCACTGTTGAACGTAATATTGAAATAATAATAGAACCTCTGCAAGAAACCTTTTTTCTGATGCTCTTCGTCGTGCGCTTTCAGGAACAAGGCGCAAAGAGCCGGGCTCAGCGTCAAGGCATTTACAGCCGAAATAAGAATGGCAATAGCCAGAGTCAGACCGAACTGCTTGAAGAATATACCGCTGGTACCGCCGATAAAGCTGACCGGAATAAATACCGCCGACATAACCAGTGTAATGGATACAATAGCCGGTGCGATTTCCTTCATAGCAGTCATGGTCGCCTTTTTAGGATCTTTTTCTCCTGCGTCGAGCTGTGCATGGACAGCCTCGACGACGACTATGGCGTCATCGACCACAATACCAATAGCAAGCACCAATGCAAACAAAGTCAGCAAGTTGATAGAGAAACCAAACACCTGTAAGAAGAAGAATGTACCTACAATGGCCACCGGTACTGCTACCGCAGGAATGATTGTAGACCTGAAGTCCTGCAAGAATACGAATACTACGATAAATACGAGGACAAAGGCTTCCAGCAATGTATGGATAACTTTTTCGATAGATGCATCCAGAAACTCACTGGAGTCCATCATATAGTTAAATTTAACACCTGTAGGTAATAATTTTTCTGCGTTATTCAGTACATCCTTCACATTCTTAATTACCTCCTGGGCATTTGAGCCGGCTGTCTGGTTGATCATGATAAATACAGACTGATTCCTGTCGGTCTGGGAAATAACGCTATAGTTCAAAGAACCTAACTTTATATCCGCGATGTCTTTCAGCCTTAGAATATGTCCATCCTGCGAACGCAGGATAATATTACCAAATTGGTCTTCTGTCCGCAGTTTTCCGGTATATCTCATTGTATACTGGAAAGACTGGTCGCTATTTTGTCCCAGCTCACCGGGAGCAGCTTCTATATTCTGATCGGCCAATGCTGCGCTTACCTCCTGTACGGAAATTTTGTAGGCAGCCATCACATCCGGTTTGAGCCATACACGCATAGCATAGTCCCTTGCTCCAAAAACACTGGCATTACCAACACCATATACACGTTTTATCTGAGGGAGAATATTGATATTAGCATAGTTCTGAAGGAATTCCCCGTCATAGTCAGGATTGCTTGTACTGATTGTAAGCCCCAGCAATGTACTGTTCTGTTGTTTTGCAACAGTTACCCCCAATTGAGTTACCTCTTGCGGTAATAACGGATTTGCGCGTGCCGCGAGATTTTGCACGTTCACAGCAGCAATATCGGGATTAACCCCTTGCTTGAAATAAACTCTGATCGTAGCAGATCCACTTGTTGCAGACGATGTCATATATGTCATCCCCTCCACACCATTGATTTGTTCTTCGAGTGGAACAACCACACTATTCATTACCACATCCGCGTTTGCACCGGGATAGGTAGCTGACACCTGCACTGTCGGAGGAGCGATATCGGGATACTGCTCTACTGGCAAGGTTGCCAGCCCAATAATCCCCAGTACCACAATAATGACAGAAATCACCGTGGAGAGTACAGGTCTTTCTATAAATGTTTTTAACATTAGTTCTTTATTTTATTTATTAAATAAATAGTCTTATTTTTTCACAATGATTGTTGTACTATCAGACAGGGTGGCAACTCCACCTGTTACAATGCGGTCTCCGCTCGAAAGGCCGTTTGTTACAACATAGCTTTTCCCGTCAGGTGTAGCAGTAACATCAATTAGTGTTTGTACAGCAATAGAATCGCTGACCACTTTATAAACCAGGCGCTTATTCTGTTTTGTAAATGTGGCTGCCTGCGGTATTACTATAGCCTCTTCTACATGCTGAGGAATAGACAGGTTTCCGCTGAATCCGCTTCTCAACACTCCGTGAGGATTTGGAAATTCGGCCCTGAAGTTTGCAGATCCGGTCGATACGCTTACTGAGCCGGAAATTGTTTTTATCTTACCTTTCTCTTCATATACATTACCATCAGCCATTTTCAGGGTAACTGCAGGCAGGTTGTTTATTTTTTCAGCCTGGGTTTTACCCGGCAGGTCTGCCAATAAAGTAACAAGGTCTTTCTCATTCAGTGAAAAATATGCAAATACATTACCTGTACTCGATACTGTAGTCAGAGCATTGCTATTATTTACCAGACTCCCCTGACGATAATTGATCGTACCTACAACGCCATCTACCGGACTGGAAACATTTGTCCAGCTCATCTGTGCCTGTGCGCTTGTGAGTTGGGCCTGAGCCTGAGCCAAAGCCGCTTTTGATGTAAGCAATGTGTTTTGGTAAGTATCGAGTTGTACCTGGCTTACGATACCTTGTTCGGCCAAAGGTTTGAACCTGTCGACATTCAATTGGGCTGTGCCCACCTGTGCCCTGGCACTTTCAACTGCAGCCTGTGCTGTTCTCAAAACTTGTTCGGCTGTAGGGGAATTGATTTTAAACAAAATCTGTCCCTTTTTCACCACTGCTCCTTCATCCACGTAAACAGCATCTATAAAACCATCGATACGGGGCCTGATTTCAACATCTTCCTGTCCTTTTATAGTCACTGGATAAACAGTTTCCAGTTCTGTGTCCTGTATACTTAATACCTGTGTCGGATATTCCTGAGGAGTTTTGTCTCCACCTCCGAAGGGATTGGAGCCCTTGTTCCCACAAGATACCATAACCAATAGAGCCATTGCTCCGATAACAATCTTTTTCACATTCATACCTAAATTTATTTAATTGTTTGATTTACTTAATCTGTCCATTTCCTGTAATAATATGCTTAGTTGCGTTTTTAATACTTCCACATCAATATTTTTGAATAAAAGTTCCTGTCCGGTTTTGACTTTTTCTATTGCTTTTTCGAAAAGTTCTTTCCCTTCATCGGTTAGTTCAACGATGCGTGCTCTTGTATCGGTAATGCTCTCCCGTCTGTTTATTAGCTTCTTTTTTTCAAGATTTCTTAATATCGTCGAAGTAGTCATAGGATCTATATCCGTTTCTTGCGATAAAACGATTTGTGTAGCTTCTTTTTGTTGCCTGGACATATGATATATAGCTCCTAATAACTCCATCTGTGATGATGTTAATCCAAATTCATCCAATACTTTGTGCTTACCTCTTTGCCAGTACTTGGAAACACGCCAGATTAGATATCCCACCTCCTCATTTGGATTCCCCAGTTTGCAGTTTACTTCCATTTATTCATTTTTAAAAATTTTCGTGCAAATATAGTAAGTGTACTTATAATAAGTTCACACGATAGTAAGTAAAATTTACTTTCTTAACATTTTTTATTAAAAAACCTGTTGTAAAACATATTTTGTAGAAATAAATGGTCGTGGGCAATAAAGCAGGGAGGACATAATTCTTTCTGTAATCCTTTGCTAAAACTGTTTTCGTTTAATTGTTAATGTGTTGCTAATGTGATCCTTTAAAATATCATAACAATTCTGATTTAATAATTGTTGTCTGTTTGGAAGTATTTATTTAGAAATTCCGCTTTATACGGATAATAAGTTTTTTGTGTTACTATTTTCGCAAATATACCGGGTAAAAAAGCCGGATAATTACTATCCGGCTTTGCTTAGTATTTTTTATATACCCAGATCTTTACAGACTTGGTCTATCTTCTTTTCTGTACTGGCGTCGATGGCATCGTAATCGGCTCTGGACCTCAATTTGGCTTTTACTTCTATATAGAATTTAATTTTCGGTTCTGTGCCTGAAGGACGGATCGATATTTTTGTTCCGTCTTCGGTGAAGTACTGCAATACGTTTGAAGTCGTTGGCATTTCCAATGTATATTCTTCATTGATGGCCAGATCCTGGGCTTTTAGTGTTACAAAGTCTTTGATGAGTGTAACTTTAGAGCCCGCAATCTGTTTGATCGGATTCTCTCTGAAATTCTTCATCATAGTTTCTATCTCTTCGGCCCCGCTGCGTCCTTCCTTAGTTACCGAAATTCCCTTTTCTTTAGAGAAACCGTATTCTACATAGATGTCCTGAAGCATTTCGTACAATGTTTTACCATTATCTTTCGCCCATGCCGCAATTTCACCGAACAGCATAGCCGCTGAGACGGAATCTTTGTCGCGAACAAAATCTTCGGCAAGGAAACCGTAACTTTCTTCGCCTCCTCCTATATATTGGCGTTTACCTTCAAGCTCGCGCATGATAGCTGCGATCCATTTGAATCCTGTATAGCATTCGAACATCTCTACTCCGTTCTTTTCAGAAACTACCTGTGTCAGAGCGCTGGTTACAATTGTCCGTACGGTATATTCTTTTCCGGTAAGCTGTCCGAGTTCCCTCTTGCGGGTAATGATATAATAGATAAGGATAAGCATTGTCTGATTTCCGTTCAACAGGATAAACTCTCCTTTATCGTTACGGATACCTGCCCCGAAACGGTCGGCATCGGGATCAGTCGCGAATACTAACTCGGCATTTGTTTCCACGGCTTTTTTTACGGCCAGTGCCATAGCTGCGGGATCTTCAGGATTTGGAGATACGACAGTAGGAAAATCGCCGCTTAGTACGTCTTGTTCCGGTACATTGATTATATTTGTAAATCCGGATGCTTTAAGAGCCTGGGGTATTACAGTGAATCCTGTCCCATGTAAAGGAGTGTACACAATACCTATTCCGCTGTGGCGTTTGATGGCATCAGGTGAAAGCAGTATGGTTTTCAACTCTTTTATGTATGCTTCATCCATATCTTTACCTAATATCTCTATCAGGTTCTTATCGCCTTTAAATTTGATGTTCCCTACATTTACACGATTCACTTCAGCGATGATATTCTTATCGTGCGGAGGTATAACCTGTGCCCCGTCCTCCCAATAGGCCTTATATCCGTTATATGCTTTAGGATTGTGTGATGCCGTAATCATAATACCGCTCTGGCAACCCAATTTACGGATGGCATAGGATACTTCGGGCGTAGGACGTAAATCTTCGAACAAATAGGCTTTGATTCCGTTAGCAGATAGTATGTCTGCCGATATTTCGGCGTATTTCCTGCTATTGTTCCGGCAATCGTGTCCGATGACTACTTTTATCTGTTTTAGTGAAGAAAATTCTTTCAGCAGATAATTGGTCAGGCCTTGTGTGGCTGCACCTATAGTATATATGTTAACTCTGTTGGTACCGACTCCCATAATACCGCGAAGACCTCCTGTTCCGAATTCAAGGTCTTTGTAGAAAGCCTCTATCAACTCTGTTTTATCTTCTTTGTCTAATAATGCTTGCACTTCTTTCCTCGTCTCTTCATCGTATTTGTCCGAAAGCCACGTTTTGGCTTTGGCTGTCACTTGCATTAGCAAATCATTACTTTCCATGCGTGTTTGTTTTATTATTTATAGTTCTATGCAATGTTAATATTACAAAGAGCAAAAGTAGCATTTTTTTTGCTGTTCGGGGATAAGAATAAGTAAGAAATTATAAGTAAATTTTTTAGACAAAGTTATATCTCGTGATTTCCAAAAGATTAATTGTTAAGGCGAACCGGAAGTAGAAATTGGTCGTTCTGTTATTAATGTGAATCAATAGTTGAGTTTTATTGTTGGATTTTTTCTAACGCGCCAGTCAGCTTGCATTTGGCTCCGCCGATTTTCAATTCCGCTTCGCTCCAATTCATTTTGCCTTGATGCAAAACGAAACAAAAGATCAAGGCTGCATCCCACAGCGACCCAAAACCGCAGCTCCGGTGGGGCAAAATAATACGAAGTCATCTTTAGCCGGATTACCGGCAGGGTATAGCATCTGCCATATTTTGCCCTACACCTCCGCTTTACGGATTGGGTGCCCCGCCTGCGGGACGAGGCCGGAATCGCGATGCGACGACAAGACAAAGGCTCTTCAGTCTTTAACCCTATGTGCATAAGCCTACTCGTAACTTGTAACTGCCCATAGGGCGTAGTAACTTGTAACTAAAAATAGAACGTTTTTATACTACAATAATCGCTTTAACGACTGATTAGCACCAATAAGCAGATACAAAAAACAGAGTCACAAATTCTCACTTGCAACTCTGTAATTATAATGTATAGTATTTATTCCTTATTTCTCCTGTAATAATACTTCCACAGCTTTTTCCAATTGGCTGTCCTTTCCTTGTAATGTAGAAGCAGGATCATTATATATTTCAATATCCGGCTGCAATTCCTGATTTTCCAGATACTGCCCGCGCATATCTTTCACTGCTACCTGCGGAATACCGAAAACGATACCCGGATCGATCTGCGATTCCCACCATACTGCGGTCATCGTTCCCGGAACAGGCGTTCCTATCAGTTTACCTACTTTCAATTCTTTATACAGCCACGGGAATCCGTGAGCATTCGAATAATTATCTTCACAGACCAATACGGCTGACGGCTTAGTCCATTTATTGTACGGATCGCTGCCTATATATTGTCCGCGGGGTTCGAAACGCTGATATTCTTTTCCGCTCAGGAGGGTAACCAGATCATCGTGTAACCAGCCTCCACCATTGTGACGGGTATCTATTATGACAGCATCTTTGTTCCGGCAACGGCCCAACAATTCGGAATATACTTCCCTGAAACTGTCACTATTCATGCCGCGTACATGTACATATCCAACTTTTCCGTCCGACAGTTTGTCTACCATCTGGCGGCGTTGTTCTACCCAACGTTTATAAAGCAGGTTATTTTGTTCACCGTAAGAAACGGGTTTTACCCATTCTTCTATCTCACTACCCGATTCGGATGTTTTGAATGTAAGCAGCACCTTTTTTCCGGCTTTTCCTACCAGCAAAGGATAATAATCCTGTCCCTTCATTATTGGTTTGCCGTCTATCTTCAATATAATTGTCCCCTCTCCTATTTTCGTATTCGCATTAGTCAACGGTCCCTGATTAATGATCTCCTTAATCTTGATACCGTCTCCAAGATAAGCTTCGTCGAAGAACGCTCCCAGAGAAGCCGTAGGCATCGGAGAACCCTGCCCGGAACTTCGTGCCCCGGTATGCGACCCATTTAGTTCTCCCAGCATTTCCGACAACATTTCAGCAAAATCATTATTATTATTGATATGAGGAAGAAAACGTTCATAAGCAGCTTTATATCCATCCCAATCCACACCATGCAAATCCGTTACATAGAACTTGTCTTTGACCTGCTTCCATGCATGGTTGAAAATATAACTGCGTTCCTCTTCGGGCTGATATTCAAACTGCGCATTGATCTTAATAGGAGTCACAGTTCCGTTCTCCATATCTATTTTCTTCAACTGGCCGCCTCCCAGCAACAGGATATTCTTTCCGATGCTGTCTGTGTTCAGTTCGCCGGCTCCTGCTTCTTTTACCAATATCTTCGAAGATTTATCTTTCAGGTCATAAACCCACAGATCATAGCCTTTTTCGAATCGGGTCAGGTAATAAAGCTTATCGCCTTTTTTATTGAGCATGGCATCTGCCAGGGACGAAGAGTTCGGCGTCAGGCGGATAATCCAGTCCCGTCTGTTATCGAGATTAAATTTCAGCGGTTTTACTTCTTTATCTTTCTTGTCATCCTTTTTATCATCCTTCTTGCCCTTACTGTCTTTCTTATCCTTATCTTTTCCCTCTTCTTTCTTCTTGTCTTTCTTTTCCTGTTCTTCCTGTAATGCGAACTCCTCTTTGCTCATACGAAATTTGTCGTATGCTTCCCCATCAAAAAACATGATATATGCGTCCATGTATGCACCCCAACTGCCATGACTGCGGTATCCGGCCCTGTCTGAAAACCAGATCATAGCCTTTCCGTCCTGCACAAAGCGCGGATTAGCATCACTATAGCCGCTCTCTGTCAGATTAGTAAGCTCTCCGCTGCCGTCCGCTTTTACCAAAGCGACATCCGTACTGTTCCAGCCTCCTATGCCTATATATTGGGTCAAAAGCCATTTACTGTCCGGTGCCCACCTGAACCACTGATCCCCGTCGGCGTACGAATAATTGAACTTGCCGTCCAGTACTGTGCGTATTTCCTTGCTGGCCAGATTCAACACCCGCAAAATCGTACGGTTTTCGAGATATGCTATCTCCTTGCCGTCCGGCGAGTATAATGGCTGAAAAGAGGCCAGGGTGGAATTTGTCAACTGTTCCTCTTTAAAATCCTTGGCGTAAACAAACGATTCGTCTTCCTTGTGCGTGAGTGTAGACTGATATACATTCCACAACCCGTTACGTTCCGCGGCATACAACACCGAACGTCCGTCCGGGCTGAAGGATACGTTGCGTTCCTGTTCCGGCGTATTGGTTATCCGTCTTGTAGTGCCGTATTCTACAGAAGCGACAAACACATCGCCGCGTATCACAAAGGCAACTTCCTTTCCACCCGGTGAAACTGCCATTTCCCCTGCTCCGGTAGAGAAGTTGATATATTTCAATTTATTTTCCTGATTATCAGTAGCAATCCGAATATTCACCTTCTGAGGCTGCTGACCCTCATTCATCGTATATATTTCACCGTCATAGGAAAAACAAAGCTTTCCCTGCTTACTTGATGAAAGAAAGCGTACCGGATGTTTCTCCAGATTCGTAAGTTTTGCGGGTGCAGATACATCTAAACCGCTTTTATAAATATTAAACGAGCCGCTTTGCTCACTCAGGTAATAAAAGTTTTGTCCGTCCGCGGCCCAAACCGGATTACGGTCTTCCCCCCTGAAAGTAGTCAGCTTCTTATATGTTCTTTCGCCACTCAAATCGCACAACCACAAATCGCGTGTTATAGACGATTGGTGATGTTTACGCCACGGGTCTTCATACCCTTTCCTGTCGTGATATAGAACCTTTGTCCCGCTGGGATCGATAGACAAATCTTCCATTGTCAGTGATGAGAAAAGAGACGGACGCCCTCCCAATGTACTAATTTCGTAGATCTGGGCAAAGAGTCCCGACGGAAACTCACCGTCTTTCACATCCTGTATGATACTGGCCGAATAAAGCAACCTGTCATTATCACGGAAAGCAACCGGATATTCGCCTGCGGAGTGTGTAGTCAGACGTTTGGGCGTACCCCCTTCAGCCGATACGAGATATACATCGAGGCTACCCTCCCTGTCGGAAGCAAAAGCGATACTTTTACTGTCGGGCGACCATACAGGACGGGTATCGTATCCGGGGTGGGTAGTGATCTGCATGGCGCGGCCGCCGGTTACGGGTACTTTATAAATATCTCCCTTATAACAAAACGCGATCTGATTACCATCGGGCGATATAGCGCAATAGCGCAGCCACAAAGGAGCCTCCTGCGCTTTTAACCCCACTATAAAAAAGAGGAAGAAAGCAGTGAACAAAAGTTTTCTCATAATATTTTAATTAAATAAGTAATAATAAGCTTTTGATGTTATGGGCACTACTATATCCGGTAGATACAACCATAAAGGAATCAGAGCATTGAACCCGGATATCCTATATTTAACGTATCAAATATAGCTAGATACTAGCTATATGACGAAAGAAAAGTGAAAATGTTACAAAAATTTATTCAGGACAGGATAAAAAATAAAAAGTGCCTTAATGATAAAGCACTTTTTCCGGTACGATGATATACTTAGCCGGGCTATATTCCTCTATATGAAATCCATACTCTGCTTTTTTACACTTATATGGTTAACACTCTAAAAAAAACGCCTCTTATTTGCAGTTCATTTCCAGGCTTTGGCCTTTTTTCAGTGAAACAGTTATAAAGTTATGGTTCCTTTCCGTATTCCTCTGTATTCTTACATTATCCGCTCCTTTGGGAAAGGATATATCGCCATGGCTTTTGGCAACCTTAAATGTAAATTCATTATCCGCAGTAGCCTTAATCACTATATTCCGGACCCGGCCTTCTTTCCATTTCAAATCCACTTCACCCCCGCCTCTGACACAAAGACCTCTGAAATAACCTGTATTCCATTGCTGAGGTAAAGCCGGCAACAATTCAATATACCCTTCATGGCTTTGAATCAACATCTCGGCTATTCCGGCGCCCCCGGCCTCATTCCCGTCAAAGATGAAGATATCGTATGGAGCTCCTGCAATACCTTCAGGGGATATTGTCAACAGATTCTCACGGGTAAATTCACGCTGAAGTTGCACAACACTCTCATATGCTTTCTTTGCGTCGAACAGGCGCGCATAGAGGCAAATCATATTAGCACGGCTCCATTCCACATCTTCCCAATTTGGCGCGGCCAGGCGGTATTCTATTGTCTTGCGGGCGGCATTGGCCAGATCGGGTGTCTTTACCGGACTGATTTGCGAAAATGGATAGAGCGCCAGCAGGTGCGTGGTATGGCGGTGGTTAGCCTGTGCCTCCTCGAGATCTTCGAACCATTCCTGTACGGCACCATTCTTGCCTATCATAATAGGAGGAAACTTTTTCAACGCCATATTCAGGCTATCCCTGAATTTGTCATCTGTCTTCAATATTTTCGATGCTTCGATACAAGATGTAAAGGCCTCATAAGCAAGTTGCCGGTCGCAGGCAGGCATTAATGAAACCGATAGTTCATCACCTTTATATCTGAATGAGTTTTCGGGAGAAGTACCGGGGCCTGTCATCAAATAACCACTTTCAGGATCTTGTACCATATAGTCCAACAAGAATTCCGCATTACTCTTCAATATCGGATAGGCCTCGTCCCGCAGAAAACCATCGTCAAGCGTATATACATAATGCGCCCACAAATGAGATGCTATCCATGAACCGGCCAGAGGAAAAAGCCCCCAGTTAACACCTTGTCCCGAAGCCGTATAACCCCACACATTAGCTACGGTATTCGCAGCCCATCCTCTTGCTCCGTACACATTCTTTGCTGTTTTCCGTCCATGAACGGAAAGGTCTTTGATATAACCGAACAAGGGTACATTGCATTCGTGCAGGTTGCCGATATTAGACAGCCAGTAATTTTGCTGGGTATTGATATCCAGATGATAATCATTGGTCCACCCCATATTACAAGCCAGATTATCATTCCATATCCCTTGCAGGTTAGCAGGCAATGGTGAATTTTCGCGTGACGCGGCAATCAATAGATATCTTGCATACAGGAAAAACAGGGCATCCAGCCCTACGTCTTCTTTCCCGGCTTTTACCCGTTCCCACCGCCTGTCGGTAGGCAGTTTATCAGCTTCGCTCCGTCCCAAAAACAGGTCTACCCTTTTATACAGATTTGAATAATCATTTATATGCCTATTTCTTAAAAGATTATAAGTCTGGGATAATGCTTTATCCACCGTCCCGGTACAGTCTTCCTTATACTGCTTATTATTGTAATCCGTCCGCAGGTCTAGGATCAGAGTCACTTCTGTTGCGCCCTCGATGTTTATCATGCTGTTCGCAGCCGAGACTTTACCATCCTTAGCCGACACAGCCACTTTACCTTTAAAGTTTACTCCGCCGGGGCCTTGTTTCGGGAAAGACACTTTACCGGAAAACTCCAATCCGTTATCCACATCTGTAATGACAGACTCACGAAGCATATCCAATGATATATCCAGACTGAGCGATCTTGATTTACTTGCGGTAAGATGAATAATAAGAGCATTATCGGGATTACTGCAAAAATATTCTCTTGTATATTGTACATTACCAATCTTATATGATACTGTATTGATAGCATTATCGAGATTCAATTCCCTTTTATAACCTGAAATTGTGCCGGCAGGATATCTGAATTTCAGTTTGAGATCCCCTGCCGGGACATGTGACCCAAAAGAATGAGGCGTGCCCGACATAAACTCGGAAACAACACGGTTACCCTTGGCATATTTCCCTTCAAAGAATAATTGCCTGATGTCATTCAGCATTGTTTTACCCAATGGGCGCTCCTGAAATTTATCAGGTTGCCCCGACCACATCGTCACCTCGTTCAGTGCTATCGTTTCCGTTTCTATGCCGCCAAATACCATTGCACCTATGCGTCCGTTGCCCAGAGGCAAAGATTTCATCCATTCATCAGCCGGCTGCTCATACCAAAGGGTTGACGACGGGACATTTTGCGAAAACACGAATTGGACATTCGTTATTAAAATTGTTATTATCGATATTAATAATATAGAACAAGTCTTTCTCATAATTTTAAATTCAATTAGCATATATTCATTCTGTAGAGAGGATGCATGGGATAAAGTTTTCAATTTCCGACTCTATCGCTCATAAAGACAGGCATCTTAAAAGCCATCCCTTAATGATACAACCTTCAACTGTTTTTCAAATTCGGGCCGGGATAAAGATGTTTTTACTTTTACTACTGCTGTTTGTCCCGGAAGAATATCAAAATAATTGTTCTCAAAGAAATTATCTATTCCTTCAACGGACATAAATACCGCGCGGGCAAAATTGTCCGCCGACAGGGATACCTCATAGCCTCCTTCCAAAGTCTTTACCGTTTTAGATATACTTGCGTGAGGGAAGTTTATATTCTTCTGTTGCAACAGGAAGTAGTTATTCTTATAAATCTTACTCCTATTGTCCGCCAGTTCCACATGAATTACCACATCGCTTTTTGCCGTTCCTTTCAGTAAATCATTTACAGAACCAGTGAATACATTTTTACTTGTATTCTTGGGTATTGTTATATTTAATTTTCTGCTGTCTATAATATGTCCGTCCAGTTTTATGATCTTTATGCTTAGAGTTCCCTTCGATTCGGAAAGCCTGTCCGACACAACATAGATATCCAGCTTATCATCTTTAGCAATGGGGGAAACCAGCACATCTTTATATGCTTCGCGGGCAAAGTAATGCTGCGCCTTCCAACGGCCGTAATAGTCCCGGCTCGACCATGAAGCCACGGGCCAGCAATCGTTGTGTTGCCAAAACAAAGTACCCATACAGTAAGGCATATCGCGGCGATGGGCCTCCATAGCTATTTTCACAGCATCGCCCTGCAACACCTGATTCATGTAAAGAAATGATTCAAAATCTTTTGGCTTCTGATATTCGTTCAACAGGTATTCTTCTATCAGATTATTGGCATAAGTACCTGCCCGCTGATGATCCATCATAACTTCCGATGTAATTACCCAGTCTTTTTTGTCAGGCGCGTATATCTTTACCGACTCAAATTCGGGGAACGACTGGAATCCATATTCGCTAAAGAACCTGCTGCGTTCCACATTGTATTGAGCAATAGGTTTGCGTCCATGCCATACATCCCAATAATGCCTGTCGCCGTGCTTATCGTCACAGCCTTGTCCCGGCAAGCCGTATGGAGAAGAAGGCCAGTAAAAAGACTGAGGAGCATATTGCGCTACCATATCGGGTAGTAATTTGTGAAACAGATCGGCATATTGTTTCCACATAATACGGGCATATTCGGGGTTCTGCTTTGTGTAATCTTCGCGGCGTCCCCATCCGAACCAACCGTCATAAGCCTCATTATTACCGCACCAAATAGAAATGGAAGGATGATTCCGTAAACGCTTAATGTTATCTATTGCTTCATATTTCACATTTTCGAGATATGCGCCTTCCGAAGGATACATACTGCACGCAAACATGAAATCCTGCCATACCATTATGCCGTTTTCGTCGCACAGGTCATAGAAATAGTCTTCTTCATAAGTACCTCCACCCCATACCCGGAGCATATTCATATTTACATCTACGGCATCCTGTATTGTTTTCCTGTACTTTTCGCGGGTAACACGGGGAAGGAAGTTATCGGAGGGAATATAATTCGCACCTTTGGCAAACACAGGAACACCGTTCAATACAAAATAAAATGAAGCTCCGTCTTTATCCGTTTCATTCACGACTTTAATAGAACGTATCCCTGTCCGTATATTTTTGGTATCAACGGTTGCCGACTTCAGGTCTATTATTGTCGTAAACTCGTATAAATTAGGCTCTCCCAGTCCGTTACTCCACCACAAGCGGGGATTATCGATCGTAAAATCGACAGGAACCGTGTTTATCCCTTTTTTCAGATCCAGATTCTTTGTCCCATAAACCGTATTGTTATTTTTATCCTTTATTATTATCTTGACATCCGCCAGCTCTTTATCGGACAGGAGTTCAGCATGAGCCGTAATCCGGGCTATTTTAGAACTGACTTCTTTCTGTTCTATAAATACATTTTCTATCTTCACATCATTCCAGGCCTCGAGATACACAGGACGCCAGATACCCGACGTTACCAAACGGGGACCCCAGTCCCAGCCGTAATGGTATCCTGCCTTGCGGGCAAATGTACTGACTGTTTTATTGAAGATCCCACCCTGTTGGGACTGGTCGGGTCCGGTCGGATACTGAAAAGGCAAAGCGTCCCATTTGGGAATATCTTCTTTGATCGGTGAGCGGAAAAAGACCTCCAGCTTATTATCTTTCCGCTTCACCTTGTCTTTAATGTCCACTTTCCATTCGCGGAACATATTATCTCCCTCAAGGATACTCTCCCCATTCAGATAAACATGCACATAGGTATCCAGCCCCATAAAGTGCAGGCGGATATTTTCCCTACCGAATGTGTCGTCATCCAGGTCGAAATGAGTTTCATACATCCAGTCTTCCTTGTCTACCCATTGTACACTTCTTTCGTTCAATCTGTAAAACGGATCTTCAATTATCCCGTTCGCGATCAGGTCGGTATGGATTACACCCGGAACAGAGGCCGGATACCAATTGTTTAGCCGCCATTGGCGAAATTTCCAGCCCGAGTTGAGTTCTTTCTTTATGGGTATAGCCGATACCGGATCACAAAATAGTATGACCAGTGCCAATAAGGTCAATTTGAGAGAATAATTTCTTAATAGTTTCAGCATTCTTGAATATGAATTAATTTCCGATAAATTACGTTGGGTCAGGACACCAGGGTCAACTTATACAGATCCTTATTCCTGAGAAATAAGCAACACTGTGCTATCGAACGGATTCCCTATATTCAGGCTAATACCTGCTTTCATCAGATAGTCACCTGAAAACACCTGCCCGTCTCCATAGAAAGAACTACCGCCCGGTTTAACGTTCAGTTCCGTTATCTTATAATTCTTATCAGGGTCGAGTCCTTTCAGTTTAGTTTCGAGATATGTCGTACGCCCGTGATATTTCAGGCTGTAAGCGAAGAACACCGATTGCTTCTTATCTTTCGAAACATACATATGCGATGCCCAGCCATTCTTTCCATACGGGGATACCAGCCTGTACAAATCACCGAGCTGTACAATCGGCCTGATTGTTTTATAGTCTTTTATCGCGTTAGCTGCAAATTGGTATTCGTCCCCAATATCTTTCGGCTGCAATTCCATTCCCAGGCGGCCCGACATAGCTACATCGAAGCGGAATTTAAGCGGGGTTATCATACCTGTCTGATGGTTGGGACTGGTAGATACATGTGATCCAGTAGCTATTGCGGGAAAGAACAGATTCGTCCCGTATTGTATAAAAATACGGTCCAGGGCATTTGTGTTATCGCTCGTCCAAAACTCTGTATGATACTTCAACGCACCAAACTCCAGACGACCACCCCCTGAAGAACATAACTGCATATCTATATCGGGATATTTTGCCCTGATTCTATCGTATACTTTATACAATCCCTTCACATATTCATACCAGAAATGAGTTTGCTCATCCTTGGGCAGATAATCGGACCCTACATTATCTACATGCCTGTTGGCATCCCATTTGATGTAACTTATGTTTTTAGACATGGAGACCACATCGTCAAATGTTTTAAAGACAAAATCCTGCACCTCAGGATTACTTAAATCCAGAAGCCATTGGTTACGCATCGGAAGAATATCCCGTTTACCACTTTTTACAATCCACTCCGGATGCTTTTTAGCCAGTTCACTATCAGGATTTACCATCTCGGGCTCAATCCAGATACCGAATTTCACCCCTTTATTTACCGCATAGTCTGCCAGGTAGTTAATACCCCGCGGCAGTTTTTTCTTATTCACCTGCCAGTCGCCGAGACCCGCATTATCTGCATTACGGGGATATTTATTGCCAAACCATCCATCGTCCAAGACAAACATTTCTACTCCAAATTTAGCGGCGTCATCTATCATGTCCGTTATAGTCTTTTCGTCGAATGAAAAATAAGCGCCTTCCCAGCTATTGAGGATAACAGGACGCAATTTATCTCCATGAACAAGAGCGTATTTACGTGCCCAGTCATGATAATTTCTCGATAGCTGACCCACACCAGTGGCGCTATAGGTGAGAATCATTTCGGGTGTTTCCAGTTTTTGTTCCGGTTTCAGATAGAAGGTAGAAGCGAAAGGATTCATCCCCGCTATAATACCCAGTTTGCCTGTCTCATCGAGTTCAAACGATAATTTATAATTGCCCGACCATGCCAACGAGCCGCCGTATACTTCACCCGAGTCTTCATTTGCAGGTCCATTTAATGAAAGAAGAAACGATGGGTTCTCCGACTGTGTTGCTCTTACTCCTTTCTTTGTTTCCACAACTTTTATACCATGAGTAAGCTCTTCTTCTTCCATCTGCATTTCGGCAGCCCATGTTCCGCTAAAATGGGTAAGATAATATGATCCGGCATGAATCGGGATATATGATGACGCCAGATTTTCCACTTTTATACTGCTTTTTTCTTTATGGGATATCGTAACCGACTGTGCAATAATATTCTCCTTCTTATAAGCAATAAAACGAACATCTACATAGACGGGATACATCTTGTCTTTCAGGCTGATTACAGTCTCCGTTGTATTGTTATCCAAGGGCTTTGTCTGTGTACCGGCATAAACGAGTTCGGTAGTCAGTACCCCGTCATCGTGTGTTAGTTTTAATGCAGGATTGAGATAATAACGACCACCGTATGCAGGATACATTTGTGATGCAAAATCGTCACTTGTATCCGGTTGCCCTTTAATTTTTTTGTCCGTGAATGAGGAGACCCCATTCAGTTTGTTCCCCCAATACTGAAAAATTACCTTTTCGTTGGGTGAAGCTGTGAATATCATCGACAGATTGTCCGTTTCCACTTGTATAACGTTCTTTTCCTGACTGAATACATTTAATGCCGTCAGAAACAACAGAAGAATGCTTAATACAGATGTTCTCATTTAAAATAGATGTTTAGTAGAAATGCCTAATATTATATGGATATACAAAAAGACCTTCTTTTTATTATTAATGTTTATTCCTTCGTTTTCATTTTTTTATGGAGAATACATATATACCTCTGAAAAACAACGATAAGCATTTACTATGCAATTATTGTTTTACATATAAAGGTATATATGTATATCTGCCACGCCAGATCATGATAACCAAACTTTCATCATTCTCTATTTATGCGGATTATTTATCTATTCTGTATACCCTTACATCCTGTGATGGTACCGAATATTGTAAATTATTATTGTTAACGGAAAGTTGAGTGGATGTCCATAGTTCTTTCACTCCAGATTTATCAGCATGCTCCAGACCTACGCGGCTAAGGTCCAGATTTCCTTCTTTAACCGTATTTTTGTCAAAATTGAAGATAGCCACATAAATATATTCTTTAGTATCCAGCATGTACATTGGCTCCGCTTTGCCGGGCCCGGCGGCAGTATAGCCTTCTACCGGATAAAAAGACTTGCCTATACGGGCTATATCATTGATATCTTTATTTGTAGCCACTTTCATGGCTTTATCGCGGGCTTCCTTATCTCCGGGGAAACTTCCTTTCAGACTGAAATTATCACCCAGCATATAGATACCGGTAATAACGGCCGAGGTAATACGCCCCCTGTTGCTTCCTTCTTTATAATCATCGGCTTCCTGAGGTTTATAAAGTAAGATATGGTCGGAGTCATTAAATGGATAAACTCGGTCGAGCCACCAGCCGAACGAAAGGCTATTGAGCATATAGCCTGTTGTTCCCCATTCGCCTTCGGTCATCGCACCCCAGGCGTCGCAACTGATCCGCTTCGAAGTTCCGTACTGAGATGGGAATGTGGGCGCAATGGACAATGCCATGAACATGTCTTCGCCACACAAGTCAGACAGGTATTTCATGCCTTCGTTATATGCCTGTATGCCTGTGGTTACATCGGGATTGTAGAAAGAATCGGCTTCAAGCGTTCCGTTATTGATAAAGTCGAGTTTCACATAAGTATATCCCAGTTTCTTAAACTTGTTGATATAATAATCCATCCTCTGCTTTGTTGCCGGATGGGTGGGATCTACAGCCAATGATTCTACCTTACGGGGCTTGCCGTTGGCATATAAATAAATATCTTTATATTTCCACTTACCATCGGTACCTTCAACAGTCGCTTCTGCATTTCCATGCCAATCGGAGAAGGGACACCAGTAGATTCCGGCTTTCTGTCCGTTGGCCTTACAATGTTCTGCAAATGTACCAAGTTGCTCTTCGGAAAAATTATCCCAGAAAGAATCCAGTCCTATATATACCGTATTGTCGTTTTCAAAATTATTCGGCTGTAATTGGTTTTTGAAGAAATCGGAAACTTCAGTCGCGCCCTCATAGTTCACTTTCGCAGCCATCGCAGCCCAGCTGTTCCAGCCGAAAGGTGTTCCTCCATTCCATTTACGGGGAGGAGTTATCAGGGCATTCGCCTCGCCGAACAATTCCAATCCTTTACGCCAATCGGAGAAAAATCCGATAAATATTTTAGGTGATTTCAGGCTTTTGCCTTTTATACTGCCATGCTCTTTCGATGGCCTGTCGGGTTTTTCACTGATATCCCTTGTCAATTCATGAGTTACACCACCATAACACTCCAATTCGGTTATATATTGATTATCCTCGCCCTTATAGCGGATACCGGTCTTCCATGTATCATGTTCCACCGAGCCGATAACTAATCCGGCACGGCCCTTTCCATTGAATACGGACGTTACTTCGAAAGACATGTCCTCTCCTGTCAGAGGAGATGAAAGATAATGTACGAAGGCGTCGTTGTCGAAGGGCACACGTAATACACGGTTGCTCTCATCATGAGGCAGAAAAGCATTTTTTGCCACAGTGTACACCGGGGCTATATAATTACTAGAGATGTCCGTGGGGGATTCCAGATATACTTCTGTCAGAAAATATTCTTTATCTGAGTAAAAGTAATACACCTGCCGGATATCAGGCTTACCGGATAATCCGGTATAGCTAACAGTAAACTTTTCTCCTTTTCCCAATACATCGGAAACAGATTCTTCCGTGATGCTGACTACCGGGTAAGCAGTACTTTCGATAAAATCATCCCCAATTTTTGCCTTTACAAATACACCGGATAATATACTCTTGCCATTGTGCCTGTAGTCTAAAGTTTTGGAATCTTCATTATAAATGATAGCCCACTGTTTATTTCCTATATTGTTTCCACTTGCACAAGATGCATATGCCAAAAGGCATATGCAACTCATACAAATAAAAACTATCAGACCTGTTGTTTTCGTCATCTCGTTTTTATTTTAATTATTCAGTTAATTATATCCCGGGTTCTGATCTTCTTTGCTGAATGCTTCATTGGTTTTGATCTCAGTGTCCGGAATCGGATAACGTTTGTTGAAATCCTGTATTGTTCCCGATTCTTTTGCCCATCTGTTACGCTCTTTTATCAGTTCTACAAATTTGTTGGTACGCAACAAGTCGATGCGACGCCATCCTTCAAAACATAATTCACGCATACGTTCATCCATGATTTTTATACGGAAATCGCCCTGAGACATATTGTTCCACTTCTTATCCGCCGGTAATGTCCCACCCCATGCACGTGTACGGATCTCATTATTTACAAGATTTACCGCATCAGAAGTTTGTCCTAATTCATTCAGACATTCGGCATGCAGAAGCAGAACATCCGCATAACGTATCACAGTAAAATTCTTGCCGGAATTCCACATATTGTTGATTCCAAGATTTGAAAGGCTGTCTGTACGGAAATCTTCATATTTCTTTATATGCGGGTCCAATTCATCTGTTGTACCTGTCCACTGGGTCTTTGACAAGTCCGGAGTTACATATTGGTAAGTACCGTTTCCCGAATATTTACGGGTATAGTAAGTGAAGTCGTAGCGCAATGCTTCGTTTTTACGAAGGTCGCCATCTTCCCAAATACCTCCTTCTGTTACTGTTTTGTAAGCAAAGGGTGTAGGGACAAGGAAGTCATAACCGGAGAAAGAACATGCCTGACTGAACCATGAGTCGCAAGCACGTGAACCTGTATCGAACTGCCAGTAATTACAATCAGGCCATACGTTATTGAATTGCAATTCGAACAGTGATTCGGCTGAATTCGGGTTGTCATAACGGAACAAATCGCTATAGTTATTCAACAATCTGTAACGGCCCATATCGATTATCTGTTTAAAGCAATCATCCGCCTTAGAAAAATCGCGTAAGTTGGTAGATTCGGGAGCTGCCATATAAGCTTTTCCGAGCATAGCTAAAGCGGCTCCTTTCGTTGCACGTTGTGGCTCGCCGTTGTAGGAATCCGGTAAATTCCGGGCAGCAGTTGTAAAATCATCAATAATGTATTTCCATACTATATCCAGCGGTTGGCGTCCAAGTCCTAACTCGTCAGTCTTTGCTATATCAATAACCGGGATCTCACCCCAATACATACTCAACTCAAACATCAACATTCCACGGATGAAACAAGCTTCTCCAAGTAATTTCGCCGCACGTTCGGGCTGTTCGGTAGTCATGCCTAATGCATAAATAGCTTTCGCGGCCGATACAACAGCTGGCCAGCGATTGTTCCATATACTCGAAACCTGAGTAGAAGTGGCATTCAACTGTCCGTTGTATTTGTCCATACCTGCCTGGTCGCCGGAAGAAATCAGCTGGAAGTTGCCTTGCTGGGTTTCGTCAGTTCCCAAATAGGGCATCAAACCGTTACGTCCTTCTTTACAATTGCGATAACTCTTATATAATCCGAGAACTAACGGCTCTACATTATCAATCTTTTCAAAAACCTGTTCTTCAGCTAATGACCCTGTCGGATCTACTTTCAAAAAATCAGCACAGGAAGTTATGTTCAGAGCAAATGTACAAACCAATGCACATATTGCACTATATTTATATATCTTTTTCATTGTATATTCTCTTTAAAATTTAAATGTTTTTATCTCCTGTTCCGTTAGAAAGCTATATTTACACCGAAAGTCCACATGCGTGTAGGAGGATACCAATCACCTGTTTCAGGGTCATATCCTTTATAGTCGGTCAGACAAAAGATGTTGGAACCGGTAGTATAAACACGAAGGTTGGAGAGCTTCATTGCATTCACTACTTTAGCAGGAAATGTATAAGCCAGTGTCAATGCAGACAAACGAAGGAATGACGCTTTTTGCACACTGAAATCCATCTGGCCCGCGTTATAGTGGTTATAATCGAAACCAGCCAATGCACGCGGGAATTTAGCATCTGTATTCTCAGGGGTCCAACGATCCAGCAGGTCGGCCGAAGCAACGCTCGAACCGGTGCTGCCAATGAGGGACTCGTACCACGGACTTAATTTTTTCGCACCGTAGGAATAACTGAATACGGCATTCAAGGAAAGACCTTTCCAACTGAAATCGGAAGAGAAACCGCCATAGAACTTAGGGTCTGTAGAACCTACGACGACACGGTCATTCTGATCTATTTGCTTATCATCGTTTACATCCAGGGGATAAAGGTCTCCCGGATTTACATTATATCCATTCCAGTTGATTCCGTTCAAACGATCCATATCCACCGCCTGAGCAATACCGCCTGTCCTCCAGATATAAAGTGTGTTGCGCGATTCCCCCAGGAACAGGTTGCCTTCTTTCTGGATATTACGGTCACCATCTACATTATAAACTACGCCTGTGTTTCCGTAAAGTTGAGTAACCTTATTTTTATCCATCGACAGCGTAGCCGCGAAGTTCCATTCAAAGTCTTTTGTCCTCATCAGATTCGCATTTAATGCAAACTCCAGTCCTTTATTTTCGATAGCACCAATGTTTTCAATTGTAGTTGAATAACCTGTGGTAGTAGGTAATGAATGGCTCATAAGCAAGTCTTTGTTCTTTATTAAGAAGGCATCCACCGACAGATTGATACGGCCTTTTAAGAACGCCATATCCAGACCAAGGTTCCATTGTTTTTGTTTTTCCCAGCTAATATCCGGTGTGCCACGGCGCCCGTTAGACACGAATGAATTGGTATAACCTGTCTCCGAAGTACCGGTATAGCTGACATTATATAGAGACAGATAAGCGAAGTCGTCGATATTCTGATTACCTACAACACCAAATCCGGCACGTAATTTCAACTGGTCAAACAAAGTCTGATTTTTCATAAAGTCTTCCTGCGTAATATTCCATGCAGCCGACAGTGACGGAAATATGCCCCACTGATTACCATCAGCAAATTTAGATGAACCATCGTAACGGGCAGTAGCCGTCAATAAATATTTATCTGCGTAGGTATAATTTACACGTGCAATGTAGGATAATAAAGTCTGTTTTGACCATCCCGAACTCAAACCACGCTGGTCCTTCTTATAGCCTGATTGTAAGCTGTGATACCCGAACAGGTTAGAACCATAACCTGTAGAAGTTCCATTAATATAACTGTAATTTGTTTGGGTAGCACTTGTACCCAACATTCCATTCAGTTTATGTAGGTTATTAATAGTAGTTGCGTAAGAAATTGTGTTATCCCACTGCCATACGGTACGTGTGTCACGATTGTCGACAGCTTCACCCTGAGTTCCGTAACGCTCCGATTCATAAATATCGTTAGGAGTATATTTATTTTGTTGTTTCTGAGCATAGTCGACAGAGAAAGTGGACCGCAGGTTCAATCCTTCTATTGGGTTAATATTGATATAGTTAGAGCTAAGCAAGCGATTATATGCTAAATCATTGTCAACTTTCAAAGATCGCAAAGGATTAAAATTGTTCTGATCGAAGATTCCCTGCCAGTTCAATGTCTTGAGCTCATCGGAAATTGCCAGCATCGGATTAGCCAAACGCGCGCGGTTCATAATACCGTCATCAACCAATGTATTATTTGTACGTGTATAAGAAGTATTGGTACCAACTTTCAGCCAGGGTTTGATCTGTTGGTCGGCATTGATACGTCCCGAATATTTTTTTTGCCCGGATTTTTCAATCACCCCTTTATTATCCGTGTAACCGAAGCTGAGATAGTAAGTACCTCTGTCGTCACCGTTTGACAAGCTTACGACATGGCTTTGTTGCACACCTGTACGGCTCACCGCATCCAGCCAGTCATAGTTTTCATTGTTTTTGTAAGCATTAAATTCATAATCGGCAAATACGGTATTTGAACCCATAATAACATCATTAATATACGCATTCACATCCCCATTCGGATTTGTCTGCTTATAACCGTTTGTATAGGCCTCTTTACGAAGTTCAAATAACTGAGAGGTATTCATTGTCTTTGGTGTATTGGCATAGGTCTGGAAACCTACCCAACCGTCATATGTTACCCGGCCTTCTCCTTTTCTACCTTTCTTGGTGGTAATTACAACAACCCCGTTAGAACCGCGCGATCCGTACAAAGCTGTGGCAGAAGCATCTTTCAGAACTTCGATGGACGCAACATCGTTCAGGTTCACGGCATTGAAGCCGGAGAACGAATTATCCATTACCATGCCGTCTACTACGTATATAGGATCGGTAGAACCATTGATTGTATTGATTCCGCGAATTTTGATGGAAGCATCATCTGTCGGGCGTGTCGGGTTAGAGATAAAAACACCGGCTACACGGCCTTGTAGAGCCTGATTGATATTGGTTACCGGTTTCTCTTCCAGCACTTTACTACTTACACTGCCTATAGCTCCGGTCAGATCGCTTTTTTTGAAAGTTGCACCTACTATTACAACCTCATCTATCTGGAAATCCAGTGACATAAGGGTAACGTTCATTATTTCACCGGTTACGGTGACTTCTTTTGCCTCATACCCCAAAAGAGAAAAAGTCAATGTGCTATTTCTCGCCGCAGATATAGAATATTGTCCGTTTTCATCAGAAAATGTTCCGGTGGTTGTACCCTTCACAGCCACTGATGCTCCAATTACAGGTTCTTTTGTCTGGCTATCAGTTATAACTCCCGTAACAGTCATATTCTGTGCGAAAGCTACACCCCCTGAAACAATAAATAGCATCATTATTATTAATGCCATTTTCAGTTTGGAATTAATGTTAATACACTCGTTCATAAGTTATTTATTTTAGATAAAAAGATTTATGGTTTAATTATTCGAAATATAAAATGCAGTAAATCAGGTTCTTCAAAAAAAAGATCTTCTTTGGTTCTACGTTTTTTTTCCTATCATAAAAATCAATTTAAAGTGTTTTTACTTAGATAAAATAAAGGGTGTTCTTTGCTTGGCTTAAAATATGTTTAACAAGTATAATCAATTCTAGTTTGGTGCAAATGTAAACCGAACCCCCTGTAATAGGAATTCCCATCCTGTCAAAAAATGGAAGACATGTCCTATCGGGATGTTTTTCGTCCGGAATCGGACATTTGTCCTATTTATTGCGACATATGTGATTTATATAATATGTATATTTGCTACAAATACGACATCTACCATATAATTCCATGAAAAATATAATTTTAATCACACTTATATTTCTATTTTTCACAATAGATATACCTGCCAATAACTATTACTTTTCTATTATTGACGGTAATATGGGCTTATCCCAGAACAATGTAAAATCCATTTATCAGGATAGTTACGGATTCATGTGGTTTGGAACACGTAACCGCCTCAATCGTTACGACGGGGTCTCCCTTAAAGTTTACAACTGCTATGACAACATAACAAAAAAAGGGAATAATAATATCAGCACAATATTTGAAAGCGTTGATAAGAAATTATGGCTGGGGACGGATAAAGGAGTTTTTATCTTCGATCCGGTAACCGAACGGTTCAGTTCTTTCGACTTAAAGACAGCGCAAGGGGTGAACATTAATGAATGGATAGCTGACATACAGCAAGACCAGAGCGATAATATCTGGATCGTAGTACCCAATCAAGGTGTATTCAGATATGAGCTTACGACCGGGAAATTGCATTTATATACCGTTGTTAAAGAACTTAAGCCCAGTATAAGTAATCCGCAATGTATTGCCATAGAAAAAAACGGCAGAGTATGGATCGGCTCGAATGGTTCGGGAGTATTCCGGTACAATGATTCCGACGATACTTTTACCCAGTATCTGGGGGATGGGACAGGCAATATAAGCCTTGCCGGGAAAAATATATATACGATTTGCCATGACAATGACCATATTATTATCGGAATACATGAAGAAAAATTATTAAAACTCGACAAACGCCGGAACATACTCAAAGAGATGAATGTCCCCGATGTGAATTATAAAATAATCAGGTATGTGACAATTATCAACGATGATGAAATATGGGTGGGCACACAAGCCGGGCTGTACATCATAAACGAAAAGACGCAAACTGTAGACCATGTGAAAGAAGACCCTCTGAACAACCATTCATTATCGGATAATAAAATAGAAAAGATATACAAGGACAGAGAAGGGGGTATATGGGTGGGTACTAATTTCGGCGGTGTAAATTATCTTCCGAACAGGAACAATAAATTTGAGAAATATTTTCCTACCAGTGAACCCGGCTCACTCAAATCGAAGCGGATACGGGAAATAAAAGAAGATAAAAACGGAAAAATATGGATAGGAACAGAAGATGCCGGCATTTCCATATTCAACCCGGATACACAAAAATTCAGTTCAGTAAACAACCTCTCGGATAATAAGACCCTGGCCTTGCTGATCCAGGAATCCAAAATATGGATCGGTTTCTTTAAAAACGGGTTGGATATAATCCATCAGCCTCAAAATAATGTACAGCATTATTCTCATTTCGATATGGGATTGAACGAGGAAAGTATATATGCCCTGTGTGAAGACCGAAACGGGAAAATCTGGCTGGGAAACGCCTGGGGTATTTTCGTTGCGGACAAAGGCAGTATGAAATTCAGGCATATGACGGGATTCAGCCTGAGCTACACATACGACATCATGGAAGATTCCGAAGGCTATATATGGATCGCAACTATGGGCAACGGCGTTTTTCAGTATGACCAAAAACAAGATATAATTATCCATCACAAAACGGGAGGAGAAAACAGCCTGAGTTCTAATTCCGTAAGTAGTATAACAGAGGACCATCTGGGACAGATTTGGTTCTCGACCGACCGTGGGGGCATCTGCGTATATAATAAAAAAGATAAGCAGTTCACTTCTTACTCTATAAAGGACGGATTACCCGACGATGTAGCGTATAAAATACTGGAAGATAAAAATTATAATCTTTGGTTTGGTACTAATTCAGGGCTGGTACAATTCAACCCCGAAACCAAGGCTATAAGAATATTTACTCAAAACGAAGGATTATTATCTAACCAGTTTAACTATAAATCAGGATTGGTAAGCAGTTCGGAAAAACTCTATTTCGGCAGTATGGAAGGTATGATCGCCTTTAAGCCGGAAGAATTTAAAACGAATAATTTTGTCCCGCCTGTATATATCACCAAGTTATCCATATTGAATAAGGAAGTAGATTCCAATATGGAAGGCTCTCCTCTGAAAAAGAGTATCCCGCATACAGACAAAATAGAATTACCATACAATCAGGCAAATATCAGACTCGACTTCGTATCACTCAGTTATACGGCGCCCCAAGCCAATATGTATGCATACAAAATGGAGAATATAGATACAGAATGGATATATACACAAAACAATCATAGTGCGTCTTATGCCAAACTTCCTCCGGGCAAATACATATTCAGGGTCAAAGGTTCAAATAACGACGGATTATGGAACGAAGAGGGGGCTTCGCTGGAGATTATCATATTACCGCCTTGGTGGGCCTCAAGCATTGCCTACCTCATATACTTCATTCTGTTCATTACAATATTATACCTTTCCATGAAATTTTCATTGAAGAAATATCAGAAAAGGAACAATGAAAGGCAAAAGCTGTTCGAAGTAGAGAAAGAAAGGGAACTGTATGAGGCCAAAGTTAATTTCTTCACTGACATAGCTCACGAGATACGCACCCCGGTAACCCTCATCAACGGGCCTTTAGAGTCTATTATAGAAATGGATATACCCAATGAATCAGTTAAGAGGAATCTCACCATCATAGAACAAAATACAAAGCAATTGCTTAATCTTATCAATCAGTTACTGGATTTCAGGAAAGTAGATAGTAATAAATTCCTGTTGAGCTTCAGAAATACAAATATATCCCTGCTGATAAACGAAATTCTGTCACGATTCGAAGAACAGTTTATGTCCGCAAAAAAAGAGATCAGTATAGAGTTACCGGATAGCAATCCTGTTTTTGCACTGGTAGACAAGGAAGGATTGACCAAGATATTAACTAACTTATTATCCAATGCTTTCAAATATTCCGATACATCAATAGACATTGCTCTCTTTCGCGACAAAACATACTTCACATTCCAGATATCAAATGATGGACCATTAATTCCTGAAGAGTTAAAAGATAAAATATTCGAGCCGTTTTTCCAGTTAAAAACAACTTTCCGTGAAACCTCCGGCTCCGGAATAGGTTTATCTCTCGCCCGCTCTTTAGCAGAACTTCATGACGGATACTTATTCTATAGTTCCCAGTCGGGTATGAATACATTTATTCTAAAAATACCTCTGTATCAGGAAAACAAGATAGAGGACGGAACACCAACATATCCGGAATCCCAATCAGAGTACATCGTAGAGCATGAAACAACTCCTGCAAAAAAAAGAAGTGCAGAATCTATCTTAGTGGTTGAAGATAATGCCGATATGCTCAGCTTCATCTCCGACAAGCTGAATGAACAATACATTGTAGAACGCGCAAGGAATGGAGTTGAAGCTCAGAAAATATTAAAGATGAAAAGCATTGATATCGTGATCAGCGACATCATGATGCCTGAAATGAACGGATTCGATCTGTGCGAATTTATAAAATCCGATATCGAATACAGCCATATAATAGTCATTCTGCTCACGGCTAAAAATGACCTGCAAAGTAAAATCAAAGGGCTCGAAACCGGTGCCGATGCTTACGTCGAAAAACCGTTTTCGTTCCAGTATCTGCAAACATTGCTGACATCGCTCATGAACAACAGGAAGCGGGAGATAGAACTATTCCTGAAAAAACCATTCTTGCCAATCCAGCAATCGAGTATGAATAAGGCTGATGAAGAGTTTCTGAACAAAATAATAGAAATCATACATGATAATATAACAGATGCCGATTTCAATGTAGAAGGTTTAGCCGACCGTATTCATATGAGCCGGTCGAGCCTTCACCGGAAAATAAAGGCAACTATAGATACCACTCCTACCGATTTTATTCGGCTGGTCCGCTTGCAAAAAGGAGCCCAGCTGATTCAGGAAGGGAAATACAGGATAAATGAGATCTGCTATCTGGTTGGAATAAACACTCCATCCTATTTCATTAAATTGTTTCAAAACCAATATGGAATAACACCTAAAGAGTTTGAAAAACAAAGCAGGCAGTAGCTATTCACAAAAGGTGAAGGCTATCAGTATCACTGATAGCCTTCCTGAAAATATATAAATGTGTTATGCAGGTTTGTTATTTTGTGTTTTACGCGCTTCTTTAATTATCTCCAGTCTTTCTTTCCTGAAATTCTGACGTAAATCGGCAATTTTTTGCTTTTGCGCATCGGGAGCAATGCGGCTAAGTTCTATTGCTTTCTTTTCTTTTTCAAAATTCTCATACAACGATTTTAGTTTTGTTTTGCCCGCTTCATCAAGTTTGCTCATTTCTCTTCTTCCATTGAATACAAAGCGGCCGTCTTCTTTATTGAAATCTTTTCTGAATTCTTTCAGTTTTGTCTGCTGCTCCGGAGTGTATACTTTGTTCAGTTCCTCCATGTGTTGTTTCGCCAGTTCTCTCGATTTTGTTCTGAAATCTTCATTCAGTGCTTTAATTTTTTGCTTCTGGTCGTCTGTCAGATTTAAATCCTTCATCCGGTCACCATGTTTGTCAGCTCTCATGACTTTGTTCCGGTCACCTTTTTTACCGCTCATACCCAAATCTTTCCCCCCTTTCCTCATATCTCTGTTCCCTTTTTGAGCTTGAGCCATGAGTTTTTTCATCTTGGTTTGCTGGTCCGGAGTCAGTATATTATTTACTGCCGTCTGGTGTTGTGTCCTCAATTCCTTTACTTTTGCCAGCTTATCTTCTTTCGACAAATCAGACTGAGCTTTTAGTCCGGCCATTTTAGCCTTAAAGTCCTTATTGGCAGACTCTACTTTTGCTTTCTGTTCGGCTGTCAGGTTCAACTCTTTCTGAAAATCCGCCCTGCGCTTCCCGTCTCTTTTTTCTCCCTGAGCACTAACTGATGCCGTAAGAGAAACAGATGCTATTATAACTAATGATAAAAATAATCTTTTCATAATCTTTATTTTAAATGTTTTATAGTGTTTAGATGCAATAAGAAAGCAGGGGTTTAATTCATATTTATTATTTAACATTTTGTCACATCCCGAATATAAACTATACTCTCGGTGCAGCCTGCCCTTTTGGCAAGTTTAGGGGGTAAAAAACTTTACAAAGTTTACACTTTTTATGTCTTTTTTCCCTGTTGCTTTCTATATAGTCCACAAAGTACCAGTATCTATATCAAGGACACTGAATAAAAATCTGGCCAATCCGGTAAGTAATAACAATTATCTTACAAAACTTGACAAACTTGACACATTTCAGTGAACAGTCAGCAGTGCCCCCCCGCTGGCGCGCAGGGCTGTTAAGTTCTCCGCTTTATTTTGTTATTCTCTGCTGTCATCCTGAGTGGAACGAAGGATCTCATTCGATTTAAGAGATGTTTCACTTCGTTCAACATGACAAAGAGGATATAAGGATTCAGAACTTAACAGCTAACAACTTGTATCTCGTGTCTTGTCTACTCGTAACTTGTAACTGCCCAAAGGGCGCAGAAATAACATTCGCCGAAGCGAAGGCGAGGCAAACTTGTAACTCTTAAAAAAGGTAACAAAAGTAACAGTCTTTTTAGCCTTTGTGTACTTCGTGGTTAAAACTCTTTACCACAAGGGGCACAAAGATTTACACAAAGAACACTATATAAAAAGTAACAAAAGTGACAAATATATCAGTTAGCAGTAAACAGTCATCAGTTAACAACTTGTATGTCGTATCTCGTTTACTTGTAACTCGTAACTGCCCAAAGGGCGCAGAAATAACATTCGCCGAAGCGAAGGCGAGGCAAACTCGTAACTGCTTTAATCAATACTTCAAAGACTATAAGCTAACAGCTAAAGGCTATCGGCTTGATATATAGATAAAGTTTTTCAAAAAGATTAAATTTCATGCATTTGCCCTAAGCTTGCAATGTCCGATAATTAAAAGTTGATATTTCTTTTGTATATTTGCACTCTAATTTGGGGTAGTATTTCTATCCCGGTTTGAAGAGGATTAAAAGAATCAAATTATATAAATGAATAAAATACGGAATTTTTGCATTATAGCACATATCGACCATGGTAAGAGTACGCTTGCAGACAGGCTTCTGGAATACACTCGCACTGTCGAGGGAAAAGATATGCAGGCGCAGGTACTCGACAATATGGATTTGGAACGTGAACGCGGTATCACGATCAAAAGCCATGCCATCCAGATGGAATATACATATAAAGACGAAAAATATATCCTCAACCTGATAGATACTCCCGGACACGTCGACTTTTCGTATGAAGTATCGCGTTCCATAGCGGCTTGCGAAGGTGCGTTGCTTATCGTAGACGCCGCACAGGGTATACAGGCGCAGACCATTTCCAACCTGTACATGGCTATAGAAAATGATCTGGAGATTATACCGATTCTGAATAAAATAGACCTGCCCAGCGCAATGCCGGACGAGGTGGAAGACCAGATTATAGAATTACTTGGCGTAAAGCGTGAAGAGATAATCCGTGCCAGCGGGAAAACCGGAGAAGGGGTATATGATATAATCGATGCCATAATCGAGCGTATCCCTGCGCCGAAAGGAGATCCGGAAGCACCTTTACAGGCTCTGATCTTCGACTCTGTATTCAACTCTTTCCGTGGTATCATCGCATACTTTAAAGTGGTAAACGGTACAATCCGTAAAGGGGACCTGGTTAAATTCTTCTCCACCGGCAAGGAATACGACGCTGATGAAGTCGGAGTCCTGAAACTGGAAATGTCGCCCCGCAATGAAGTGACATGCGGAGACGTCGGCTATATCATATCCGGCATTAAAACATCGAAAGAGGTAAAAGTAGGTGATACCATTACGCATGTCAAGAACCCGTGTAAAGAGGCTATCGACGGATTCGAAGAAGTGAAGCCGATGGTATTTGCCGGAGTATATCCCATCGAAAGTGAAGACTTTGAAGATTTGCGCGCCTCACTCGAAAAACTTCAGTTGAATGACGCCTCCCTTACTTTCCAGCCTGAATCATCGGTTGCCCTCGGCTTTGGCTTCCGTTGCGGATTCCTCGGGCTGCTGCATATGGAGATCATACAGGAGCGTCTCGACAGGGAATTCAATATGGATGTGATAACCACCGTGCCGAACGTATCCTACATTGTACACGATAAAAAAGGAAATACGAAGGAGGTGCATAATCCGGCCGGATTGCCCGACCAGACATTGATCGACTATATAGAAGAGCCTTATATACGCGCCTCCGTGATTACAAACACGACTTATATAGGCCCTATTATGACACTGTGCCTCGGTAAGCGTGGTATCTTACTGAAACAGGATTACATATCGGGCGACCGTGTGGAAATCACTTACGATATACCTCTGGGCGAAATTGTAATCGACTTCTATGACAAACTGAAAAGCATATCGAAAGGTTATGCTTCGTTCGACTATCATATGCACGATTACCGCGAGGCGAAACTTGCCAAACTGGATATCCTGCTTAACGGTGAATCGGTAGATGCCTTATCTACGCTTACACATGTGGATAATGCCGTAACATTCGGACGCCGTATGTGCGAAAAACTGAAAGAACTGATTCCCCGCCAGCAATTCGACATTGCCATACAGGCGGCTATCGGCGCTAAGATTATAGCCCGTGAGACAATAAAGGCCGTCCGTAAGGATGTAACTGCCAAATGTTATGGCGGTGATATTTCCCGTAAGCGCAAATTGCTGGAGAAACAGAAAGAAGGTAAGAAACGCATGAAGCAGGTGGGTAATGTGGAAGTGCCGCAGAAGGCATTCCTTGCAGTATTAAAACTGGATTAAGAGCATAATAATGAGCAACTTCAAAGAAATAAACATAAAAGACTTCTCCCCAAACCCATTTGAAATAAAAGACAAATGGATGCTGATTTCCTCTGCCAAACCCGATGGCTCGGTAAATACAATGACTGCCAGTTGGGGCAGTTTCGGCGTTATGTGGAACAAAGAAGTGGTTTTTGTTGTTATACGTCCCCAGCGTTTTACCAGGGAATTTGTGGAAAGTTCAGAATCATTGTCGCTGACATTCTTCGACGACAGCTATAAAAAAGCTCTTGCTTATCTGGGAAAAGCATCGGGAAGAGACGAGGACAAGATAACAAAAGCAGGACTATCCGTTGTTATGGATAATGAAGTACCTTACTTCCAAGAAGCAGAAAGGGTAATCTTTGCAAAGAAACTTTTCGTACAGCGTATCAAAGAAGGGGCTTTCCTTGATGAAAAGATAATAGACAGATGGTATCCCGAAAAAGATTTCCATTATTTATATATTGCCGAAATAACTAAAGTTTTGGAAAAATGAAACAAGAGGAAGTAGTCCTGGATAAGTTCTCTGTTGTTGGCATCTCCGTAAGGACTACCAATCAGGATTATAAGTCACAGGATGATATAGCCAAATTGTGGGAAATATTCCTGAGAAACGGCTATTTGGAGTCGATGCCGAAGGTATCGGATGATATCTATTGTATCTACACCGATTACGAGAGTGATTATACAGGTGAATACACCACTGTACTGGGCTATAAGGTCGCGGACGCCGGAAGCATCCCCACCAACCTGAGCCTGACTATCAAAGAGATACCTTCCTGCAAATATTATAAATATATATCCGAAGGTGAATTGCCATATGCCGTTGGTAAAACATGGGCGCACATCTGGCAATCGGATGTAGACAGACGATACCTGGCTGATTTCGACGTATATGGTAAGGAAGCAAAAGATCCTGCCAATGCGAAAATCACCACATATTTGTCAGTGAACAGTTAGTTAAAAACAACTTGTAACTCGTAACTGCCCATAGGGCATAGTAACCCGTAACTAATTTATAATTTATCACTTTACAAGAAAGAATGAGAAAATGGCGCATCGAAGACTCATCCGAGTTGTATAACATCCCGGGATGGGGAATTAATTACTTTTCTGTCAACGAGAAAGGTAACGTTGTCGTAACTCCTCGTAAAGACGGAGTGGCTGTTGATTTAAAAGAACTGATGGACGAATTGCAACTTCGCGATGTATCGGCTCCCGTACTGATTCGTTTTCCCGATATTCTGGATAACAGGATTGAAAAGATATCGACGTGTTTCAAACTGGCTGCGGAAGAATACGAATACAAGGCGCAGAACCATATAATCTATCCCATCAAGGTAAATCAAATGCGCCCTGTGGTCGAGGAACTTATCAGCCATGGTAAAAAATTCAATATCGGCCTCGAAGCCGGCTCGAAGCCGGAACTTCATGCCGTTATCGCCATCAATACCGACTCTGACTCGCTGATCATATGTAACGGATATAAAGACGAAAGCTATATTGAACTGGCCCTGTTGGCGCAGAAAATGGGCAAGCGCATCTTTATAGTTGTTGAAAAGCTGAACGAACTGGCTCTCATTACCAAGGTAGCCAAACGATTGAAAATAAGGCCGAACATCGGCATCCGCATTAAGCTGGCCAGTTCCGGCAGCGGCAAATGGGAAGAATCGGGAGGTGACGGCAGCAAATTCGGATTGAATTCGAGTGAATTGCTTGAAGCCCTTGCCTACCTTGAGAAGAATAATATGCAGGAATCCCTTCGCCTGATTCATTTCCATATCGGCAGCCAGATCACAAAAATCCGCCGTATCAAGACAGCGCTGCGCGAAGCCGCTCAATTCTATGTGCAATTGCATTCAATGGGCTTCAAAGTAGAATTTGTGGATATCGGTGGCGGACTTGGTGTAGACTATGACGGCACACGTTCATCATATAATGAAAGCAGCGTCAACTATTCCATACAGGAGTATGTGAATGACTCTATCGCCACAATGGTAGATGCCGCAAACAAGAACGATATCCCCCACCCTAATATCATTACCGAATCGGGACGTTCACTTACCGCACATCACTCTATACTGGTGTTCGAAGTTCTGGAAACGGCTACTTTGCCCGAATGGGATGAAGACGAAGAGTTGTCGGACGATGACCACGAACTGGTTCGCGAACTCTATCAGATATGGGACGACCTCAGCCAGTCACGTATGCTGGAAGCATGGCACGATGCTCAGCAAATCCGTGAAGAGGCGTTGGACTTGTTCAGCCTGGGACTGCTCACCCTGAAAACAAGGGCGCAGGTCGAACGCTTATACTTCTCCATTGCCCGCGAAATATTCCATATCGCAGGGCGATCGAAGCATGCGCCGGAAGAATTGAAGCAATTATCGAAACTGTTGCCGGATAAGTACTTCTGTAACTTCTCTTTATTCCAGTCGTTACCCGATTCATGGGCGATAGACCAGGTATTTCCTATTATACCTATTCACCGTCTGGATGAAAAACCCGAACGTACAGCCACTTTACAGGATGTAACCTGTGACTCGGACGGCAAAATCGATAACTTCATATCGAACGGCAACCAGTCTTCTTATCTGCCTGTACATACAAAGAAAAAGAACGAGCCGTATTATCTGGGCGTATTCCTTGTAGGTGCGTATCAGGAAATACTGGGAGACCTTCATAATCTGTTCGGCGACACCAATGCCGTACATATATCGGTAGACGAAGGAGGCTATAAGATAGAGCAAATGATAGACGGTGAAACTGTGGCCGAAGTCCTCGACTATGCCCAGTACAATGCCAAGAAACTTGTACGCACAGTGGAAACATGGGTTACCAGCTGTGTGAAGCAAGGTTCCATAACAGTAGAAGAAGGGAAGGAATTCCTGTCCAACTATCGCTCAGGTCTCTACGGATACACATATTTGGAATAAGCAATCTTTATTATATTCCCTCTCCATTAGTATGTGGAGGGGGATTATTTTTAAAACCCACAACTATGAAAAAATATTTATCAGCTCTTCTATTGCTCATTAGTGCATCTTTTAACAGTTGTGCCATATACGAAAATATATATTTTCAGGAAGACGGAAGTGTAAAGTATGATATGTCTATCGACGCCAGTGAGATACTATCCATGACATCGGACATGAATATGAATATGGCTGACAAAATACCGGCAGACAGTGTCATTTATCTGTCCGACATCATTAAAGATACGCTGAATATCACAGATGATATGAAAGAAGATATGGTAAATATTGCTCCGTTAGCTATAAGGATGCAGAATGATATGGCAAACAAGAAGCTTGGGATATCTTTGTCGGGCACTTTCAAGGATGCCGGGGCTTTCAATAAGGCTTTCATTTCTATGAAGAAACTGGAAGATAAGATTAAATCGAGAGATGATGAAGCACAAGCCCTTAGTCAAAATCTTTCTATAGATAAGCTATACAGCCAAAGCACACTTACATGGGATGGTTCGGTTATGATAAGAACGGTAGAACCGAATAACGATATAGAGCCGGAAAATGGGGCGGATAATCTGCTGAAAGGTAATAATCCGTTCGGCATGTTTTTAGAAAAAGGAAAGATGGTGGTAAAATATCATTTTCCTAAGAAAATAGAAAAGATAAGCAATCCGGATGCTGTATTCTCCCAGGATGGGAAAACAGCCATAATTGAATATAGCGGCTCCATCTTTTCCAAACCTACAAACGAGTTTTCGGTAGAGATAACAACAGAGAAATAAAACACGGGCTGCAACCTTTCCGGCAGATATTCCTTTACTTATTTATTTTTGGGATAGAATATGGGTAAACATAAAATCAGACATAAGAAGACCTGTTTAAACTGTGGAGCCTTTGTAGAAACTCATTATTGTCCTAAATGCGGGCAGGAGAACAGTGAAAGCCGCCAGTCTTTCCACCATCTGTTTACTCATTTCGTATTCGACTTTATTCATTACGACAGTTCTTTCTGGAGAACGGTTAAGTACCTGTTTCTGTCCCCGGGAAAACTTTCGATAGAATATATGAACGGCAAACGGAAATCTTATGTCAATCCGTTTACCCTTTATATATTCATCAGCTTTATCACGTTTTTTATACCATCTGTTTTACCGGATGCCTCCAAAAGCAATAAAAATATAGTAGTGGAAGCCGAAGTGGATGAAGCAATGAGACTGAGAGACAGCCTTATCGCCACCGATACGCAAGGTAAACTTACAGCAGAAAAAATAGATGCTAAATACAAGGCTCTGCCTAAGGAAAAACAGATCTTATCCCCTGACGGCATAATGTATAAAACAGGGCTTGCGATAGTAGAAAACTCCAAGGATAAACAAAAAAACAAAGAGGCGATTGAATTTCTAATCCACAATATGCCAAAGGTTTTATTTGTCTATATGCCTATATTTGCTTTCTGGTTGTGGTTGTTTCATAATAAAAGAAAACGCTTCTATTTCGATAGTGGTGTCTTTACCCTCCATTTCTTTTCTGTAGTATTGTTATCTATTACTATTTGCAACATTTTCACCTGCCTTTTTGACTGGATAGGTACTGAATGGCCCGCGGGCCTGCTATGGACATTTATGGTCTTTTATATCACGTTCTATTTTTTCAGGGGATGCCGCCGCTTCTATGACGACAACAGGATCATCTCCAATCTGAAATCAGGGGTACTGGTTCTGATAAACAGCTTCATGATTATATTGATAACCACCCTGTATGCTATTCTGGGAATCTATATGGTTTTTGTTCATCACCACTAAGGCTATTTCATATAAGAGTCAAAGTCATCCGACGCTTTTTTTATCAGTTTGCTCAAAGCTCTGTCAGGTTGTGAAAAACAGTCGGTCTCGGATAATACGCCGTTCTTACCGGAAACTTTCTTCCACACGCCTATTATTTCCCCATTATAGAAAATAGCAGGTTTGAATATGCCATTGCTTGTTATCACCTTTTTATGATGAATAAGAGCCAGAATTTCCTTCCTGTCTTTATAACTGACCAGTAATTCATCGAATGCCGGAAGGAAATGCACAACATGGTCTTTGTGCTTGTAATCCGATGAAGACTGATGAAATATATACGTTTGCTCACCCGCCGTTTCGAATATAAAATCCGGCTTTATCAATGCTAAAGCACTTCTTGCTTCAGAAGCCGTCAATCCCGACCACCAGATAAAATCCTGTATTGTTGCCGGACCATGGCTCTGAAAATACTTATATGCTAAACGGTACAATGTTTCATCGACATTATAGTTCGAAGTCTTTGGCACACGTTGTTCCAGCAGGGCATATGTCTGTTTCTTATCTTTTACCGCACCATTACACACCAAACCGTCTAATTCGGCATGATACATAATATGACTCAAACGGCGGCTATCACACTCAACATCCGCCTTTTTCAATATTGTGCCAAGTTCCTGACGAGTCAGGTTACTTTCCCTTTCCAATGCTTTACGGATAATAGAGCTTGTCTTCCTCAGCAAATCATCGGAAAGCTCCAAATCTCTATCACTTGAACGAATAGCCAACTTTACCCGGGGGGCACTTAATTGAAGCATCCAATGTATATCATCGCGTGACACAAAATGCCATGTAGGACGTAAAATATGAGTACGGATAAGCTCGCCGTCATCCGCAGCTTTTTCCACCTGCTTATCGGTTATTCCGGGGAGCCGCACACCAACACCCCATTTTGCCATATTGAAATCCTGGGCCTGCATGGCGCCCATCCATGATACTATTTCACGTGGAGTTTTATATCTGGTCTTAACAAGTTGCTGGTTAGCAAGCCGCATAGTAGTGATATCCGCTATATTCATTGTTTGTCTTTTTTTACTTAATCATCAATGGGATACCTGAAACCATCAGGTAAACCTTGCCAGCTTTTTCCGCAATGTACTGATTCAGCCATCCCTGCAAATCAGCAAACTTGCGTTGCACATCATTCTGCGACATCTCACCCATACCTATCTCGTTGGTGACAATGATGAACCGGGCATCCTGTCCTATCAGTTTATCGAATTCTGTTTTCAATGCTTGTAAAGAGGCTTGAACATCCGCCTGCATATCGAAGAAAAAGTTTGTTGCCCACAGGGTCACACAATCTAACAGCACAACCCGTCCTGTGAAATCATGCAGGCTCAGTTCTTTTTCCTCTTCTATATTAGTCCATTCACAGCCCCGTTCGGCTTTATGCCGTTCGATACGCTTACGGTGTTCATCATCCCATACACGGGAAGTAGCGAGATAGACAGGATTTGGGGACAAGGACAATGCCAGCTTCTGCGCGTAACTGCTTTTTCCCGAACGTTGCCCTCCGGTAATAAGGATGGCACCTCCCCCTGCCCCCTCCAAAAGAGGGGGTACTGCGTCCGAATGGGATATTTGTTGTTTCATTATAGATATTATTTGGAGATGTATTAAATGTCTCCCCTTTTTGGGGAGGTTGGAGGGGGTGTTTTCTTTCTTTTGTATAAAAAGTCTTTCCAGCGTTCCTCTATATTTCCGGCCTTATACATATCATATCTCGCCATAGTAAAGAAAAGATCGGACAGACGGTTAATAAATCGCATAACAACAGCCGGAACTTCATCCTGCTTATTCAATGTCCACAGACGGCGTTCCGCACGTCGGGCGACAGCCCTTGCCAGTTGTAAGTGTGCCGAGACAATAGTGCCGCCCGGCAGGATAAAAGTTTCGCTGGGCCCCATCTCATCGGTCATTCGATCCATCCATTCCTCGCAAAGTTTATCCAAATTCTCATCCAATGTATTTGTATTAGTATCCCTGATCGCAGAAGGGGTTGCCACCTGGGACATTACAGACATCATTTCGGTTTGGATTTTAAATAAAAGAGGTTGCCATTCATGGTCTGCCGGAAGATTGGCTCTTACAACTCCTATCACCGAGTTGAGTTCATCGATTGTGCCGTTGGCTTCGATGCGTACATCATCTTTATCGACACGCTGCCCTCCAAAAATTCCGGTTTTGCCTTTATCTCCCCCGCGGGTATAGATTTTCATAAGTATATTATAATGTTTTAGTTACAAGTTACTTCGCCCTTTGGGCAATTACAAGTTACAAGCTTTTAGTATACTTGTGTATAAGGTTCTGGTTTACGAATGCCTGGTATATTAGCATGCTAAAAATTTATTACTTCCTACTCGTAACTTGTAATTGCCCAAAGGGCGAAATTACTTAAAATTTATATAATAAATAGTTTCAATCGCTACAATCAAAGCCACCATCAATATTTCAGTCCATATATTTACCTGTACGGCTTTTTTCATGTCGGCGGTAGTCAATTCTTTTTCTTTATAACCTATATAGGGCTTATCTACCAGTTCTCCAAAATAGGTATTGGGACCCCCGAAACGACAATCCAGAATCCCAGCCAAAGCGGCTTCGGGATAACCCGAGTTGGGGCTGGCATGCTGTCCTCCGAACTTTTCGATAAACGGAAACAATGAAAGTCTTCCGCTAACTATGATCATCAGTAGAGAGGTAAGACGGGCGGGAATATAATTGGCGGCATCATCGATCCGCGCAGCCCAGCAACCGAATTCTTTATATCGCTCATTCTTATAACCTATCATCGAATCCAGCGTATTTATCATCTTATAGGCAAACATACCCGGAACTCCCAGTATCATATACCAGAATAGTGGAGCTATAACTCCATCGCTCAGGTTCTCGGCCAGGGTTTCCAATGCTGCCGTACGGATCTGCTGCGGTGACAGGTTAGATGTATCGCGTCCTACAATACGTGCAACCTGTATCCTGCCCTCTTCTACCGATGAATCTACTGCGATAAACACTTTCTTTACTTCATCAATGAGCGTTTTTCCGGCAAGGCAATAAAACACAATGATTGTAGAAAATACGATGGAAAGCCAGGGGTAAATATCATTTAGGCCCTCAATTATAAAATAAATAAGGAAATAGCAGGAAAGAATAAGGACTATGGAAAATAATCCTCCTTTCAGCATTTTGCTTTTCCCCTTATTCAATATTTTTTCGCCCCATGCTATTATCTTACCCTTTGCTACCACTGTATGCGGCAGCCAGGCAGGATCACCGATGAGTTTATCGATAATCCATCCCAAAAGCAGGGGGAGCAGAATATATAGCAGATTCAAATCCATACAAGTAACGGCCCCTAGCCTCCAAAGGGGGAAACCCCTCTTCAGGAGAGGTCTGTAAGGGCATTTTTTATTGCATTAATTAATATTATATTCTCCTCAAACGACTGTGTGGCAATACGAAAATAATGCTCATCCAGCCCGTAAAAATTGGCAGCATCGCGAATTAAAATCCCATGCTTGTCTATAAGATACTTTTTCAACATGGATGCCTTCCCATCTTCAAATTTACACAAAAAGAAATGTGTATCAGTAGGTTGTACAAGAAATTTTTCTATTTTCCCTAAAGATTCCTGTAATTGTTTTGTTTCTCGCAGATATTCATTGATGTTTATTGTCTCCAGACCGCCATTCAACAAGAATTTTCCGGCTTCAACCGCTAATCCGTTTACAGACCACGGCATACGGTATTTTGCTACCTGAGCCAAAGTATCCGCATGTGCCGTAATATACCCCAGGCGCAGTCCGGGTATGGCAAAATGCTTTGTCATGGAATGCAATAATATCACATTCTTATATTGCGCAGCTTCTTCAATATCAAATAAGTCCCTGATTGTGAAATGCTCATACGACTGGTCGATAACAATATATTGAGACGGATGATTTTCAATATATGCTTTCAGTATATTTTTATCCGTTACCGTACCCGTCGGATTGTTCGGATTGCAAAGCCATACCAAACCCGCATCCTGAGGTACTTTATCAAGAGATGCTGACCAGTATATTGTATGATTGTTGATAATTGCGGCATCGCCATATTCACTGAAAGTAGGGTATATTATAGCCGATTTGGCATTATTAAACGCCTGAGCGATCAGATAAATAGCTTCTGTCGCCCCATTGGTTACACATATATTACCCGTATTAACCTTGTATTTCTCAGCCAACAATTCAACCAGAGAGGATGCACCGGGTTCGGGATAAGAATGTATAGCACTGATATGAGCACATAGATGATTCTGCAAGGCGGATAAATCCTGCCCGCTGCGTATATTGGAACTGAAATTGCTTACAATCTTCTTTCCGTGAGTATATATATCATCGCCGTGTCCGTCAATCATTGCCACCTCCCCCAACCCCCTTCCGACAGAGGGGGCTTTTGGTCAATACCATCCTCTGTTACCTCCCCATTTTGGGGGAGGCAGGAGGGGGTGATTATCTTATACACCAGTTCCATATCTACATGCTTACGCACATGGTCGGCAAGTTTATCGTATTGTTCTTCCTTAAACGCCTTGAAGTCGAATGGCACATCGGACAACTTTGCGGCATAAGGAGCTAACAGATAATCTATGACAGCCCCATTATCAAGAATACCATGTATATATGTACCAAAACATTTCTCATTCAGGAAATAGCCGTCAGTACGGCCGCCTTCCAGCTTATTCAGCAGCGAAAGACCTGCATTCCCGACAGGGACAGTCGCCCCCATATGTATCTCATATCCTTCGCAAACAGTATCAGAACCAAGAAAAGAAAACTTCACCTGACGGGTCACTTTCTCCCCTTCCATCTGCGTAGTTACAGGCAGCAAGCCCAATCCGGGCAGGCGCTCAATATTGCTTTCCACATGATTGGGGTCACATACCTCCTGCCCCATTATCTGATAACCACCGCAGATGCCTACTACCGTAGCTCCGTTCTTATGTGCTTTCACAATACTTTGTGCTACACCGTTGCGACGCAGTTCGTACAGGTCGGAAAGAGTACTCTTACTTCCGGGAACAAGCACAATATCCGCCTTTTCTATTTCATCCGTATTATTGGTATAATACAGATGTACGCGGGGATCACGTTCCAGCACATTGAAATCGGTAAAGTTGGATAAATGACGAAGCAGGATAACAGCCACATTCACCTTGCCATGTGTTGCCTGCAAGTTCTTGGTTTGCAGCATCACTGAATCTTCCTCTTCAATATATATATCCTTATAATAAGGTACCACCCCGATAACAGGAATACCGCACAAGTCTTCAATCATTTTCACTCCCGATTCGAAAAGCCTGATATCACCCCGGAACTTATTGATAAGGATACCTTTCACATACCTGCGCTCTTCCTCAGTAAGTAACATTACAGAACCATACACCGAAGCGAACACTCCGCCCCTGTCTATATCCGCTACCAATATTACATTAGCCCCGGCATGTATCGCCATCGGCATATTCACAAGGTCCACAGCCCGCAGATTGATTTCGGAGATACTGCCCGCCCCTTCCATTACAATAGGGTTGTACCGCCGGGCCAGACGGTCGAATGCATCATTTACTTCCTTCCGTAATTCTTCGCGCCCTTCCACCCTGAAATACTCATAAGCATGCTGGTTTCCCACCGGTTTGCCATTCAACACGACCTGACAGACCTTATCAGTCGTAGGCTTCAGCAACAAAGGATTCATATCGGTATGGCAGGGAACACCCGCAGCCTCGGCCTGAACGGCCTGCGCACGTCCTATTTCAAGCCCTTCGGGGGTAGCATATGAATTGAGAGCCATATTCTGCGCCTTGAATGGAGCCGGCTGATAACCGTCTTGCAGAAATATGCGGCAAAAGGCCGATGTAATAATACTTTTACCTACATCACTGCCTGTTCCCGCAAACATGATGGGATTGAGCCTTTTCGTCATTATTTTAGATCCTCTGATATTTTAGTTCTTATGTATTTTAATACACCCCTGACCCCGGGGATATAAAAACCGAATATTTTGTCCGGCAGGTTTCCTGACTTGCTCCATCTTTGAACGGCCTTCCCATTTTCAGTAAACAGTTAGCAGTTATCAGTAAACAGTCAAAAAAACTGTTAACTGATTACTGTATCACTGATTACTGTGAAACAGTGGTATTTGGTATTGCTCAAAGACTTTTTTCAGAAACATTGTTAACTGAATAGAGACCACAGTAGCGGGCACTGTTCCGGATTCTGACCGGATTCCCTTTTCATGTAAAAGACGAGTATCTGTTTACATCACCAAAACAGTTACAAAGATAGCTTTTTATTGAGGTTATACAATACGAAAATTGTAACTTTGAAATTCTGTTAATCGAGATATATTATTAGAATGATAGAAATAAAGGTGTCGGAGGAAATAAGGAAATCCTGCCCCGCTTTTGCCGGAGCAGCCATTTGTGCCAAAGTAAAGAATACCCCTCACAATGAGGAATTATGGAAACTCATAGATAACTGTGTCGCTGAATACAAGGCAAATCACCAGATAGAAGATATAAAGAAGAATCCGGCTATCGCCGCTACCCGTGCAGCATATAAAAAGTTCGGAAAAGACCCGAACCGCTACCGTCCATCGTCTGAAGCCCTTTGCCGCCGAATAGTCAGAGAATTGCCCTTGTATCAGATAGATACACTGGTAGACCTCATTAATCTGGTTTCTATCCGTACAGGTTATTCTATCGGAGGATTCGATGCAGATAAGATAAAAGGCAACACGCTGACATTAGGTGTCGGGATGACCGATGAACCCTATGAAGGGATCGGGCGGGGTATGCTGAATATTGAAGGAATCCCGGTATATCGCGATGCTACCGGTGGTGTGGGAACACCGACAAGTGACAATGAGCGGACAAAGATAGAACTAAGCACAATAAGTTTTCTGGCTATTATAAACGGATATAGCGGAAAAGAGGGTTTGGATGAAGCCGTAAAATATATGCAATCCTTACTGAAAGATTTTGCAGATTCGGATGGCGGGGAAGTTATTTTCTTTTAGTCAATTTTTTGTAAGGAATCATTTAGAACTTTATCTATACTAAATAAGTTATATAAATAAAATTTGAAAGTTATATGAGATACGAGTAGACAAGACACGAGATACAAGTTGATGACTGTTTACTGTTCACTGCTGACTGTTTACTGAAAAGTGTAAAGTTTGTCAAGTTTTAACAAGTCGTAATTTTAAAATAATAAGTCATCAGCTACTGTTTACTGCTGATTGTTAACCGATAATATAAACCTTTGATATATGAAAATACTAACAGGCGCACAAATAAAGGAAGCTGACCGGCATACTATCGAAAATGAACCTATCAGTTCGATAGAATTAATGGAAAGAGCGTCCAATTCCATCGCACAATGGATATGCAACAATGTAGAGAAAGATTATCCCCTGCTCTTCCTTACCGGAAAAGGTAACAACGGTGGTGACGGACTGGCCGTAGCCCGTATCCTGTACCATGCAGGATACAACTGTTCTGTGCATATGGCATTTGATAAAGAACAACTCACCGAGGAGTGCAGATATAATCTGGAGCGCCTGCCCTCCGGCGTCACCAGCAGTGATTTAGAGAATATAAGCGGGAATACTGTCATTATCGACGCCCTGCTGGGTACGGGAGTAAAAGGGGCAATAAAAGAACCTTTATTGCCCATCATCGACAAAGTAAATTCTTTGCGAAACAGTGTTATATCTATCGATTTACCCTCCGGCATGATCAGTGAATACGGAAACAAAAATCAAAAGATTATTAAAGCCGGCATAACCCTGACCCTTGAATTTCCCAAACTGGCGATGTTATTGCCCGAAGCCGGGGAATACTGCGGAGAAATCAAGATATTACCGATTGGACTCAGTTCACAATACATATCCAATGAAGAAACCTCCTATCATTATATAGCGCCCGGTTTCATCGGGGAAATAAAGCAGACAAGGGATAAATTCGCTCACAAAGGAACTTACGGACATGCCTTGCTCATCTGTGGGGCGAGAGGAATGGCCGGAGCCGCAATACTGGCGACAGGCTCGGCTTTGCGCTCAGGTTGCGGACTGGTAACCACACACATTCCTGCCGAAGAACGGTATGCCGTAAATATGGTGTATCCATCCGCCATACTAAGCCTAGATGACGAATCTTATTTTTCCGGCCTGCCTGCAAATGCTTCCAAATATTCATCCATAGGTGTCGGTTGCGGATTGGGACAAGCCCCGCAAACAGCCGATGCTCTCAAGCAATTACTGGTTTCGGTCTATAAACCGGTTGTGATAGACGCCGACGCACTGAATATTATATCGGATCACTACAAGATGAGGCATAATATTCCCGCCGGTTCTATCCTTACACCGCATATCGGAGAACTGAAAAGGCTGATCGGGGAATGGACCAGTGAAGAGGAAAAAATAGAACAGGTGAAAAGGCTTGCCGCCAATCTTAAATCCGTCATCATTGTAAAAGGGGCTCATAGCATGGTCTGTTTGCCGGACGGCAACTGCTATTTCAACTCTACAGGCAACAGCGGCATGGCAAAAGGCGGTAGCGGCGATGTACTCACCGGTTATATTACAGGCCTGCTGGCACGCGGGTATAGTAGTGAGCACGCTGCTATCTTAGGCGTATATATGCATGGTCTGGCCGGAGATAAAGCGGCTAAAAAATATGGAACGGAGGGAATGAATAGCAGGGATTTGATAAAATATTTATGAATTTCAAGATTTCAGGTTTCAAAATCTCAAGATTAGTTCTTCTGTAATTTTGAAATCTTGAAACTTGAAATCTTGAAATTAACCCCTAATATTTGAATTCATATTCATAACTACTCTCATTCCCGCAGGCATCGGTAGCGGTGAATACCAATTTATGGGTTTGCCCCCGTGTCAAACGTTTCGGATCGAATTTGTAGGTATAAACAGGAGATTTCACATCATTCTCAAACAGTGCAAACGCTCCGTCGATAGTTCCACGATAAGAAGCAATACCGCTTTTATTATCTGATAGTCTTATCTTTATTTCTCCTTTAGCTACCCATTTGGCAGGGAGTACAGGAGTGATGGTGGGAGCCTCGGTATCAATCGCGACAGCATAGGTATCACCCAATTCCCTGATACGAGCGGTAACAGCGCCATTGTTGTACTTACCACCTATCCAGGATTCACGGCTGCCGGTGATGCGTACGATACCGTACCGGGATTTGTTGGTCATACTGTCTTTGGTCATCTTGATGGTTATATCGCAGGATTTATCAAGTGGGACATAACTATCGTTGACCTCATAGATGGCAGACATATAATTCTTTGACATGGTTCTCTTCAGATTGAAGCACAGGTCTTTATACAGTGACCCGCCGGCAATGGAAATAGAGAACATATTGCCTTCATAATGGTTATCCTTGTCCCATGCCATTAGTTGTGTACAGTCTTTCCGCCGGGGGATATCCTGCTTTTTGCCGTACACATCGAAAGAATGAGTCGTCTTGTTGCCATAGAGGTCTTCGAGTTCGTATTTCAGCTTGTACACCTTTTCCTCGTTTATGTCGATATAACCATTATTGATGGTCTTATATATAGACAGCTTATTGCCCGGCTCAATAAATGACTTCTGATAGAAACTCTTTTTACGGGACCAATAGTCGAAATCGATCATACTGTTTATCATCCTCGTATTTCTGAAGTCTACAGATGATATATCCGAAGAGAATATCTCCTTACCGTCGCAGAACAGGCGTACTATCTTTACCCCGTATATATTGCTTGTTCCTGTCATACGGTCGTTTGCATAAACACCTATACCGATCTTTCCCCATACCTTTATTGAATCGGGAACTACTTTCGCGCCTTTCTTCCCCGGTGTTGCTCCAACAATACGACGAAAGGGTTCATAACCATTATTGACCACACCTTTGCCCTCCACGGGATAAACAGCAAAGCCTTTTACTACAGGTGGAACATTATCCTCTATCTGACCCTTATAATACTCAAGTGCATCGAGAGCCAACTGGCTTTCTGTATCTCTTATCTCGAAATGTACATGAGGTCCGCCGGAAGAACCGGTGTTACCGCTATAAGCAATCAGATCTCCTTTCTTAACGGGAAATACCGATTGATCCAATGAAAGATCTACCCTGTAAGACTCCTGCTCATATTGTTTCTCTTTTACATACCCGGCAATCTTCGGAGCAAATTTCTCAATATGACCATACACGCTTGTCTGCCCATTAGTATGAGTCACATAAATTGCCAATCCGTAGCCCGAAGGAGATACGGATATACGCGATACATATCCGTCTGCAATAGAATATACAGGCTTATTAATCACACCCTGAGTTTTCAGGTCAATACCTGAATGAAAGTGATTAGGACGCAGCTCCCCGAAATTTGCACTAAGGATAAGCGGGATATCGAGGTATAATCGGCATTTCAAATCCCACAAAAAAAAAGAACAAATCCCACAAATTCTTATAATCGGGCGGAATCTCATTTTTGGAGATTTCGCCTTTATTTTTATACTTTGTATTAAATTGGGGTTATTATTGCCTGATGGATAACAGGTATAGTAAGGGCTTTATCACAAACCCCTTATCGCTTTATCTATTTCCGATTGAATAAGCTTACTTATCCTGTTGCCAAGTTCCTGAGATTGGCCTATAAATTGTCGCCTGATAAATTTCCTGTGATATTCGCGGGAAAATGACTTAACACGATACTCTTTTACCGTTGTAGCCTTTATACGCTTGCCTTTGCGGGTATGGGAGCGGCGGCGGTGCGATTTACGCACGAACGACCGCACACGCTCCGTGCCGCTGATCTCGCCGCCCTCGTTGTGGATGCGGGCGTAAGGAACGTTCGTGCCGATAACGACACGAGAGGGCGTTACCGATACTTTGCGGATAGATTGCTTCAGCCGGCCGGATGCGACCAGCGTAGAACCTTTCTTTTTCTTTGTCTTTGGCCAGCCTTCTACACTCCGGTCTATCCAGTTCTTTTTTATAAAACGCTCCTTTGAGAAATTGACGGCCAGGACTGCCACTCGTGCAGGTATGGCCCTGACTGCCGATTCGATGCGATTAAATATTCTGACGTACTCCTGTGCTTCCCTGATTGATGCCATAGTTAAATGCTGTTTAAACGATAATTAATTATAACCGAGTTCTACATTACGGATAGCGCGGTAACACATATCGATGAACCAGTCTTCGATCTGTTTGGCGTCCATATTTTGCAGTGAGGTGTTCTGCGTGTTTATCCCGCCTTTGTTGAACGCGTCGATGTTAACTGTAATGTTACGCGGCGCTTGTGAAGCCCCTACAACACGGTTTAATTTGTCGCTAATGCCGGATAGATCGCCCGAGGTGTCGGAGGCAGGCGGTTTGGTAGGTGCTGTTGGGATATTGTCTTTATTGAGCCTTGCATCCTCGAAATCAGACATTAGCTTCGTGAGAGATTTTGACCGGGCTAAATCTTTTTGTCGGGCAAAATTATCATATTTATCATATGATTCTAATCTGTCTTTTTCGCCCAAAAACAACATTTGAGAAGGAAGCGTCAACCTATTCGCATTTTTTATATATTCTGTTTTTTGGCTGTACTTATCAAAATATCTATTAGCTTCAAAGCGCATTGCGCCAAGATATTTATTATACTGCTCCTCAGACATATTGCCAACATTCGAGAGAATACCCCCGTATTTTTTCTGTATATCTTCATCCTGTTGTACCCTGAATTCTTGCTCGCGCTCTGCCTGGCTTTTAGTCGCAAGTCCGACATACTCTACATATTTTGAAGCTTTATCCACAAACCATTCTTTAATAGGCAACATTATATGCCCCATTTTTATAACGAGCAAGTCGATCCTGTTGGCGAGCTTTTCCTGCCGGGCGACAATATCGTTTTGCGCCTGAAGCAATGCCGCGTCGGTATTGAATTTCGAGTCCTTGAACTCGTCGAGCATCTTGCGCAGCTCGCCTGATTTGTCGGTCGCGGCCTGTATCATGGCTATCAAACCCTCCGAACCGTGGAACTGGTTCTTCAGGCTGACAATAGACTTGTCATTTTTTAGCTTCAGGAATTTATCGTTCAGCTCCAGCATGATCATGTCGGCCTGCTTCAGGCGCTTATTACTGTCGAAAAGGTCGATACCTATTTTTTTGAAAGCCTTAACCGTCGTTGCTTTGGTGAGGTCATTGAACAGCGATTTTGTCAGCGTGGCCGCCTCGTCTACCGATTTCGTCTTGACGGTGAACAGGGAAAACAACTTATTCGCCGTGTCGAACGACTGGTTGATAGACGCGGCAGAACCCGCAAAGGTCGATTGCACCTTCGCCAGTTCCTCGAACGACACCACACCGACCTGCATAGCCGCGTAGTTCGACTTATTGAAGGCGTCGAGCTTATCCACCCCGAAGCGCCAGTTTGCCATCGCTTTGGCCGTACCAGCTACATAGCTGTCCATGCTGGTTTTCATGAGTAGGGCAAATTCGCCCTGCTTTTCCACGATCGGCCGCGCTTCCGCCCCGTATATCCCGGCGGTAGATTGCAGCTCGTTGTAAGCATTGGCCGTCTTTTCCGCGTTAAAACCCTTGCGCCATGCCGAGTCGAGCACCATCTTACGCAGGTCGTTGATTTCCGATTGCGGCTTGTCGAGGTTCAGGTTTGCCAGGTCGCGGAATTCATGGTTAAATTCCGCAGCCCGGTCGGTCGCCTTGACAAATCCAGCCGCAAGGCCTGTTACCAGCGTGGACGCGATAGCTATAGGGTTGGACATTAGCCTCAACCCATTGCCAAGCATGGGAATCTCCGCCGCCGCCGACTTGAAATTCTTAACCGATGACGCTGAAAACTCATTCAGGCGGCGTTGCATCTGGCTGGTATCCGTGTTGATCTGTTTTTTTGCCTGAGACAGCCCGACCCCAATACGGTTTTTAAGGTCGAGTATAAGTTCTATTTTTGATTGTCCTGAAGCCATGATTTTAATTTGAAAATTAGCAGATTAGCAAATTATTTTTTATATATTTACATCGTTTAAAATGTGTTAGAAATATATGAAACGATTGTTTTTAGAGTCAGCCTGTCGCGATGACAGGCTTTCCTATCACACCTCTACCGATTCTCCCGGCGACCCGTTCACCCATAACATCCCATCCAATACACCTATATCAGGGCTTACATTCGTAACTACATCCCCCGGGGTGAATGTTATAGTTTTAGTTACTGTGTCCCATGCTACATAATACTCTTTGTCAGTATCGGCATACAGGAAGTCAAAGTCAGGGTTCCATCCATTTTGGTAGTCCCAGATGATTGCCTCCCCGCCGCCGTAGTCAACTAAAGATATCTGTCCGATCTTTGTCTCACTGTTACCTTCCAGCCAATCCTGGCTGACTACCATTAGCCTCAAGCTATCGTTTTGTATGTTGATTGCTTCCAGCTGTTGCCCTCCGGGCACCTCCAGATCTTGGTTTACGCTATCCTTGAATGTGAACTCTTCTACAGGGGCTCCTGCCTGTGTTGTAGATGGCAAAGTGCCAATGAACTCATCGGGGGCCGTCGGTTTGAAATATTCTATAAGGTAATCGACCATACCGCCCTCTCCGGAATAATACAGTATATTTGATACCTGAAGAAAACACATGTTACTGTCGTGTGTTTGAATTATATGCTTGCGCATCCAGATTTTATACACTACGCGCTTTGTGCCGTCGCCCCGGGAGACTTCCTCCTGCGTAATATACATGTTCCCGCTTTCTAACGTACCAACTGAAACGACTTTATTTATCACCTGCGCATCATTGGGCCACTGCCCCGCATACACGCTGACATTACCTATTGCAGAGTATCCGTTTATATCTGCCGCCTGATTAGCAATAATAAAGTCAAACTTAAACATGTCCTTATACCAGAAGCTGCCCTCCGGCCGGGGGTCGGACGTTATTTTAGCCACGCAATAGTATCGATCTACGGGTGTATCCTGGTATGTATCATTAACGCTTCCGTTCGGCATCTCCACGCTTGGAGTCTGCCAGGAAGGAGATGCTCCGTCTCCGGCAGATGTGAGCACCTGCCCGGCCGTACCGCCTGTAATTATGACAGTAAGCCCGTTGGTGTCTTCCTGTATGCCGGTCAATGTATCATTCAAATCGGTTTGGTCAGACAGCGTCCCGGTAATCTGTCCCCAGGCGGCGGAACCCCCGCCACCACTAGTCAAAAAAAAATCCTCGAATTTTTCTTCTACATTGCCGGGCGTGATATCGGCGCCGTCGAGCGTCACGCCATTGGCCCAGGTCTCGGTTATGAAGTCGTTTTTGTCCGCAAAGAGATACAGATACACGCCGTTGACGGTATAATTATACCATATTTTGCCTTTTTGTTTGATGGCTACCAGTTGGCCGTCCTTGACGATCTTGATAGCCTTATTGGTAGTTGTGATTTGTAACATAATTTTTTAAGTTATAAGTTGTTAGTAATAAGCTATAAGCCGCTTTGCGGCAATTCAATCAGGGCGCAGGCGGCATATATGCCGATGCGTTCAATACCGTTACGAGTATACTCCTTTTGGCTGTCGAGCTCCTCGGTATCAGGTATATTTTGTTTGTCTCCCCCATGCGGGCGGCATCCAGATCGCCAGTGCTGGTAGAAAGCGATCCTATGTAATTCTGGGATACCCTGCATGTATTTGTAGCTGTATTCAGCAGCATGATACCCTTGGCCCCGCTGGGGGTGAATAATATACAGGTATCGTTTAGCGATATCATTTTGTAAAAAAAATACAAAGATGACACCTGGCTTCCCGGGATAGGTATTTCAGTGTATTGGCGGTTCGAACTGTCGAACCGGTACAATTTCCTGGCTTGCCCGTAGATGTATATATTGCCGTTATGAACTATCACCCGCGAGGGAGCATTCAATCCGTGCGGTATTCGTTCAAAGCTGTTACCGGCAGGATCGATAACCAGCAAATTCGTATTATCGAAAAAATATAAGAACCCGTCCGGGCCTGTAACACCGGTATCCCCGCTGGTGAATTCAGATGAAAAGCTATACCCCGGCAAATAACTGATACTGTTATCGGCAGTATTTATAATCAGTATTTTGCGATCATTGCTACCGCCGGCTGGACTCCAGTGTGTGCAATAAATCTTACCGGCAGGCGACAGCGCCATTCCACATATCATAAATCCCGGGCTACTTACCGTGGATACGGTATCCGTACCGGTGTCATATATATGGAACTGATCGCTGTCGCCGAGGTAAATTTTATCTCCTATCACCATGCTGCTTAGGATATGGTACGAAATATTCAGCGCCAGGTCTTTGAATTCGAGCGTATCATCTTCATCGATTATCATTACCTGATTCTTCCGGAAGACGTATATCCTGCCATTATAATACGTAGGCACGTAATAGTCCCGGTTAATGCCGGCATTCTCGATGCTGTATGCATGCATTATGTCATATGTAGATCGTCTGCTCATGGTTATATCCGTTAATTGTTAATCTGACACCCTTATCGATACGCTTCCGGGAGCATAACACCGCAGAGATATCTCCTTCCTGTCGCTTGGCGGAATGGATACAAACCCCATCGCATAGTCGTTACGGTATGCGCCGGTATAGGGTAATGTGACATTTACCGTAGTGTTTTGGTTGTTTGTCACAATGATAACCATCTCGTAGCCCGGCTTCAGGTCGTTCACATTGTATAGCGATAGCGTGGCATCGGCCGATATGTTTATATTCGTATTTGCTGATGTAGCGGGTATATTTACAACGGAAGACAGGTTTTGCACCGCCAGCATAAAACGGAGCAAGGCGGCCATGTCGTCGTTTATCTTGATCACCTGGGTTATGGGATCGCGCACAATGGTATCGTCGTCTATCTCGTTGTAGTTGTCCGGGGCAAAGTCCCATTTCGCGCCGCCGGCATCATAGGTTATATTACCGGCATGATTGCTGTAATCGGTAAGGCATAACGCGTAAAAGTACCATCCCGCCTGCGGGGTGATCTCCACCGGGTCGCCCCAGACAGCCCCGTCGGATGTGTATATCTTATTCTCACCGGTGACCAGGGCTTTCAGCCCGGCGGCGGCTACGGGCAATGTACCGGTAGCCATAGCCACATAATCCATTTGTCCCTGGTAATGCTCCGACAGTTGTATTTCCGTTATCTTTTCATTAGTATAGTCTTTCGCTTCCTGAACGACGGCGGCGTCTTGCTCGTCCGCGTAGTCTTTTGCAGACTGGAGGGCATTGGCCACAAACTCGTTAATGGCTGCCGCCAGCGCCTCGTTGCGCGCGTTGATATATTCATCCAGCCCGCTGATATCTTCAAAGTTGATACTGTCCAGCTTATGGATATAGCTGTCCATAAAATCGGCGAATTGCTCCTCTGTGGGGTACATCCCTGTGCGGAACCACGACTTTAGTAAGTCTCTTTCTCTTATTGCCATAATTTTAAGTAATTAAGAATGAATAATTAAGAATTAAGAATATGAGCCGCTTGCGCAATTTTTCATTCTTCATTTATAATTTAATAATATATGCTAGTACATAGTACGGCGGACGGTTTTCGTGCGGTTGGCCGCCACCGGCAGAGGTAGAGGCAAACTCGTTCGCGCCAGTGGACTCAAAATACTGAAAATCGCGGTCATTGGCGTTGTCGCTTTTCTTCAAATTCCAACGCATCCCATGTGAGTGAGACGGAATATGGTCTACCGTAAGCGCTACCTGCTTGCTGCCGCCTGTTTTGCCGATAGCGTTATAATCATCATCCGTTTGACTGAAACCCACTATAAACTTTCCCATCAGGTTCGGCCGCCCCAGCAATCCGTCGCACAGCGCCCAGCCCGGAGGTACATTGCCCGGATTGCCCGACCACATCACAATAACACCGGCGGGAATGCCGCGCAATCCGTCTACCGTCGTTGCCAGGTCTGCAATAGCCTGCGCCAGTTGCGTATTGGTCTGTACCCGATTGAAGTCAGCCCAGTTGTACTGCGGGTTGCCTAATCCGAAAGCCACGGTACGCGTTTTATATACCTGCGGGAAGTGGTAGCCTGAGGCGTCCACATCGCGCCGCACTTCGTTGATATACACGGTTGTTTGCTTGGCACCTCCGGCGAAGGGAAGCAACTCACCGTTTATGGCTACATAGCCCGGCGCCACGTTCAGCCCGTCGTCCGCGCATCCGGAAAGGATGTATTTATCACTGCCTCCCAGTTGTGCCAGCTTCGAGGCAAGGAATATCATTTCCTGCATAAAGTCCAGCGTATCGCTCGACAGCGGAAAGTTGCTCTGGCCTAAAAAATTTACACTGTTCATGTATTTTGGTTATAAGTTATAAGTTATGAATTATGAGTTACTGTTAACTGCTAACTGCTAACTGTTTACTGTTAACTGTATAATATACCGTTTTCCCGCCAGCTTGTAATACCTGAGTAGTGAGTGTATCATGTTGTAATTGTCGTCCGTCAGGCTGATCGCATAGGGTATATGCACAACAAAGTCGATACCGTCCGCTCCCATAAAGCCCTCGCGGTTCAGCAGGAATGTGCCCAGCATAATGGGCCTGTCTTCCGCTTCGCGCCAGGCGAACTGTCCCCATTCCAACGTATCCGCGTCCGTTATGCGTATCCTGCGCGCCGTAAAGTCGAAACTGTCATTTAAAACAGCCTGTAAAAAACACACCTGGCCATTGTGTGTCAGTTTGTAACGCACATCGCCCCGGAAGGACGAGAACAGGACATGCAGGCGCGACACAGGCAGCCCGGTAGCATTCAGTAACGCCACCAGCCGCGGCCGACGCAGCATCGTAGGCGATAGCAGCAAAACAAGCCGTTTATAATTAATCCTGTACCAGTTCATACGCTATCATGTTAATTGTAATATCCGCTTCCTGGTATGCCCGGAAGTAGCCCGCCTCAGGTATGCGCCGCGCGTTGATCAGCGAGTAATCGAAGTCGCCGGCGGCCGGTTTGCTGTAACTTGCCGTCAGTTCCGGGATCACTACCCCCTCGACGCCCTGCAAGGTGTCGACCAGCGCCATGTTCGAATACTCACCGTTGAAGGGCAGGTTTTCGATATAGCTAACAATCGCGGCGCGCACGGCATCCCGCACGCGGTCGGCCAGCAGCATAGCATTAAAGTAGATATCCACCTCACACTTGTACGCATCAGGGGACAAATTAACCAGGTCGATGCGCACGCCGGCGTCTTTTATCCAGTCGATATATTCCTTCACCTGGGCGGCTGTTGCATCGGGCAACTTATCGCGCAGGGCGTCGCCCCCGGCTATCTTTATAAGGATTTTGGAACTGTCCGGCGGTTCCACGGCTGCCGCATATTTAACGACCCTTGCTGCCTCGTCGATCACCGGGTAAATGTCGCTGTCTTCCGGCAGCAAGTAGCCGTCCTGGAAGGCAAGCGTCTTATCCCTGTACCATTTCAGGCGGTGCGGCTTTTGCGCCGACAAGGTATCTTCCACCTCGCGCCGGTGGATGTCAAACAGCGTCTCCAGTGTCCAGGTAGAAGCGGCCACGACGAAAAACAAAATGCTTTCGATGGAGACAACAGAAAACTGCTCCTCGAATGTCTTTGTAGCGTCCAGTTCGTATTTATCCCGGATGGCCGGATCGGATATCCAGGCGTCGGTCATTTCTTTCTTTATTTGTGCTATTGTTCTAGCCATTATCCCAGCGATTTTATAATATTTCTTTCCCTGTCGGACAACTTCCACTCTATAATGTTTGCCTTATCTGCTGCTGCTTTGTCTGCTGCTGCTTTGTCTGACAACAGGAAGCCGGAGCCGAACAGCGAAGTATTATATTTCTTTTGTTCATCCAGGCCGCCGGTATGGTACAATTCCTTTTTGTCAAATTGTACCGGAATACCTAAAGCAACAAATTTTGCAACCATCGACACGGTTAATACATTTTCCGGGTATTGGTATTTCGGAAGGTTGGCCTTTTGCTTCTCGTTAATCTTTGTCAGAGCGGAATAAAGCGCAGGGTCGCCGATAACGCGGGCGTTACCGAACAGATTAGATAAGAAAGAGGTCTTTACTTTGGCACCGTTTTCGTACACAATATCAGCGGCACACACGATCGCTGTACAATCGATGTTAGCAGAAAATAATGTAAGGTGTGGCGCAAAAAGAAAGAAATCAATATTCTTTTCGAGATAATACCGCGCTATCTTGCTTATGATTGAAAACGGCGGGTTATCGATCACGATATAATTGTCCGGGTAGTCTGTTTTCTCATAGTCGCCTCCCGGCCAGAAGGGTCTTATTATCTCGCGGCCGCTAAGGTCTACTTTCGTGGACACATACTTCAGTATGCAGTCATACACAGCCGGAGGCGTGTAACAATCATCCGTCGTTTTCTTCGGCTTGAATTTTTCAACGAAAGCCTCGTAATCCTCATGTCTGGATAGCTTCTTTTTCACCTGTAGTACAGGCGGAATATTGTCATTAAATAAATTGCCTTGCTTTTCCATTTTTTCACTGTTTACTGTTTACTGTTAACTGACTGCGAAGTCGATTTCCACTCCCATATACCCGATACCTCCGGGCAGGTCTACCGCACCCGTGGCGGGGTGTAAGTTGCGGATGGTGTAATAGCTCTGTATCTCGCGTTGGATAACGTCCGTGCGCTCTATTGCCTGCCCCGGTTCCAGCGCGTCGGTTATGCTCAGGTTATTGGCTACTGCCAGGGGGAATAAACCCTCCAGCGTGCCGCTCTCCTGGAGGGAGAGATCGGGAAGGGATTGCGAGTTCAGGGCTTTAGTTTCCATTTCAGGAATAATGTGATTAAACCAATACCGATCACCGCCATAAATACCTTGCCGAACCAGCCGCAGACGATCTGCCAGTTGGTTTGCCTGTACACTTCTACCGTTTTTAGTTCCTTGTCCTCCAGTTCGCTCACCCTATTTTGCAGATGGAATATCTCCGTTTCCTTCTCTACAATTAACTGGCTCAGGCTGTCGCAGTTGGCTGTCACCTTTATACTGTCCCCGCTGGTGCGCTCTACCGTTACGGTGGCCTGTCCCTGCTTTCCGGTGTATTTCGCACCGATGGGCAGGTCTGCCAGGCTGCCGAAGTTCAG
>NZ_JBHSGN010000094.1:0-129651 GCF_042654545.1 Dysgonomonas termitidis
GGCTCCTTTGCTTTGGGTTGTTTCCTGCTGTTTGTCATAAGGATCAATATTAAATTAAAAATTAAACCGGGGGCAAGATACAAACAAGGAACGACATGGCAAAGGAAAATAAGGATTAATTACCTTTTGATATATATGTTTTTAAATAACTAATAATTAGATATTATATAAATACAAGAAACATAATAATTTACGAAAAACAAATAAAGTAACAATTATAAAAAGTCATAAGTAACAAACAGGTAACAAATAATGGATAAAAAACGATTATGTAAATGAAAAATAAAAATCTGTTTTTACTCTTATTAACTAATTTAAACATCTGTATATAAGTATATTTATTTTCATTAATATCCCTTTTATTTTCGTTTGCTTTCTTGGCGAATTTTGGTGATAACTTTTAAGGTAACAAAGGTTACACTTTTCATTACTTTTTCTAATCAATCTTTAAATTCTTAAATATTAAATTTTTAAATCCTTCCAAATCTGTCAAAGAACCATCAGCTAATAGCTAACGGCTAAAAGCTATATATAGATAAACTTTCCGCCAAAATATACAATTTCGTTTAAATTAAGGACGGAGGTACTGTCGTTCATTGGGAAGACAGAAAAACAGGATATGCCGGACAGTGGCAATAGTTTAAAATGTTTTAAAACAAGAGTGATTCTCTCGACTATATAAAATAAATAAGTATTTTTGATCCCATATTATATCTACAACATGGATGACAGAGTAAAATTATCAGTACTGGGTTTTTCGTTCAACCAGACACAATCAGGGGCATACGGATTGGTTCTGGCGGAAGAAGACGGTGTACGCCGGCTGATGATTGTGGTTGGAACTCCCGAGGCTCAGTCCATAGCATTCAAGCTGCAAGGCTCTTATCCTCCAAGACCCCTTACACATGATTTATTCCGTTCGCTTTTACATCAGTTCGGTATTATCCTGCGTGAAGTGGAAATATATAAATATGAGAACGGGGTTTTCTTTTCCCGCATGATATTAAGCCAGGGTGATAAAAACATTCAGATAGAATCCAGGACTTCCGATGCCGTGGGAATTGCATTAAGGACGAAGTCGCCTATATATACATCGGAAGCCATTATGCAGGAACAGGCAATAGTCTTCGATAAAAATTCTATTCAGGACGCAGCTAGTCCGGAAAACGAAAGAGACCATCTGGCTTTGGATTATTCGCTTCTTAATCTCGATGAGCTGGAGACGCTGCTCAAAGATGCAATCGAAGGCGAGGATTACGAATTGGCCTCTTTGCTGAGGGACGAATTGAAAAGGAAAGGTAAAAAATAGCATAATATTCATTTACTGCACGGAAAAACTACACGGTAAAAACATCTTTTAAGCTTTATAAACAGTACTTTACGCAACGAATCCACGTTTGTTCAGTCTTCTTATTATGAGACAATAAGAAGTAACATTCCTTTTTAGTTTAGCCGTCTCTTCTGTTAACGGGCCGGCCTTTGAAGCGGGGCGCTAAAGCGTTTTCGGTTCCTTTTGCGGCTTTGGGCAAAAGTAACACAAACAATCTTTGATTGCGCGTAGCAGAAAACAATCCAATATTAAACTTGGCATAAATAACAGATACATCTTATAACATTGGCTTTCGCGGTAAACATTATCTCATCGGTCACAAGATTAATGGTGGGTACTGTGGAATATTTGGGAATCTATGGGGCCGGGATTTCCAGGTCGTACAAGCGGATGTTTCCGGTCGCGCAAAACGCCAAGTCAATCTTCAGACCGCTATGTTTAAACACTATGAGAAAGGGTATCAGTAGATTGATACCCTTTTTTTTATCGGGCTCCCTGACATAAACAAGTCTGTTCCCGATCCGTATTATTTATATATCCTTTATCCGTTCACTTTCTTATAATCGGCCAGGAAAGTCGCCAGCCCGCTATCGGTAAGCGGATGCTTCAGCAACCCTTTAATAGCCGCCAGCGGACAGGTAGCGACATCCGATCCTGCTTCAATGCATTGTATAATATGTTGTGTACTGCGGATCGAAGCTGCCAGAACCTGAGTCTTCATATTGTATGTAGAATACATATCCACGATCTTGCTTACAAGCTCGATACCGTCGCTGGAGATATCATCGAGACGGCCAACGAACGGGGAAACATAAGTGGCTCCTGCTTTTGCGGCCAGCAGAGCTTGTCCCACGGAAAAAACGAGAGTACAATTAGTACGGATACCTTTTTTGCTGAAATATTTTATAGCTTTGATTCCCTCCTCTATACAAGGTACTTTTACCACAATGTTTTTGTGAAGGGCAGCAAGTTCCTCTCCTTCTTTTATCATACCGGTATAATCCGTCGCTATTACCTCAGCGCTGACATCACCGTCAACGATATTACAGATTTCCACATAATGTTTCCGCTGGTTTTCTACACCTTTTATCCCTTCTTTTGCCATCAGGGAAGGATTTGTCGTTACCCCGTCCAGTACTCCGAGATCGTTGGCTTCACGGATCTGGTCTAAATTGGCTGTGTCGATAAAAAACTTCATAATGTATTATTTTTTAATGGGTTATTATCTGTCCCTCTAAGTTCCGAATATATTTTAATAAAAACAATTCTAAAGAACAGATTGTTTTTTTAGAAATAACACCGAGTATCGATTCACATCGATATTTAAAAATCTGGTATCATTTTATCCCATGCATCATTTTCATTAAGCGCCTTGACAGGAAGAACAGAATGACTGACGCCGCCCCCGCCATAAATACAAAGAGCATGAAGAAATCATAAAGGTTGGATATCCTGTATCCCATAAATACTTTCGGATTCTCCAGCTGTTGCTTTTCCAATGAATTTTGTATTTCAGCCTTCAAGGTTCTATCCTCCACTTTGTAGAACATTATCCGGTCGAAAGGAATGACTTTTGTTCCGTCTTTTTCGCTGATATCCTTCTCAAATTCTTCGGGTAATAAAGTTAAGGTATTTTCTTTTTCCACCAATTGTACTGCTGCCAGTTCGATAAGCGGCTCGGGGTAATAACTGCTCAAGGTTCCCGAAAATTTATTGGCAGCCGATGTACTCATATACCAGATAGCCATCAGCAGAGAGGCAAACCGTATTGGAGCAAGCTTATTTACCATCGACAATCCTATCGGGGATAAGCAGAGCTCACCGAATGTATGTATGGTGTAAAGGCTTATCAGCCAGAGCATGCTCACTTTTATACCCGGCGCAAGGCCTTTCACGCCAAAGGCTATAATCAGGTAACCGATTGCCAGCAGAAACAAACCTATCGATTGTTTATAAGGGGAGGCAGGCTCTTTTCCTTTTTTGCTCAGCTTTGTCCAGATGGCAACAAAGACAGGTGCGAAAATGATAATGGCGACAGCATTTACCGACTGGAAATACGATGTCGGTATAGTCCAGTCAAACAGCCCCACATGCCTGTCGGTTTGTTCTTCTGCAAAATAGGTTAACGATGCCCCGGCCTGCTCGAATGCCGACCAGAAGAATATCACGAAAAAAGCGATAATATAAATTACCCAGATACGCGACCTCTCTATTTTGGTCAGTGACGGGTCCGATATTACATATCCCGGCGCCGCAATAGCGAGAGAGAATATAATAGACCCGATGATATCGGTCTTCAGCACCGTATAAAGCAAAATGAATAAACCAATCCAGACTGTACCCCATATGACGGCCAGTTTGGCCGTTGACTTACCCTTTGCGGCTGTCGGAGTGTCCCCGGCAGGTTTCTTCTCAGTATCCATCCGCCGCGTGTCGTGGCTATTGGGAATGACACCTATCGCATCCCCCCCGGGGGTTCGCAGGTATTTATCTTTTAAGAAGATAAAAACAACAACACCGAGCAACATGCCGATACAGGCGGCAAGGAATCCCCACTTAAAATCGGCCGGATGTCCTGTGTCTCCCAAGACACCACAAACAATGGGGGCAAAGAACGATCCGGTATTCACTCCCATATAGAAGATCGTATAGGCTGAGTCTTTCCGTTTATCGTCGGGCTTGTACAATTGTCCCACCATGGTAGAAATATTAGGCTTGAAGAAGCCATTGCCGAATATAAGGAATCCCAACCCCGAAAACATCAGCGTGGTAGCCAATTCCACGTTCTCGAAATAGCAGCCGGAAAGAAACATAAGGAATTGTCCTATTGCCATGAGCAATGCGCCCGCAATGATGGAGCGGCGGTTTCCCCAATAGCGATCGGCGATGTATCCGCCAATCAGCGGAGTGAGGTACACAAGGCCTGTATAGCTGCCGTATATCTGCGCGCCGTAGGCCTTGTCGAAAAGCAGCGCCTTTGTCATATACAGTACAAAGAGAGCCCTCATTCCATAATAGCTGAACCGTTCCCACATCTCGGTGGCGAAGATCAGGTATAGTCCTTTTGGGTGTCCTTTTTGAGTTATTTCTGTTTCGGGAGTCATTTATATAAAGTTATTCTATTCAAAACCGGTAAAATAAAAAATCCGGTTGTTTTGAGGAACCGGACTTTTTGCTTTATTTCTTTATGTTTGGTAATTCCAGCCCGTAGCCTTTTTTCTTGTCTTCGCGTTTCAGCAGGAAAGCGACTATGAGGGCGAGTATTCCGAAGCAGGTGAAGATAATCATGGGGAGAGTGTAGTCATAAATAGGGCTGCCATCGGGATTTGTTCCTAAAGTACAATATTTATTCAGGATTGTACCAATAAGCAACGGAACCATACTTAATCCGATATTCTGCACCCAGAAAATAAGGGCATATGCAGACCCCAGTTTATTTTCAGGGATAATTTTCGGTACAGACGGCCACATCGCCGAAGGCACAAGCGAAAATGCGATTCCCAGAAGTACCATTAAAATTGTAGCAAACCACCAGACATTCAGTAGTGGTAATGAGAACAGGAAGTGGATACCTATCAGCATGGCAGCTCCTATTACCATAATTGTCGCTCCCTTTCCTTTTTTATCATAAACCCCGCCAAAGAACGGAGTTAGAAGGATTGTTCCAAATGGAAGTATTGCCGGGATATTCCCGGCCAGTTCAGGATCTAATCCATACTTATTTATCATCAGGGAGGTTGCATATTTAAGGAACGGGAATACGGCTGAATAGAAAAGAACGCATAAAAGGGCGATTAACCAGAATCCTTTATTTGATATGATCGAGCCTATGTCTTTAATACGGAAAGGCTCTTCCGCTTCTTTATCCATATCTGCAACAGATGCGTCCAGACGCCTGTCCATCACACAAAAAACAAGATAAGCGATAAGTCCGATACAAAGAAGCACTACTCCAAACAGTACAGGAGCTGATATATGTTGAAAGTGTTTCGCTAATGGAATTGCAGCAGATAGTGCCAGTGCTGTGCCTATACGGGCAACAGCTACCTGAAGTCCCATTGCCAGCGCTATTTCATGGCCTTTGAACCAACGCACGATTACTTTTGTAACTGTTATTCCGGCTGTTTCTACCCCTACTCCGAAAATGGCAAATCCGATAGCGGCAACCATCACCTGGGATTTGAATCCAAACATTGTCCCTTCAAAAGAACCCAGTCCGGATACGGCATAATATTTAAGGCTACATCCTATGATCATCAAAATGCATGCGCCTAATCCGGTAAACCGCACGCCCATTTTATCAAGGATAATGCCGCTGATAATAAGCATAAACAGAAATACATTGAACCATCCGTATGCACTGGTAAAGAAACCATAGTCACCGGCATCCCACCCTAATTCCTTTGCTAACATATCTTGCAACGGAGCCATTACATCAGTAATAAAATATCCGCAGAACATGGTAAATGCAACAACGCACAGCACAGTCCACCGGGCTGCCTTCGAGTCGCTTAGTTTTTGTCTCAGTATTTCGGTCATTTTTTGCTTGATTAAGTGATTGTTTTAAATTTTTGCTAGGCAAAAGTATGTAAAAGAATTAGAAAAGTATAGTTTGATGCTCTAAAACATAGATATTTGATACGTTAAATAGATGAAAGGTAATTTTTGATACAATATTATTTAATTATAACCGGCTATTTTGTTGAAGATACAATAGTAATAAACAGGTCTGCGACCCTAAGATTTAAATAAATTTTATATCCATTTGAATACTCATATTCCTATTAACCGTATCTTTGCTTTTAAAATGTATCGGAAATATGACACTGAAAGATAAACATATCGTATTAGGTATTACAGGGAGCATCGCGGCATACAAAGCAGCATCGCTGGCCCGCCTTTTGATTAAGGCCGGCGCGGAGGTGCAGATCGTAATTACCCCGTCCGGGAAAGAGTTTATTACTCCCGTCACATTGTCGGCGCTTACAGGAAAACCTGTTGTCAGTGAATTTTTTACCGCTAACGACGGCACCTGGCACAGCCATGTCGATCTTGGCCAATGGGCTGACCTCATGCTTATTGCTCCTGCAACAGCCTCCACCCTGGGTAAAATGGCGAATGGAGTAGCAGACAATATGCTGATTACTACATATATGTCGATGAAAGCGCCTGTGGTGATCGCGCCCGCTATGGATTTGGATATGTTTGCCCATCCCGCAACAACCCGGAACCTCGAAATACTGCGCTCGTATGGAAATATCATTATCGAACCGGCTTCTGGGGAACTCGCGAGCCACCTGACAGGCAAGGGAAGAATGGAAGAACCTGAAAAAATTCTGGCTACTGTTGAGGATTTCTTCACGAAGCAGGAAGTTCTTTCAAAAAAAAAAATACTGATAACAGCAGGACCGACTTATGAACGGATAGACCCGGTTCGATTTATCGGCAACTACTCATCGGGAAAGATGGGTTTTGCCCTTGCCGAAGAATGCGCCGTCCGGGGAGCTGAGGTTACCTTAATTGCAGGTCCTGTATCGTTGACGATAAATCACCCTAACATTACACGTATAGATGTAGAATCTGCGGAAGAAATGTATAATGCTTCCGTAAAGGCTTTTCCTGCAATGGATGTGGCTATATTATGCGCGGCTGTTGCTGATTTCCGGCCCGAAGAGCAGTATGCGGAAAAAGTAAAGAGGAACGGTGATATACTTAATATATCACTTGTACCGAACAAAGATATCGCGGCATCACTGGGTAAAATGAAAAAGGCAAACCAGCTTCTTGTCGGGTTTGCTTTGGAGACGAATGACGAGGAAAACAATGCCCTGAAAAAGATTGTGAAGAAAAACCTCGATTTCATCGTACTTAACTCTTTAAATGACGCAGGGGCAGGATTCAAATACGATACAAACAAAATAGCAATACTTAACCGCAATGGCGAACGTAAAGACTTTGGACTGAAATCCAAGAAAGACGTCGCGTCCGATATTATAGACGAAACCTTTCTCTAAACACTTTCTCCGGCTGACAACCGGAAAACAAATCCTCCCTGTATTTGTTGATAATAAGATAACTAAACAAAACGACATTGTTTAATGACTAAAAAAGGGAAGAAGAGACTAAGGATCATACTTATCACACTTGCATTATTCATTGCAGGCGGATTTGGCCTTAACTGGTATCTGACCTATCAGTTGGAAGACAGTCTGAGACAAAAATTCAGGGAAGAAGTCTCGAAAGCTACAAATGGCTTCTACAGCTTTTCATACAATAATCTTTCTGTCGGGTTCTTTAGCGGGGAACTTATAATTAATGGGGTTGAACTGATACCCGACTCAGCTGTTTTCGAAAAATGGAAAAACGGGGACAGTCTCCCCGACCTCTATTACAAAGTAAAAATAGATAAGATTCACTTCAAAGGCATAAACCTTACATGGCGCAGGAATTATAAAAATCTGGATTTTAGCCTGTTCGAGCTTAAATCCCCTGATATAAAGGTCTTTCAGCCTCAATTACATTCTTTTCTGAAATCATCGTTGGATGGGCAGCAAAACAGAGAGCGGGAAACTTTATACCAGATGATCTCGACATATATAGATGTTCTCACCGTGAAACAAATAAATCTGGGGAATGCCAATATTTATTATATAGTTGAAGACTCCATTTCCCCGGTTCAATATGCACTTAGCGATGCAAATTTCAACGCTTACGGATTCAGACTGGATAAGGATTCGTATTCATCGGGGAAATTACTTTATTGTGATAACTTTGAATTTACAGCAGACAAACCTCAGCAATTATTATACAGCAACCAGCTTATCCTGAATACAAGGAACATTAAGCTGAGCACGATCGACGAACTGGTACGGATAGAAGGCGTGCACCTGCATCCGACCGATGACTTCTGGGCGGGCAGGACGGAGAAAACGGGTGCTTATCTGGATGCGACCATCAAATCGGTGTTTATTAAAGGAGTCAAATTTAAGAGAGAAAATGCTTTGAGTTATCTGAATGCCGATTCTTTCGATATTTCTTCCACCGATATCCAATATTATAGTGTGAAAGACAAATCTGTTGCCCGGAATGGAGATTCTTTGAAGCAAAATAATGCGGATAATGATCAAACATGGTCTTTATACAGTATTACATCTCCCATCCTCCAAAGCATATCCATTGGGAAAATAGGTATTGAAAAAACCAAGTTCCACTATACGTTTACTCAAGACGGCAGGTCTGACGAATATTCTTTAGAGCAATTTGATTTCCACGCAAAGAATTTCGTCATCGATTCCTTATCTGAAAAGCTCAAAAGATTCTGGTATGTCGATAATTTTGCCATGGAGGCAACCAATATAAAGGGACTGATTGCCAGCAATAATTCAAATCTCAATATAGCAACCCTAACGCTCAACACAGAAAGTAAACACTTCAATATCTCTGATATAAGAGTTAATCCGATATCAACCGTAAATGCGCGAAAAGATTATTTTTCGGGTACTATAAAATCAATCCGGATCGACGGGCTTAATTACGACACCGGCGTTTCGGCAGAGCAACTCAAAATAGAATCGCCCGATATCAGGTATTTCAAAGTAAAAAAGAAGAATAAACCGGATTCATCGAAAAAAGACGAAATAGAAATAGCCGATGATGCCCTGGATATATTCAATCCCTATGCAGACTATTTATCTGTAAAAAACATAAATCTGGCTAATGCGAATATTATTATACATGATTTAGGTACCAAAGATAATTTCCGTTTGCAGAAACTTAATTTCTATGCGGTAAAATTCCTGATCGATGAAGAAACCCGAAAGACAGAAAAATACTTATTCACCTGCGACGATATCGGGCTTTCATTTAAAGATTTCGACAACTTTCTGCCGGGAAAGAATTACAGATTACAGATAAAGGATGCAAATATTTCGACGCTCACAGGATTATTACTCTTGCGTGATGTGAAGCTGATCCCCCAGGAAAATATATGGGATAAAGCCCCGGCAACTTATTACGATATCGATATCCCGCTGATAAGAGTGAAAGGGTTTGACAACGACAGCTATCTGAATAAGGAAAGAGCAAAGATAAAATCCCTTGAAGTTGATTCTCCCCGGATACAAATCACTAAAACTGCCAATTCACCGGTAGATAAGGATGATAAAACTTCTTCCGGCAATGCAATCTCTGTTATCAAAAGTCTTGTAGCAGATGATATAGATATAAAGAACGTGCAGGTATCCTATATTGACCGGGTATCTCGCGACAGCCTGCAAACAACATTACAGGCTTTACAGCTGCATTCGTTACAATGGGATTTAAACAGGAATTTCAGAATAGATAAGTTTATTCTGGAATCTCCCGAAGTAGATTATATTGCGAAACATATAAACCCTCACTCGGAAAACAAGCACCAAGCGGAAGGTAATCCCCGGGATATAGATGAATTACTAAAGATATTTGGAAAAAAAGTAACTATCGGAACATTCGCCCTCTCCAACGGTAAATTTAATATTCAAAAACCGGATATAAGCTTCGGCGCAGAATTTGAGGATTTTGATTTATCCGGTATTGATTGGGATCGCCTGACAGGGAAATCTTTTTTGGATATGGTCTCTGTCAATATAACAAAACCAACCCTGGATATAAGGAAGAGAAATTCCGGCGATACTATTCCGAGGCAGAAGAAAGATTCTTCGGGTACCGGCCTGTATTCTTCATTGCATCCATATATAAACAAACTATCAATTAAAAAATTCAATCTGGCCGACGCACATATAAACTATGAGCATTCCCTTGATGAAAAACAACAGGACCGTCAAACAGTAAATACGACGAATTTTGGCATGACCGGATTTTTCATTGACACCGATGCCCGGAAGATAGACATGGAAGATATCCGCTTTAATACTAAAGACCTGCATTTCCCTATTATGAATGGCTTTTATACAATTGATATAGGAGAGATAGATGTAAACAAGAAAAATGCAAGCCTGGCTCTTTCGGGTATAAAAATGACATCTGTTTATCCCAAAATGGATTTTGCCTATAAGCATCCGACACACATGGATTGGTTCGATGTCACCACAGGGAATATCAGCCTTTCGGGCATCGATTTCCAACGCTATTTCTCAGATAATATACTGAATGCTAATCGACTTGTAGTAAAAGATGTTATGCTTCAGAATTTGAAAAATAAAAAGATATATACACCGCCTAAGCTCCAACCCCTTATCTATACTAAATTGTATGATCTTTCGTTCTGGATAGCTATAGACACGACCGATGTTTCTAATTTCTCTGTTATATATGAAGAATTGCCTAAGAATGGAACAGTGCCGGGGCAAATTTCATTCATGGGTATGAATGCCCGTATAGACGGACTTACCAACATAGCCTCACATCCTCAGCAATACATGCATCTCGATGCAAACGGCAATCTTATGGGGACGGGTTATTTTACTGCAAAATGGGATATGTCTGTCAGCCCCGATTATGACTGTTTTGTTTTGGATGCACATTTGCATCGTTTCGATTTACGCGACCTGAACCGGATTATAACCCCATTGGCTAAAGCGGAAATAAAGAGCGGCATGCTCAAAGATCTGACTTTTAGGACAGAAGCCTCAAGTATGAATGCGTCTGTAGGGATGAAATTCCTCTATAATGATTTGAGCATAAATATACTGAAAGGCGATGATCCGGAGTCTTCAAATAAATTTGTCACTAACGTTGCGAATGCATTTATACGGTCAAACAATCCGAACAAAGAGAATTCAAGACCGCGTGAACCCTACCTCTATATAGAAAGGGACCCCTATCATTCGACATTCAATTATTTTTGGCAAATACTACAGCCTGCCGTTGTGGAATCTGTCGGAGTATCACAGAAGAAACAGAATTTTGCGAAGAAAGTTACCGGTTTCTTCTCCAAAGTGAAAAACTTCTTCACAGGTAAAAAAGATAATAAGCCTTCTACATCACAGGAGGATGTAAGGCCGAAAGTGCTTAAGTAAGGTTATTTATAGAAAAGCCGTCCCTGCCATGTCTCCCTTTCTGCAAACCTCTTTAATACTTTAGCGGTGAATTCGAAATTTTTCAAGCCCCAATCGGGAGCGATAAGGAGCTGCTTAGGAGACTGTGAAATAAAACGCTCGATAATAAAATCAGGATTTAACCTTTCCGAAAAATCAATGATTAAGTCGATATAATCATCTGCATCGAACAGGTTGAACCATTCGGGGTGCTCACGATATTGCTTTGCCATAACCGTGCCTTTTATCAATTGTAACTGATGCAACTTTAAGGTTGTCAGAGGTAACTTCGATACCTCGCCGGCATGTGCCAATACCTGCTCTCTGCTTTCATTGGGCAATCCCAGAATCAGATGAGCACCCGTATAAATACCTTTCGCGGCTGTTTTATGGATAGCGTCCACACTTTCGGCATGCGTATGCCCGCGGTTGATAAATTCGAGAGTAGAATCGAGTGTCGACTCCAATCCATATTCTATTATAAGGAATGTTCGCTTATTCAGTTCTGCGAAATAATCGAGTAATTCGTCAGGCATACAATCGGGGCGGGTGCCTATTATCAGCCCCACGACGCCGGGATATGAAAGGGCTTCCTCATATAACGAAATCAGCTTATCAATACTGTCATATGTATTTGTGTAAGACTGAAAATAAGCGAGGTATTTCATTTCAGGATACTTGTAGGAGAAGAAAGCAATGCCATCCCTCAACTGGTCGCTTACGCTACGCTGTTTTCCTCCATATCCGGGACTAAAGCTCTGGTTGTTGCAATAGGTGCATCCCCCCACTGCTTTCGACCCATCACGATTCGGGCATGTAAACCCTGCATTTATCGAGATTTTTTGAACTTTATAGGGAAAATGTTTGGACAGAAGGGTTCCAAATTCTTTATAATATCTGTTATCCATTAGTTGTATTCGAATCTGTGTGCAAAGGTAATACTTTTTCAGTAAACGGCTAGCAGTCAACAATTCGTATCTCGTATAATTTTTCACTTTTCATTTTTCACTATCTTGTAACTTAAAAAAGACCTTTTGTAATTCGCTGCTTTTTCCGTAACTTGTCGCCAATTTTTAATTTATCCCGATGAAATTATTTCTATTAGACGCTTACGCATTAATATACCGTTCATATTATGCTTTTATCAAAAGCCCCAGAGTAAACTCGAAAGGGCAGAATACATCCGCGGTATTCGGATTTGTGAATACACTGGAAGAATTGCTTCGTAAGGAAAACCCGACGCATATAGCCGTTGCATTCGACCCGCCCGGCGGTACTTTCCGGCACGATGCCTACGAACATTACAAAGCTCAGCGGCTGGAAACACCCGAAGACATAAAAGCGGCAGTGCCTGTTATTAAGGAAATTATAGCCGCTTATAATATCAAGGAGCTGGAAGTCGCCCGCTATGAGGCGGATGATGTAATCGGCACAATTGCAAAGAAAGCCGAGAAAGAAAACTTCGATGTGTATATGATGACCCCCGACAAAGACTACGGGCAGCTAACCAGCGACCATATATTCATGTACAAGCCGAAGTTTGCAGGAACAGGATTCGACACGCTCGATGCTAAGGCAATCATGGAAAAGTATGAATTATCATCTCCCGGACAGATGATAGATTTACTCGGGCTAATGGGCGATGCCTCCGATAATATACCCGGATGTCCGGGTGTGGGGCCAAAAACCGCGCAGAAATTACTGGAGGAATATGGTACTATCGAAAACCTGCTTGAACATACTGCCGATCTGAAAGGCACACTGAAGTTAAGGTTGGAAGAAAACAAGGAGCAAATTATTTTCTCTAAATTCCTTGCAACCATCAAAACGGATGTTCCTATCGAATTCAATAAGAATGAGTTTAAACGTCAGGAAATCAACGCGGAGAAGCTCTCTGCCTTGTTTGAAGAACTGGAGTTCAGAACACTTATAAACCGTGTATTGAAAAAAGACGGCACTCCGGCAAATCCTGTGCGGATAACAACCACGCACGAAGCTATACAAGGCGATCTATTCGCGGAATTATTGCCACCAAAAGCCGAGTCGGCGGATACAGTCAACTATTCAGGATTGCAGGAACTGAAGGATATCCCACATACTTATCATTTAGTAGAAAAAGACGATGAAATCGCCAATTTAGCAAAAACAATAGCCTCACAACAATCTTGTTGCTTCGATACGGAAACCACAGGACTTGATCCGAATGTAAGCGAACTGGTGGGCATGTCGTTCGCCTTCAAAGAAGGAGAAGCCTACTATGTGCCTGTACCTGCGGACCTTGAAAAAGCAAAAGCCATTGTAGAGCAATTCAGGCCGTTTTTCGAGAATGGGGAAACAGAGAAAATCGGACAGAATATAAAATACGACATCATCGTATTGAAAAAGTATGGCATTCATGTGCGGGGCAGGCTCTTCGATACCATGATTGCCCATTACCTTATCAATCCGGAATTGCGTCATAATATGGATTATATGGCAGAGACTTACCTGAAATATAAAACCATCCATATCGACGAACTTATAGGTTCGAGGGGTAAAAACCAACTCAATATGCGTAGCCTGCGCCCCGATCAGATAAAGGACTATGCCTGTGAGGATGCCGATGTTACACTGAAATTGAAAGCAATACTGGAAAAAGCAATAGAAAAGCAGGATTTAGGTAAATTGTTATACGACATAGAATTACCATTGATCTACGTGCTTGCCGATATGGAATATACCGGTGTACGCCTCGATAAAGCGGCATTAGCCGAATACTCGAAAACGCTTACACTGGAATTGCAAGGGATAGAATCGGAAATATATAAAGCCGCCGAGCAGGAGTTTAATATCAATTCTGCCAAGCAGGTAGGTGAAGTTCTTTTCGATAAACTCAAGATTGTAGAAAAACCGAAAAAAACCAAAACGGGCCAGTATGTGACCAGTGAAGAAACACTGGAAAGCATGAAAGATGCCCATCCTATTGTAGGTAAGATCCTCGAATACCGTGGACTGAAAAAGCTGTTGAGTACATATATAGATGCTTTACCTCTGCTTGTAAGCCCGCTCGACGATAAGCTGCATACTTCTTATAACCAAACGGTAACCGCTACAGGGCGGTTAAGTTCGAGTAATCCGAACCTGCAAAATATACCAATCCGCGACGCGCAGGGGAAAGAAATACGCAAGGCATTCATTGCAGATGAGACGTGTATCTTCTTCTCTGCCGACTATTCGCAGATCGAACTCCGCATAATGGCACACCTGAGCCAGGACCCTACAATGATCGATGCGTTCAACAGCGGAGAGGATATTCACGCCGCTACTGCTGCCAAAATATATAAGATCCCGATCAGTGAAGTAACAGGCGATATGCGCCGGAAAGCCAAGACTGCAAATTTCGGTATCATTTATGGCATATCGGTTTTCGGATTAGCGGAACGCTTATCTATCCCTCGCGGAGAGGCCAAAGAATTGATAGACGGCTATTTTGCTACTTACCCGAAAGTAAAGGAATATATGGATAAGAGTATATCCGTAGCCCGTACCAATAATTATGTGGAAACTGTTTTCGGCCGTAAACGCTATCTGCCGGACATCAATTCACGCAACACGACCGTACGCGGATATGCCGAGCGAAACGCGATAAACGCGCCTATACAAGGAAGTGCAGCCGATATTATCAAAGTGGCGATGAACCGCATATTCGACCGTTTCGAACGGGAAAATATTAAATCGAAAATGATCCTGCAAGTACATGACGAGTTGAACTTCAATGTGGAAAGCAATGAATTGGATAAAGTGCGGAAAGTGGTAATAGAGGAAATGGAAAATGCTTATAAACTGGTCGTTCCATTGAAAGCTGATTGTGGAAAAGGGAAAAACTGGCTGGAGGCGCATTAATTACAAATAGTGTCTGATGCATGAATATCGATAACCTATCGGGGGGAATACAATCGAATAAGAAAAGCCAATACTACATATTTTTTGTGGTTTTGGTTTTTCTCACCTTATTTATGATGTTTTGCTTCGGTTCGTCCTCTTCCGGTTCCGGTTTCGATTTCAGCTTTCATTACAGGCGGTTGTACACATTGATTGACGCATTAGAACATGGAGTTTATCCTTCGTTCTATGTCGATTTCGCCAATGTGGATGGATACGGCTATTTTACCAAAGGATTCTATTCCGATGTCATCATGGTTCCCTTTGCCTTTGTCGGCACCTTTACAAGCGTGTATTTCGCTTATGACGTGATGGTATTTACCATGACGATATTGTGCGGCGTATTTATGTATCACACAGTCAGTGTCGTTTATAAAAGCTCATATACCGCATCCATAGCAGCGATACTTTATACCTTTGCCGTTTACCGCCTGTACGATTTCTATCAGCGGGGGGCACTCGCCGAGGCCCTGTCTTTTACATTCCTGCCAATTGTCTTTCTCGGTGTTTACTATATCATAAAAGGAGATTACAGGAGGAAATGGTATGTGCTTGCCACCGGATACAGCCTGCTTATTTATACCCATACCATAGCATCGGTGCTGATGTTTGTAACATTACTTGTCTTATTGATAATCTATTCCAGATCATTGATCAAAGAACAGAAACGCCTGATATATCTCCTATTAGCCGGTATAGTCACAATTTTTGTCACATCTTACTATACCTTCCCTATGCTGGAACAATTGTCGTCCAACTCCTTTTACCTCGATTCGCGTAGTCCGGGAGGAGGGGCAGGATACGGCAAAGTAGGTTTTGATTATATTTTATGGGGATTTATAAGCGGAATAGCCTATCCTGACAGGGAATTATGGACAGGGACAGGTATCCTGCTTACACTGCTCCTGTTCTTTCGCTTTTTCATAAAAAGAAAAAAGGATGATAAGTTGAGAAGTGCGGATATAGGTGTAATAATAGGAATATGCTTTATCATAGCCATTTCCCGGATTTTCCCGTGGGGAAGGTTTCCGTTCAGCCTGCTCTCTTTTATACAATATCCGTGGCGGTTATATGAATTTGTATCTTATTTCTTTGCCATAGCAGGGGCATACTATCTGTCTTCGGTAATTATCAAGGACAGGCAGCGGTTAGTGGTAGCGGCTATTATTGTTCTTGCAGTAATGGCAACCACATATATGCAGAGCGAGAACTATAAATCTATCGATTCGTCGAAAGACCTACCCGCCAGTGTAAAAGCATTAGCGTTAGAACCTACCTATGAGAATGGATATAACCTCATCGGGCGCGAATATCTGCCGTCTGCATTGGAAGATATCCATTATGTCCATAGCAGAGGTGAGAAAGTGGAAGGGATGAACGACAGCACCCAAATAAGTAATCTGAGGAGAGAATATAATACGGTTGTATTTAATGTTTCGTTAAATAAACCCGACACCCTGACCCTTCCGTTACTCTACTATCTTGGCTATATGGCTACCCTCGATGGGGAAAAGTTGGACGTAATGCAAGGCGACATGGCCTTTGTGAATGTACCGGTAACCCGGTCGGGTGAAGTAAGAGCCTGGTATGGAGGAACAACGATTCAGAGAATAAGTTTATACATATCTCTGATAAGTGTATTATCTTTGTGTGTTTATATAACTTTACTAAACAGAAAAAAGAAAAATGGACTGGTTCAGCCGCATCCCCGATAATATTGCAGCAAATAAGAAAAGCCACTTCTGGCTGTTCTTCATCTTGTTGGTGTTCCTGTCACTGACAATGATGTATTTATATCAGCCGCTTTGTCCCGGGCAGGATTTCTTTTTTCATTACAGACGGTTACAGGCATTGATGGATGGAATGAAAACAAGCCCCCTGCTTATTTACCTCGACTATAACGCTATCGATGGATACGGTTATTTTACAAAAGCATTCTATCCTGATTTTGTACTGATTCCTTTTGCGTTTATCGGCAACCTGACAAACCTCGAGTTTGCTTATCAGGTTATGGTATTTACAATGACGGTCTTATGCGGGGTATTCACATATATCACTGTAAATCGTATTTATAAAAAACCGTTTGCCGCCGCAATAGCAGCTTTGCTATATACCTTCTGCGTATACCGGTTACTGGATTTGTATCACCGGGCGGCACTGGGGGAAACGCTTACATTCACATTTATCCCCGTAGTCTTTCTGGGGCTATATCACATTATCAAGGGAGATTATAAGAAATGGTATATTCTGGCAATAGGCTTCAGCCTGATGATTTTCACTCATCTGATATCTTCTGTGCTGATGTTCTTCACCTTGCTGATCCTCCTTCTTGTCTACTACAAACCGCTCATTAAAGACCCAAAACGGTTACTATATCTCCTGGTGGCAGGCATTGCTACTTTGGTCATCACATCTTATTACTTTTTTCCGATGCTGGAACAGGCGATAACCGCCACATTTTATTACGAAAGCCGTGAACTGACCATCAAAACGCAGGATTCGGCCCTGCCGTTCCATTGGATTATCTGGGGCATGTTTACGGGGGTTGTTATACCGGCGCAGGCCTTCATTCCGGGGGTGGGTTTTTTGCTTACGGTCGCGGTCGGGTTAAGATTGTTCGTTTATGGGAAATCATCCGCATTGCGGAGTGTGGATGTAGGTGTTGTTATAGGATTGGTCTATATTATAGCTTCTTCCCCTCTGTTTCCTTGGTCTGTTTTCCCGTTCAATAAACTGAACTTTATACAGATGGCTTGGAGGCTGTTCGAGTTCACAAGTTTCTTTTTTGCCGTTGCCGGAGGATATTATCTGTCATTGATACTAAAGTCGAACAAGCGCAAATTCGCGGCAGGATGGATAGTTGTGATATTATTGGTATTTGTTATGGTCAACGATGCCAGATCGTATGAAATGTACCGCTGCGGGCGTCCCATTACCCAAGTGGCAGCCTTCAATAACGACTATCATTTGGGGGGGTTGGAATATGTCCCTTCGGCAGTGCCTTCGATTGAATATCTACATCAGCGTGGGGATAGTATCGGTACTCTTTATGGGGGAACAAGCATTGCAAATTTCAGAAGAATAAAAGGCGTCACTTCTTTTGATGTAAATGCCACAGGCAATATAGGGAGCGAAACACTGGAGCTTCCGTTGATATATTACAAAGGTTATGTAGTTAAACAAGATAATAAGGAAATACCGCCCGTTGCCGAAAGTAAAAACGGGCTGGTGGAAATTCTTATCGATAAACCCGGACATATAACCGTTTACTATGGAGGTACACCGGTTCAGAAACTGAGCTGGATAATAACATTACTCAGTATCCTCGGCCTGTGTGCCTATATTTTCTTATCTAAAAAAGAAAGAAGAAATAAAAACAGCAGATGAATAACGCAACCGACATAAAGACAGACAGTAGATATCCCTTCCGGGTATTTCTGTCCTTATTATTCATCTTATCCCTGTTTATGGTGTGCTGGTTCGGGCCGGTATCGGTATATGCGGGGCACGACTATTTCTTCAATACCGGGCGATTCGATGTATTAATCCAGGCATTGAAAGCGGGTGATTATCCTATTTATATAGATTACAACGCTCTGGAGGGTTACGGCTATTTCACCAAAGGGTTTTATCCGGACCTTATTGTATTGCCGTTTGCGGCGTTAGGCATCCTTACAGGGACAGTTGCAGCTTATAATGTAATGATTTTCACCATGACATTCCTATGCGGACTATTTACATATATAGCGGTGGACAGGGTATTCAGGAATCCGTTCGCAGCATCGGCCGGCGCGATTCTGTATACATTTTCGGCTTATCATCTTTTCGACTGGTATAACCGTGCGGCTCTGGGCGAATCGCTTTCATTCACGTTTCTGCCCATTATATTCCTCGGGCTTTACCACATCATAAAGGGTGATTGCAGAAAATGGTATTTGTTGACAATCGGATACAGCCTGCTTATTTACACACATCTGCTATCATCGTTCCTTACCTTTATTACCCTTACCCTTATTGTCATCATCTGCTATAAACCACTGGTAAAAGAACCCAAGCGGATAGGCTACTTAGCATTGGCGGCAATAATTACCTTACCTATCGTTAGCAGCTATATACTGACATTGCTGGAACAAATGGCTTCCAATACATTCTATTACAGCACAAAAGAAAACATAACAGGGCAAACCAAACTCTATATGCAGGACCTCGGCTGGGGATTCCTCAGCGGAATATTATATCCCAAAACTGAAAATATGGCCGGTACAGGCCCGCTGCTTATACTACTTGTACTGTTGAGATTGTTTATAAAAGAGAAGAGCCCGGCTATCAGAATTGCTGATTTTTGTCTTTTAACCGGGATTATCTTGCTTGTCATTGCTTCTGCTGTTTTCCCTTGGGGACGGCTGCCTCTCGGATTCATCCAGTTTCCGTGGAGGTTGTATGAGTTTATTATATTTTTCTTTGCTGTTGGCGGGGCATATTACCTATCTGCGATAGTGAGAACTAAAAAACACAAAATTGCTGCGGGAAGCGTGATTGTACTTTTTACTCTCATCACCTTTGTTGTAAACAACAACAATTATAAATACTGGCAGTCACTGGCCTTCAGTGAGGCTCCGCATTGGTTCACAGGAATCGCCTCGGTAGACAATGAGTATTATCTGGGCGGACTGGAGTATCTTCCCGTAAAAGTGCCGTCATACCGTTATATACATGAGAGAGGGGATACGGTTATATCGGAAAATAAGGAAACTCTTATCTCTAATTTTACACGGAAAGAAGGTATTGCCTCATTTGATGTGAAGACAGGCAATCCTGATAAGTTGGAACTGCCTCTTGTTTATTACAAAGGATACCAGGCTGCTTATTCAGGCGGAAAAAGGGGAATACCCGTCACCGAAAGTGAAAACGGATTGGTGCAGATTGAAATTGATAAATCCGGGAGAATTGAGGTCGGCTATACACCCACGGCCACGCAACAGTATAGCTGGTATATTTCCCTATCAAGTACTATAGGGCTGATGATATATATCTTTATTTCCAAGCGTAAACGGAGTAATGCAAAGAAATGATGAATACAATAAATAGTCTTATAGCAGCCATAGCAGTGAACAGGAAATATCATTTCTTGATTTTCTTCGCTGTATTGCTGCTCCTTTCAGCATATATGACGAGGGTATTCGGTGCTGTGTATGAGCATCCGGGCTATGATTATTACTTTCATCTGAAACGTTTCGAAGCGCTTATTGCCGCGCTTCGTGAAGGAACTTTCCCTCATTACATAGATTATGCCGCTGCGCTGAATTACGGCTATTTGAGTAAAGTTTTCTATTCCGATGTGGTATTGATTCCTTTTGCTGCATTGGGCATTCTTATAGGTACGTACAATGCATTTGAAGTGATGCTGTTTGTGATGACCATCCTCTGCGGGACAATCATGTATTCGGTGGTGAGGACGATATATAAGAGTTCATTTGCCGCTTTTTTGTCCGGGATACTCTATACATTCTCCGTTTACCGTTTTTATGATATTTACAATCGGGGAGCCCTGGGAGAAGTCTTTGCCTTTACCTTTATTCCCCTGGTATTTCTGGGGCTTTACCATATTATCAAAGGCGATTACAGGAAATGGTATGTTATTGCCATCGGTTTCAGCCTGCTTATCTTCTCGCACGTGATTTCTACGGTTCTCACATTCATTACGGTGGTAATAGTTCTTATTTTCTATCACAAATCATTGATAAAAGAGCCGAAAAGGCTGGCCTGCCTGGTTCTGGCCGGAATTGTCACCTTAGCCATTACGGCAGTCTATATATTTCCCCTTCTGGAACAAATGCAGGCAAACACATACCGCTATGAGACGAATGACTGGACGCTGCCTGCCAATGCCAAGATCCCCTTCGGTTATGTTTTCTGGGGATTGATATGCGGATTTTATTATCCGGATGATATAACGATAGTGGGTATCGGTATCCTGCTTACTGCGGTTGTTCCTCTTCGTTTCTTTGTCAGGGGGAAACCGGAAATGCTCAGGAGTGCAGATACCGGGTTGCTTATCGGATTGTTCTATATTTTTGCATCTTCGAAACTGTTTCCGTGGGGACGGTTTCCGTTCACTTTGCTGTCTTTCATCCAGTATCCGGGCAGGTTGTATTTGCTGGTTACTTTTTTCTTCGCCATTGCGGCGGGTTATTACCTGTCGAGGATATTTATAAAAGAAAAAGGACGTTTTATCGTCGCTTTAGCTGTTATTCTGTGTACTGCCGCGGTGATATATATGCACAATGACAATTTCAGAATTATGCATATTCACCATATCGGGCAAACCAACGAAAAGCCTGATGCCAGCAATTTTTTCTACCTGAATGGAGCCGAATATGTTCCCGATAAAGCGGAATCTGCCTATTATATTCTTCTCAGGGGCGACAGTATCGCCTCCATGAACGGGAATACAACGATTGAAAGCCATAGCCGTGACAAGCGCATACTAAATATCGAAATAAATACCCAAAGCGCGGATTCACTTGAACTCCCGCTTCTATATTACAAAGGTTACGCAGCATTGCTGAACAACAAAGAGTTACCAATTACCCAAAGCACACACGGGCTTATACAGATACCTGTGAACGAAACAGGTGATGTGAAAGTATATTACGATGGTACAATTATTCAAAAAGTGAGTTTTTATATATCTGTCGTAAGTATTATAGCATTATTTGTTTTCATATTTTTATTTTTAAAAAAAGATAGTAAACAAAAAGAATAATATATGTTTCCCTTGGTTCCGGATAAGAAATATCATTTCTGGATATTCCTGCTGATACTTTTGTACCTCTTGTTTTTGATGACGATCGTGTATGGTCGGTCTTTTGTGGGAGGAGATGATTATTTTTTTCATAACGCACGCTTCGAAGCATTGATGCAGGGGCTTCAGGATGGTATATTTCCTTCATATATCGATTATAAAGGCTTGTATAATTACGGATATCTGGTAAAACCGTTCTATTCTGACTTTATCCTGATCCCTTTTGCTGTTCTGGCCATCTTTACCGGTAAATCGTTTGCTTATCTGTCCCTCTTTTTTTCGATGACATTCTTATGTGGTATTTTCATGTATATCTTTATCCGGAAGGTATATAAGGACGGGTATGCGGCAGTTTTGGGTTCGTTATTATATACTTTTTGCCTTTATCGTCTTTATGATTTATATCATAGGGCGGCATGGGGTGAGGCATTTTCATTTACCTTTTTACCGGTCGTTTTTCTCGGCCTTTATTATATCATCAAGGGCGATTACCGGAAATGGTATGTTATCGCTATCGGTTTTTCGCTGATGATCTTTACGCATGTACTTTCTTCTCTGTTGTTATTTATTACAGTATGCATCATATTGGTAATTTATAACAGAAGCCTGTTGAAAGAACCTAAGCGGCTTTATTATCTGGTTTTGGCCGGAGCAGTCACAATTATAATGACGGGCTACTACCTGTTCCCTTTTTTTGAGCAGGTATTATCCAATACATTTTATTTTGGGAAATTCACATATTTACCATATACCACAGCGCAGAGCCTGCTTGATTTTCCCGCCATACTGTACGGTATGATTGCAGGGTTCACAACAGGAAGCCAATCCGTAGGAGTGGGGTTGTTGCTTTTACTGCCATTGTGTTTCCGCTTCTTTGTCAGAAGTAAAGACAAAGAGTCTGCAAAATATTTAAGAAGTATCGACACCGGGGTCATTATCGGTATTTTTTATATCCTTCTTACTTCCGGTCTGGCTCCCTGGACTAAGTTCCCTCTTTCGTATCTAAGCTTTATCCAGTTCCCGTGGCGGTTATATGAGTTTGTCTGTTTTTTCTTTGCCCTGGCCGGAGGATATTATTTATGCTTATTATGTAAGGGAAGGGGCAGTAAGATTGCTGTATTGTCGGCACTGATTATTCTACTATCCGTGGTTGTTGTCATTGATGCTTCTTCGTATAAAGAAATGAAAGTTCGTCCCCGCTTATCCGGTACCGGACTGAACGAAACAACCCACTATGCTATGGCCGGAATGGAATATTATCCTGCTGCAATGCCGTTTCCCGATCCTTTTATACGCGATCGCGGAGACAGCGTTATATCACAGACCCGTAAAACGGCAATTACGGCTTTCGTACGGAATAGAAATATTACGGCATTTAATGTAAATGTGGAAATGAAAGACAGCCTTGAACTCCCGTTGATATATTATAAGGGCTATGCGGCTGCCCTGAACGGAAAGGATATCCCTGTTGCCGGTAGTCGTAATGGGCTAGTACAAATTCCGGTAGATCAGACAGGTAGGGTGGAAGTCTTTTATAAAGGAACTTTAATACAAATGCTCGGTTTTTATACAACCATTCTCGCTATATTTGCATTATGTATTTATATTTTTATACAAAGAAGAAAGAAACCATTTAAAAATTTAAAGTAATGCAATATTCAAACTGGGATTACATATACGCTGTTTTCATGCTCATCTTCGGTATCTTTATGATTATCAGCCCGCGTTCACTCATGCGTAAGGCGAGGTATGACGAAGAAAGCCTGAAAACTGAATCGTGGGTAAAAAAAGCAGGAATAGGTTTATGTGTAATGGCACCTCTTTTTGCCTTCTTCATATATTATAAAATACATGCTTGACGGATTTGTCGAATATGGCTATATAGGTCTTTTTCTGGCATCTTTTCTGGCGGCTACTATTTTGCCATTCGGGTCGGAATTTGTCTTTGCCGGACTACTAGCTATGGGGATGAATGCGTGGGGATGTGTCATTGTAGCCTCGGTAGGCAACTGGCTGGGAGGTATGACAAACTATTATCTCGGTCGTCTGGGGAAAATAGAATGGATAGAAAAGTATCTGAAAGTAGACCGGGGCAAGATAGAAAAAATGCAGCAATGGCTCGAAGGCAAAGGTGCAATTATGGCCTTTTTCAGTTTTATGCCTGTTGTGGGAGACATTATCGCACTGGCTTTGGGGTATATGCGGGCAAATGTGTATATTGTCAATATAGCGATGTTCTCCGGTAAATTGTTACGGTATATATTGATTATGTATAGTGTAAGCTGGATTATATGATGGTATAGTCAAGATGATTCCGGTGTATATTTATTGAGAAAGTTTATCTATATGGTAAGCTAGCTATTAGCTTTTAGCTTATAGCTCTTTGAATAAATGGGAAGGATTTAAAGATTCAATGTTTAAGAATTCATTAATTAAAATGCGTAAAAGCTGTCACTTTTGTTACTTTTTAAGAAAGTTACGAGTTACTTCGCCCTTTGGGCAGTTACGAGTTACAAGTAAACAAGATACGAGTAAACAAGACACAAGATACAAGTTGTTAACTGATGACTGTTTACTGCTAACTGTAAAAAGTGTCAGTTTTGTCAGGTTTTAACAAAAGAATATATATCCGGAATGGAATAGAATAATAATATATGTATAAAATAAGTAAACAATTTTCGTTTTCCGCCTCACATATACTGGAAGGCCTCCCTCCCGCACATCCTTGTTCGAGGCTGCACGGGCACAATTATGTGATTACGGTACATTTGCGGGCAAAAGAATTGAATAATGTCGGTTTTATTAAGGATTACAGAGAACTCGATAGTGTGAAACGGTATATAGACGGCACGCTCGATCACAGGCATCTCAATGATGTATTACCATTTAACCCGACAGCCGAGAACATGGTAAAGTATCTGTATGATATTTTCAAGAAGGACATTCCCGAACTATATGCAGTAGAAGTATCCGAAACTCCTAAAACAACAGCCATCTATGAAGTTGATAGTGAATGAGATATTTTACTCTTTGCAAGGTGAAGGGGGGCGGGTAGGAGAGGCGTCCGTGTTTATAAGGCTTACAAAATGTAATCTGGCCTGCAGTTTCTGCGATACGGATTTTGCCGATGGAGAAGAAATGAGTATAGACGAGATACTGGAGGCTATCAGTGTTTATCCGTGCAAATGGATCATATGGACCGGTGGCGAGCCTACAATCCAACTGAAGGATGAACATCTGGCTGTTTTCCGTGAACACGGGTATAAGCAGGCAATAGAGACAAATGGTACGCGAAGGGTGCCTTCATTGATAGATTATATCACCTGTAGCCCTAAGCAGGACTATGAGACAATAAAGAGCCGGATTCCTTTTGTCCATGAGATTCGCATGCCTGTACAGGCCGGAGACCCGGTACCGGATATTTCGGTATTCCCGCAGGCCGATAACTATTTTCTGAGTCCGGTCTTTGACGCGGATAAAATCAATCCGGAGAATGTCGCCTATTGTGTGGAACTCATAAAACAGCATCCCCGTTGGCGGCTCAGCTTGCAAACACACAAACTGATACATATTGAATAGAAAGAATGGAAAAGTTTGAACTGGATATACTGGGTTGTGGCTCTGCTACACCTACAACCTTACATAATCCTTCATCACAGGTACTGAATATCAGGGAAAAATTATTTATGATAGATTGCGGAGAGGGGACTCAACTGCAATTCAGGCGGAATAAACTGCGTTTTGGACGTTTAAATCATATATTTATCTCGCACCTGCACGGAGACCACTGTTTTGGTCTGATCGGGCTGATCTCTACATTGGGGCTTCTGGGAAGAACAGGCGCCCTTGTCATACATACTGTTGCCGGGCTGGAAAATACGCTTCGCCCCGAAATAGATTTCTTTTGCAAGGACAATCCTTTCGAGGTCAAAGTGGAAGTGTTCAATCCGAAAGTAAGCGAAGTGATTTACGAAGACAGGTCTGTTTCCGTGAAAACGATACCTCTTCTGCACAGAATCCCCTGTGCCGGATTTCTTTTTCAGGAGAAGCAGAAAGAGGCGCATTTGCTGCCGGATATGATCAGGTTTTATAATATACCGGTCAGGGAACTGGCTAAAATAAAGCAGGGAGCTGATTTTGTAACGGAAGACGGCAAGATTGTCCCTCACGGAAGGCTGACGATTCCTGCCGGGCCTCCGCGTTCATATGCTTACTGTTCCGATACGGCTTATAGTGAGAAGATTATTCCTGTCATAGAAGGAGTAGACCTGCTTTATCATGAGGCCACGTTTGCTGATACGGATAAGGCACGGGCTAAAGAGACAGGCCATTCGACTGCCAGGCAGGCTGCGCAAATAGCAAAGATGGCAAATGTGAAGAAACTGATGCTGGGACATTTTTCGGCACGGTATCCCGATAATAATATTTTACTGGAAGAAGCCAGTGAGGTCTTTCCGAACACTGTACTGGCCAACGAAGGACTTCGTGAAAAATTGTGAAAGGCTTCATTTTTTTTCATTTTTTTATTCTTTTATAAGGTTTAATACTTACATTTGTGAATATTAGGAATAATAGATAATGGTAAATTTGAGAAACATACTATTCCTTATACTGTTTGGTGGAGCCACTTTCTCTGCGAATGCGGGAGAAATGGATTTTCCGTCGAATATTTTTGCGTCCGAACCTCAACAGACTACAGATAAAACGATGAATCTGATTGTTGAAGTGAATGGTGGTACAGTCAGGATTCCATTGGAAAATGTACCTACCTCGGGTTACCTTGAGGTGTATAGTATTCTCGGAGTAAAAGTCACCAGTGTCAACCTGAAAACATGTATTGGTACTTGTCCTCTCGAACTGCCCAAAGGGCTTTATATAATAAAGGCAGGAAAAGTAGCACAGAAGATTGTTGTCAGGTAACGATTATATAATGGAGAAAGCCGTTCGGAAGAATGTTTTTTTTATTTAATGTGTTCTTATTTAGAGAGAGATACCTTTACTTCCATGATACCGCCCCATAGGTTGCCTGCCATCATGTTTTCATGAATGGATAGTTTATATATCCCGTCGGAAGATATACTGTAACTCAAATTCTGGCCGAAAGGGCCATCCATACCTTTGTTAGGCAGTGTTATTTGCGAGAACCTGATATTGGCAAGTGAATCCGTCGAAAATAGCTGAGCTGTAATATTCTTATATCCTTTCGACTCGAATTCGATATGTATTGTCTGATTTTTCTTCTTCTGGATCATTACATCCCCTTTACCATTAACTATGTTCAGGCGGATAATCCCATTGCCGGAAGGAATCATAGCCGGGCTGCTCTCTATTTTCTTTATCGGGTTATTGATACTCGTTTCCATGCTGTCCTTCTTTGCTGGAGCAGAACATGCATATAATGATAAGCAAATTGCGAGTGCAGGTATGATTAGTTTGTCCATAATTAATTATAAAAGAATCTGAGTTATCAAAGGAATTAGAGTCTTTTTCGTCCCTAACGGAGTAAAACCGCTGCTGTCTTTTCTTGATGAGCGAACAGGGATACTTCTGTCGTCAGCAGGACAAAATATTTGATATAAAATGATCGTTCAAAACTATTATAGAATAACAAAGCTGAAATATCAATTGTTTGGAAATTCGCATAAAAAAGGATAATCTCGCCGAGATTACCCCTGGTAATATAGTCGATCCTTTTGGAGTCCTGTCAGAACTGATACATAAAGCCGACAGATATCACAAACTGTGAGTAGTTCTTGATGAAGGCTTCTTTTGCTTCAATCTGGATAAATGTGTTGTCGTCCAGGGAAACCTGTCCTCCGAAACCAAAGTTCAACCCGATGCGGTTATCTGAATACTTGGGACCATCGGAATCAGATCTGCCCGGATCATATGTCCAGCGGGTTAAATTCAGTCCGGCGAGAGGGTATAGGGATACGGTTTCTGAGGCACTGAAAACATAATGGCCGTCGGCATTGATACCGAATGCACTGAGATTGTGCCTGTCTATATAGTATTTATATTCGGCAGTTCCTCTCAGATGGCTGGTAAATCCGTATTGCGCCCGCAGGCCTATTCCTAATGATTCTACTTTCGAGCCATAATTGAGGCTTCCGGCAAATGAGAGCTTTCCGGTCTGGTCTTGCGATGAAGCTGTCGTTATTGCAGAGAAACAAATAGTTAAGATGATCAGAATTTTTTTCATAGACATTCTATTTGTGTGTTATTAATTGGTTTTGTAAGCAAAGATACGAATTTTTGAAAGAAGGTGGGGCGTGTTCTTATCAGAGGAATATTGCACACCATCTGTCGAATTGCCGGACAGACGCTTCTCCGAACTTGGACAGGCTTTGCCGCACTTTGTCTATCGGACGTTCTTCTCCCAAGCGGGTTTTGGAGAAGAAACAATCCGCGAAACATATCAGTTTTTCTTCAATGCTCACGGGACGCATATCTCTTTGAGGCAGAGGGAGTTTATTTTCTATGATTTCTTCAAGAGACAATCCTGTGCCGGTATGTCTTTCACAAACAAGCGCATGCAGGGGATAGCCCGACTTCTCTACAATTTCACGCCCGAGATATCCGTGTGCTAGATAAGGTTCTATTCCGAAGCACTTTATAGATGGCGCATTTGTCATAAAGATGCCGATGTCGTGAAGCATGCCTGCCTCACTTACAAACTTACTGTCGATATTCAGCTCCGGATGAGCTGCCGCTATGGATAGAGCCTTATTGGTTACATCGGTACTGTGTTCTATCAGGATATTGTATAAATCCGAGTTCTTTTTATAATATTTTTCGATTATAGCTAATGTATTCATGCAGTATCAGGTCTTTTTCTTATAAAAATAAGTAAGTTTGCAAAACGGCTTTTCGCTTTAAAAACAGTCAGATAAATGAAAAAGTTTTGTATATTTCTCCTTACACTTATAAGCCTCACTTCAAATATAACGGTTTTTACTCAAACACTGTCATTAGGTGCGGACAGGATTGATATTTTATTACCTGCTATCAAAGATAAAAAAATTGCTTTAATAGTAAATCAAACTTCAGTATTATCTAACGGGACGCATCTGTTGGATACACTTTTATCTCACAAGGTACGCATAATAAAGATCTTTGCACCCGAACATGGCTTCAGAGGGAATGCAGATGCGGGAGAAAAGATTGTGGATGGTAAAGATGCCAGGACCGGAACTCCTGTTATTTCCCTGTATGGAAAAAATTATAAACCGACGGCTGACCAGCTGAAAGATACGGATATACTTATTTTCGATATACAGGATGTAGGAGCGCGCTTTTATACATATATCAGTACAATGCATTATGTGATGGAAGCATGTGCCGAGAACGGGAAAGAATGTATTATTCTGGATCGTCCCAATCCGAACGACTATATCGACGGACCTGTTTTAGACCCAAAATATAAGTCATTCGTGGGTATGCATCCTATTCCGGTTTTGCATGGACTCACAGTGGGGGAATTGGCCCGGATGATAAACGGTGAAGGCTGGCTGAAAGGTGGGATAAAATCTGATCTGAAAGTGATTACAATGACGGGGTGGAAACACGGAACTTCGTATATTCTTCCCGTAAAGCCGTCGCCTAATCTGCCAAATCCTTGGGCAATAGGCTTATATCCATCTCTCTGTTTTTTTGAAGCTACAAATGTAAGTGTCGGGCGTGGCACTGATTTTCCTTTTCAGGTGGTGGGAGCTCCTGATCCGAAATATGGTAAATTTTCTTTTACTCCACGTCCGAATGATGGGAATAAAAGTCCGTTGAATGCAAATAAGGCCTGTTATGGCCTCGATTTGAGGAATTATGGATATCACCGGGGATTGGAATTGAAGTTCCTGATCGACTTTTATAAGAAATCGGGACAGGGTGCGGTATTTTTTACAAATCCTAAATTTATGGATTTGCTGGCAGGAACGAATGTGCTAAGATCGCAGATTATTAAGGGTATGCCGGCGGAGGATATTTATGAAACATGGCAAAAAGACCTTGCAAGGTACAGAACAATGCGGGAAAAGTATTTGTTGTATGCAGATGAATAACTACATCATAAAATAAAGGGATATGGCTGATAACGAAAACAAATGTCCGCTTTGCGGAAAAAGCACAAACGAAGGGGAAATCTTTTGTGGCGACTGTCAGGAAATTGCTCATAATGCATATCCGGAAGAATTACTGTCTAATAAAGGAGATTCAGAATCGCTGTCCGGAGAAGGGGAGAAGGCTAATCCGGAGATGGAAAAAGAAGATATGTCTTATGAAGAAAAGCCAATAGATAAAAGTATAGAGGAGAATTTGCAGCGGGCTTCCCTTTCCAGAAGCAATAAGAAGTTGTTTATTTTTGTCGCTGTAGGGTTAGTGTTTATGCTGTTGTTAGGTACCGGGGGTATTTTTATGAAGAACAAAGACGAGGAGGCGACAGAATCTGCATACTGGAATAAATGTATTGAGGAAAATACACCTTTAAGTTATTCCAAATACCTTGTTCATTACCCCGAAGGAAAATACAGTGGCGAAGCTCAGGATAAAATAATGGAACTACGGGAGAAGGAACGAAATGAATGGGAAGCTCTTCGCAAATCGGGAAATATTGATGCTCTTTTTTCTTTTTTGGCAGACCATCCGCAAACTCCATATGAAAGGCAAATAAAGCATGTCGTGGATTCACTCAGTTGGCTTCAGGTGATGGAACAGAATACGGCGGATGCTTACCAGGCTTACCTCGACAATGTAAAAATAGGACGTTTTACGGGAGAATATGAGGATGTGGCGGAAGGAAGACACGATTATCTGATCCAGCTAAAGGCTGTTGAGGGTGATGAGTTGAAGGATGTGGAGAAAGTATTGTCCGGCTTTTTCAAAGCTCTTTCATCAGTGAATAACAAAGAAATACAAAAGTATTCGGCATCTGTGTTGCTTAAATTTTTTGATAAGGAGAATCAGCCTGATACAGTGATTGCGGATTCCTTGAAAGCAGATTTTAAAAACAGGAAGATAAAAAGCATTTCCTATACATTACCTCCTAATCTGCCGGAGATTATCAAGGATAATAAAGGCATCTATTTTACCACACTGTCCGTAAAGCTTGAAACTACATTTGCCGACAGGAAAAAGAAGAAGCAAAGTGCAGAGCGTATATTCAATATAGAACTGGATGGGGAGAAGCGAGTCCGGTCGATGTATCAGAAGGGGAAGTGATCGTTTTATGAAAGCTCCAGACCGAATTCGTCTTTTAACCGGCGGAGACTTTCATTCTCTTCCATCATCAAATTGAATTTCTCTGCCGGCGTAAAGGCGAGTTTCTTCTCATTATCCTCACTTATACGGACTTGCATTTTTATATGGGTATTGCGAAGTTGTGTCCTCAATTTCACCAGAATATCCATTCTGTGCTCCAGCAATCGCTGTTCCTGCACAGGGTTATTCACTACAACCTCAAATAATGTATTTTCTATGAGATTTGGCAAGCAGTTGAGCATTGTGTTCTTCAGATGATGCTCTTCTGTCAGGGCTTCGGCAAATGCTTTCCATTCATTGATGAGTTGCAGGGGGCTGAATCGTTCATTTAAGGATTCAATCTTCTCTTCCACTTTTGCCTCCACTTCTTTTTTCTGTCCAAAGGCCGAAATGGAGATTCCCAGTCCTCCGGGATATGTGGGTTTTGGAGCGCTTGCGGTTGTTGTATTACTTGTGGCTTGCGGCGTGTCAGGAATATTCCTTGTTACGGGTGCTGTGGCGGGCCGGCTGTTTTGGGGAGGTGTTGCAGGCTGATTCGGGGCAGGAGCCTGTTTGGCTTCCTGTTTCGAAAATATGGGATCAATTACCTGCTTTTTTTTTTGATCTTCCAAACCTGTTTGAGGTGAAGATAGTTGGCATAGCCTTATGACGGTCAGATCGGAGAGTAGCCGTTTATTCCGGCTTAGCCTGTAATTGAGGTCACTTTCGTTTACTATATCTATTGCTTTGTAGAGAAATTCATTGTTGCATTTCCTTGCAGTTTCGATGTATCTGTCCCGGATAGAAGCACCGACCTCAAACAATTCAGCGGTTTTCGGGTCTTTGCATAGGAGTAGGTCTCTGAAATGAGACGCAATACCAGTGATGACATTATTACCATCAAAGCCCTTACTTAATATCTCGTTTAATATGAGCAGGCTGTCTACGACATTGCTGGCAAGTATGCAATCGGTAAGCCTGAAATAATATTCATAATCCAGTACATTGAGATTTTCAATGACCGCCTTGTATGTTACATTTCCTCCGGTGAAACTAACCACCTGGTCAAAGATAGATAATGCATCGCGCATTCCCCCATCGGCTTTTTGAGCAAGTACATTCAGTGCTTCCGGTTCAGTCTGCACATTTTCCTGAGAAGCGACATATTGAAGATGTTCGACAGTATCTTTTATTGTAATACGGCTGAAATCATATATTTGGCAACGGGACAAAATAGTAGGCAGTATTTTATGCTTTTCCGTTGTTGCAAGGATAAAGATAGCATGATGCGGGGGCTCTTCCAATGTTTTAAGGAAAGCATTGAAAGCTGCTTGCGAAAGCATATGTACCTCGTCGATAATATATACCTTGTATTTTCCTATTTGGGGAGGTATGCGCACCTGCTCTATCAGTGAACGGATATCGTCGACCGAGTTGTTGGATGCGGCATCGAGTTCATGGATATTAAAAGAGCGTTGCTCGTTGAACGCAACACAGGATTCGCATTGATTGCATGCTTCGCCGTCAGCTGCGGGTGAAAGACAGTTGATAGTTTTAGCAAAGATACGGGCACAGGTTGTTTTTCCTACTCCACGCGGGCCGCAGAAAAGATAGGCATGTGCCAGTTTTCCTGAAGCGATCGCATTTTTGAGAGTAGTGGTCAATGCGCGTTGCCCGACAACCGAGTTGAAGGTCATAGGGCGGTACTTACGTGCTGAAACTATATAGTTATCCATCTCAATTTCTTCTTTAGCAGGACAAAGCTATGAAAAAAAACGGAAAGAAAAAAGCTAAAATTTTCCAGATGGCATTAACTTGAAAATTGTTCGTCTGCTATGAATTTTGAAGCTCTTTTCTAATTTATATTCTCTTATTTTTGTCTAAAATTCTATTTTTTGCAAGTAAAGCATTGTTATTAGAAAAATAATTATACCTTTGTACCCGCTAAAGCAATTGGCTATGCGGATGTGGCGTAATTGGTAGCCGCGCCAGACTTAGGATCTGGTGCCGTGAGGCGTGGGGGTTCGAGTCCCTTCATCCGCACTAGGCCGAAAGGCAAAACAAAGCAAATCCTTGAAAATCAGTTGGTTTTCAAGGATTTTTTTATTCCCTGAATTTTACGAAAACAGCAAAATAATGCATTTTTGAGCATTATTCCATAGCCAATTCGTAGCCAAGAATTATTTTTCAGTTTTGGCTACGAATTGGCTACGAGAATGACTTCAATTCACTGTTATACAATGTCTTGCGTAGGGTTGGTTTAATGTTAAAAAAGTAATTTTACAACAACAAAAAATCAATTTTATGGAAACAAAAATGACAAAACAACGAAACACTTTTAATGTAGTCTGCTTAATCAGAAAAAACAGGGTGATGAAAAACGGACAGGTCCCTCTATTTATTCGTATTACTGTCAACAGTAATGTGGCCGACATTCCAATTGGTGGCAGTGTAAATCCCTCTCAGTGGAGTCAGGCACAAGGGAAAACAAGAGGTAGCAGTAGAGAGGCACAAGAGTTGAATTATAATATTCAATCCGTAAAATCCCGGATTCATCAAATCTTTTGTGACCTTGGGTTAGCCGCTAAGCCTATCACGGCACAGATTATAAAAGATATCTATTTAGGAAACCACAAAGACGAAGAAGATGGTAGAACTCTAGTTGAAGTACACTCCGATCACAATGAACGGTGCAGGCAATTATTAAATATCGAATATGCGCAATCAACCATTTATAAGTTTGACGCCTCGCTGAAATACCTGAAAGAATTTATGGATAAGGAATTAGACATGGAAGATATTCCTCTAAAGAATATTAATGAAGACTTTATCCGCAAATATGAACTGTACCTAAAGACAGAAAAGGGGTGTTGCAATAACTCCGCTATCAAACATCTAAAAATCTTTAAGAAGATCATTCGAATAGCAATACTTAATGATTGGCTGCATAAAGACCCATTTGCTTCAATTAAGTTTCGTCAGGATGAAGTTCATGTAGAATTCTTAACTATGTGTGAACTGGAAACTCTCATTAATAAAGAGATTTCTACAAAGCGACTATCGCAAATCAGGGATGTATTTGTGTTTTGCTCTTTTACGGGATTAGCATTCGTTGATGTAAAGAATCTGAAAGAGGAGCATATTATAAGAAACGGCAACGATGAAGTATGGATTCGCAAGCCTCGTGAAAAAACGAATAATATGTGTAATATCCCTCTATTAAATATTCCGAAGATGTTATTAGAGAAATACAAGGATGATAAAGGGTGCCAATTGAAAGGTCAGCTTCTTCCGGTTCCTACAAATCAAAAATATAATACATATTTGAAAGAGGTGGCTGATTTATGTGGTATAAACAAGAGACTGACAGCGCATTGCAGCAGGCACACATTTGCCACATCGGTTACGCTAGCTAATAAAGTAACGATGGAAAATGTCGCCAAAATGCTAGGACATTCTTCTACCCGCATGACGCAGCACTATGCAAAGATTTTAGACCAGAGCATTTTGGAGGATATGATGAATGTAGATAGTAAAATTTCTAACCTTAAATTACAGTAATCATGGAGTTACAAATAATTCAGAATAAAATACATGAAATTAGAGGAGCTAAAGTATTATTGGACTTTGACCTTGCAGAAATGTATAATGTAAAAACTAAAGCCTTAAAGCAGGCTGTAAGACGGAATATAAAGCGATTTCCATTTCCCGATTTCATGTTTGAGCTATCAGAATCTGAATGGATTGAACTGGTCACAAATTGTGACCGGTTGCCTGAAACACTCAAACATAGTTCAGTATTCCCCTTTGCTTTTACAGAGCAAGGAGTTGCCATGTTATCCAGTATTTTACGCAGTGATGTAGCCATTGAAATAAATATCGCTATTATGCGAGCTTTTGTTACACTCCGTCAATATGCTTTAGGATATGCAGAACTTCATCAAAAACTAGAAACTTTTATGATTGAGACCAATATGCAGTTTAATGACATTTATCAGGTGTTGACTGAATTGGCAAGTAAGAAGGAATTAGAAAATACGCCAAGAAAGAGAGTCGGATTTGTAAGGGATGAATAACCTTGAAGCTGCAAATTTCATTCTCAAAATATGAAAAATAACTGGTCGTCACGATCAGTTATTTTTTTGGGGGGACGAGACAGAATAACCAGCTACGACAAATTACGACAGAACGCGACAAATCACGACAATGCTCTGAAATTCAATAATCTGTAATGCTTTTGATCTTATATTCGCTTTTGATTTGCAAATCATCAAATGTTATGTATTGTTTAACTAAAAAGTTCATTATGGAAACAACGAACATAGATAAGGTTGTATTTGAAGCCATGATATTAAAGGTCAGAAATTTTAAGAATAGAATTGAATCATTATGCAGTAAGTATAAAAACAAAGGACTGGATCAGTGGCTCGACAATCAGGATGTATGCTTAATCCTTAATATCTCTCCCCGTACCTTACAGACCTATAGAGATACAAGAAAAGTGAGTTTCAGCCGGATTAATAATAAAATTTATTATAAGGTTTCAGATATTGAAGAACTTCTGAAGTCATGTAAATGAAAGAGTAAAAACATATAATAAAAATATTATGGAAGAATTAATTACAAAACGCAACAAGGATGTTGTTACATTTTTTGAAAGCTTGGAAGAGCTAATTGCTTGTTTAGAAGATACTTTCGAAGAAACCAGACCGTTACTTAATGCAGAGCGTTATCTTACAGATAAGGAGGTTGCAGAAATATTGAAAGTCAGTCGCAGAACCTTGCAGGATTATCGTAATCAAGGAGTGCTTTCTTACATATTGTTGGGTGGAAAAGTCTTGTATAAAGAATCTGATCTGGAAAAGACATTAAACAGTAATTATATCAAAGCCTTTCAGAACTAAATAAATACTGTTAATAATATTCATCTCACAATTTAAATAAAGAAACTATGGAAGAAGAATTTATCATGATTAAAAAAAACGTTTTTAATAAAATGCTGTATCGTATAAATCACCTCGAAGGATATGTCAAAATATTATGTTTAAGGCATACTCCGCCTGATTTATTAACATGGTTAGACACACAACAAGTTTGTTCAATTTTAAGTATTGGTCCTAAAGCGTTGCAAAAGTACCGGGATGCTGGCAAAATCGGATTCTCACAAGTGGGAAGAAAGAATTTTTACCTAAAAAGTGATATAGAAGTATTTTTAAAAACAATAGTTAAAGCAAAAAATAAATATAATAAACTATGAAAAGAATAGCTGAAAATGATGCTAGAGTTTTCTATTTCTTCAACTCTATTGATCGTATATTGAATCAACTCAGAACTCTTTCCAAAGACTGTAAACTAGGGTTAAACGGTGACCGTTATATGACTGATGAAGAATTGTCAAAATATTTGAGAGTAAACCGACGTACATTAACAGATTATCGTAAAAATGGAGTATTGCCTTATATAAATTTTGGTGGTAAGACTTTATATAAAGAATCTGAAATTCAGGAAATCTTGGATAAATCTTATTCTCCTAAAAGAAAATAATTGAGGCTCATTACATCATGTGATCAATAAAATTTTAATCAATGATAAAATATCCTGCTACTAGAATTCGGCAGGATATTTTATTTAAAACAAGCACAACTTCCAACCCATCTTTCTCCTAAATCTCGACTGATAGTATAAGCATTTATTTCGTCTTCATCATCCTATTTTGTTAAATTAAAGGTCTTCTGCACGAAAACCTACCCCATTATATATCTTAATGTTCAGTTTATTTTTCAATAGCAATTAATACAACGGTTTCTTTGTCTTAGAGTTTTCTCAAATATTTCAGATATCACGGTTGAAAAGATCTATTCATTTATCTAAAGTAGGACAATAATGCCCATAACATTAATTACTAAAAGAGATTATAATTGAGATAAAGTATCCTCCTCATTTATATTCATAAGGTCTTTTTTTTTAATATTTAACTTATATTTATCCACTTTACATTTAGCTTTCAAATACTTATTTATCAGTTTTGTATAGGTTTTTCAGCTCTGGAAATATACCCTACTTCCCTCAATGGTAATAGGTTTTCTATGTTATTCAGTATATGAAGAAAAAGTCATCAATTTAACACATATTGAAATGCCCTAAAATAGAGATAAGTAGACATTTTTAGGGACTGAAAGGCCTGGTTCTGCCTGGGACTACACACGATGAATAATAAACAGAAAGTAGTTTTCAGGAATTCTACAAGAAGCACAAAATCAATCGATTGATTGTTTTAACGATTAATAGTTAAAATCGATTTTTCCATGAGTTTACACTTGTTCGTTTGACTATTGTTTAACTACAAACAATTGAGTCATGAGAGCATCCATTAAAATTTTCCAACGTAACAATTACAGTACAAAAGATGGTAAACGTCAGTTGTGTTTAAGGTACACATCTTTTAGACAAACAACTTTTATAGGGTTAGGTATATCTGTTCATCCCAGACACTGGAGCCAAAAGCGTTCAATGGTTCTGTCGGGGGAAAGAAACTATTTACATTACAACCGCATTATTGAAGAAGAATACTGCAAAGCCGAGAACATCCTTCTGGCTCATTTCTATAAGCCCTTATCCACCAAAGAATTTGTTGATAAATTCCGGGATAAGTATTATGGCAATACAGATTTTTATGTTTTTATAGAAAAAGAACTGGAATTGCTCCAATCTACCCGTGCAAAGCAAACCCTCTCCAATTACCGTAACCTGCTCAATAAGATGAAGGAATGGAAATCCATACTGACCTTCAACGAAATCACCCTTGAATTTATCCAACGTTTTCATGATCATGAAATTAAGGAAGGTAACTTGCTGTCCACGATCTATAAGAAGCATGCAAACTTTAAATTTCTGTTGGGTTTGGCCATTGATAAAGAACAACTTGTAAAGAATCCTTACGAAAAATTTGAGATCAAGAAAATCACGAAGGCACAGAACAACGATGTACTGACAGAAGAAGAGCTGAAGATATTGCAGCAAGCATATGACGCAGAGCAATATACAGAAGGCAAGCGTGAGGTGTTAAGGGATTTCTTGTTTAGCTGCTACACCAGTTTATCTTATGCCGAATTTCATAATGTTACTTACGATGATTTAAAGCCTGTAAGACTAAAAAAAGAAAATACAGAAGAAATGTATCAATTGCTCAGCAATGAGCGTCAGAAAACGGGCGTACCATATAAAATACCCATAGTTTCGCCCGTCGTAGAGCTGCTAATGGAACGAAAAGCCGGAGATACGGATACTTCCCGGAAGATCTTTTTGCCTTTGGCCAATCAGCCTACCAACAGATACCTTAAGGAAATAATGAAGGATCTGGGAATTAATAAGACGATGACTTTCCACCGGGCCCGGCACACCTTCCGAACGATAGCTGCGAAAAAAGGTGTCAGAGATTCAATAGCCGAGCGTACCATGGGGCATGCAGAAGGTAATGACATCCAGGATATATATACTCACCTGCATGATGAAGATATTGTCCGGGAGATGTTAGATAAATGGGTTGTATGAGCTTGTAAAGCAGACCCGACACGAGGCTAATAATACATAAAGGCATAGGTTTTAGACCTATGCCTTTTTTTCTGGCAATTAAAATGCGCTGCAGAAATGATGTCCAGTCGGTACAAATCATTATATTTGGAGAAAATGTATATAAAACAATAATAACAATGCAAGCAAAAGATATTCTATACCTGAAATTGCGATATAGCTTTGAATCCTCTACAGGAAGTTCTTATATGGAAGGTTTTGATTGTTACACACAATATGCAATTGATGTCTACGGATGTGATTCCGCAGATATTGACGAAGATACGAAGGAAGTCTTAATCGGAAAAGCTCGGGTGTCTTTGTTCTATCTAGGATATCTCATCAATAACGGACTTCTTTTGGAAGATCTCCTATCGAATTCGAGTAGTGATGCATGTGGATATGTCGGTGATTTTATCATGGACAGAAAAACCGGAGAGTTAAAACCTGAATTTGACGAATTGCTTGCTGAGAATGGTAATTTTAACGTCTTGTATATAAATGATATCGTTCTGTTTCCTGAATATCGGGGTTACGGCTATGGAAAATTCATCATAAAGGACATCCTCTGCCGGTTTGACGGTACTGTAGGCTTGGTGCTTGCCATTGTGTATCCATTGCAGTTAGATACATCCTCTATGCAACCTGCAATGCAATATCACCGGATGGATCAGGACCTTGAATATTCTTCATTTAAGCTTTATGGATATTTTCTGGATCTTGGGTTTGAGCAGGTCGAAAGGACGAATTATTTTTATATTAATCCTTGTAAAGTCAATGAAAAGCTGAATGCGATTGATTTGGAACAGCTTTTTGATGAAGAGTATTATGGTAATATATTAAAACAGTAACCATGCACAGGATATATTTATGTTAACTACGACAAATTACGACAAATAGAGACAAATCGCGTAAGTTAATATCCTCATGTATTTCTTTTATTTATATATGTGGCATTTTTTATTCATTAACAATCAATGTAATCAGAATGAAAGCCACATTAAAAGTAATACAACGTCTCAGTCACGAAGCAAAAGACGGCACGTGCCCGGTTTGCCTGAGGTATACATCCTACAGGCGTGTCACTTACATCGGTCTGAATATATCAGTACATCCGAAGCATTGGAGTGATAACAAAAAAATGGTTTTGGCTAGCCACAGGGACCATTTACTATACAATAGGATTATACAGGAGCAATACACGAAAGCACAGACAATTATCCGGGACCACTTTATTAAGCCATTGCGAGTTGGAGTGTTTCTGAACAAGTTTAAAGATAAACTATATGGCAATACAGATTTTTATGTTTTTGCGGAGAATGAACTGAGGTTTTTGGAATTAACCAGAGCCAAACGCACAATAGCCAATTATCGTAATTTTCTTAACAAGATGCAAAAATGGAAACCTGTCCTGACTTTCGATGCAATTACACTGGACTATATAAAGAAGTTTCATGAATACGAAATCCAATCCGGGAATTTGTTGAATACTATTTATAAAAAACATTCCAACTTTAAATTTTTTCTGGGGATTGCTGTCGATAAAGGAATCCTGGATAAGAACCCTTATTCTAAATTTAAAATTAAAAAGATTACCCAGGCTCAAAACAATGATATACTAAATGAGGATGAATTAAAAATATTGCAGAAAGCTTATGATTTAGGTAAATATAAAGGCGGTAGACGTGAAGTGTTAAGAGGCTTCCTCTTTAGTTGTTACACTTCTTTGTCTTATGCAGAGTTTTATAATGTCACCTATGATGATTTGAAGCCCGTTGTGCTGAAAGAAGATAAGAATGATGATATATGTCTTTTATTGAGTAATAATCGTCTTAAAACGGGTGTAAAGTATAAAATACCAATAGTCTCTTCCGTGGTAGAATCCTTATTGGAACGAAAGAATAAAAAAACATATCTGCCAATATTTTACCCTTTATCTAATTGGCGAACCAATCAGCATCTGAAAGAGATAATTGCAGAATTGAGTATTAACAAGACGATTACTTTCCATCGGGCCCGGCATACCTTCCGGACCATAGCAGCGAAAAGAGGCATTAGGGATGGTATTGCCGAACGTATTATGGGGCATGCAATAGGCAATAATATACAGGATATTTATATGCACCTGGATGATGAAGATATCGTAGCGGAGATGAAAGCTAAATGGATCGTAGCTCCATAATTGCAATATAAGCTACAGGAAAGAACCGTATTGCTTGTCTGTATAGTTTGTGTCATACTCTTATTTATGATGTTAAATAAGAGTATGACAATTTATTTAACAATTATACCAGTAGACTGTAAAATTTCATTTTCTGCCAATAAAGCAATCGTATTTTTCTCCTATTTTTGCCGGCTTTCTTTTTAATATATTTATATCAACTCAAATAAAACTGATAAATATCCATCAAGCATAATACAAACTGCAAACAAAATCTTTCTAAAAGATGGCTAGACTCAAGGAAGTATTTTTACAAATATAAAAATACCAAATATATAGTATGTTATTTGTGTCGTTAAAAAAAACAAATAATAGCTTTTTTAGTCGATTTCTTATAAGTTCCTTTAGGCTGATAATTGAATCTGTAGATTGTTTTACAAAACAGTTGTTATTTTTTGTTTCATCAGGTGTGTAGTCTGTAATTTAGAAGATATTGTAATCTAAGAAAAAAGAATACGACCGTATAATAGTCTAAATTTTGTGTAAATTGAAAATGGAATATCTTGTTATTAATGTTATAATAGCGAATAATATTTTCAACCTTTTCTATTTTGGGGTGGCGTACATGTAAACAATTTATTGAATAATGGACGCTTCCGAATGTATTCCACGGTATCGAAACCCTTGCCCTCTTTCAGAATATCAACTAATCCCCAATATGAAAGGAAACAGTCAAAAGTACGCCAGCAACTATAAAGAATGATATTACTGTATGGAAAAGATGGGGAGGAAAATGTTATATTATAATTGGAAAATATCAAGGATTATCATCTCCAAGTGAAAATATTGATTATATTGAGATTTCAAATGCTGGTAATATTGTAATTGCTTATGATTCTATAAATATTAATCGATTGAATATCAAATGTGGTAATCAAATACAAGTAAATAGCATCAATTACATATTTAAGATATATAAAACTTCAGATTGGGATCTATTTGATCATGAGTATTTTGATATTAATAGTATATATGGTTATATCTCTGTGGATATTAAAGAAAACTCTGTTACAAAAGATGGTGAATTATTAAAAAGAGGTAATCTTTTTGGTTGGTAATGTATATATATCTTAAAGGACTTCTAAGTTTCTATAATACGTTATCCTCAGACACATTGCCCCCGCTTAATCTTTCGATAGTGGGGCAATTATATATCCTAATATGATTTTTATAGCATGACGTTCTCGTGTACACAAAAACACATCTTGCATTACAAAATAAACAAGACTTTTTAAGCCACAGGAAACCCATGTACAAATGCACATGTACATGTACATTATGGCAAAATACCACATGGCAATATAGTATAAACACATTTGTACATATTGAATAAATATATTTTGACATGATGAAAAGTTTACAATCAGCTATTAATTTTGTACGGACAAAAACACATCTTCATTACGAAATAAACTTGAGCGGATATATATCATATTCTCCTCCCTTTTTTCCTATTAAGATCATCTTTGGTTAATACTTGATTTATATTGCCAGATTGGGTTGGAGCGATTAGAAATCGGTTCAATTCTTTGTCATAAAAAAGACTACTGTTTGAATAGATTTTGCTCCCGCTTTTTACTTCTAAAAATGTTTGCGACCCACCACTGTATAGATTTCGAACTTGTTCAAATGTCAGATTTACTTTCCCTGTCAATATTTTTTCAAGCCTCTCGTTAAAGCTGTAAATATTCTTTCCATTCTTTATTTCCATAGGAACCAAGTTCTTTATCCCGGCATTTCGGTTAGCCAGTACCGCTTTCAGGCAGAAATCGGGATTTTTTAAGAACACAGGCACAACCGCCATAGCTTTGTAAGTATTCTTTATAGCAGACAAACATAACTCCTCATTGATTTGTTTTGGCGGAGCGTAAGCCAATAGAATCCCGTCTAAGGCTATGGCCTTTTCTGTCATCTCCTTACTTTTATATAAATTGGGAAAATGCTTATAGGCATTATGATCCCATTCAAAGAGCTTATCACACATACCGGCGGACATCACCTCTTTGTTTACGATTGTCTTTGCCATAGCTTCCCCGCTAACGGACATTTTATTAAATTGCCGGATTACTTCATTACAAATGAAAGTATAAGGTATATGTGCTAATACATGGTAACTTTCATTTTTAGTGTCATCAACCGCTCCTTTAACAGCCATACGGCATAACTCCTCACTTTTAAATTTGAAAGGCACATACTGCAGGGCCATATAGTCATTTTCAACAGCCTTTAGGCATATTCCGGCATTCAATCTTTCCTGAGGTATATATTGCAAGGTATTCCCTTCTATACATACACAGGAGTCAATAGTATCTTTGGATAGCATATAATCCGGTATATGACGTATATTATAAGGATCTATCCTTATTGCTTCCCGGCATACCCCTACAGTCTTTCTATAATCGGGCAACAATTCCAGTGAATTATAACCTATGAACTCCATATCTTCAAACTGCTGTTTCATCAATTCACTCAACCTGAGCCTGGGTATCTGTTCAAAAGATTGTTTAATGCCCAGTTTGTCGAATTCCGGCTGATCCATATATGCACTCAGGTTCCTTATCTTATTCTGAAAAATAAAAACGACAGGCTCCTTACTTTTACTAAACCGCTGAAAATAATTAACCATGTTTTCCTTGTTGCCATCAGCGATAAATCCCATATGGTTCAACTGGTCGATCCGGTGCTTTGCATCAATTGCCGGTGCATCACAGATCAGGAAATAATAATTTTTTTCCTGTATGTCTATATTTGTTTCCATGATTTTTTGTCAGATAAATGTGAATAATCGGATGAAGAATAATTATTACCTGCTATATTCTTCTTCCTTTCTTAGACCGGGAATTATCCGTATCAGACATGGCTGTTTTATTATCCTGTTTTTGGCTACGGGCAATAACAAACCTGTCCTTTATACCGTTATATGATAGAAACCTGTTATTGAATATTTGCCCGCCGCTCTTTACTTCTTTTACCAATGCAGAACCGCCCTGATAGATTCCCTGCACCTGATCAAAGTTCAGCCTATCTTTACCGGTCAGTATTTTTTCCAGTCTCTCATTAAAACTATATATGTTTTTATTCCTTTTTATATCTTCAGGAACATCCTCTTTTAGCCCGGGATTTTTTTTCGTCGCCATTAAATATAATTCAGCTGTACGTCGATTCTGAGGAATAAGAAGTATTGCAGCCGGAAACATAAAAACAGCCACTTCACAAAGCTTTTGCGAACAATATCTGTCCGGGGTTAGCATCAGGATATCTCTTACTTTATGTGTATGGTAAAGAGCAAGCAGGGCAAGCTCTTCGTTTCTAAGTCTTTCAGGAACAAAGTCATAGCATGCACCATCAGCCATGACTGCTTTTTTTGCGATTTCTTCATTGTAAGCATTTTCATTTATGGAAGAATAGAGTGGTATCGATTCGGTCTTCGATTTAAATTTCTCAATCGCATTTAGTATGATGTCGGGAAATGGGATGTCCGGCATAATACGGTAATTTTTAATATTTGCCGGCTTTTCGCAATTATCCAATGCTGTTTGACAAATTTGTTTGGTCTTCTTTCTTTCCGGAACAAATTCCAGCTGGTATCCATCCCTTTCGACTGCTGACAGGCACATCTGATAGCTTCTTTTTTTTTCGGGTACCCATTTTAATGCTGTTTCGTTAGTCTCTACGGCAAGTTTGTATATCTTTTTTGTTCTCAGGTGTTCGGGGATATAATCGAACACTTCACCAAAAGCTCCCGTCTCTTGAATGGCTTTCAGGCATAAACCTTCCGTTTTCAGATTATCCGGCACGAATTTGAAGCAATTTACATCCAGATCGACAGCCAATTGAACAATATCGGGATTTAACACATCCTTTCGTATAGCTGTAAAGACTTCATACACATCGATTTTTCCGGCTGCTTCTTTGAGGTACTCCAAACAAACTTTAGGAAACGGAACATAGGCAACAAGCCCTAAATGTCCGTATCCCAGATCCGGTGAGGCATCTTTAGCAGCAAGGCACATTTGGGGAGTTTTCATCTCTTCAGGTACATGCTGTAACATCCATCCGTTTATTTTAACCGCTTCATCGTAAAACCCGGCAGTTCTGATTTCCTGAGGAATAAGCCCAAAGCAATCGATGTCCTGCTTTATCGCTTCCAGTGCAATTTCCTGGTTAATTATTTTGTCAGGAAACCTTTTTGATACATCGGTGGCATCATTAATATCTACGGCATCTTTAAAGATATTCAGACAAATATCAGGGTAGGGGATATACTTTGCTATTGAATAACCTTCATAACCTATATTTAAAACCTGACTTAATGCCGAGCAACACATGTCTTTTGTCCTTTTATTCTCCGGGACAAACTGCAAAGCCCAGCCGTCATTCGCGATGGCAGCCTCGAATAGTTCGTCAGAATGGAATTCCTGCGGGACATACTTCAACGCCATACCATCATCATTAACGGCATTCAGGCACATTTCTGCGGAAATAAACTCACCGGGTATAATTTCCAGGGACATTCCATCCCTGCGGGCCATCGCCTCGGCGATTTTCTGATTGATTGCAAATACAGGCACATGCTTTATGTTGTCATAATCGGCATCAATAGCTGCAAGAATTACACTTTCCGTTTTACAGTATGTAGGTAAACCTGAAAAATGGCCTGTCATGCGGAAGTCGTTCTTCACAAGATAAATGTCCCTTTCATGCTTCCTGACCAGATCACTTAACCTTTCAGTCCTGATTTCCTCACCCGGCAATATTCCGAGTTTTTGCATTGCTTCTTTCCCGATTGTATTTTCGGAACCGTATATTTTATGATTCAACACCAGAAACCTGTCGGTTGGCCACGGATAATTAACCAGGCCTTCCAGCTCATTTTCATAGATTAAGCCCAACCGGCAACACTGTTCTGCAATTTCCGTTCGGGGCAGGTCTTTATTTGTTTCCAACCAGTAGAAATCATAGATATTATCTTTCAGCAGTTCTTCTATTTCCACAGATGGTATTTTATCAACAGCTGGCAGCCCAAGTATTTTCAGCATTTCAGCAGGGGAAATACCAGATAAATTCTCCGGCTTCTTCTCCGATACACCATCAGTCCATGTCCAGGCTTTTTTATTGTGAACCAATAATGTAATTTGACTGACATCTTTCTCTTTTAAATCATTAAAATATTCGTTCTCGTCAAAAACCGGCTTTATATCTAATCTGCGGAATAATCGAAAAGCAGAGGATATCTCCCCCGGATTAAGATTCAAAAAATAAGTCTGATTAATCATATTATTTTCCATAGTGTTAAACTATTAAATAGATATTTACATTTTTAGCCCTTTACCTTTATCCGGAATTGTATTTTTCTGTTTATTTTCATTACTCTTTGTATCCCGGACACTATCATAATAATTTAAGGATTCTTTTTGTGAGTTATATTCAATTTCCACTTTCCGTGGAATCTGGTTTGTAGGTTCGGTATAATCGATTTCCACTTTTTTCCCTTCGTACAAGTCCTTGACCTGCGAAAAATTTAGTGACACTTGTTCCTCGACCAGCATACCAAACCTGTACATATTCAGTTTCAGATCATTTACAATAGATTCCGGCACATATTTCTGTAGTGATTCATCCTGTTTAACAGCCATCAGGCATAATTCCGGTGTCTTCTTGTCTTCCGGCAATAGTTGGCGGATTGCCTCGGGAAATTTGTTCACGAGTTCACTACATACTTTATCACTCATAGAGTCTTTAGGTATCGCATAAAGAGGTTTCATATCCCCTGTACCTCTTATTGCCTCTATACAAATGTTTTCATCCTTCAGATGAAACGGGATATCAGGAAGGCATCCCGCATCCCGTTTTATTAATTCCATTGCCATAGGGGTGTTTATGACATCACGTTCTATATATGTCAACAACATTATTGGTGAACAATCTTTGTATCCCTCAGACTTCAATGCTTCCAATATCAGGTTTGGATAAGGAATTGCACGAAGTATTCTGGCCTTATCCATTTCTTCCAATTCAGAAAACAGGGACTGCCTGCATATTTCTTCCGTTTTATACCTGTCGGGAACCTTATTCAATAAGATGGGATCAGTTTTCAATGCCGTAAATGCCATTTCTTCGGAAATAAATCTGTCAGGTATATCGTGTATTGACTCTTTATCGATTCGCATCGCAACATCGGCAATTTCCTGATTGAATACGTTTTTCGGGATTGACATAAATATTAGAGAGAATTCTGCGGGTTCTGTATATTTTCTGAGTAAATCGATACAAACACTGCTATAAGGGATATTTTCCACGAACGGCATCAGCCGCAAAGGGTCTTCAGTATCCTCTCTGATCCTTTCATAAGCTTCTATGCACATCTTTTCTGTTTTATATTTGTCAGGTATATAGCAAAAAGTATTACAGTCCCTTTTAAAAACATCCATGCATAGTGTCCTGTCAATTTTGTCGGTAGGAATAAACCCGAGGTTCTTAGGATTCATTTCAACGATATCGCTGATAAACTTCCGGGTTAAAAAATATCCGGGTACATCCTTTATGTTGAAAGGATTATCTTTTACAGCTTCCATACAAACCGGTAATGTGCGGCTAAAATAGGGGATGTAGCTCAGGCATCTTTCTTCCAATGCCTTGAGGTTTTTCCGCTGTCTGGAGATCAATTCGTCAATTGGTTCGGGTGGGTTATTAAAATTGTCCCAATCCAGTCCTATGGTATCCATTGTATCCAGTGTATGCTTTTTGCTGTTGCAGGGATATACGGTATTATTAAAAGCTAAAAATAAGGAACTGGGGTTCTTTGTTTCAAAATCTCTATAGTAAGATCTGTAATCCAGGCCTAATTCCAGCATCTTTTCAGTCGCTTTACCCATATTGTTCTCTGTTGTAAAAAAGAAGGCGGAGTAATGCCCGTTGGACATCCTGAACCGGTCATCCTCTACATCGCTCATTGTATAGACAGGTATTTCCACGTTTTCTCTGTAAGCTTGCGGGAAATCAAAATCGTTTACAATTCTCTTACCGGAGATACACCACTGCTTATTTTCACGATCATGCAGGATATTGGACTTTTTAATATCATCAGCATCTATCTCCAGCCGGTCGAGCAATCGCTTTCTTTCAGGGGGATCTAAATCCGGTACCAGATAATAATTTCCATAAATATTTATATTGTTATCCATTTTATAAGTATTAAATTATCCGGACGGCAAAAGAGACGTCCGGACAAATGATTATTCAACTTCTTCACCCCACAGCTCAATATCCGTAGGAGCATTCCGTATGCTTACAGCCATCCATATCCATGATATAAACTGATAAGCTACTAAAAAATAGTATGTTGCATTCATCTTTCAGTTCTAGTTTATTCGTTATTGTTCTCGTCCTTACTGTCATAGTTGAAACTAAGGTTTAACGTGAAGCTATTTCCTTCTGAATCAAAGAAGTAAATGTCGATGTTGTTTTGCTCTTCCGATCCGGCGGTGAAAAAGAGCCTGAATGTTTCCCTGTCCAGGTCGTAATAATCGTTTGGCAGGAATATGGTTCCGTCGTCGAGCCGTAATGTACCCTCCCCATCAGTTTGGAAATAACGAAGTTTGTATGCCGTATTTTTATAATATCCGCTGCGTTCTATCTGGCACCGGATTTCGGCAGTTTCTCCGACTTTGAGCTTTTGGGGTACCGGAAGGTAAGTAACCTTGAATTCATAAGACTGCTTAAGATCAAGATCGCTGCTACAGGCACATGCGATACATGCAATCAGTATCGTGTATATTATATATGCTGCTATTTTTCTCATATTGATTTATAATTTTTTAATTTTACGTCAAAATTGATCGCTATGTTTATTTTCATTCTAACCTATCAAAAACCGCTTAATGAGGTTGAAAAATATCTGGGTATGCACCGCACTTACCTGGATATAAATTATAAAGAAGGACATTTCATTGCTTCAGGACCTCAGGAACCTCGTACCGGAGGTGTTATCCTATGCAGGGCGGTAACAAAAGAGCATGCTTTAGAAATAATGAAAGCCGATCCTTTTTATATCAATAAGATTGCAACCTATGATATTATCGAATTTCTTCCAACCAAATACGCTGATGGTTTTCAGCGGCTTATCTAATTGATAATAAACTTTACACCCACGTTCAACTGGAAATGAAAATCCGCAACGGAGGATGAGGGCAGAAACCGTTCCCTGGCTCCGACAAGCAAAACGAGCCTGTCAGCCAGATAGGTTTCCGATTCAAGAGTGATAGCTCCTCCATAAAGGAAATTATCTTCGTTTTGGATAGTCGTTCCGTCTTTCAACACTTCTTTCCCCCAATTGACTGTTTCGTAACCGCCTAATAATGAAATTCCCAGAGATAAGTATACTGTTTTGGAATTATCAGATAAGAACTTAAAATAATGTCCGGCTTCCCCGGTGAACTGTGAAACGGGAATATACATATCCCCATACCGGTGGTTTTTCTGTAAATATTCCCCACCGAATACCCATCTGTTCCCGCTCCTGGTATAAGTAGCCAGTGCAGCACCCAAAGAAAATGCCTGTCCGTCCTGTTTGCTGAGCTTAAAGCCATCTACTGCCCCTGCTGTGACCTGTATCCCTTTCATTCCCGGAAGATAACGCTGGGCATGTGCCTGCCCTAAAAAGGCAAGGCACAATACTGTAATTAATATCCTGATCTTCATAACTTATCTTATTTTAAGTTCATTGATACGCTCGGCCCTGACCAGATCTTCGTTTTCAATGACAAAAGACTGGTTTCGCCCTCCGTTTTGTTCATAGAGGTCAAATACGAGCTGTTTACCGTTGGGTATCGTGATTTTTTGAATAGCCAGTACGGTGCGTTCCACAGCCTGTCCGTTCACCCGTGTCACATAATTATGGGCGCGAACAGGGACAATAAGGGTTTCCTGCACGGCAGTCCTCTTGGCTACTTTCTTATCGACAATTTTCATGCGGATAAAATCGATATCATAAGGCACGTTTGTTGAGTTTTTAATCTGGGTATGCAAATACAGCATGCCGTCATAGGCATAAATACCCTTCAATAGAAACTGGATACCGAATTTTTTACTGCCGATATGCTTATAGATACGCTTATCATTGTCATAAATGGACTTCATGATCAGTTTGACCAGCTTTGGGGTTTCCTTGCCTAATTCAGAGAGATAAATATCCAGCGAGTTGTTCGGACGGTTGACGGCTTCCCCGTCATGAGTGAAATCTTTCAGCTCGATATTCAGTTTTTGGGGTTCATCCGCATATTTGACATTGAACGAATAAAAACTACCTTCATCGGTGACTACCGAAAAATTCGTTTCAGTCGAAAAATCCCTGATCGCAGCTTTTACACGCAGGATATTATCCACTCCGTCCGCTTTTCCGGCAACAATATTGGCAGAACCCAGATCCACATAAACAATCGGGGAGGGGAATATCAGATGAACAGTCTTGTCAAAAGTGACCTCGATGCCGTGTGGCGGAATCATCCGGTCATACATGATCTTACGGGTAAGTCCGTAATATAAGTCACCCGAAGACGGGTTGATTCCTGTTCTTATACCGTCCGATTCGGGAGATTCCTGTGCCTGCTTTTCCGTAACAGGATTGTTTTCTTCTGTATTCTGTGCAAAAGCCGGTATGGATAATACCGCTAAGAATAATGCTATAATTAAATTTTTCATATGCCTATTTTTATTAATTAAATGTTTATTGGATTATTTAAATCGATCACTGTTTTTCAGGATAGAGTAAAACCTTATGGCCCGCTTTAAGATTTATCTTTACCATCCTTATTTTCTTGGCAAAAAGCTGTGATGCCCCCTGTATAACACCTTTTGTCAGGTCGGAAGCGATTTGTGCACTTGCGCTTTGAGTCATGGTAAAACTTTGTCCCATACTGTTGCCCATATTGGCGGCAATTTCCTTAAGTGCATCCAGTTCCATAGAAGCAGGTATATATACTCCCTTGGTACCGTCCGTATCATAAATACTTATCTTAACCGGATAGATAGCTCCATCATATTCTATGGATGATACCTGTAAACCGAGCCGCTCTCCCTGCAGGTTGGCGTTGGCTGTGAGGATTGTATTGACAGGGATGGTCACATCATCGATAATAATCGCTTCCAATAGCCTCAAAAATACACTTTGTCCGCTCATTACCGTCTGGTCACCATGTATGCAGGCCTTAATTGTATTCTTATCCGCTTTGCTTTCCTGACTTTTAAGCGTATTAAACCCGAAATTCCTGGGTTGATCATACAAGGTTATCAACTCGTCATTCGAGTAATCCTGCCTTAAAGCCGATACTGTCCTGTCGCGAGCCTGCCTGACTGGAGAAATCGTCACCTTTTCATTTCCGTTCTTAGATGATCTGACAATCTTATTTTTCATATCCTGCGCACTCAGGCCTTCGCTGATATTCTCAGTAAAAGCCGTTTCATTCGGGTATTGAACATTACCGGCAGTCTGTGTCTGTGGCATATACTTTGCCGCCAGTTCATAAGATTTCTCCATTAAAGCGATCTGCTCATCCATTGAGGACTGCTTGCTTTCTTTTTCAGTAAGCTTATCCTCGAGTTCCTGCATCTTTTTCTTCATTTCCTCTTTTTCCGGATCATAGGCCGGTTTTTCATAAAATGTGCCCAGAGTCCGGTTGATATCCCTGTAAGAGGAAACCGAGTTTCCGATAGCAGCATGCCTTTCTGATTGCTGCTGAGGTTTTAATTCCTGTTCAGGTAAATCGATCCCGTCGTTATTATTCTCCCGGGATTTGAGCATGGATGAATAATCCTGCAGGTTCACCATATCTTTAGAATTCCTCTCTTTGAGGCTGGCCTGTTCATAAGCATCCCTTTTATCCTCAATGATTTCGTTATTGGTCGGGTCTGGAATCTTATCATTATAACCGATACCCAGCTTCTCTTTCTCCTTCTCATCTGACGATGGTTTGAAAATCAACCAGATGCATGCGGCAAAGGCAATGCCCATCAGGGCGAATACCGCATATTTCTTAAGCTTTTGCCTGTTGTTCATAATATTTCAGTATATCATTTAAAATATTGCGGATGCTATCCTGTTCAATCCTTTTTTTATCTTCCGGTAAAGAGTTAACCGGGCTATCAATTAGCTCAGTCGGGTTTAAAGAGTCGATCCGTAAAATAATCGTATTGAATTTCTTATCGATATTTTCCTCGATCCTTTCGATTTGATCCCTGTAGTCCCAAAACAGGAATACACTCCTGTCATACATATCGGATAATTTTATTCCTGCCCATATAACCCCACCGCAGACAAGCAGAATAAGGATTGTCAGGATACCTATCCTTCGTTTGATGTTTTGTTCATTGTTAAAGCTCATAATTAGTCGTTTTAAAGATTTATAATACTGTCAGGATCTAGTCCGCAGCTTAACAGATACTCATTTCTTATACTGTCAAAAGCACTCTTTGAGGGGTTTTCTTCAGGTAAATATTTTTCCTCCGGGGTATTGGAGTCAATACCTAGAGAGATTTTCTGCCTGTTAACAGGAACTGAAAACAGGATGTCCAGAAAGATTCCTGTCAGCGTACAGCAAAACAGTAGCAGTATCCAGTTCCGTAAGATTTTATTACAATTAATCCGTTTCATCAGAACCTCCTTTCAGTGAATCACCGGGATATGTATTATCAGATGTTATTATTTCCGGTTGTCCGATATGACGGATGTTCAGAGTGTTGTTACCGTTATTACTACCCATACTCTGTATAGCCCTGAAAGTCATATATAAATTGGCCAGGGTTCCGACAAGCAATATGGACAGGATAATGACAAGTTTTTTTTCAGGAGTAATTTCCCCGACTATCTTTTTGAAGATATCTTCAAAGGCATAGCCTATTTCCTTTATCCTTTCTTTCATAGCCTGAAAATTTTAGCGTTTAATAACCCGTATATCCTTATTTTCCTTCACCTCGAAGCCTTCGATAAAGAATCCATGCGGATTATTCTCCGAACGGGACGAATTCATCAGTTTGCAGTTGGTTACCAGGCTTCTTTCGGTAATGTTGCTTTCCCTGATAATCATTTGCCTGGCATAAGTATTTACATCATACGGATATACGCTGAAATTGCAGATGATACTATCTACCTGTATATTCTGGATAATATTTCCTGAGATAAGCCGGTTATAGTAACCCTTTTCCGAGAGGTCTTTGTAGTAGTTGAACGCACTGCGGTCTGCCAGTAACAAAGCCCTTTGTATATTACTTTCGATGGCACCTTTTTCCGGAGCCAGGGTAAAGAACAGCTCATGGAACCGTTTGACATGCTCACGTGCTTCAACCGGACGGTTCTGTGACAAATCCTGTGACAGAGCCAGCATCAGGGATTTCCCATTGTCCAGCACATAGATCTTTTGCCGCTGTTTTTCGGCAAAATCGTAAGCGCTATAGATGGAGTAGCCTGTAATACCTGCACAGAGGCAAATAAATATAATGGCAAAAACCCGGAGTTGCCTGAAGCTGGTTTCTATATTCAATAATGATTTAAACTGCATATTCTAATTGTTTTAATAGAATTGATAATTGCTTGTTAAGAGTTGTTTTGCCTGTTCTGTCTGCGGTTTTTTATACTTCTGACCAAAGCTCCTGCTCCCTGTTTGAGTTTTCCGCCGATAGCCCCTACACCTTTACCTGCCTGCCCGGCAATATTACCAGCGGCAGCTCCGGCAAGACCTCCGGCAAATGCTCCCCCTTTCATCGCCGCAGTATTAATACCCCTGCTCATGGCACCTCCGCCTCCGGCCTGTACAATCCATCCTGCAACCGTAGGAATAGTGAAATATCCGATAATCCCGATAATCATAAAGATGATATAAATTGCATCAGAAGAATCCAGTGAAAAGTCCGGGTCTTGCCTCATACGAATAATATCATTCTTGAGCATTAATACTTGTATACGGGCCAGGATACTGCTGAACAGGTCGGAAACCGGCAGCCACAGGTATACGGATATATAGCGCATCAGCCAACCGGTCAGGGAAGACTGGAAACCGTCCCATACTGCAAAGGCAAAAGCAATAGGCCCCAGGATGGCAAGGACGATCAGGAAAAAGGTCCGGACTACATCAATTACAAGAGCAGCTGCCTGGAATAATAGTTCAAGTAAATTCCTAAGGGCTTGTTGCAGCCATTTTTTTAACTGGAACATCCCCCTGTCGATATATAATCCCGCCTTAGATCCCACATCGGTAATGCCCAGCTCACTGAGTCTGGCTTCGAAAACATCGTCATCGACCAGGTAAGCCGTCTCCGGATTCCGTCTTTTAATCTCATATTCGAGTTGGTCACGTTGCTCTGCATATTGTTTCATATCCATGGTTTGTGTTTCTAACATGCCATGTGTACCTTGTACAATGGGACTCATCACACTATTTATTGTTCCGATAACAATTATAGGAAAGAACATAATACAAATACCGATGGCTATAGGGCGAAGTAGAGGAAACACATCGATGGGTTCCGCCCTGGCTAATGACTGCCATACACGGTATGCGACATAAAACAATGCACCCAGCCCTGCAATTCCTTTAGCTACCCCGACCATATTGCCGCATAAAGGCATCATATCGTCATATAGCTGTCGTAAAATCTGATGTAAATTATCGAAGTCCATAATTACCAGTATTTTTGGTTATCATTTCCGTATAGGGAGAGAATTCGCTCGGTTTCGCCTTTCTTTTTGGCTCTGAGATAGGAAACGCCTATGTTCTTATTGGTATAATAATTGACCAGGTTTTTGTAATTAAGGGCTTCTTTATAGCAATGGTCCACGACATCCATTCTGTCCTTATCACTTAATGACAGCGTCGAAATATTGACGACGGTCTTAATCTGATCCAGGACAATACTGCTTTCTTCCAAAAGGATAGCATAACCTTCGGCTATTGCATTTAGTTCCTCGATGCTAAAGTTCGGATCGGAGAGCATTTTCTGGAAACTGTTAACATATATGTCGGATATTTCACCAACTAAAAGGATTGTTTTCTGAACCTTTTTTGCGTCTTTAACCAGGTTATTTACAGACTTTAATGCGTCATAATATTCCTTGCCTTGGGAGTATACTTTTTGAACTTCTTTAAAGTTATTTAACATATTAGAGGCCGTCGAGGACGTTTGAACAATCTGGCGGGTCGTATTGACTATTCCCTGAGCCAGGTTGGAGGGATCTGCTACCACCCATTGTGCATGCATATTTGTTGTGAAGAGCAAAAGGCTCACACACAACATAAAAATCTTTGTTTTCATGTTGCTGATTTTAATTATTAAATAGCTGTTTAATCAGGGGCTATACTATGTTCTGAAGGTATAGCCCACTGGTTTATTTAAAGATTCATATTATTCAAGAAAAGCGTTTCCACCTGTCCCGTTTATCCAATCGGCAATTTTCACTTCACCGATACGTAGTTCATTCCCGTTGAGCAAGACGTCGTATGTATATTTAGTTCCCTGTTTCCACTGTGTCCCGGCAGGTACTTCCCAAGAGAATTCCTTCCCGTCGATATCGAAAGTAATGATAACCTCTCCCCGTAATGATGTTGGTAAAGTCGGAATTAGTAAAAGTTTCATATAATCTTTCTCATCCGTTGATTTATCATCGGGGATCATCAAAAGAGATGTACTGTTTATCTGGACCGTCCTGTCTGTTCCAGCCAGATCCGAAATTTCTCCGGTTTGTATATTCAGTTTTCCGCTGTAATGAACAACAGTCTTGTCCGGAGCATTGTAAATGCGGATTGCTACCAGCTTTCCCTGCCAGGGATAATTGGCTTTATAAATATTGAATTGCACCAAAGTTAATGCATGGTTCATGGTCAGGTTTACCGTCCGGTTATCCTTGTTGATGGCTGCCTGTCCCGGAGTATGTGTTCCATACATGTAGTCTGTCTGTCCGCTTTGTACAGGTATTTCCACCCCGTTGATATTACTACTGTTATACGGGTAATAGGCGAATATCGTTGCATTATGCTCATACAGGTTTACCGCCGGGTTTTGTTTCCAGATATCCCCGGTCAGTGTTGAGAGGATATTTCGCGAAGCGGAAGACGAATAGTCATCACCCAGGTTTCCATTTGTTATAAATAGTCCGAGCTTGCTGTCTTCCGGAAAATCGGAAACGGGCCCGCTTTTCAGAAGACTTGCCATTTGGCTCAAACCTGTTTTTATTACCAGTTGTGAAGAACTGTCACCTATGGTTTCCACCGCATCATCCTGATTACAGCCAGTAAACCATATCATACATAATGAAAGGAATATGCTTTTAATTAATATTGTTTTCATTTCGAAATAATTTAAAATTGTTTTTTAATTTTTAGTGGATATTCGGCATTCTGCCTCATTTTTAGTACAGGTTTATTTCCCCTTTAGCACCTTCCGTCCATTCTGTGATGATAATATCGTCTATTACCAGCTCCGTACCATTGAAAGTGACATTGTACAGGTACTTTGTGCCTTGTTTCCAAGAAGTATTTACCGGAACCTTATAGTTGTAAATGGCCCCGTCAATAAAAAAACGAATTAAAATACTGCCGTCGGCAGATGTTTTATTTACAGGCATAACAAGGACTTCCTGCGGACTTGCAGTTTCATCCTCTGTAATGGTATATAGTCCATTTGCATTTTCAATAAATGCAGGATCATAATATCTGTCTATATAGGTCATCTCTCCCGAAGCAATATTAAGCGTAGCTGCACTTCTCAGGTCAATTCTTCCGCTGATGTTCGCCACTTCAATCCGTGTCAGCTTACCCTCACCGGGATAATTCATCTTACGGATATTGAACCGGAGTAATGTCAAGGCATGTTTCATACGTAAATGCAGATTCGGATTGTCCCTGTTAATATTACCCTGTCCTTCGGCATTGGTCCCATACATATAGTCCATCTGATTGGTATGGTATATATTCATATTGGCTGTGCCGTTTGTATAAGCCGCACCGTAGGGGTAAAAAGCAAATACGGCAGCAGGAGTTTCTCCCAGTTTAACACTAGGAGTCAATTCCCATTTGCCTGATTTGTATTCTGCCTTCACATTGTTATACGGCCCTTGCGGGTAGTCACTTCCCAATGTCCCGTTTGTTACAAACAGGCTTAGAGCCGATCCTTCAGGAAAACTGCTTAAAGCGGCTTTTGTGGAACGCAAACCTGTCTCAGCAGAAGTTATTTCCGTTTGGATGCGTAAATCCACTTTCTGCCCCTGTGACGGGTTAACAACTTCATCCTCATTGTTACAGCTTGAAAAACCAAATACTGTAGCGGAGACTACCGCCATTGCTATAAATAATCGTTTCATCTTATTAAAAAATTAGTTGTTTATAAATAAGCTGCTTCACAGTTTTTGGCGCCTTATTCCCATTAGGCAGCTTCGGGTTATTTATTATTATTGTTTATTCGTACCAGGGCAGGCTTATCCCGTCTGTTCCCGCATCTATCCAATCCTCTATCCGTACATCTAAGATTTCGAGCAGGCGTTCCTGAACCAGTACCTTATAGCTATATTTCTTCCCGCTTTCCCATTTGGTTCCGGCAGGTACGGGCCAGTGTGCTTTCAGGTTATCCGTGTAAAAGTCGACCAAAATATCCCCGTCACATTCTACCTGATCGACGGGCACGACCATCAATGACACTTTTGACCCGTCATAAAAATGATCGGAATTCAGTTGCCATCCGTAAATTATCGCCGGATCGTTCCATCCTTCCAGGTGTTCCATCCTTCCGGTAATAAGGTCCAACTTGGCTCTGCTGTAAAGGCCTTGTCCCTGAATGGAGATAAAATCCAGCTTTGCGGCTTGGGAAACATCCATCCACTCGAACTCAAATTCAATCAGTGCCAGTGCGTGCTTCATGGTAAGGGACAGTACCGGGTTAGAGCTGTTGACGCTGTGCCTTTCACTATACAGGTAATCCGTCTGGCTGGTATGCTCTATCTCAAAAGAGGTAGCCACATTATTTTGAAGATCGTAAGGATAAGTAGCATATATGTCCGTATTATTTTCAGCAAGGGATACAGGTGTTTGTAATACCCATGAACTATTTTTATAATTCAGCTTATTATAGCCTGTCCCTTGGGGACTGTTTATATGTAAGCCGATTTCATCCCCTTCTTCAAAGAAGGATTTCGATGTACCATCCGATGATTTTAGAGAAAAGCCGACTTCTGCAACAGATAAGAATTTTTCAGATCCTTCATTTATCCAACTCTCCGAGTCATTGCAAGCACAAAACAGGGATAGTAGCATCGTGATTGTAAAAAGATATTTCTTTTTCATTAGTACCTGCTTGTTTGGGTTAATACTACATTGATATTTCCTGTTTCTCCGGAAGATTTAAGTGACCTTGCCACGGGAACCATATCCACCTCATAGGTATATTTGTTTCCCGATTGCCAGCAAGTACCTGCTTTGACAGGCCATGTATAGATCCGTCCGTCGATCTCGAATTCAAAGAACAGGTCTCCGTCATTCCTTACAGGTTCGATGGGCATGACCAGAATACGGGCAAACTCTTCTTCGCCGGAATATGGCTCATAGAAATTCATATCCTCGGGCGTAATGGCGGCTTTGTCATAATAGCCATCCAGAATTGCTATCTCTCCGCTTTCGAGGTCTAATACCCCCTTGCTCCTGAGTTGTGATACCCCGTCCGCATTATTGATCGAAACCCTTTGCACGGAGCAGTCATGCGGATAATTGTTCCTGATAAATTTAAACTGTACTAAAGCCAGTACATGCTTCATCACTATATCCGCATAAGACTTATCCCGGCTTACATAGTCTCCTTCTGCCTGCCCGTGCATATAATCGGTCTGACTGATATGCTCCACCTCTACCTGTTTAGCCTCCAGGTTCGCATGGTCTTCCAGCCTGAACGGATAGTATGCGAACAGGCGTACCGGTTCACTGCTTAAGAATACCGGCTCCGACAGCCGCCATCCGTAATTTTCCCGTACTGCATGGGGAAAAGGATATCCCCTGTGGTATTCCTGCAGGTACAGCCCGATCGCATCGCCGTTTGTAAATTCACTGATTGTTCCGCTCAATGATCCGCCCCTTTCGTTATAAACCGCTACCGATTTCAGGTGCAGTTCCGTTTCATTCAGGGAACCACCGCCATCCGGCAGATTCTCGTCCGAACAGGAAAAGAATAGAGCAAGAGCAGAAAAGAATAATACCGTTATTATTAAAATCTTTTTCATAATCGTATTGATTAGTTATGAAATAGTTAATAAAAAGGTCTGAGACCTTAGAGTTCAATAGTTCCACCATCCGAGACATCCCATCCGGTAACCTCCACTTCCATATCTATCAGCCCCAAACGGATCTCAATGGTTATATTGATAATCCGCGTGGTAAATCCGCTAAAGACATTTGTCAGGTCAATGGCTTCCCTGTATATGTTGCCGTCAGAAGTTTGCAGGGCAATATCCATCAGGTTATCTATCCTGCCTGTAGCCTGCTTGTCGGGATTGACCCCGAATACTCTCAAATCAGAGAAGAATACATTGCTTTTTTCTTCATTACGGACTGAACCAAACGCCAGCCATGCCGAAGATCCGAGTTCATCCAACCGCTTAAAACCGTATTTATAGGCAATACCGGAAAGTTCTCCGTTGATAGAACTGACACCCACGCCCGAATTATCTACCACTACAAAATCAATATTGATTTGACGTATAGCCGGTTTTAATACAGGCTCACTGACAACACGTTCAAAAGGAATCACCGTCAAATCAGCATTTGCTGCATACAAAGCCGGGGCCAGAACCGTATATAGCCTATCATTCTCTTTATACGTACTTACCTCTGCCTGTGCCGTTTCGGGGCAGTCCATACCCGAGAAACTGATGTCTTCCAATCCGTATGCATTACACGCCAGCACCTTGTAGCTTACTGCCCGAATGCCTGTCACCAATGTATCGGATGTAATACTATACGTATAATTACGCTGTGGCGATAGCAGATAGATGTCTGTCAGTAAAGGTTTCGTTTCCCCTTTCTCCAATCCCGACCAGTCCGGCCGGATTTCCACATCCCCATAATAAGTACAATCCTCCGAAAAATCGATCAGACTGCAGGATGTCAAAAACATACAGCAGATAAAAGACAATATCCATTTTAGATAATTTCTATTTTTCATACTCATTTTCATTAATCGTTATTTTCGTTATCGCTATCCTCTTCCTGATTGAGATTGTACGCCTTAATCAGCCTGTTGATTTCCGGGTCGAGCGTTCCCCGCCAGCGTTTAGTTGGATCGAGCTCCACAGAGTGCAGGTAGCGAGTAACAGCTTCCTGAGTCTTACCCAGCCGTGAGGCAAGAATAGCCAGCAGGTACTCGCTGTTTGCCGTTTCAGGTTCATTCAATAGTATATTGTATGCCGCCTGATCGTAACCTAAACTCATCAAACAAATAGCTGTATTGTAATCGTTATAGTCATGCAAGATCTGTAGGGCATCGGCATACCTGCGTTTTTTCATCAGCTCCATACTCCTGGCATATACCGTATCGGGTTCTGTAGTATGAATGGTATCTTTTATCATCCCCTTGCGATGTACATGGAAGGTAAAATCGACAGCCCGCAAATACGGATAGAGCTTTTCGCGGATATACTTGTAATCGGCAGGATATTTTGAGCGGATATCCAACTCTTTCCTGTCCGGATCACTCTCTGAAGCAATCAGCTCAAGAATAGCTTGTCTGTTTTCACTATCCAGAGAATCCGCTACCAACCGGGATAAGCCCTGCCAGTCTTCCCTTTTGGGATAAGGTTTCAGCATCCCGGCTATCCCTTCGATTCCCGATAGCCCTCCGCTTAGATAATTACCGATGGACTCGGCACGCCGTTTCGATAAAAGCATATTGGAAGGGTAGGAACCCTCCGGCGAACAGCCCGCAATAAGCGAAATACTATCCATGACAAACTCACCCGTTTCCGTCAGTTTATCCAGCATATCCTGCACCTTGTCCAGTTCAGAACGGTTATCACCCAAATCAATATCCATATTGTACTTACCTGTCTTAAAGGTGATATTGGCCTGAAGTGTAGACAGGGCTTTACGTTCGATAATTTTCAGCATATAGCGGGGAGTGGTATCCAGAAACTGTATCATGGACGATACGATATAATCCAGTGTATCGGAATGCTGCAACAGGTGGCTGTCACCACTAATCGACTGGGCGAAACCGTCCAGATAGATTTTCATCCTGCGGCTGTCTTCGTCAGCCATAACCTGTTGCCTGTAATAATATTCAAACTTACCTTTGTTATAGATGACCGTATCGAGCCGTGCCTTTTCGTTCTTCGGGAACTTCACCATTTCAGCAAAAGCGATATGTTTGTTGTCGATCAAGCTCTGGTTTTTGGCAATCTGACGGTCTTTGAGGAATCGTTTTTTTAAGAAGACCGAATCGGCAGCCGTTACAGGCTTGTAATCGTTAATAAATCCGGTAGCATATTTGTCCTTACGGTATTTCCACAAAGTATATTCCGGAGAGAACTCTCGCAAGAGATGGAACATCGGCAGCAGGTTTACGATCTGGTTGTATCGTTTGTTGTAAACAGAGGCTATATGTACCGTATCCTGACCGAAGTATTCGTAATGCTCTTTTATTCCTAAAAAATTCATTTGCTTTTTAAGCCAATTCCGGTTACGATACATCTTCCCGTTGAAAAACTCATAACGCTTGTTCAGCCGGGCCTTATACTTTGAATAGCCTGCATGATCCAAAGAGTCTTTGCGTATACGCATAAATTCAGACCGGTTATAACGGTCTATATAGTGGTGAAAAGCTCCGGTCCTGACAAAGTATTCATCGAAGAGGCTGTCAGGGATGATTTTTGAAAGATATTTATCAAACTCGGCATATTGTTTTTGCTGCAACTTTCTGAAATCATCACCGCTGATAACAAGGTCTTCAAAATCCGAAATATTGTCCGCTTTAATCAAATGCGGAGTCAGGTTCAGTTGCCACCGGCTGTTTATCAGTTCTTCGGGTACCGAGACAATAAAATCGACGTCAACTTTCCCGAAACGTTCCGGTACGTTTTTCATTTTTGCCGTTACGGTCACTTCTTTTAGCTGAACCGACAACTGCGCATTTCCGTCTTTATCCTTTTCTGTCTGTACATAAGTTGTTTTATTTCCAAACCGGTCCTTCATATCGATGACCGAAGGCAGTTTCATATCCCGTACCTTTTCCTTTGATTCTTCCACGGGCTGTACCGGCAGATGGATATTGGCCCGGGCCTCTTTGTCCATACGCTGCGTACCGCAAGATGAGAACAGGGATACAATCAGCAGTATTAGTGCCCAAAACAAATAGAAGAAAGGATATGTTATTATTCGTATATTCATAACTTTTTTAGATTAATAAAAAGGTCTGCGACCTTAGAATAAATAGATGAATGAAAGGGCGAGCTTGTTGGGGACAGCCACCCAACGCGAGTATTCTCCTTTTTGCCGTCCGCACTCCTCACACTCGTACTCGGAATAGTCCGCCCATACAAGCCCGATACCCCCTTCAATTTCCAGATTCCAGCGCGGCGATAAGAGCCATGCATAGCCTGCACTGATTCCCATTCCGAATGCTTTTCCATCATAGCGGCTGTCCTTCCATGTGATATGGTATTTGGAGCCGATGGCATTGACCCCGACAAATCCGTTCACATAGGATTCCAATAGCCAGTAGCGTACTCCCGGCATCACTGTGAAGTTTTGCAATTTTTTGTTATCCTTGAATACGAACGGATTGTAGTACACAGGTAGGTGTAGTGACCATTTTCGGTCCAATGTCATACTGACTTCCGCATTGATCGTTGCCATTCCAAATGCCGGGATATTCGTGCCCAGCGAATAGAACTGGGCACGTAATCCACTGCATGAAAAAAAAAGAATTGAAACCAGTATGTATTTGAATATTATAGTTTTCATATTTCCTTTTTCAGTGTTGTTAATTAGGATTAATATCAAGGGGGATTGCAGGATAAGATGCCCTGTCAGCTGCCATGCGTACCATAGAGAGATTTCCGCAAATACGTAACTGCTTATTATTCTGATCATGCTCTATAAAAATGGCATATGAATCCAGAATGAAATAGCAGGTGTCTTTGTATTCCCTGATAGGATAAGATTCCCTGTAATCTTCCGGCTGGCCATTCAGATCACGGATAGAAACGAAATAATTGTTATTTTCATTTCTTATCGACAGGCAGATCCCCAGATCCTTTCCGCCCCATTCACCGCATATTGCATCGGGTACGGTTTTGAAATCTGTATGTTCCTGCCAGCAGCTTCTGCTCTTGACGATATTTACCAGGTCTTTGAGTAAATCATTCTGCAGGAGCAGTAATCCCGTAAGGGTTCTTATATGTATTGTTTTATTGAAAAATCCGAACATATTTTTTTGTTTTTGACGTTATTAATATTCCCTTTAAATAACCTGTCGTTCTAGAGCAACGCGGGTGTAATAAGTACCGCCCACAAGTATCCGGTCTATAGCGGGGAAATAGGTGATATCGACACGGATGCATTCCAGTTCGAAAAAGAAAGCCTCGTATTCCTGCCTGATAAGGCAAGCTTCCGGCAGCACCGTTTTTCCCTCTTTCAGGAAACGCACCTCATATTCCGAGGGGATGCTCCTGGAGATAAGGATATTGGGGACATTGCTTTTGTTCTCCGGCATCCATTCACAGCATAGCCAGCCCAGTATGATCTTCCTGTTATACTCAAGAGACTCTTTTTCCTTCGGGTCGTCGGGTTCGGTAAGCCTGTCCGCCAGCTGCTCCCGCCATTCCTCTTCAGTCTCGATACGGCTTTTGAAAGGTATGTATACTGTTTCCCCGGACGACAGTTCCCCTGTTTGCGGATTATAACCTATCACGCAGCGTTTCCCGGGCAATACAAGGTTCATATCCTTATCAGCCAGCACCGGGTAAGGTTCGGATATTATTTTCTCCTTGCTGTCCATAAAAGACAGTCTGTAAGATCCGTCACACTCCATTTCAATTTCGAAGCAGGGAATGTCCGGTTCGCTTTTAACCGCCCATATACGGCTTATCCTGTGCAGCATCCGGAATTGTTCTACCTGAAGTTCCAGCGCCGCTTCATAATCTGTTTCCATATGTTTTGATTCCATACCTTTAATCTTAATTTGTTAATTATTACTCCTTTTATTCTCTGCCAGCTGCTTGATAGCCAGTTCTATATTTCCACCCAATTTATCAGCCAGTTGAAACAATTCCAGCTTTTCCGTTTCCTCTGTCGTATATGTCAGGTATTCTTCCATCGAAACTTCCGTGGCGTATACAGCCGATTGCATTCCTCCCAATCCAATCCATACTTCTTTATATTTACGGGAGGGATCGTTATCCATATTGATAGATAGTATCTGTGCCCTTTCCTTATCGGTTAGCCCCAACATGGCTTGTATTGCATCGAATTTGTTCATGTACTTGCGCTGGTCGAGTAGGATTTTGCAGTCCGAGTTATTGATAATGGATTCCTTGACGATAGGAGAGGAGATAATGTCTTCAACCTCCTGAGTGACAACGATTGCCTCTCCAAAAAACTTCCTGACGGTCTTAAAAAGATACTTTAAATATTCAGCCATACCCTCTTTGGAAATGGCTTTCCATGCCTCTTCCAGCAATATTAGCTTACGAACCCCTTTCAGCCTCCGCATCTTATTGATGAAGGTTTCCATGATGATAATAGTGACGATCGGAAAAAGGACTTTATTATGTAGGCTAAGTACCCAGCGCCGTATCATATTGCTATGGTCGGTTTCCAAGAACTCGCCTCCGAACCGTACGTACACCTTCCAGCGTATACGGCTCTCCGCCAAAGTATCAGTCTTTCTTTCCAATGTCAGTCAATTTATGGCAGCTTGTACAAAGCGAGATAGTTTTTCGACGTCTTGCAATCATGTGTTTTTCCCAAGGTTTCTTATTATCTAAACCTTTGAGCTTTCTTACATGATGCATATGTAATTTTCTATCTGTTGCTCCGCATAACTCACATACATTCGCTTTTAGCCTATCAACCAAACTAGTTGTACTTGTGCTAAATGGCGATATGAGATTATCTACCCATGAATGATGAATTGGGTTCTTTCGTTTGAAACCTTCGTTGTAAAAGACTCTGATTTTGTTTTGCCCTTTCTTATTCTTAAAGTGTACAGTAAATACTTTGTTTTGTTTGTACTTACGGGCAATCTTTACAACAGATGTCCGATATTTACAGGCAAAAGTTTTGTACATACTGTATTCCATAATGTACTTAAAGGCATTCATCACCGAAACGTTATTAGCTATTGAATAATAATTGTAGAGACCTCTGATTTCAGAGTTATACCTGTCCAAAATTTCAAGGTCATCGTTATTTATAAATTGAACACGCGCTCTGGGTTTCCATTGCTCTTTACCATTGTGAGTTTTGATTTCCAACGCACCATATTCGAGCAATTTCTTTTTCATCACATCCGTAGTCAATTTTAGATATACCTTTTTATTAAAGGCTCTCATAAGACGACCAGCTTTGTTCCTTTTGGTCAGATTGGATTTGCGGACATAGATTTCATATCCGAGGAATTTGGCAGATTTCTCAGAGTGAGTAATCAAGGTTTTTTCATCAGACAGTTCAAGTTTCAGTTTGGATTGAAGAAAATTCTTTATATCCTCTTTGATTCTTGTTGCGTCTTCTTTACTCCCGATTATTCCAATCAGAAAATCATCTGCATACCTCACATATTTCATCCGTCTGTAATCGCCATCCATTTCGTCTCCACATGAGATTAAGGATCTTTCCTTGTCAAAAGCTTTAATCTGTTTGATGATGATTTTTCTTTCATCTTTGTCAGTTACACTTTTTAGTTTCGCTACAGCAAGCCTCTTTCCATACTCATATTGAATACGCTCCTTATTTGCTTTGCGGTTTTCCCCTTTATCGAATTTTCGGATATATTCCATTATATACTTATCCAGTTTATCCAAATAGATGTTAGCCAATATTGGACTAATGATACCACCTTGTGGAGTTCCACTTTGGGTTTTATGGAATTGCCAATCTTCGATATAACCTGCATTTAGAAATTTTCTTATCAGGCGAATGAATCGTTCATCGGAAATGCGTTCTTTCAAAATATCAATCATTACATCGTGACTAATATTGTCGAAAAATCCTTTTATATCTCCTTCCACGAACCATTTTGCCCCATTAAAAGACTTTTGAATTTGAGCCAATGCGGTGTGGCAACTTTGTTTGGGTCTAAAGCCATAAGAACAATTTGAAAATTGTCCTTCGTAAATAGCTTCAAGAATCATTCTTATTACCTCTTGCACTAGCTTATCATCAAAAGCTGGTATTCCTAACGGACGTACTTTCCCGTTTTTCTTTGGTATGTACGTTCTTTTTGAGGGTTGAGGCTGATAACTTTCGTCTTTCAACGATTGTATCAGTTTTGCAATTCGATCCAGATTCATTCCGTCAACAGTTTTATTGTCCGAACCTGGTGTCATATTGCCTGGTTTTGCATAGATGCGTTGATAGGCAACATAATACATCTCTTCATTGAACAAAGCACGATAGAGCCTTTCGTATTTGTAGGCTGAATGCTTGCTGTGTTTCGCAAGACTGTTTAATACTCTTTCTGAATTTCTCATAATGTCTCTCACATTTTTCGTTAATTGTATTAAAACTACTTTTAGCTGCCTCCCTTCGCCATGTGCAGGTCGTTATCCTGCTCGGACTACTACGGAAGCTCCGTTACCACTCCAGATATTCAGGGGCAGACCCCATAGCCTTACAACTGGCATTCTGGTATAGGTAATCCCCGTTTGCATACATAAAGAACTGTGAGACTATACATAGTCTCTGGCGCGACAGAGTGTCGGATACGACTTTCATCCTTTACTACATATTGTAGTTGCGCTGTGATTAGTTCCTTGCACTCCCTCCTCAAGGACTGGAAAAAGTGAACCACAGTACGACGAGTATAGTTATCTTAACGTCGCAGGTACAACATAATACCGCTTGGATTATCGTTCAATCAATACAGATTTTATCCTCATAACTGTCTTTTCATCACCCCATTCAGTCGCAACCTGATAACTGGCTGACTTATGGCTTTCTCGGCATGCTACACTCCCTGTCCGGTTAATTTCCCTTTCAGATAAGCCGAGTGATGATAGGTTTTTCAAAGAACACTTACCTAGTCCTTGCCAAAGGACATTTCTTATGCAGCCTTGACGGGCGCACCTTTTATATTATCTAACTCAAAGACAATGAATCGTTTATTAAGTAAGTCGAGTTGCTTTTCAGAATTCAGCAGGTAGTCGTATTCCCCTCCCCGGTAATAAGGCTCCAGTACATTCAGGAAATTATAGACATCAAAATCCTTTTCCCGTGTTTTCTTCTCCTCCAGGATTTTTATATAGTCATCCCATATAAATTCATAGAATGTGTTAAAAGAAGGGACAATGGTTTTGTCCGACCGGATTTTTTCCAGATACAGGTTTACCGCGTTCGATAAAGCCACTTCCTCCGCCCTTGTAGGTGATTCGTCATCCCGTTTCCATAAAGTCAGTATCAGTGTTTTAATAGATTCCCGCTTCTCTATATCAAAGACTCCGTCGTCCGTATAAAAAGGATTGAAAGCAATCGGATTTTCTTCGGTATACGTAAAATAAACTCCGTCTTTTCCATCTGTCTTATTATTTATCAGATTGCATAGTCCCAAATAAGAGTTACCCGTATCGACTAACAATACATGTGTACCCTGTTCGTAGTACTGGCGTACCATATGATTGGTAAAAAATGACTTCCCACTTCCCGAAGGCCCCAGTATAAACTTGTTGCGGTTAGTGATGATCCCTTTCTTCATCGGCAGATCCGAAATATCCAGATGCAGGGGCTTACCGGTTATCCGGTCTACCATCTTTATGCCGAACGGAGATAACGAACTCTTATAATTCGTTTCTTCTGTAAAAAAACACAGGGCATGATCCAGAAATGTATAGAAACTTTCTTCCGAAGGGAAATCCGCCTGATTGCCCGGTATACCTGCCCAAAAAAGGGCAGGCAGGTCAACTGTGTTATGACGGGGTTTACATTCCATCAAAGCCAGTCCTGAACCGACATCATTCTTGATCCGTTTAAGCTCGTCACTGTCGTCGCTCCATGATATGACATTGCAATGACAACGCACAGAGGTCAATCCATAGCTATGGGCTTCATTGAGGTATTCCTCGATGTCGAGTAGGTCGGCTCCCTTACGGGAGCTTTCCCCTCTAAGAACCGTACATGAGAGTTTCCCCTCATACGGCTCAAGCAATTCTAAGTTTTTATTATAAAACCGGCTCATAATAGATTCCATTTATTTCTGTCTGTGATACGTCTGCAATTGTCATGAACTAAGATTTTCACCTTCTTGGATTTCAGTGGAATATCCACGATTCTCCAAGGTGTTTCCCTTGTGATGTGTTTTCCACATACAGGGCAGCACTGCATTTGTTTCTCCCACAAGCGGTATATGAATTGCCTGTCATCCAAATGAGAGAGCATCCTTCTGGTCTTATGTTTTTCGAAGTAGTCCTTCCAATCGGCATCATAAGGGTTGGCTTCACTACGGATTTTGACATGACGTTTTATCTTTGTGTTCGTTAGTCTTGTTAGTGTATGGAACTTATTTCCATCTTCACTTTTCAAGGCTACCGCAAAAGTCCAACTTCTACCACGTACCGTGTGATAATATTTGTTTGCTACCCATCGTTTACCTTTCTTGGGATGTCTTCTATTCGACCACCGCCATAATTTGTGGAATATTTGTGTGTCTGCTTTTTGAAATGTTTCTGTCGCAGAACACCCCTTATAATAGTTCGCCCATCCTTTTATGACAGGATTTAATAATCTTATCAAGGATTGCTGTTTGATAGATTTGTTCTTATCCACAATCTCACGAACTTTGTCTAAAAATCTCTTTCGACTTTTCTTTGATGGTTTAGTAATAAACTTACCTTTATACTTTCTGATATTAAACCCAAGAAAATCAAACCCTTCTTCTATATGAGTAATCTTCGTTTTTTCTTCAGATAGGGTAAGTCCCCTTACTTTAAGAAACTCAGCGACTAATGGTTTTACCTGATTCTCCAGTAATTCTTTGCTGATTCCAGTAATAATAAAATCATCAGCATAGCGTACCAGATTTATCATTGGTGTATAATAGTTTTTCTTGGTACGGTTTATTTTGAAATTATCTTTCAGTAGCTTTTCCAGTCCATCTAAAGCCATATTTGCAAGAGTAGGGGAAATAATTCCCCCTTGTGGAGTTCCTTCTTCCGTGGAAAACAATTGTTTGTTGAAGACAAAGCCACATTTTAGCCATTTATGTAATATTACTTTATCCATTAGGATATTGTTAGATAGCCATTCGTGACTAATATGATCGAAACAACCTTTTATGTCTCCCTCCAAAATCCATTGCGGAGATACCGTTTTAGATAAGTCGATAAAACATTGCTGTATGGCATCTGCTGTACTTCTTTCTTTCCTGAATCCAAAAGAATGGCTGTCACCAGTTGTTTCTGCTATGGGGTCTAACGCCATTAAGTACAATGCCTGCATTGCCCTGTCCTTCATTGTTGGTATTCCCAACGGTCTTAGTTTTCCATTACTCTTCTTAATATGTACCCGTCTGAGAGGTTGGGGTGTATAGCCTTTTCTCTTCAAATCGGCTATCGCACTCAATTTTGCATCAGGTGATTTCCATGTGACCATGTCAATGCCTGCCGTATCACTTCCATTATTGGAAGTTACCCGTCTTACAGCCAAAGCTTTGGCATAATACGAGTGTGTAAGCGTCCACTGCAAGGCTTTCACCTTACCATATCGGCTTTCTTTATGAGCCTTTACAATACGTGCTTGTAGCTTTTTAACCGCAATCTCGCACTTGAGCCAATTGATGTCGTCCCAAGTATTCCATTGCTGGTCAGTTGATGCACACGATTTTTTAATTTCGTTCATTTGCTTTCCTACTTAAAAAAGTTCTAAAAGTTTCTTGTAAAGAATTACCTATAGCAGAAGTCAGCCCACTTTCGTGTTGTGTGATGTTGCCTTGTTCAGTACATGAACCGTGACTCAACTACATATCCACCTCATTACAAGGATGGCATTCGCTTTTTCCGCAATCCTATACCCGCATTCCATTCGGCTTCCCTTACGGGTTGCTTACCTACTTTAGGCAGGAGAAATACGGGCTTACCACGTTCCGTATGAAGTAACTGGATGGGTTAGGTTCCGTCTATTACACCGACAGTGCTATGTTCGCGTATTCTTAGAATGGAAAAGAATAGCCGACTGCTTCCCATTTTGGGCTAAAGCCTATCAGTATCTTTTGGCTTCTTCAACCTTACGGTGTTTCAATGACGATTCACTTATGTTAACCATACCACCCAAGCCAAGCTCCCTAACCGCATGATACTTGCGATTATTGCCTTCCCCTCACGGTTCTGACTGCTCCTTTCGGAAGGGCTACCTTACTGGGACAGCTTGATACAGTTGTATTGCTATTGGTGCATCTGCCCCTGGGCTACCGTTGGCGAAACAACGGGTTCAATCAAACTGTTACTCGCTTGTAACAGTTTGTCGAACAGTTACTCACACGACTTCGTGTCGCACCCATTCGCGGTTTATTTGGTTGCTTCTGCTGTACCTGGACAGGGAATGCATATTGCGTGCATTCTTTTCAAATTTTTTCAGGTCTTCCTCCGGATCATCAATGAATATATACTGGTTGTATAAATGGTTGCATGTCAAAAGAACCCCAACAGGAGCAGCAAAAGATAACAGACAGTCACTCCGGTCGGTAGACAAACGCTCATACCGGATATCGGTTTCTATTACAGAAGGCAGGTCATCCACATCAGAAAGTGTATACAGGCTAAGGTATTTGTCACCTATCTTCATCTCGGCGGCCTGAAGATCAATATCCTGCAGGCAGGTTGTTTCTTCCTGAGATAAAGAGAAATATTTTTCTATTATACCCGGTTTATTGTCTGTCCCTACTACGTCCTCTTTGCTCAATCGTTCCATTTTTATAAATCCGCCGTCATTGATGATTCGTTCAAACTGTTCGCACGCTTCCAGAAACTTTATAGCCGTGTCCTTATCCTGCATTTCCTTTGGTACGAGAAACCCACGGCAGAGGGTATTGAAATTACTCTGCCTTCGCATTCTTTCCCTGGTAGTTTGGGTCAGGAACAGGTAACATGTATGGTTCAGGAAGGGACGTTCATTGAAATGCCTCTCAAAGGACCTGCTTAAAAAACTAAGGCCATCTTTTTGTATTTCCGGTTGGTATTTCTCCTGTATAAACCAGTCCTATTTGTATACGATCGAATAGTTAGGCAATACTTTTATTGCTTTGAGCCAGGACGCATGCATAGCTTCGTATTCAGCCGAGGTTACGGAAAACAATTCGGGGAGATCCACTTTATAGGCGACTGTCAGGTCCGCGTCTTTTGAAATGATGCAATCCTTTTCGACCGATAACAACGGGAACTTACTCTCCAGGGTAGCTGCTTTTAACGTATTTCTCATAATTTAGCAGATTTAGCATTTTTGAAAATTCGTATAAAAGCAATACGGCTGATAATATAGCGAGGATGGTTTTTTAGAGCCATTCTTTTCATCAGGCCATGTTCTCCATATTTTTCATTGAGGTGAAAAACTCCCCACACTAGTATACTTGCACTTACCACTCCGAAACCGATGCATACCGTCTGGCTGATGCCTATCATATACATGATTACAAACAGAATGAATACCGACAACAGCCCTCCGGCGAATATGAAAAGGTATTGACTTTTAAGACCCTTAAATTCCGCCGGTTTTCCAATCCCTTTATTTATTGTGTATTCAGCCATTCTTTCTCGTTATTAAAAGATTAATAAGAGGGTCTGCGACCCTTAAAGAAAAAATGAACGCAGGATGGTAGCTGCTACAATCAGGAAGATACAGGCGCCAAACCAGGATGCCGCTGTTTTGGAAGTATCCGGGTCTCCTGACGAAAATTTTGAATAGACCTTTACCCCCCCGATAAGCCCGACCACAGCTCCGATTGCATAAATTAGCTTAGTAGCCGGATCAAAATAAGATGTTACCATACTGGTTGCATCGGTGATTCCCTGCATGCCGTTACCCTGGGCAAAAGCACCCGTAACAATAAACAGCATTACATAAAAAAGAATGATTTTTTTCATCGCAAATAAGTTTTTAATTAGACAAAAATGAATTGCGATATCAAAAATATTGTAGGTAAGATGATGAAATACAAAGGTGTCGCGTATTGTCGCGTCCTGTCGTAATTTGTCGTAGTATTACATGTTATCTCGTCTGTAAGATGAATAAAATGACGGTTTATATTGAATGAATTCTGACTAGTTTATTTCTTCTATATGAATGTTCTGTAAAGTCTAAATAAATAATTGAAAAAAGAACGAATTATTTCTTTTTAGTTATTATATTTACAAAAAAAACACCATACGTATAGTATGTTATTGTTGCTTTTTCTATAATAAAAAAAATATTTTAAATGAAAACAGTTATAATTTTAGCTTAAATATTGGGAAGTATATAATTTACTTAAATCCATATCTTGAAGTGAAATTTGTAATACAATAAAAATATAATTGTTGCGCGACAAGGAAAGGCGGATGTCGAAAAGCCTTGAGGATATTCTATATCTTTGAATAGAGTAGGTATATTTAAATTGAAAAATAAAATGAAAAATTCAATTAATTTCATTGAAAATCCTGAGGAACTTAACCAGTTTGATATGGAACAAATCCGTGGAGGTTATAAAGCTGAAGACAAAGCTTGTGGTGTTCATTGTACAGGAAGTTCTTGTAATGCACGTGCTAGTGCCGCAGAAGATCAACTAGCAATTTGCTAAAAGAAAATAAGGATGATGCAAAGCATCATCCTTATATGTTTAACTAATAAACAATTTCCATTATGTATTACTCAAAATATAATTATCTGTTTAAATCTTCTAAATACGGATTCCTTCTCTTTAATGCCGAAACAAACTCATTTGCAGAACTGACCGAAGAGTTATATAATACGCTAGAAAGAGTTAAATTAGACAATAAGTACATCAATAATTTAGAGAATGACTTGATAAAACAATTAGTAATGGCAAAAATTGTAACATCAGAAAATGATAATAATTTTTTTTATGAGAAGCGATTGATGTATTATTTTCGAAGTTTTACTAATAAAACATTGGGCTTGGCAATAGCGCCTACTACTTATTGTAATTTTGCTTGTCCTTATTGTTATGAACATAATAGACTTCCAATATTTATGGATGAAAAAATAGAGACGGATTTGGTGAGTTTTATAAAGAAACATAAAAATATAGATGAAGTTGATATTACTTGGTATGGTGGAGAACCATTACTTGGTATAAAGTCTATAAAAAGAATACTAAAACAAATCAAAGATGAAAATATACCAATACGAAGACATGGAATGATAACGAATGGTTATCTTTTAAATGAAGAAAATTCAGCTTTTTTCAAGGATTATAACCTCAATTATATACAAATCACATTAGATGGAGATAAAAAGTCCCATGATAGCAGACGGGTTTTATCTAATGGAAAGGGAACATTTGATAAAATTATCCATAATATTGACATTTTTAAGAAATATAACCCGGATACTTTTGTATCTATACGGGTAAATCTTGACGAAACAAATAAATCCAGATATACTGCATTAAATAATATGGTTAGAGAAAGATGGAAAGATAATAATATTGGTATATACCCTGCATTTGTCCAAGACTTTAGCGACGGTTGTACTAGTTGTGATATGATATCGACAAACTCACAGGTACAGTTTTATATAGATTTATATAAGAATTACAATATCCCTGTGAATTTTTATTCTCAATTACATATTGGAGGATGTGGTGCGACAAATTTAAATTATTATGTAGTCGGACCTAAAGGAGAGTTATATAAATGTTGGAACGATATAGGTGTAAAAGATAAAGTTGTAGGATTTCTTGATAAAGAAATGATACCTAATAAAAATGTATTATCCCAATATCTAGCTGGACCCACAATGTTTGATGACATTAGTTGTCAAAATTGTAATATTTTCCCAATATGTAGTGGTGGCTGTGAATGGTTAAGATTAGAGAACATTAAAAATGGGACTAATTATAATCTATGCTCAAGCCGTAAGGAGAATTTAGAAATACTATTAGAATCTCATTATGAAAAACGTAAAATCTCACAAAGTGTATAAATATATAATATTAAGTATATTAAATATTTTTATTTTCTTAATATCAGAAAGTATTTGTGCTCAAAATCAAACAATATCTGGAATAGTTAAGGCAAAGTCTGATTATAAACTGGATTATTTTATAGTCGATATATTTAATGAAAAAGATTCAACACTAATATCTGGTGCAAGTTTTTATGACTCTGATAAGTTTGAATTGGTTATTAAGAAATTGGAAGAATCAATAATTGTTAGAATATCAAGTTTAGGATATAAAAATGCTTATAAAAATATTTCCCTATCCAGTCTTAACGATAATATTGATATTGGTGAAATTATGTTAGATGAGATAGTTTTAAAAGAAATAGAAATTGTTTCAAAAATACCGACGATTATAAATAAGGCTGACAGAATGGTCGTCAATGTAACGGGCAGTATTCTTAGCGATGCTTTAAATGGTCTCGAAATGTTACAAAAAACACCGGGACTAATTAGAAATAGAGATGGCATAAGTGTAGCCGGAAAAGGAACGCCTGTATATTATATCAATGGGAAAATGACAAAATCATTGCAAGAGATAGAAATGATAAACCCAAGAGATGTAAAGTCAATCGAAGTAATTGATAATCCATCTTCTGCATATGACGCTGATGGGCATGCTGTTGTTATTATTAATACCAAAAAAAGATCAGACCTTTATTATTATCGAGCAGGAGGAGACTTAATACAAGCTCGAAGATTAAGTGGTGATATATATACCGAAGGGCAAATAAGTTATAAAAAAATGATTGTAAACTCCTATTATGGATATTATGACAATACTTCAAGAACATTTGAAGATAATTATAGATCAGCCGGAAAAAACAATACCATATCTTCATTTGCTAAAGGATTTTCAAAATCAAACCGTCATCAGTATAGATTCTCTACTGACTTTAATATTTCAGATAGACAGAAAATAGGTTACCAATTGGATGGATATTATAGAAACGATAGTTTCAACAAAAATCAATTTACAACAAATTCAAATCAATCATTGAATGACTTTATTACATACTCTGTAACTGAAGGAAACAACCGACAAATTAATAATACGATATATTATAATGTTGATATAGATACGCTTGGTCAATCATTAAATATAATAACTGATTATACAATCTATAGCGATAGAAGTAATCAGGTATATTATAATTTATTAGATAATGAATCTCCGTACTACAATACCAATTTTAATAAAGGAAAGTCAACAATTTTTTCGATAAAAGCAGACTATCAGAAAAAGATATCAAAAAAATGGTTAATGGATACAGGAATAAAATATTATGTTATTGATTCAAAAAATACAAATAATCAATCTGGAAGTACAAATATTATACAAGCATATGATTCTAAAGAGAAAAATGTTGCAGGCTATATAAATTTTAGTGCAGATATTAGCCCAAAGGTTAATATGAGATTGGGTATAAGGGGGGAAAATAATTACAGAAAAGGTTTAAAAGGTGATATGTTATTCATTGATACTACACATTTCGACTTTTTCCCTAGTGCGTTAATCAGATACAATTACAATAATGATTCATATATTGGATTAGCATACTCGAATAGAATTAGTCGTCCCTCACTTTCCGCCTTAGATCCAAGTTTGATAGTTGATTCACTAATGAACCGTATAGGAAATCCAAATTTAAAATCGACAAAAATACATTCATTCCAATTTTCAATAAATCCATTTCAATCATTGAATATAAGACTGGGATATAGCTATTTAGTTAATCCTTTTTATTTCATGGCTTATCAGGATGAGCTTTCTCCACATATAACGAATGTCAGGTTTGAAAATGGAAAGAATACACATACATATACATTCTCTGTAACTTATAATAAAAATGTCACTAAGTGGTGGAGTTTCTCTTTTTTTGGCACAGGATGGCAGGATTTTTATAAATATGCAGCTAACAATACTTCTAAATATAATGATAAAATTAGTTGGTTTATCAATCTTAACAATTCTATCTCTTTACCTTACGATGTAGAGATGGAATTAGCTTTGGATTATAATGGAGGAGGTAGTTCCGGGACTATACAAAATAAGAAGAATTGGAACTTATATGGTTCGTTAAAAAAATCATTTCTTGCAAAAACAATGACTGTAAATCTATCATACAATGATATATTCAGAACTTATATTTCAAAACAAAGATCTGTTTTATACGGAAATAATTTTAATGTGTGGGACGGCGATTATTCATATATAAGATTAGGAATAAGTTATCAATTAGGAAAATCAAAATATAAATCAGTAAGTGGAAATAAAGAAGAACAGAATAGGTTATGAAAAGATTCCCAATTTATATACAGTCTGACTCAATGGATTGTGGCCCTACTTGCCTTAAAATGATATCTTTATATTATGGAAAAGAACAGTGTCTGGATTATTTAAGAGATATAACTTTTACGGTAAGGGACGGTGTTTCTCTTCTAAGCGTAAGTAAGGCTGCTGAACAAATTGGGTTTAAAACCTCTGGAGGCCGTTTTAATATTGAGCAACTAAAGAATAGAGTTATATTCCCCTGCATCCTTCATTGGAATCAAGACCATTTTGTCGTTTTATATAGAGTAGAGAAAAAACGAAAAGACACCGTCTTTTATTTTGCCGATCCCGGCAAAGGACTTCTAGAATATAATGAGAAGGAGTTTAGTGAACACTGGATAAGCACAAAAACAAATGGGGAAGAAAAAGGGGTAGCCTTACTTTTGGAGCCAACAGAACAGTTTTATAAGCAAAAAGGGGAAAAGCCAGCAAAAGCAAGCGGAAAGCTGAAATTCCTTTCCTCCTATTTCAACCGCTACAGAAAATTCTTCGGACAACTCATTATCGGACTTCTGGTTGGCAGTTTACTGCAACTCATCTTCCCATTCCTGACACAAGCTATAGTCGATATTGGTATCGGGAATAAAGACATCAGTTTTATCTGGCTTATCCTTCTGGCGCAACTAATGCTTATTATCGGGCGTACAAGCATTGACTTTATTCGCCGACGTATTCTGCTTCATATCAGTACCCGCATCAATATATCTCTTATATCTGACTTTTTCATCAAACTGATGAAACTTCCTATGAAGTTTTTCGATACGAAACTGCTTGGAGACTTGTTACAGCGCATAGAAGACCATAGCCGGATAGAGCGTTTTCTGACGGCCCAATCCTTAAACCTTTTGTTCTCATTATTCAGTTTTGTCGTTTTCGGTATTGTGTTGTTTATTTATAATCTGAAGATATTCCTCGTATTCCTTTTGGGTAGCATCCTGTACGGCGTCTGGATACTATTCTTCCTGAAAAAAAGAAAAATACTGGATTATAAAACTTTTGAACAGCAAGCCATAAACCGGAGTAAAACATACCAACTGATCAATGGTATGCAGGAAATCAAATTGCAGGGATGCGAGCAGCGCAAACGCTGGGAATGGGAAGATACGCAAGCCGACCTGTTCGGTGTGAATACGCAGGCTTTGTCCCTGCAGCAGACACAGGAAGCCGGAAGTGTCTGTATCAATGAAGTGAAGAACCTGTTGATAACCATATTGGCGGCAACCGCAGTCATCCATGGGGAATTAACGCTCGGTATGATGCTCTCGGTACAATATATTATCGGGCAGCTTAATTCTCCGGTTGAGCAAATAATGAACTTTATCTACCAGTGGCAGGATGTAAGTATCAGCCTTGAAAGGATGAGCGAGATCCATAATAAAGACGATGAGGAAAACAAAGACAAAAACATAAAAAGCCTACAGCCAGATATCCTAAAAGACATAGAGATAAAAGATCTTGTCTTCCAATATGAAGGGCCTTATTCAAAGAAAGTCCTGAATAATATCAACCTGACAATACCAGAAGGGAAGGTAACAGCTATTGTCGGAGCTAGTGGAAGCGGTAAGACTACTCTAATAAAACTGCTGTTGGGCAATTATTCTCCGGTAGAAGGAATAATAGATGTAGGCAACAAGCCTTTGAATGAATTCAACCTGACATGGTGGCGTACACAATGCGGAGCAGTAATGCAAGACGGTTATATTTTTTCAGAATCAATTGCTAAGAACATAGCAGTTTCAGAAGATGAGATAGACACAAAAAGATTAAGGGAAGCCGCACAGATAGCAAACATAGATGATTTTGTTTCCAGTTTACCGTTAGCCTATAATACAATCGTTGGACAAGAAGGTCAGGGAATAAGCCAGGGACAAAGGCAACGCATCTTGATAGCCCGTGCCGTTTATAAAAATCCTCAGTTTATATTTCTGGATGAAGCTACCAATGCGTTAGACGCCAATAATGAGAAAGTTATACTTGATAACCTGAATGAGTTCTATAGAGGAAAAACAGTCGTAGTTGTAGCCCATAGACTTAGTACAGTTAAGAATGCAGATCAGATTGTCGTTCTGGATAATGGTGAAATTGTGGAAAGGGGAACTCATGAAGAACTGACTAATTTGAGAGGAAAGTATTATCATCTGGTAAAGAACCAACTAGAACTGGGAAATTGAATTATGACGGAGAACAATTTAAATATGGACACAGATAAAGCGAAAGACAGAAACAAGGACATCGAATTGCGCAGTGGGAAAGTCCGCAATATCGTAGGAAAAGTGCCTCCTTTACTTCTAAGGATAGGGATTTTTGTAATTTCCATTATCCTAATCTCATTGATGATTGCCGCTTATTTCTTGCCATACAGGGAATATAAGAGGGTTGAAGTGGAATTGTTCTGTCGTCCCGGTTACCAGAGTATAACCATGCCGGAAGACGGGAATGTATTTATGACTACACCAACGATCCATGTAAGACAAGGACAACAGGTATGTTATATCCAAACAAGTGTAGATTCAGTTATAAGCTTCTATGCCAGTTTCGATGGGAAAGTCTTATTTGATACATCTCACGGTGATTTTCTCAGGAAAGAGGATCATATTTATACCATCATTCCGGATTCCATAAAATCTATATATGGAACAGCTTATGTTACAGAAGATGATATTGCCCGGATTGATAGCGGGCAACCGGTAGGTTTTATACTTACCTCAACAACCCCTTACATTGATGATCGCCTGGAAGGCCATATAACCAAAGTTTATCCTTCTTCATCTATAAATAGGGGAAAGAATAAAGACATGTACAAAATTGAGATGGAATTTCCCGGATATAAGCCCGCTTTCCATGATTCTTCCTTTCCTGATTTTAACCCTAATATCAAAGGTATCGGGCAAATTCTTATATCAGACATTCCAGTTCTGAAAAGAATATTGAAGTTTAAATAGAAGTTGATTAATAATATTTTTTCCGTTGATTGATAATTTCTGTTTATCATAATTATTGCAGTTTTTGAATAGTTGTAATTTGACAGGCTCACCGTCCGCTAGTTATGGTCGGTGAGCCTGGTATGTTTATCTTTTGGCTTATTGGGGCAATTTTAGTAGTATTGAATAGGATGAGTAAAAAAAATGCTCTGATATCTACGGCTTTATATTAAAATATCATGCAATATGCTTGGTTTATGAAAAGGAGGAGAAATTTGATTCTCCCCTTGTATTATTAAATGTTTTTACTGAAAGAATTAGTTAATAAATTTCCTTATGTCAAATGTCTCAGAAGATGTCAGATTATTGTTGATAGGATTCATCAATATTTTAGCATGATTATAAACGGAATTATTAATTGTTATAAAATTAAAGAGTTCAGTACCTTCTATCTGATTTAATACATTCACGGTATTTTCTTTTTCAATATCAGTCTGTTCATCTTTCTTTAAAACTTCAATTGTCCTGGATAACTCTTCGAAACTGACACCGGTTGAAATCGTAGAATCTTCAAAATCATTGCCATAATCTTCGTCGAAGTCATCCAGATCATCTTTATAAAAATCCGAAGGTTTTTCCACTTCAAAATCAACAATATCAGGTTCATGATATTCGTCATCCTCTTCAACTATTATTTGTAATTGCTCACTTTTAAAAGGTAGGATGGAAGGCTCCTGTCTTTGCCTTAAGACAGGCAATTCTTTTATGAATCCGGTTTTGGATTCACCAACAATCGCTTTATTGTTTACAGGTATTTCATTCGGTTCCACTCTTGAGGTAATTTTCACATTTTCTTTGTTAATCATGTTGACTCCGGCCGATTGATTAATAAATACTTTTTGCCGGATTTTTACCATATACAGGCTTATATACAAGAAAAATCTGAAAATATACTTTATGATAAGTAATATCCATCTGCACAAAACATGGATTATAGTATATATTACAAATACAATATACAAACTAAATGTTTTCATATTATTCATTTTCAAACAGGTCAGACATAAAATTGCGTCTTAATTCCATGATTTCATCTTTATATTCAATAAAATGCTGCCTTAATACATTGTTAACAAAATTGGCGAGACTGATGCCATCAGTGACCTTTAGTATTTTCTGAATTGAGGTATAAACATCTTCTCCCAGTATGATGGAGGTTTGTCTATGGCTCATATTCGGTTGCCGGACAAGAAATACATTCTGATAGTCATTTTTTGTCTTTTTTCTGCGATTGACTTTTGGGATATTTTCTTCTTTCATGTCAGCATCAGTTTCTTTTACAGTCTCTTTTTTTAGGCTGGAATCCTGCTGGCTTAACTGATCGAACGAATGGGTCGGTATATCCCCTGCAATCATTTTCTTTATAATATCTTCGTCAACATTGACGACTTCTCTCTTTCCCATAATTATAAATTTATGATTTTACTTATTTCAGAAACGAACTCTTCCAGATTACTGTATTTTAATAATTTCTTGTCAGGAGGAAAAAAGGTGGACCTGAATACGATATTCCTGTCTAAGGCAAGCTCTTTATTGTATTTCTTCGTATCCGGAAGCTGTGTCTTTAGCAATCTGTAATTTTCTGCGAGCATGAGTTTATTAAAGAAATCATATAACTCGGTGCTTTCTCTTTTGTCAACTTTATTCCAAAACATTATAATGTCTTTTAACCTCAGGGGTAGGGTAGAGGCTCTCTTATATTCTGTAACAGACATTATAAAGGTAAGACTACTCTGCAAAACCCTCTTATCTGCAATAATAGGCACAAATATGTAATCCATATTAAATATAACATTCAGAATCCCGCTGCTGTCAACCGTTCCCGGTAAATCAAACAGGATCAGATCTATATTTTCAGCGCTGGAGTCAATAATCTCCTGTGCATATGTCAAAGCCTTGTCCGGAATCGCATTAATTATTTTATAGGCTTTCCGGTTAGTTACCTCTAATTGCCTTTCCAATGCCACCTGCAGCTCAGGATTGCTGTTTATCGTTTCAATATCACTATTCCTCATACGGAAAATTGAATGTTGCGGGTAGTCACAATCTATGATTGCCACATTCTTCATATTATTGTAATGCAGGTAGCTGGCCATAATTGTTGTCAAAGCTGATTTCCCGACCCCTCCTTTTTGATTGCTGATAGCAATGTACAATGTTTCTTTATTCATTGGTGAAAAGTTTAAATTAATATATTAAATTACTGTAAACTAATGGTATAATAATTTTGTAACCAATTTATTTAATTACCTAATCATTAGAATAATCGGTAATCAGATTCTTTATTTATTTAATAATCTGGTTAATCAATTTACAGATTGTCTGATGAATAGGTTTTCTAATTATCAGATTATTCTTTAATTAGATTATCTAATAATCTGATTGATTAATTAGAGAATTACATAATTACATAATGGTTGAATAATCTAATGACCTTGTAATTTTATAACTAAATGATTTAATTATCCTTTTACCGTAAAATCCAATAACCTGATTACCAAATTACCCAATAATCCAACTACGGGTTTAGTTGATCATCCAATCATTCCCTAATCTAATTATCTGCAAAATGAATGAATATTAATCCACTTTGATCTTTGTGTCGTAATTTGTCGCATTCTGTCATGATTTGTCGTATGTAACAGTCTTGTATTTAGTGTTATATGATAGTAACTTTGTGCTGTGCCAGTATAAAAGGAAACATTAATATACTTAGAAATCTTACTATTGGTAAAATAATAAAATGCTATATGAAAAATCAACATTCCTCACTTAAGGAAATAACGCTAAATCTACGAAGTAGCCCAATCTACTGTAAAGTAGATTCAATTGCCCGTGCAATTAGCAAGTTGTGTTTTTGTACGACAAATATAATTTGCCATACAAAAACAGAACTTGCCCCCACCTGCTGGATGGGGGATGATTTCCTCCAAAGTCGGAAATCATAACATTGTTTTGTGAAGTGTTTGATAAACTAAATATAATCAGTTATGGGACGGAAAACAGCCAAAGACCCGGCAATACATAAGGTTAATTTCAGGATGAACTCCTCCGATTATGAGAGACTGATGCGGATGTTCAGGGAATCTGAACAAAAAAATCTGTCATTGTTTATCATTTCTGTCATGTTGAACCGTGAAATGAAAGTTGTGAAAGTTGATAAATCCACGATGGATTATTACATGAGATTGACCACTTTTTATACCCAATACCAGGCTGTCGGCAATAATTATAACCAGTTAGTGAAAGCCATTAAATCGAATTTTGGTGAGAAAAGGGGCTTGGCAATGCTCTACAGACTGGAGAAAACTACTATCGAACTGATTTCTATAACAAAACAACTGTTCGCTTTAACAGATGAATTTGAAAAAAAATATTTGGCTAAAAAAGAATGAAATTATTCTTTTCGATACTCTTCAACTGGAAAAACTACGATTCAATGATAGCAAAAATAACTTCCGGATCTTCTATTTATGGAGCCGTTTCTTACAACCAAAATAAGGTGGATGCAGGTGAAGCCAAGGTGATTCATACCCATAAAATGATAGTCCCCAGAGACGAAAGCCAGGAGGCCCTGTTCAATAAAACTTTACAATCATTCGAACCTTACCTTCAGGCAAACAAACGTACAAAGAAGCCGGTGATGCATGTATCTCTAAATCCGAGCCTGGAAGATGTGTTGGATGAATATAAATTAGCCAGAATATCGGACGATTATATGAGGCAGTTGGGTTATGGCGATCAACCCTATATTGTTTACCTCCATACAGATATTGACCGAAAGCACATTCATATTGTTTCACTGAGAATCAATGAAGATGGAGTGAAGCTAAACGACCGTATGGAAAAGATACGTTCGATGAAGATTTGCCGGGACTTGGAAATAAAGTACAAGTTAAAGCAATTATCTAATGAAAAGAGTGAAGACAACACATTATATCTTAAAAAAGTTGATTATATAAGGGGTGACATTAAAAGGCAGATAAGTAATAACGTAAAAAGCCTGATCGAGGATTACCACTATCAATCCTTTGGAGAGTTCAACGCTTTATTGTCTTTTTTCAATATACATGTAAAACATGTAAGAGGAGAGGAGAGCGGTAATTATTATAATGGGCTCATATATTGTGCTGCCACAGAAGACGGAACTCCTGTCGGAAATCCTATTAAATCATCAGCCATTGGTAAAATAGCCGGTTATGAAGCATTAATGAAAAAGATAAAGAGGACCTCAGAACTGGTTAAAGACAAAAAACTGTATGTAAATGGAATTTCTAAAAAAATCATCACAGATGCAATGAAGCATGCTGGAAATGATACCAAATTTAAATCTATTTTAAAAAACAACAATATTGACGTCCTTTTCCGGAAGAATGAGGAAGGACGTATTTACGGCGTAACATTTATAGATCATACACACCGGATGGTGTTTAATGGTTCCAGACTGGGAAAAGGATTTTCGGCCAACGCTTTCGATAAGTTGTTCGGTCTGTATGCCCTCAATTCTAAGGAAACTGAGCAACCTGCCAACGGTGAAGAATCCCAATTCTCTACAACTCAAAGAATCCCGGTTTCGGTAGATGAAATTTTTGGAACATTCTATCTGGATAATTCCGGCTATGATCCCGAAGAGGAAGTCTTTAGGAAAAAACTTAAACGAAGGAAAAAACAAAAGAGACGGAAAATCTGACATAGGCTACAATATTCTGGAATTTTTCATTAGAGTTTATATCCAATAAGGATTTATTTAAATGAATATCAGCTATATGTGAATGTTTCTTTTAGTAATCTGAAGAAGAGATGTTTATTTGTAAATAACTGATAGTCATAAGTCTTTTGGCTTATGCTTTATGATGTCTATTAAAAAGCCGAATCTACCAATAAAAAATTATCAGATAAATTTTAGTATTTATTTGCATATAATTATAATATTAATACATACATTTACATTTGAATATATGTATAGTATTTTAATTTATAAATTTACTTTAAATGAATGCATATAATATATAACAATAAGTTTATATAAATAAATGATAAAGAATGTATTAAATTGAATTTAAAATTATACTAACTATATATATTAATATATTGTAATTTATAATATTAAAAATAATAATGATTAAAAATATATATATGTATAAATATTATGGAATATAAATAATTATAAATTTTCTATGCATTAATAAAAAATGATTCATTAACATATTACAGACAAAATTACTCAACTTATATTTTTCCCAACCAGCACAGAATAATTTATAGACTTATAGATAGGAATATGACACCGGTTAATAATATAAACAACCATATTAATTATCTTTTTTTTCAATTCAAATATCTGTTACCTTATGAGGAAACAAATTACCCTATTATTAATTTTGGCGATATGCTCCGGAAGCCTGCTTGCGCAGTCCCCCGGAGGAGTCGGCAGCCCTGAGCTTTGGTTTCGTACCAAGCCGGCAGGAACAGACCTGAATGGTAATTACCGCTGGCAGGATTTCAGCGGTGATTCCCTGCACCTGAACGTTTATGATTCCCGGGGTGCGTCCTACGGAGACGAATTTACTAATTCTTCCGTGCGCCACTACAATGGTAATCCTGCTTTGAGCCTGAACAAACTCCTTGATGCAAAAAGCCGGGAAGTACAACTTAAACGCACCAACCTGTCTCAGGCAACAATTATCGGTGTCTTCGCACCCAATGCAAACTTTGATAAGGAGATGTTGCTTTACGGGCTCAACGGCCGGCCGGGACAAGGTGTTTTTGTAACTACCAACAAAATTATCCCCAGTATCGAAAGTGGAAAAAGTAAGTTCGATTTTGGGGAAAGCCAGGGTATGGACCTGATGTATTCATCTAACGATCCTGAAGGCAGCCTGAATGTTTTCCACGAGAAATCCTTACGTATTGCCGCATATTACCGCAGTGTACCGCCTTCAACAGGTTTATGGGGTGAAAGGGATAAGGCCGTATTAACATTTGGCTCAATCTACAGTTCAAATAATGTCAACAATAATTCCCGATTCTCATTGAGCAGCAGCGAGAACCGTGCCTTTACCGGATATATACCCGAGCTGATCGCTTATAACCGTTTGCTGGCTCCTCTGGAAAGAAGGCAGGTAGACAGTTACCTGGCTATAAAATACGGATTGTCGCTTCCGGTATCATTTATAGGCAGCAACGGACAGCTACTCTGGGATTACGATGCTGAACCTACTTATAATAACCGCATTACGGCTATTTACCGTGATAATGCAAGCGGACTCTATCAAAGGGAATCGGGCACCAGTTTTGAGGAACTCCCTAATTATAGCGACCTGAACGACTATTATCACCTGGGTAATCCCAATTACCGGAGTTCAGCCTCCCGTTTGCTGGTTGTGGGCAGGCAGTTTGCCAATAAAACCAAAGATGGGGAGTATATATTCTGGGGAGATAATAACGCTTCAGTCAAATTAAAAGAAATAGAAGGGGTCCTGGGTATGAAAATCATGAGTCGCAAATGGCTTGTCAGGACAAATATAACAGCCACTAATCAGGCCGACAAGCAACTTGAATGGCAGGTAACGGACCTGAGTTCTACTGTCAAAGGTTTTGTAACCACTTTACGGAAACCCTCTTCAGGCAATTCTCAGGGAACAGCCTTTACACAAAAGCCATTGGTTGATACAAAAGGTTATTTAGGCGTTTCCGGTATATCCCTCTCCGGAAACCTGTATATCAAGTTAGGGAATAATCAAACCCTTCTCTCTCCTGGCAGCCACGATTACGGCTATTATATAAGCGGTAGTAAAGTCTATCCTATTGTATCGGGAGTAGTCAGCGAGACATCCATCTATACCCTTATCTTTTACTCTACACTGGAACTGGAGAAAGACGACAGCAGCATCTGTCTAAGGATTGACGGGCAACGAATCCCGGCTAGTGAAATAACTATTACCCCACAAGATATAAACAAACAGTTCTACGGGGCCGTCTGCCTTACCAACGGCACTTTTGACTCGCAGGTCGATATCCGTCACGGAGGTTTTGTCGATACAGGAAATCGTATCGAGTTGTCTTATTCTTCGAACCGTGCTTCTGAATTCAAGGATAATGACAAAGGGCGCAGTTTCCTGTTGATAGACCATACCGGAACGGGTAATTTTGATTTGAATACGGTAGATATGATTGAGGTGGATGATATTGACATCTCACGTCAAAAGGCGATCTTCAACAATGTGTTCCTAAACACAGGTGATGTGTTTACTTTCGCCTATCGCGAATCCGGCCTGGCAGGAGAAATTGTAATTACCGATCCGGCCTGTAACCAGTCCAATGGAGAAATCACCGTTCAGATTAAACAGGGAATCCGCGCTTTCATCTATACCCTGACCGATCTGGCAACAGGGCAAGTTGTAAAATCAGGCCGGGAAAACAGCTATACTATCCATCTGACCGGGCTTAAGGGAGGAAATTACGAATTGAAAATATCGGAAGCCGGAGGCTTTAATTTAGAGAATATCGATCCGGCAATAAAACCAACACGGGCCAAAACGACCAACTGCTTACCTGTTTTTGAAGGAGCACTCGAGTGGACGATCTCCAACATCACCGATACTTATATGATCGGATATACCACTTTTATAGAAGATGTAAATAATACGAAGAATATTATCCATTACGGTCTGAAAAAGCAGGCGGACAAACTCTATGTCGTAACTAACGGGAAAGCAGCCACTTCTCCGGTCACCACCCTGGCAATAGGAGATGTAATCCGAATTGAGAAAACCATGAGCGGATTAAAATATAAGAAGAACGGTACACAAATCGCTACAGGTAGTATTTCTTTGCTGGATTACCTGTTGAAATTCTACGGGCTGATCGACACAGGTTTCGGCCCTGCCGAAATACTTAATGTCAATGCCACTGGCTTCTTCAACCTGGCGGATTATAACTGGACAAGGATGGATAATATGAAAATATCCCACTCCGACGGGGCTTCGCTGACCTATACACTGACCCTGAATGACCCGTGTGGTACCAATTCTGTACAACTACAGCCGGAAACACTACAAGAAAAAACAGAAGACAAGCTCAAGTTATCCTATATACAAGGCTCTATGACGGTCAAAGCTGAAATTGAATTTGAAGAACCGGATGTAGTTTCATTTACTGTCTTCAATTTGAATGGAAATCTTATCCAAAAGAAGAACCTTACTACACCCCAGAGAATACAGGTAGCGGATCTGGATGTACCGGCTATAGGAGTATATATCATCAAGGCTATCACAACCAATGGTGAATATACCAAGAAACTGCTAATCCAATAATAAGTAAAACTGACATTATGATACATAAGAAAAAACGATATGCATTATTCTGTGCACTGGCAATCAGTGCAGGGATACTGGGGGCAGTGGTCTTCTCCGGCAGGAGCCTCCAAAAGGATGTTCCTGTCTTTTCAGAGGTTACAGGAGGACAAAGTCCGACTGCGCCAAAAACAGATAAAAAAGAGGCATCCATTGAAACGGAAGTAAATCCTGAAACAAAAGATTTACAACATACGGCAAAAACAACTCAAATACAGTTCGTATCTTCTCTACAGGAAGGTATAATAGGGTCTTATGCAGGCAAGCACCTAGACAACCCTTCCGATAATATTTTCACTGTCGATATAAACAGCGAGCTATCAGATAAAGATATCGTCTGGCTAAGTTATCAACTGGAAGGGGTCTCTGATTTTACCAATATTCCGCGTAGTGTCAATGACCGCCTTGCCACCGGTGGTTATCTGGTTAAATTTTCAGACAAAACCTCTCTACAACGGGAACAACTGAATGTTAACTGGCTGAAAAAAGGAGAAAACCGGATTCAGTTCAGTTTGCCGGAAAATGCAGAATACGGTTACAAAGTAAGCAACCTTTCCATAGAAGTGGAAAAAGGGGCTAATACTTCCCCTCTGATTGTCATCAGTTCGGGAACAAACTTTGACAACAAAGCCTATATAAGCGGATATGTTCAGGATAAGAATGCCGGACAAACCAAGTATTATGTAGACAACAAACCCGTTACTACAGTAGAAGGGGCTTTTGAATCAATCGTACCGTTGAATAATAGCCGTAAGATAGATGTCAAAGCGGTTTACGCTGATGGCAGAGAACTGACAAAACAGATTATAATTACATCAGGAACCAATATGGATATTGAATATGCCTTAGGACAGAATGTAAAACAAATATCCAAAACATTCAAAAAAGGCATAGCTGATAATATTCAATTTGAAACGGCGCTATTGAAGGTAGACTCTTCAGCCCTACTGACAGATTCAAAGAATATCACAGTCTCTACGTTGCGTCACATCGATATTGCTGCCCTGGATATGGGGATGAGTAATGTTACGGCAACACACAAAGGGTATCGATTTCTTCCTCATGGAGAACATTTTGCTGAAGGAGCTAAAGTGACGATCAAATATGACCGAACCAGGATACCGAATGGGTTTACCGAAGACGATATTAAAACCTATTACTTCGACCTCGGTTCAAAACACTGGGTGGCGCTTAAACGTGATACCATCGATAAGAAAAACCAACTGATCGTATCGACAACGACTCACTTCACCGATATGATAAACGGAGTGATCCAGACACCTGAATCACCCGAAACGCAGGGTTTTGCACCGACTATGATGAATGATATCAAAGCGGCAGACCCTACGGCAAAAGTACAGGTGATTGCACCTCCTGCGGCCAATAACAGGGGATCGGCAGGATTAAGCTACAACTTTGAAATGCCTCCCGCTCGTAACGGTATGTCTCCATCATTAGGTATTCAATACAACTCCGATGGGGGAGCCGGATGGCTGGGTGAAGGATGGGATTTAAGCACCCCTTCAATTTCAATAGATACGCGTTGGGGAGTGCCCCGTTATGACGAAGTAAATGAAACCGAAACCTACTCGTTTAATGGCAGTATGCTGATGACGATGGATGATTCGGGAGAAAGTTCTGTGGCCCACCGAGGCGATAAGATCAATCGTAAAACAGACCGTCAGTTTTATCCAAGAAATGAAGGTACGTTCTCGAAAATAATACGTAAAGGAAGTTCTCCAAGTAATTATACATGGGAAGTAACCGATAAATCGGGGACTAAGTATACATATGGAGCTGTACTGAAAGGTACTGCAAAAACTTTAAGCACAAACAAAGAAGTTATTGTAGAATGGAAATTATCGCGTGTTGAAGAATTACACGGAGATTATATCGAATACATCTATGAGGCGGTAGACGAACCGGTAAGAGGGGGCTTAACCGCCAAAGCCATCTACTTGAAAGAGGTGCGGGCCGGTAATAAAGGTGAAGACCCGCATACGGTAGTAAGCCTGACCAGTACAACCCAGAAAGATAAAAAAAGTAATTCGGCGCGTTATGGATTCCTGACATCGAATAATAGATTACTCAATAAAGTGGAAATTGCCTTTGAAGGACAAACACTAAGAAGTTATACTTTCACTTACAAGCAGAGAGCTTTCAATACCAATATTCTTGATAAGGTAACGCATCTTGATGCTTACGGAACTGCATTTGCTTCGCATACGATGGATTATTACGATGATGTGGATTCGAAAAATGGGTATAAACCATTTAAGACGGATGCTGAAATCTGGAATTTGAATAATGACGGTATAGATGCGGGATTTGTCAATCCGGTAGCTATTCTTGGTGCACCCGGATTCAGTGATAAGGCAACAGCGTTAGGCGGAAGTAAAACAACTTCCACTACTATATCTGCGTATGTCGGTGTCGGAATTGGAAGCCCTATCAGCAAGGAGTTGTCCGCCGGTGCCAGCTATAGCCGTACAAATTCAACAACACAGGGATTGGTAACGCTGGTAGATATCAATGGGGATGGCTTGCCTGATAAAGTATACAAAAAAGACAAATCCATATACTACCGCCCTAATATTTCGCAAATTTCAGATACTGAATTTAAATATGGGGATGAAATAAAGATTGCTGGTATATCGAACTTTTCAAGGACGAAAGCCACTACAAACACTTTAGGCCCTAAAGCATATGTACCTTATGTATCCACCGGATCGGACGTTGGCAAAACAACCAGTAAAACCGATATATATTTTTCTGACTTAAATAACGACGGTCTTTTGGACATAGTTATAGACGGTAAAGTGTATTTCAATCATATTGTTATTGATAACAATAACAAAGCCGTGCCAACTTTTACTTTAAGTAGCGGAGATACACCCAGCCCTATATCAGGAGGAGGTGTAATAGACCTCAGTGATACGGAAGTCGATCCTGTTGAACAGGCTGAAATAATAGCAAACTCTCCATTACAGGATGTAGTTCGTGTCTGGGAAGCACCGTTTGCAGGAACAATTAAGGTGGAAGGTAATGTTCAGTTACAGGCTCCGCAGGCAGGATATGATGAAAAAGAATATGAAAAAGCGGACGGTGTGCGGGTAGCTATTCAATCCGGCAGTACAGAGAGATGGAATAAATCTATAGCCAAAGGGGATTTTATGTCTTATCCTGCCAATGTAAATAATATTTCCGTTACCAAAGGGCAAAAAGTGTATTTCCGTGTACAGTCCGGAGCAAATGAAATAGCCAACGGAGCATTCGATCAGGTAAAATGGTCTCCTGTTATTAGCTATACGGACCGTACCAATCAAACGAACCCGAATGGACAGGGCACAACCATTTTTAAATTATCTGAAACGGATTATATAAGTATTGAATCTCCGAATTATATCCCATCGGCGTCTTCTGCGACAATCTCCGGCACATTCATAAAACCGGTGACATCCGATAATATTACCTTAAAAGCGGTCCTTTCTACAGATGAAACCATCGATGACGGGCAGGGAAATGCTATTGCGAATCCAGCTTATCAGCAAGTTACCGTCTATGAAAGGACTTTCAACTGGGATGAGACATACAACGGAAATCTCACTTTTAACGTAGCCAATTCAATCGCCGGGGAAAATCTGCAATTTTTGATCGTTTCAGAGACTAATGTTGGTATCGAATATATCAAGTGGTCTCCGGTAATAGCTTATTCAATCGACGGATCAACTGTCAATACAACAGGAACCGTTACATATCCGGCTTACTCGACTATGTTATCGGAGGGGCAACCTTACATTTTGGCTGCCAATGGAACATTAAGTATTAAACCTCAATTTTCTGCTCTTACTTCATTACCGAATTCATCTATAAACGGAACATTACTAATGGCCGTGAAAAATGTAACAGGTTTATTGGCAAAACAGCAGGTAACCATAACCAATGGAATTGTAGCTCCGGCTTCCGGTATTAGCTCACTGGCTGCTTCCGCAGGGACAATCTGGGTTGAATATTATATTGCCGATGCCGGGTTATTCGCTCAACTGGGAATTCCGCAAGCAGTAATAACAGCTAATGCCGTGACCTCAACAGTAACTGCAAATACATTTACCGTAAGAGGCAATGATGGTTATGGTATTATGTACCGTGGTTGGGGACAATTTGTTTATAATGCAGCAGATGGCCGTTATGGTAACCCTATCGAAGAATCCCTGTTAGTTTTGCCTCAGACTGAAGAGGCGGCAGATCCCCTGAAAATGGTGTTTATGCCGATGTCACCTGATAGTGACGGCAAAAAGTACTGGATGGGGCAAACACCTGATAATTACATAAACGGTTCTCTTATGTCCAGTTCACGCCTTGGGGAACAAGATGTGCTTCTAACCAATCCACTGGCTGATTTCAGTAATGTAAACGTTAAAACGGGTAATTGTATTGAAGGTTCCGGAGCAAGTGCACCGGTACTTGAAAGCAAGAGTAGCAGTACAGGTTACTTTCTGGGAGGCGGCATCGGGCCTGTTTCCGGAAATATAAGTACTGCTTCCGGTTGGGAGAATAACAAGCGATCTTTTACCGATATGAATGGTGACGGTTTTCCTGATATAATTACAGAAAATCAGGTTCAATATACCAATGTAAAAGGAGGCTTTGATGGAGAAATTCTAAACGGTAACTATACGCATTACAGTAAAAACGGCAGCAAGTCGGGTGGTGCTGGCGGAGGCGGTATAATACTGTCAAATTCAAATACATCATCGGGTACTATTCCAGCAGGCACAAGCACGGAAAAAAAATCATCTGGAACCAGTTCAGGAAGCCTGTGGAGTAAAATAACAGCATACAGTAATGCTGCAAAGACTTCAGTTGAAAACGGAACGAACAAATTGAAGGCATCCGGCTCACTGGATGGCTCGCTAAATAACGATGAGACCAGTTATACTCTTGTCGATGTGAATGGTGACGGTTTACCTGACAAAATTAATGAGAATAAAACCGTGCAAATTAATCTTGGTTATGGATTTACGGATCCCGTAGACTGGAACCTTGATAAAATACAGGAAGGTAAAAGTACGACTATCAGCGCAGGTGGTGGTTTGGGGTATGATATCAAGCAATCCAGTTTTTCCGGAGGATTCGGTATAACAACTACCACCAGTAGTGTCAACTATATGCTTTTAGATGTAAATTCGGACGGCCTGCCTGATAAAGTGAGGGAAGATGGTGGGAATGTCTACGTTTCGCTTAATACAGGAAACGGATTCTCCCCTGAGTTTTCATGGACGGGGATGGAACGGATAAATAAAACCGCTTCGACGTCAGAATCTGCCAATGCGGCTGTGACTTTTGGAATTATAATTCCTCTCACTCCAATTAAGATAGTTACCAATCCTGGAGGAAGTATTGCCCAGAGCATGAGCCGCTCTTTATATGATATCCGTGACATAGATGGCGACGGTTATCCTGAAATCGTGTCTTCCGATGAAGATGGTAAAATGACCGTTTATCGTTCCACTATAGCCCGTACCAACAAGCTAAAAACAGTCAATAATCCGCTTGGCGGTAGCTTTACCCTCGATTATGCCCGTACCCATGCTACTTATGATCATCCCGGAGGTAAATGGGTCATGAAATCGGTGGAAGTAAACGACGGTATTTTAGACGACGGAGCCAATATGAAGACTGTCTTCGACTATGAAGACGGTAAACAGGAACGCCACGAACGCGAGTTTTTAGGCTTCGGTAAGGTAATCACAAAGAATATTGATACCGAAGCGTATGAAACCGATAAGGTTTACCGTAAGGCCATACAGGAATACGATGTAAACTCAGTGTACACTGCCGGAAATCAAGTCCGTTCGGCAGTGGAAGATGCAGCAGGTAATAAATTTTCGGAAAGTGTGAACGAATACCACAGTTATAAGGTATCCGCTTCTGCTGATACATATAACTTTGCAGCAGATAATAGTATCTGTTCAGACCGTGCCATAACCTTTACACCTTTGAAATACACCAAATCGGTCGTATACGAAGGACAGGCAGACGGCATGACAGCCAACGAAAGTTATTACGAATATTACCTGAACGGTAACTATGGTGACCTGAAAAACTATAAATACAGCGACAAGGGTACGTTGGGCAACTCAGGCACCGGGGCATTCAACTACCAGACATCGGTTGAATATACCAATAATACAGCCAAGCATATATTGGGGCTTCCTGTAAAAGTGCAGGTAAAAGGATCGGACGGCAAACTCTACCGTCAGACGGAAGCAGCCTATGATCTTGCCTATGCCAATCACCTGACCAAAGTGACCCAGACCCTCGATGAAGGAGGCAACAAAGCCGAAATAGACATTACATACGATAAATACGGCAATATCAAACAGAAAACACTCCCTGCCAACTCAAAAGGACAGCGTATGTTCTACAAATACCTGTATGACCGTGATTACAATATGTATGTTGAGCGTGTCGAAGATGCTTTCGGCTACAGGAGTGAGATGGAAAACTATGATTACCGCTATGGCATTCCTTTGGTAACCCGTGATATGAACGGTTATACCATGGAGTCGGCTATCGACTATCTGGGACGTATCGAAACCGTAACCGCCCCGAATGAACAAGCGGAAGGCGCACCGTATACCATCAAGTTCGAATACCATCCGCAGGTCGAAAAAAACGCGGGAGGTATTAAATCTCCGGCTTATGCCGTCACCAAACATTACGATCCCCAACATCCGAATGATGACCTGGAGACTGTAACCTTCGCAGATGGATTCGGACGAGCCCTGCAGGTAAAGAAAGACGGCGTGGTAACAACCACAACAAACGGAACCATTCCACAGGATCAGAAAGTAATGATCGTCAGCGGACGTGCCAAGTTCGACCCGTTCGGGCGTGTGCGCGAAGCTTTCTATCCGGTTACTGAAACAATGGGAAGTAAGACTGTTTTCAACCCTGCATTTGATACGGAAACTCCGACCAAGACCCATTACGACATTATGGACAGGGCTGTCAGGACCATCCTTCCCGATAACAGCGAATCGCTGATGGCTTATGCTAAGGATAACAGCAGCCGAACATTAGTCACTACCGTTACCGATGCCATGGGAGGAAAACAATCGACCTTTACTAACGGTTCGGGATTGACTGTCAAGACCGAGCAATACTCAGGCCCTGACGGAACTATAACCACCCGTTTTGAATTCGACCCGATTAACCAGTTATTAAAAGCTATCGATAATGGCAACAATGAAACTGTATCGGCTTACGATATGGCAGGCAGACGAATACATGTAACACACCCGGCTTCGGGAACCACATCGTTCAAATACGATAATGTAAGTAACCTGTTAAGCAAGCAAACCGCCAATTTGGCATCGGAAAATAAGGAAATTACTTACGACTATGATTACTCACGTCTTACGGCAATCAATTATCCCGATAATCCGCAAAATAATGTGAAGTATCACTATGGAAATAAGAATGCCAAAGAGAACCGTGTCGGACGCCTTATGTTGCAGGAAGATGCGACAGGGGCACAGGAGTTTTACTATGACCGTTTAGGGAATATAGAACAAGTTCGCCGTACTGTAATTATTCCGAACCAGGCAATCGCTACCTATATCACTCAGTGGAGTTATGATAGCTGGAACCGTCTGGAACAAATGGTTTATCCCGACGGGGAGAAAATCAGCTATGCATACAATACGGGAGGATTACTGGAAAGTGTGAAAGGTGAAAAAGCTTACTCATATATTTACGTGAATAAACTGGGCTATGACAAGTTCGAGCAACGCATCTACATGAAATACTGTAACGGAGCCGAGACAAATTACAGCTATGATCCTCAACGCAGAAGGCTTTCCAACCTGATGGTAATTTCAGGAAAAGAAACCCGTAAGCAGATTATGAACAATGCTTATTCGTATGATAAGGTAGATAATGTGTTGAGCGTCATCAATACCGCACCTGCGCCTGTAACGGGTATGGGCGGGCAAATGAGCCATACCTACAACTACGACGGACTGTACCGTCTGCAAAGCGCAACAGGAACTTATAGCGGAGCAGATAACAAATTGGCATCTTATACCCTTGCTATGAGTTATGATAACCTGCATAATATCACCAGCAAGAAACAGCATGTACAGCAACAGGGCATCCAGTTTGACGGAATGCTGAAAGCAGGTTATGATCTGACCTATGAGTACAACAGCCAGAAACCGCATCAGATAGCCAACCTGAAAGACGAGAATTACCGTACTGAAGGATCTGAAAATCAGGATAAGATTAAGAAAGACCATACATATCAGTATGATGCCAATGGTAACCTTGTATATGTAAATACCGCAAGGGAGAAACAGGACGGACAGGCGGAAGAAAAAGCCAATGAACGCAAACTACGTTGGGACGAAGAAAACCGTTTACAGGCAATTAATGACAACGGCTTTATCTCAGGTTATTGGTATGATGCATCGGGAGAACGTGTGGTTAAGACAAGCGGCGATGACGAAGGTATATATGTGAATGATGTATTCAGCGGAGCCAGAACCGAAACGGCTAACTTTACGGCATATATCAATCCGTATCTGGTTATCAGCAAAGGCGGGCAGTACACCAAGCATATTTATATTGGCTCACAAAGAATCGTATCTAAACTGGGCGACCTGGATAGCTACGGGCAAGATCCACGCAGAATAGAATACGCAGGATCAGGTATAAGCAATATTACGGTAGACTATAAGAACAAATACAAAGAATCACAACAAGCCATTAAGGATAATTATGCTAACTTTGAAGTACCGTATTACGGGACGGATAATGACGATTATGTGAACGGTGGCGGATTCTGCTGTGGTGATAGCCCGAAACTGAAATCTTTCGATCCAAGCAAGAATGATAATCCTGAGTTGTACCAGTATTATTACCATTCCGACCATTTAGGTAGTAGTTCTTTGATAACTGATTTAGATGGAGAAATTGTTCAGCATATAGAGTATGTGCCTTTCGGAGAAGTCTTTATCGAGGAACGCAACAATACGTGGAATACGCCGTACCTTTTTAATGCAAAGGAACTGGATGAAGAAACAGGGTTGTATTATTATGGAGCGAGGTATTATGATCCGAAAATAAGCCTTTGGTTATCAACAGATCCCGCACAGGAGAAGTTTCCAAGTGTAAGTACTTATGCTTACTGTATACAAAATCCAGTAAAATTTGTTGATCCGGACGGGAAAGAAGTATATTATGATACTGAAGGCAATAAACTAGGAAAAGTTGGTGAGAATAATGATGTAAGAGTCCTTAATTCAACTTCATTAACGAGAGATGATGCTTTAAATTATATTAAATCTGCGTCTGAAGAGTCGATACAAGCTTTAATGGATAATAGTATTGCTTTTGCTGATTACTTCAATGATGTTTCAGATGTAACAAATGATGCTCCATTAGTTCCGTATATTGATAACTGTTATACAGCTGCAAAAAAACAACTCCTAAATGCAGGATATACACCTCTTGGACGAACTTCTGCTATTGATACAAAAACAGATAAAGGGTATAACCCTAATCTAAAAACTGACCCCATCGGAGGAGCTATAAAAATACAAACTGATCTGTACGATGGAAAACCCGTAATAGTTGGTGTTGAACAAGCTGATTCGAGAGGATATTTTGCTCTTGAAAAAAGAAATGCCAATCAATCAACAGGTCATTTCATTGTTATTAGATCAGTAAGCAAAGATGAAAATGGTGTCATTAAATTTAATTATTTAGATAATGCATCTTATAAGGGGAAAAATGATGTTAATAACTTGACATTAAATACCAAAACAGGAATAATAAAAGGTTTTATGTCACAAAGAAATCTCACTTATACAGTTTCAGAGGTTAGATCAAGTAAAGAGACCGTTAAAAAATAACAAGTTAACAATGCTGTAGCGCATTTAAAAATCTTATAACAGTCTTTTAAATGCGCTACAAAAAGAAAATAAGTACCAAACTAATATGTAACTCATACTTATATGAAAAGGATAATTCTATTATGTAATTTTACCATTCTTCTATTATCAGTATATCCGCAAAGTTCAAATTGGATAAATGTAGAATATATAGAAAGAATGAATAATAAACTTCCTTGTGAGTGTGAAGACAGTACCCTTCAGTGTTTCTATATTTCTATTTTGAATAATTGGACATATGAAATAAATAAAATTGTAGCACTAAATTATATTCGACAAACTGAGCCTCATTATTTTAATATTTTAGAGTCTGATTCATTATATTATAAGATAGAAGGTGAAAACCAAAATTGGGAAAAAATAATATTAGAAATACAGATAGAAGGAGATACTTTATTTTTACATGGAGAGAATACTACTTCTAAATTTGTATCATCAAAAACATCCAATAATGAAGTTGAATATTTGTACATAGATAATATTGGCTTATTAAATAAAGCACTTAAACAAAGAAATTATTCTTCGATAGAAGAAATAATAAAAGAGAATAATTTAGGATTTTCATGCAATACTTGGTGGAGCAATGGCCTTAATATCTTATATAAAGATGGCGGTAATAAAGAACTAAAGTTATGGATTTTAGAAGTCCAAAATGGGTATTTATATATTGACAAGATATTGAACCCACTCAGAAGTCCATTTGAACCCATAAAAAGGAAATTAATAATGAAAATGAAATGGGATGATTTATTATCTATGAAAAGTTCTCCTTGTTCGACATAGCGTCTCGGTATTTTTGATTTAAGCACAAGGCTTAGCTTCCGATGGGATTTAAATTCCTACCATTTGGGTAGTAGTTCTTTGATAACTGATTTAGATGGAGAAATTGTTCAGCATATAGAGTATGTGCCTTTCGGGGAAGTGTTTATTGAAGAACGGAATAATACATGGGATACCCCTTATCTGTTCAATGCCAAAGAGTTAGACGAGGAGACGGGGTTGTACTACTATGGGGCACGTTACTATGACCCGAGAATAAGCCTATGGCTGTCTACCGACCCGTTGCAGGAGAAACACCCGAACAAAACCCCTTATCATTATTGTTCTCTGAATCCAGTGAATAGATTTGATCCAAAAGGATTAACAGATTATTTTAATTTGAAAGGTGATAAAGTTAAACAAACTAATGATAATCCTGGATTAAAAAAAGTCGTATTAACTCAAGAGAAAAAAGATATGGATGCAATTAATAGATCCATAGATGAAGGTAATGTTATTACACCTTTTAGCAATGATGAGATGAGTAATATTGATAAAATCTATGAATTTGGAGATAGCGATAAGAAAGGTATTGAGAAAGGCTTTAAAAGGAGTAATGTAGGCCCATCCGTAATCGTTGAAGGTAAAGATGCAGGTAAGATTGTAGGTAAAGATTGGGTAACAGCAACTATGGACTTGGAAAATCGAGGCGGAACTGCATATGCAGACGGGCATCTACATCCATTTGGTTATGATGATTCTGGGAATATTATAAATATAGGAACACCGAGCCCCTCTGGTTCAGACATGCAATCTCAGGGTTCGCAAGGTTATAACTATCCAGAACCATCTTTCATTATGGGATATGTTCAAGAAAGAGATTATAGTAACAGTTTTGGTACGGGTTCGGTATCAAGTGTTGGTGGAGTTTCTGTAAAATATAAAGATGTAAAAACCATAGGTTTTTACAATTCCGAAGGTTCCATTACTACAATTTCTTGGGGATCACTTAAAGATGCAATGAAAAAAATAAATAAAGCAAAATAGAAATTGAGGTTTGTGTCAAAAGTCATTTATTAGTCTTTGAGAATTGGATATTTGAAATTAATCCGAATAAAAGAAGAACTAAAAAAGACTTTTGACACATCCTTTCAAAAAAGTATATAATGAAATATAATATATTGTGTGTGTTTTTCTTTCTACTTGTTATTTCATGCAAAAGTCCGTTTGTTGATTCAAAAATCGGTAATATGGGCACAGGTGATAAGGGCATTATCTTAACTTCAAATACTAATTATAATGAACTGAATTATAATCCAACTGTACAATTATCAAAAGATAAAGAAATATTATTACTGAATAATTACAATATTTACTTGCCAAAAGGTATTGTATCTTACTCTATCAGGAATAACATTCTGTATTTTTACTACTCAAATAATGAAATTATTATCATAAACAGTGGGGAGAAAGAAAAAGAAAGAATAGAGGATGGTTCTTTGAATGATTTTTATATAGATAATGAAGATTTCTACAAGAATGCAGGTAGCCAACCATATATCTATATATCAAGAGAATATTTACGTAAACCTCAGAAAGGTAGAATTACTAAAATATTTAGCAATAACAACATTTTTATTATCTTATACAATATAAAAAAAAATCAGTAGATATGTATAGTTCATACATTAGTTCATTCCAAATAGAATTATAATATGAAACCCTCGTTCAGCGTAGGCTCCATCTGCGTTGGGATTTAAAGCAAGGCTCCGCCTTGATGATGAAAGGATTAATAGTTTATAACATGAATTCGCCCTGTCAGAAATTGGCAGGGCAAATTTTACAAAACAAAATAAAGAAAGGAGGTAAAAAATGGCTTATGATAACCTGCATAATATCACCAGCAAGAAACAGCATATACAGCAACAGGGTATCCAATTTGACGGAATGCTGAAAGCAGGTTATGATCTGACCTATGAGTACAACAGCCAGAAACCACATCAGATAGCCAACCTGAAAGACGAGAATTACCGTACCGAAGGATCAGAAAATCAGGATAAGATTAAGAAAGACCATACCTATCAGTATGATGCCAATGGTAACCTTGTATATGTAAATACCGCAAGGGAGAAACATGATCCTATTATGATAGATTTATCGGTGAAATCTAAGACATACGGTTCAATATTTTATTATTGTCCTAATATTACTTTTTCTTCTAAGCCAGTCCCTATTTATGATTCTCTATTTACATGGATAAAGACTGTAATTGAGTGCTATGAGAAAAATATCTATAATATTTCAGAAGAAGGAAAATTAATGGTTATTGGAGATGAAAATGAAATAACAAAAAAGTATAATAAACCTTATTCTTTTTGGGATTAGGATTTTTAAGTACATTTCTAGTCCTTCGGTTTGCAACCCTTGCTGTTGCACGCTTGTATAGTATGAAATAATGAAAAAGGACGATACTATTTTTATTGGTCCTTTTATATGATCAAAATCTTTGGTTTTTCTTGAAGAATTTTATCCACATAATAAACCACGAGGGGTAATAAACTAAATGCAATACGAAAAAAACAGAAAATATAGAATTCCTGCAACTATTCAGAGAGGTCTTTATCGAGTAACGCAGCAATACATGGAATATGCCGTATCTGTATAATGCCAAAGAGTTGGACGAAGAGACAGGGCTGTATTATTATGAAGCAAGATGTTGGCTCGGTTAAAGTTGGCCAAGTTTTAGGAGGGTGGGTTCTATCTGTAGCTGAGAATGCCGATATAATAAGAATTATAAATCCATAAAATATGAAAATTAGATTTGAGATAGTAACACAATTGTATATAAAAGCATTTTTAAAATCTGATTCTAATCAGATTGAAATTGCTCATAGTGGGGTTTTAAATGATGGATTTCAAAATCTATTAACAAGCCTTTTCCATATTTATCATTTTGTAAATGAAAAACAAGAAAGCTTTTTCCCTTATAATAGTTGTATAAAATGGGAAGATGACTTTATTGAGTATTTATGGTCTATTTCAATGAGTTCTATAGATTCAAGTATTCAGTTTAAAATAATAAAAACATCAACAGGCAATCCTAACTATAAGGAAACTCTTTGGGATAATATGGTTGTATTTAATGATCTTTTTGACAATATCTTTTTGTCATTAGATAATATATATAAGGATTTTGGTCTTATAGGATATAAAAGAATTTGGGAAGTAGGAAACTTCCCAGTATGTGAGTATCTATTGTTAAAAGCAAATAGAGAAAATTATATTCTAAATGAAATGGAAACAAATGAAGAAAATGAATGGAAACATAAAATTCATAGAGAAAATGAATTATTCTTGTTAAAATAAAGTTGATTTAAACTGTCGGAGTTAAAAGCAAGGCATTGCCTTGATGATGATAGTAATAACTTCTAATAAATTCACCCTGTCAGAAAAGTTGGCAGGGTGTATTTACAAAACAAAAAAAGAAAGGAGGTAAACAAATGTCCTATAATTACTTGCATGACATTACAAGCAAGAAACAGCATGTACAGCAACAGAGTATCCTATGAGTATGAAGCCAATGATAACCTTGTATATGTAATACTGAAAGGGAGAAACAGAACTATCAGTAAGGGGAAAGGTATTATAAGCAAGGGAGAAAACTGTATTTTAATTTTCCCCCTCTACATACATATTACAATTAGCCATTTATGGCCGGCATGATGTTCATTACAAACTTTAAAACCAGAACTTACAACATAGTTCTATTACAAATCCAGCAGGACAATACTACAGCAAAAAGTTATATTCAATAGCCCTTTATCTACTGCAAACTAGAACAAAATAAGTTTTTGCCATAACCAAAGTTTTACATATTCACCTTATATAAAGACTTATATGAATTTACAAAAAGGGTCTTTTTATCTCTTGCTCCAAAAGCCATTGTAAGAGGCCTCTCAGGTATATTAATCTGGTTTATCTTATTCCCTTCTTTATCGAAAACCAATATTTGACCATCCGCTACATACAGGTTACCGTTTGCATCTGTTGCCGAACCGAATTCTCCGTTTTCAACGAAGTATTTCATATCCGAAAGGTTACCAGAACTGTCAACAGACATCCTTACCATTCTCCTGTCGTATTCATCGGAAGAATAAAATGGTTTTCCGGGAAAAGCTTCCAGCACACCACAACTACGGGCAAGATCATACTGACAAGGTATAATGGTTACTCCATCAGGTGCGACAAAACATTCTTCAGGCTTATATGTAACCACTGTATTGAAATCGTGAAAATCTCTCCATCTGTTTGACGGATATAGCGCCTTATGTATATTATTTACTGACCCCATAGGGACTTTAGGCAATAGCTTAATTGTTTCTTCCGGATTGTCGGGGTTAACAGAATATACCCATGTACCAAAGCCGGAATTGCCCCAACCACTGAAAGACGTACCACCAGCATCAGGAAGGTCAGCAACAGTTTCCTGCTTACCATCAACCAGATAACCAGGTTGAGGATTATATTTAAATATTACCAGCAGGTTATCCTTCGAATCACATGCTGTAGCTAGTGGCTCCCATGGGAAATCGGCAATCAGAGAAATTGTTTCTGTTTCGGCAGACCATTTATACACACGACGGAGACGTTGTTCACAGAAGTAGATATTTCCCTTGCTGTCACTGCTCATTCCCTGTGCGAATTCAAAACCAGTGGCAAGTTGTTCCACTTTATTACCGGTTTTCTCTTTTTGCTCTTCTCCTGTAATATACAGGCGGTTAAACTCCCAAGGTCGCACCTGTATCCCTGTATTTACATCATATAGTGTCAATCCTGCTGTATATTTTGTCTGGGCATAATTATGCACATTGAGTAATTCCACATCTCTACAGTTCCACGTACGTATAGCATACGGATATACTGTATTGACACGTATAACCTGGAACATATAAAGATTGGAAAAAACCATATCCGAACAGTTTTCCAGTTCGAGCGGCTGGCAGAATTCTCCTTCGCGGCTCTCTTCTTCGAGTTGGAACGCATAGACTTTCCAGTTGGAAACATTCTTAAAGCGTGCTTCATTTCTCACATGATGCTCCAGCGACATAGCATATATCCTTCCTGGTGTGTTGGTATCATTCACATAAAGTCCACTGGTACTGTATGAATTGGCAGTCCATATATCCTTGAATGTACCCCCGCCACTATTGGTAACCCAAAGACTCCAATACTGATTATCCCAGGCATAATCCTTTCCCTGTTCGGCTACAGGGCTAACCGGTGAACTTATTCCCCTCTTCGGCCAAGACCATGGCGCTTCCGTCCCACGTGACATACTACCATGTCCACCGATGAATTTAACATCATTCATATAAGAGCCCGCACCTGCCATCCATTTGCAACCTACAGCACGGTAATTATAACCTCCTGTATTTAACCCTATACCATTTACAATATTTTTACCTCCTGAAGGTGTCTCCAATAAAGGCTTCGGCGCTCCGAATCCACTGAAGGCAGGTGTACTTTCTTTCAGTATCAGTTGTGTAGCCACCGGATTAAGTCCTATCAGATTTGTAGTCTCTTTTAATACAAGAGATTCTGATATAATATACCAGCCCTGCGGAACATATATATTCTGATTTTTAGCGATTGCATCGAGAAAAACCTGTGTATCATCTGTTACGCCGTCCCCTTTTGCCCCCAAATCTTTGATACTTATCCAGTTTGAGACATCAGGCAATGCAGGAATATCCTTTTCTATACCAGGTATCTGCTGAACAGGTACAATGTCACTTATTGTTTTCATTTCAGGATTAGCCGACATATTATCCATATCCAGCCCATGGCGGTAATTTTTTACCTGATAAAGATTTCCCTGACCTAAAGTCTGCTTCCCGCTTCTGCGATAATGAGCGAGAACCGGAACATTTTTACAGAATACATTCCGTAAGGTTATCTGGTTTACTGCATTATTTTCATTGCTGATTATAATAGCCTTATCTTTTACATTCTCAAAGATACAGTCTTCCATAAAGAGCTTTTCCATGTAGTTTTCATCAATATCGATAACAACAGGAACACTCTTTGCAGTAAGCCTTACGATGGTTAGTCCTGCCTCCTGTGTGCGAATAGCGGCTTTACGCTGTCCTTCAAAGTAGGTGTCCACCATCATCATCTGCCACCCGGGAGAGGCTTTACGGGTCATAATACCATAATCGCCACCAAAGAAGCGTACATTCTCCATTTCATTACCTACATCGTGTATGCCTGCCTTACCCTTTCCTATATGAATATCCACATGTGATATAAAGCTATGCTGGGCATAATGTGTACGCAACCCTACTGCAGATGGATTTCCATCTTCTATCCGCAGGTTTATATTGGAAAAAGCACTGTAGAAAGTTCCGGCATTGGCGTCGTGAGGAACCTTTCCCTCTTCCACCAATCCTCCGGTAAACCAGAACATGTATTTTACTTTTTCGTCCTTAAAACCCAAAGAATTTCCGGCAAGAATAAATTCGGGACGATTCGTTCCATATCCAATCAGGCGGACAGCTCCCGGGATATAGATTGTTTTGCTTATCCTGTATGTTCCTTCGGGAATAAAAAGAATGCCGAAGTTCTTCTCTCTCTTAATCTGATTAATAACTTTTTGCAGGGCATCGGACACATCCGACTTTCCATCTGCCTTTATCTGATAATTTTCAGGAGTAAAATAGAAAGCTTCTGGACATTGGGTTTCTGGGAATATATAGAATTAGGCTGTACCGCGAAAAGCTGTGTACATACTACTCCTAATAGTATTAAAAAAATGATTTTCAGTTTCTTCATGATTTTATTTTTAAACTTAAAAATTTGACTTATCGAAGCAGTGCTTCGTTAGTAAAAAATATTTTTCAACTAAATATCTGTTCAGCACTACTGCGGAAAATATTAATTGTATGGTAAAAAAAGACGTCCTGTATGATGGCAGAACGTCTTCTTCTGCTATGCGCTTAGAACATTATGACTTCTAGCGGAGAGTAGTTATGCCGTACAGTCCCAACACCGGATACTTCACCCAGCGCACCTATACGAAAATAGTAATTTTTTCCTGTATACTTGAAAGAATTGGCATTTTCCGCCAAGTCAATCGTCAAAGTATAAGCCTTTGAAGAATTAATTATTTCACTTGGAGAAATTACAGCCTTATCACTACCGCCACTTAAAGAATACTTTACACTATTTCCCACCCATTGATCTGAGAATGCGAACAATTGGACTTCCTTCACTTTTACTTCCGGATTACCTGCTTCAAGGGAGAACGTGGCTGTGACGGTATTACCGTTTTTCATGATTTTCGGATTTCTTATGCGAATATATGGGGTTACCTGAAAATCATATGTATTATTCCCTTTTTTCACTACAAAATTATCTATCCTGAAAGGGTAAAAGTTACAGTTTTCAAACCTTACATCATACGTCGCGGCAAAGATCAGGTTATCACGATATTCTCCAGTATTCATGATATACCAGTACTGGTCTTGCGGATTGGTAAAACCCTGTTCCCGTACAATAATAGAGTTGCCATTTTCGATATCAGTACCTACGGGCTCTCCTGTTTTTTCATCAAGGAACTGGCCGTGAATAGAAGCATCCGGCCCGTCGTAATTGTCTATTTCACAAGAAACGAATGTGAACAGACAGCAAGAAATGAATATAAATATTTTTTTCATAAACTGAATAATTTTATTAACTGAATAACTTATTGTCTTAAACATTACGGATTCGGTACCAGACCGTTGGTTGCTATTCCTGGTATATCAGTATAATAACTTCCCGGTTGAAACGTACGACCGTTGTTTTGTTCATCCTTGTGAAAGTATGCCCTTACAAAAATATACTTAGGAGTACTTTCCCGGAGATCGACCATTGGAACCAGCACAGTACGGCTTGTAGCATTAAAGAGTTTATGAAACTCTCTGCGGCGTACCAAATCCCAATAGCGATGACCTTCGAATGCCATCTCCACGCGACGTTCTTTCAGCACATTATCCAGTGTCAAAGGTATATTATCCGTATGTGCAGCCCTATGGCGCAAATCATTGATATATCTTGCGGCAATAGTCACATCTCCTTTTCCACTCTCTACAACAGCCTCTGCATAATTCAGATAAAACTCTGCCAAACGCATATCAATATAAGAAGTAGTAGATCCCATATCCGCACTTGGCACAGTACCCTCCTGCATATACTTACGGATAGAGAAGCCAGTAGTAGAATAGTTAGAATCTTCCGAACCACCTAACGCGGCGAACCCAGAATACTGGGTAGCTCCTTCCGCTCCATAACCGAAATAAATCTTTCCATCTTTACCCTGAGCCTGGTCATTCGCATAAACAGCATAATTACCGTCTTGTTTCACAATACCTCCTTGCAGAATAATTTTCGTACCGGCATAATTGGTACCTGGGACAATGATACTTGCGAGCAAACGGGCATCCTTATCTTTAAATGGTTCGTACAAGTCGTTATATTTTTTGTATGGAACTGACAGATTAAGCGCATTTGGTGTATTTATTCCGGAAACAATAACTTCATTGCCATCGGTACGGGTTACAATCTTCGCGCTCATTCCCGTTCCGTCATCCGTATAGTTTTCGTATAGATCCACCATATTTAGAGTAGGGTTAAAACGCCCGAAACGAATAGACCCTCCCGTATTCACCTGAGCAAGAATATAGTTCCGGTCATAATTATGTCCCTGGTTCGAATAAATAGTACCATCCAAATATGCTTTACCGAAAATTACTTCGTCGTTACTGAAGTTAAGGAATAATTGTCGGTAATTATTAACTGCTTCTTCCGGTGAAGTAGGATTCGGCTTATACAGAGATTTACCGGATAGAGTTATAATGGCTTCTGAAGCAGAGATACACTCCTGATAGAAAAAATCAGCATCGGATACACTCATACCACCCACCAGTTTCTGAGTAACAGCATCTCCTGTTAACGGTGCATTATTCCAATATTTCGCCACTGATGCGGCAAAAAGTGCGACTCTTGATTTCAATCCGTATGCCGCCCATTTGGAAGCGCGGAAAATACCATCGTCTTTAGTAACCGTTTCCGGCAAGTGAGCAATAGCCTGATCACATTCATTCAGAACAAATTTCCATGTGTCCAACTCAGTACTACGCGGTATAAAAAGTTTGGATGCGTCACCAGGTGTATAATCCCCATCCTGTGCATGGTCTATCAGAGGTACGCCTCCGAAACGTTTTGCTAGTCCGAAGTAGATATAAGCACGTATAAAATGGGCCTCACTGGTCAGACGTTCCGCTTCATCTACTGTAATGGAATTGCTATTCTTTGCTATCGCAATGTTATCTAAAAATAAATTTACCTGACGGATATCACCGTAAGGCCAATAGGTGAATCCTTCTGGACCTATACCCTGATCCCCGTCGCTACGGGTAGCTTCATCCGTGTACATTGCAATATTAGTTGTTCCGTTAACACCATTATAGTTATGCAGATTAAAGCCTTCGTTCGGACGATATGAAAAGTCTTCCATTGGTATCAAGGTATATATATTGGCAAGGAGCGCCTTCAACCCGCCCGGAGTCTGTGTCAACTGGTCCCCCGATACTTTATCAAGCGGTTTTAGTTCTAAAAAATCGTTGCAAGCGGACAGTCCTATCATTGCACATAGCAATCCTGTTATAATATGCTTTTTCATGATTCTACTGTATTAAAAGTTAATGTTTAGTCCAAAATTGTATGCTCTCATCAATGGATAAGCCAAGCTGGCAGACCAAGCTGCCTCTTCCCGTTCAGGATCAGCATTTTTCAATTGACGGTTACAAAATGTAAGCAGGTTAGAACCGTTGACGAACAACCGCACACTACCAACACCCATTTTTTGGGTCAACGATTTAGATAAAGTATATCCTATTTCCAAACTCTTCAGACGAAGATAAGTAGCATCCGGATTCCAGACGTCAATGCCGTAAGCCCAATAGTTACCGCTTTCCGTAGTTCCGCCGCTACTTTTGCGAAGCGCCGGATAGAAACCAGATACCCACTTCGTTGTAGGATTATAAGGATCATCTGTCGGATTGACTGTATGCCAGCGGTCCATATATTTGGCAATCAGAGTCGGATTAGTCTTATCCAGATAACCCCATACGTCATCGTTGGGATAAGATATGGAGAAAAGGGAAGCACCCTGAAAAAGCATGTTGACATCAAAATTTTTATAAGAGCCTGCCAACACCAAACCGTATTGGAGAGGCGGATTCAATGAACCGGTGCTGGTTGAATTACCCCAAAATTCCATAACAAGGTCACTCATATCTCCCCAACGGCTTATGATCCCATTACCGTTCAGGTCTACTAGCTTATAACTACCCGGCAGCATCATAGAGTTGCCTTGACTTCCACCCATCAAAGGTGCAGTTTCATATTGTTCGATAGATGTATATTGACCATTGTATTTGTACATAGATATCCCTCCCTGAAGCCGGTTCTCCTGGCCATTCAGCCACCTGTCCATGGAACTTGAGAATTCACCACGCTCCTGGTGTAACGTCTTCACACGGGCATATGTAAGATTGGCAGATACTTGATATTCGAAGTCTTTTCCTATCTTGCCTCTTGTTCCTAATGACACCTCAAACCCCATATTCATATTGGAATTGATGTTTTCCTGCGGGAAATCCGCACCGAACGTATTAGGAATAGTCTGGATACGGCTGCCGAGTAATCCATCATTTTTACGCTGAAAGAATTCAACCGTACCATTCAGTTTGCCATTCCAAAAATCAAAATCAAGACCTATATTACTTATTTTAGAAGTGATCCATGACAATTGGTCTGATTGCATACCCGGAGCTTTCATACCTACCACTTGGCTGTTGCCATCAAATACATAGCCCAAAGACGAAGCCGTATATGCAGAAATGTATTGGAATGCGTCACCCGTATCTGTCCCGCTTTCTCCATATGAGGCTCGAAGTTTCAGGTTGGTAATGAGAGGAACATTTTCCTTGATGAATTTTTCCTCGGAAATACGCCAGCCCACACTAACGGATGGAAAGAAAGCCCAACGTTTGGCCGGAGCGTAACGATATGACCCATCATATCTGCCGACTGCTTCCAGCAGATACCTGCCGGCATAGTCATAATTTGCACGCATCAGATAGGCTGCCCTACGCGTATAGTTACGGTAACCGCTATTGGAAGCCGTACTTGCGCTGGCCTGGTTCAATATATCGTTAGTGAATAGTTCGGTGTATTGACGGGCGCCGTTCAATTCGTCGTAACGGGTGCTTGACAGTTCTACAACGCCAAGAAGATTTATATTATGCTCGCCGAAAGAACGCAAATAGTTGGCCTGTCCACGACCATAAACTTTCTGAAAGATTCCCATTGTATTGGAATAATTATCACTGCCATATTTACCGGAAGGTGCGTCTGTAAAATAATCATACAATGGATAAGATTTCTGTAAGGTGGAATTATTACGGTTATTCCCGTCAAATGATCCCAGAATACCTACAATCAAACCATCTGCAAATGGCACTTTCCAACTTAGTTCTACATCTGCAGAATAAGTCAAACCTTTGCCACGACGGTAGCCGTCCTGTTCAGGATCAACAAGAGCATAAGGGTTTTTGCCTTCCGGGCCGATATTAGAGAGGTGTGTCGGATTATCCATGGTGTGCCAGCCGATACCCCGGTCGTTTACAACCAAAGTCTTGTAAGTCCACAAAAAATCTTCACGGGGTCTTTGGGTCTCGTCCATGCGACCGGATATATCAATATTCAGTGTTATACCTTTTACTATCTCTGTGGTCAGGTTACTACGCAGATTGTATCGTTTGTAGTATTGAATACCACTTTTCAGTAAACCATTATCTTCCGTATACCCGAAGCTTGCGAAATATTTTGTCTTCTCTGAACCACCCCTCACTGAAATAGTATGATTCTGCTGGAATGCTAAATTATTCATGAACATGTTAAGCCAGTCATTATCCGTATAACCCGGTGCACCAGTTCTATATTTTTCAAGGACATCATTGCTATAGGCGGCAGGCTGTTGACCATTACGAGCCATTTCGTTGGCTATCAGACGATAAGTATAGGCATCTACCGTAGATTCCATTCCAGTAGCGTTCTTCAGACCAAAAAGGCCTGAATAAGAAATCCGGGGCTTCTCGGCAACACCCTTTTTAGTAGTGACAAGAATGACACCATTGGCCGCACCCATCCCATAAATGGAAGCAGAAGCGTCTTTTAAAACTGATATGCTTTCAATGTCATCAGCATTCAACTGGGCAAGTTCTGAAGTACCACCGTCACGGGTCACACCATCGATAACAACTAAGGGGTCGCCATATCCGCGAATGCTGACCATGTTGTCAAAAGTCCCCGGCTCACCAGTTTTTTGACGGATGAGCAAGCCTGGAATCTTTCCCTGAACATTTGTAATCAGATTTTCGGTTTTTGTAGTCATAATTTCGTCAGAATTGATAGCCGTCACAGCTCCTGTCAGTGATTGTTTCTTCTGTACGCCGTAACCGACAACAACAATTTCGTCCAGATCACTGGAATCACCGACTAACACGACGGATATATCATTTCTGTTGCCTACTACTATTTCCTGATTTTTAAAACCGACATAAGAGAAAACTAACACTGTATTCTCTCCGGATATTTGAATTGTAAATTTGCCGTCTATATCTGTTATTGTACCAGTGGCCGTATCTTTGATTCGTATACTAACCCCGATCAGAGGTTCTCCTGATTCATCGGTTACGGTTCCTGTAATATGCTTTCCATCCTGCTGTATCTGCAATACTTTTTCAACTTTCATCAGCATAATGTTGTTGCCCGTCATTGCATATACAATATCCGTATTGTTGAAGATATTAGAAAGTACATTTGCCACCAACTGGTTTTTGGCACTTACAGTTACCAGCTGATTCATATTAACTTCACTCTTGTTGTAAACAAACAGATAGTCCGTCTGATTTTCGATTTCATTGATAACCTCCCTGAGAGTTCCGCTCTGTTTCTGGATGTTTACTCGTGCAATTTGTGAATGCGCTCCCTCCGCAAATATCGCTGTTGTGAAAATAAATAAAAAGAGAAAACTGATTTTCATAATTCGTAGTCCTCGTTTTAAATGTGTTTGGAAGTAATTAGATTCCGGATACAATTTTTTTTTCATACTTTTGTATATCTAAGGTTAGTACTAAGATTAATTTATCACTAGTCTGGTATTGGTCTTTATGCCCGGGGAATGTTACAGCATTTTCCGGGCACTTGTTTTTCTTTTGGTTATTTCATAGGCATATTAGGTTTTAAGGTTTTTAGTCGTTTTTCTTATAAAATACTAATAATGTTGGCAGAATCATCCCGTGTGTATTTGAACATATGCTTCAGTTGCAAAACCTTCAGCACTTGCTCTACACCATCTTTAGTCCTGAATTTCCCTGAATATCTGTGCGTAATTATGGACTTATTCTGCACATCAATCTTAATATCGAAATATAGTTCCAGCTTTTTCATTATTTCGAGTACCGTTTCATTATCAAAATAAATAATACCATCTTTCCATAGTAGAAAATTCTTATCAATGAGCGGAGCGGTCTTCAACTTTCCATTTTCAGTATAGGCAATGTTATCAGGTGAAAGTACACATGATGACTTTTCATCATGTGATTTCACCTCTACCGAACCTTCCAGCAAGGATGTTTCAAACAGCTCCGAGCCTTTGTAAGCTATGACATTAAATTCAGGACCTAATACCTTAATGTTATAATTATCCGTCCTTACGGTGAAAGGTCTTTTTTCATCTTTTTCCACTTCAAAATAGGCTTCCCCATCCAGATATACATCTCTGTGATCAGGGTCAAATTTCTCAGGATAGATAAACCTTGTCCTGGCATTCAACCATACCTTGGTTCCATCTGTAAGCGTAATTTCAGCTCTTTGCCCCGGAGGAACAAATACTGTATTTCTAGCAGTTTCTGTTCTTACAGCTTCCGGTGCACCAAAATAGGTAAGGAAAATATAACAGCCCAATACAGCAATGAGGAATACCGCTGCATAGCGGGAAAGAATTATAAGTTGCCTTTTTATACTTCTTTTTTTAAGCTGAATTCCGGAAAGAATATTATAATTCTCTCCATACCTATTCCAAAGAAATGCATCGTATATCTTGTGAAGAGTTTTATACTCATTCATATTTTCAGGTGATTCTTCCAGCCAGCTGACAACTGTTTCACATTCATCATCTGTCAGGTAATTTCCTTCTATATATTTCTTTAACAACTCTTTATGCATTATTTTATCTTTAGCCTTACATATATAAAATGAATCAAAAAGAAATAACCCTAAATTTTAAAACGAAATCAGGTTTACAAACCTGTTACTGTTCAGAACTATTATTATATATCACTTCATGGGTCGGCTACCATATTACAATCTCGTCGGTGAAAATGAATATATGACCATTATCTTCTTTGGCTTTCAGCCGGATATAGCGGGCCTTCCAATTACCGGTGAAAGTATAATCTTTAAAAGTCAGTTTCTTTTCATCACGGGATACGGTGGACGGAATAATTCCCTGCGATAGGAAGTTCTCACCGTCGGTCGATGTTAGAAGTTCTACCTGCTGTGGTTGGAATACAGAAGGACCGGTCAATTGTAAAAAACGTGAGGATACTCTATGGATATCTGTCGTTTCTCCCATATCTATTATACAATCCAGCGAACTGGTATAGCCTTGCCATCTGTCATCATAATAAGTCCATCCTCCCCGGTAACCATCGAGCAGCGCATTTATTCCTCCGGCCATATATCTGGAAGATAACTCATTATTGTAACGGATCGGTTTGTTGATACCCCGGTGATAGTCGATTCGTTTTTCAGATATCTTTCCTCCCTGAATCTTCCCATCCTTGAATATGGCTGCTTTGATGACTGCCGAATCTTTCACGATTACCGGATATTTGTACAGGGAAGACGATGCTGTAGGAATAGAGCCATCGGTAGTATAATGTATTTCTGCAGGGTCTTTTTCAGCATCCAGCATAACAGCAATCTGCTTATTTATAGTATCTACCTGCATGGCAATATCTATATCGCAGGAAAGTGGAAACGCATTTATCCCCATTCCCAGAAGTACCGGAATATGCGCATTCATACGAGGTTTAAAATCTTCCCACGAACGTGTTTCCTGTGGCGACCAAGCTACTTCGGACAAGGCCAGCGCGCGGGGAAATATCATATATTCGGCATGTTCGGTGGTTGGGATGTATTCTGTCCATGTATTTGCCTGCACGCCTATGATGTGTTTACGTTCGGCTTCGGTAAGCGAGTCTGCCAATACCGGATTATAACTGTACACACGTTTGGGCGGGGTATATCCGCCGATTGCGGAATAAGGTTCTGCCCTGGGGTCGGCTACATAGAAATCGAAGTATAAATAATTCTGAGGCGTCATTACAGCATCGTGTCCCAGCCGTGCCGCTTTTATCCCGCCCTTCTCATCCTGCCATGACATAACAGTGGCATCAGGAGCTATACCTCCCTCCAGAATCTCGTCCCAGCCAATCAGTTTGCGTCCTTTTGAATGAAGGAAATTCTCTATACGCCGGATCATATAACTCTGCAGTTCGTCCACATCCTGCAACCCTTCCTCTTTCATTCGTTTCAGGCATTTCGGGCAGGTCTTCCACGCGCGTTTAGATGCCTCGTCACCACCGATATGGATATATTCCGAAGGGAACAGCTCTATAACCTCCGCCAGTACATTTTCAATGAATATAAAAGAGTCCTCATTGCCAATACAGTAATCTCCGTCCTTATAGGCTTCGCCGGAACAACACAGTTCAGGATAAGCGACAAATACTTCCGAAGAATGCCCCGGCATCTCAATTTCAGGGATAATCGTTATATGCCTTGCCTGTGCATATGCTACTACTTCACGGATATCTTCTTTTGTGTAATATCCTCCATATGCGCCAGGTGTTCCTTCGTCGACAAACTTATGCCCGGTTTCTTCCCATTTCATAAAATCAGGGGCATTACGAAAAGCTGTCTTAGCGGTTAATTTCGGATACTTATCTATCAGGATACGCCATCCGGCGCCATCGGTAAGATGCCAATGAAATCGGTTAAGCTTATAAAAGGCCATTGCGTCAAGCATTTTCATCACAAACTCTTTCGGGAAGAAATTTCTCGATACATCCAGATGAAGCCCCCTATATGGGAAACGCGGTGCGTCTTCTATGCATATATACGGAATACCTTCAGGTGTAAGTAGCTGTCGCAACGTCTGTTGGCCGTAAAATAAACCTGCTTCGGTTCCCGCTTTGACGGTTATACCCTTCTCATTAACATCCAATCTATACCCTTCCGGTTTATCTTTATCGAATAGTTCGTCAATAATATAACGCACCTTTTCGGATTGACCCGGTTCCGCTATCTTATTTATCTTGTAGAATTTATTCCCTGTTGTCATATGTACAGGACGAGGTATAACATTCACCTGATTTATCTTTTGGGAATAAGAGTAAGAGACTGAAAGAAATAAGGCAGAAGCAATGATTACTACAGTCTTTTTGGGGAGCATTTTGAATAAAGACATTATATTTTTCATTTTCTTAGAATTATAATTAAGGTATGGATCGTATTTATTACATTCTATATCAACTATACAGGGACTATCATTTAAATAGTAGTCAAGAAGTCATGACCGGAAATGAATCTTTGGCCCTAACAAGTTGTGAATCGCACTTTTTTCTTTCCTATTCCTTAAACAATTCGGCCACCAGCCATAGTACACGGGCGGTAGTATGCGTCCATATTTCTTTGTAGGTGCAATTATTTTGGGTTGGGAAATAGGGTTCGTCATCGTTCTCGAAAGTTTCTATGCCTACAGGTACAGCACCGACAACATCACCGGCATATGCTCCGTAAAGCGGATGGTAGTCGTAACCATCACCGTATATCGTGCTGGCGGCATAGGGATTGAAGCCGATAATGTATTCCAGTTGACGGGTAGCGATATACTTCAGTTCAGTATCATTCAGCAGGCGAGCCAGAATAAAAGCGGCTTTGGCCTTACCCATATGAACTGCATGGAAACCCCTGAACTGGTAGGCTACAGGGAAACGGCGCAGGTAATACGTTTTGGATAGCCTGATACCATTTTTTACCTGCGCATTGTATTCTTCCAGCGAGGGCAAACCTACCTGTTCCCCTTCGTGATAAAGGTTAGAGTAGTCTGTATTGTCCACCTCGTATACTGCGCCTGGCAGGATTCCGTAAGGTGTCATCACTTCGACTATGTCATGCAGGTAGTCCGCGTATGCCTGGCAAGAAGATTTCCACTGTGCAGCATCCTTGTGATTGGGAACATCAGTAAGTAGCATAGACAGTCCCTGTACGGGCAGATGCTCTTTACTCTGATGGTAATAGGCCTGGATACGTTTCTTATCTGCCGTTTCATAGAAGAAGCCATGAAGCGGCATCGTCCAGTCCTTACGGCGTTCCAACTGCTGGCAATTCATTACCGTGCGTGCAAAACCGGCCGCATAATCGATATAAGACTGCTTACCTGTGAGACGATACATATACATGGAAACAGTCATTGCCAGAGCGGATAACTCCATACTATTGTTTACAGGTTGACCGGTATTGATTATATCCATAGCAAACTCAAAATCCTCTACTGCACAATTGCGGCACCAACGGGCAAATACAGGGTCCGATGTATCATAGAATGGGGCAGCCAATGCACAATAGTAGGCGCCCATCAGATTATCCGATGGAGAATTACGGGCAATAGCTTCCATATCATCCTTGTCTCCCCGTATATTTTTCGTATGGATACCTATAATCAGCCCTCCTTGCCGATAACCGTCGCCAAATCGGGTGCGCATCACCCAGTTCAGTCCCCATCGGGCTTCTTCAAGTAAACGTTCGTACAATACCTGATCCTTTCCTTTCACAGCGGCAGCCATTTCCAGCATGGCAATACCACCTTCAGCTGTATTGCCGATACCTTGCGTCATGTCAGCTGCATCGTGCCAACCACCGGCCACGCTGATACTGCGTCCGTCGGGATGCATACAAAGCACGTCCAGATGGCATTCCTGATGGATACCCGGCTGATCGTAGCCGCAACGTTCAGCATAAAAAAAGTTGAGCGTACGCCATGCGGTCGCCAGATAAGCGTCATCGCCGATAGCAAAGGGTTTGGATGTAATATTACCAATAGAAACCGTATATTGTCCACGCTGCTCAAAGTCACTGAAATCCAGCAGTACAAAGCCGTTTTCCATCGCCTTGCCCCTGCTTTCATAGACTACGGCGCCGGTAGCTTCGTCATGAAGCCTGAATGAAACGTCTTTTACATTCTGTACCAATGCCTGCTTGCGTGCGCCGTGCTTATAACCGCTGTGGCTATATGCGATGGCATTCTTACGCAGAGTGAAGCCACGTGTATTTTCAGGTTCTACCTTTTCCAGACGCATATCGTCTATATACAAGCTCATCTGTTCGCTTGCGCCAGCAGGAGCACCTGTCATCATAATATTAACCGAAAGTCCGGTTACCTTGTCACGATACAGATCTGGTATCTCCCATACGATCCGTTGCCATTTGTTTGGATAAACGGTTTCAAAATGCTGTCCTTCAAAACGTCCCGGTACTGGCATTATTTTCACGCCTTCGTTGTAAAGCGTAAATCCGGTAAAAGCAAGGTAAATGCCCGGAGCATCAACGTAAACCCAAACAGAAAAGCGGTTATAATCATGCAGATCTTCATTATCTAGTGGCCGGATAATTTCCGGCATTCCATAATTACGGTTACTTGGATTCTTCACGTCCAACGATACGGGAGTATCCAGACGAATGCTCCCTTTGCCGGAAACGGTCATCTCGCGATCAACCTGTATTGTGCCGGGGCCTTTATGTCTAAGAGACTCGAAATCATCTGCCAGTGGCAGTATCCGCGAAGAAATCACTTCTTTACCATACCAGCGGGTAAGGGCGGCATTGGACGGATCGGCCTTAAATGTAGAACGAAGATTCCGGCTTTCTTCCAGTTGTTTTGCCAATCCCACATCTGGTATATATTGGCATTGTGCGGATACAGTCATAGAGATAAATATGGAAAAAGCGATGAAAATGAATGGACGCATAGTAGATATAGATTTAAGTTCGTAAAAAAGGCTGAAAGCAATGTTTAAAATAGCCTTACATATATAAAACGATTCATAAAGAAATAACCCTAAATAAAATTTTGTTTTTATTTAGGGTTATCATCTTATAGAGAAAGTTCCATTATTTCTGCTTAAACCTGACTTTTTATTTATATCTGTATCTGAAGCTACAATAAGATCTTTAAAATCTCCATTTTCGGCTACTCATCCACCTTTCCGAACATCGAAAAAACTTAATGTTATTTTATAGATAGAGAAACACAGTGCCTATATGTTTAATAAGCTGTGCATAGGTAGATGCATTTCTTTGTCAGTTACTTCTCATGAAGGTTCAGCCAATAGGATGAAAAACCTCATATTTAAAACATCGTTTATAAGCATAAAATTTTAGATTGAATATTGATAATCAGACCTAAGTCCAGTTTTTATGCTGAATGAAAATAGATATCTCTGTATCTATTTAGGTATTTTAAATTCGCATGGTACATTTGTGAAGCAAAGTCCGCATCCTGAGCCGATTTTTTATACTCCCTCCATGTTCTACTGCATACTTTTTTGATTCTTCTCCATACACATGGATACGGCATTTAATCTTGTAGTGTCCGCTTGTAGTGATAGCTCCTACCGGGCATCTTTTGACACATGCTCTGCAAGTTCCTTTTCTACAAAACAGACAGTTATCAGTAATAGATTTTGCATTTCTGCTATCCGGTTCAAGTTTTAATTCTGTTATCACTGATACAAGATTTATTGCCATTCCTATTTTCAGTGATAAAACCATCGTTAAGGCTAAATGTACCGAGACCAGCTAAGTATGAAATATGTCTTTCCGACCAATTTATCACTCCGACTATTTGGGAAGTAGTTCTTTGATGATCGTAAAAAGATTTTCTCTTAAAGAATTTGTTACTGTTTTTTTAAATATTCTAAATATTTAGCGTCTAAAGAATCTCAAGATATTTTCGGATACAGTTTTACACTCTTTATCAATAATTCCTTTTGCATAAGAGAAAACCTAGTCATCAACGATATTGTAATATGGTCTATAAGGCTTCCTGTAGATTGTAATTGGTTGAAATTCAGTGCTGATTTTTAATGAATCAACATGAATTTTCAATAAAAATATTTGTTATTCTTGAATATAACTTTTACTTTTGAATCAAATGCCTTATTAGGTAGAAACAATAATCCAATGTTGATTAAAAGGATTAAATGTTTGAAAATTTCATAAATTAATCTTCTTAAAACTAATAGTTAGAAACACTATGGCTGGTTCAGAACGTAAAAAAAAACTAAAAGGTCTATTTTGGGACTGCTCTCACTTAAAACAACTATCTGACGTTTATAGTACAAGTTTACAGCTTATTTTAAATAGGTTGTGGACTGCATTCCCAGACAATAAAAAAACAAATAAATGTGAGTTTTTTGATTACAATCACTATGAGTTGTTAATTAGTAGTTTTAATCGAAGTTTAAAAGAAAAGAAACAAGAGATTATTGACCTTGGCAAGGACCTGGATAATGCAGCTAGAAAAGAAATGTATAAACAAAAAGAAATTGAAAAAGAAATATCAAATATATTATCAAGAGGCAAAGGATTGCAACAGAAGATAACCAGTAATAAGAAACGAAGAAAAAGAAGAGCAAGAATTAATTCTACATGTAAGCTCTACACTTCTTTATCGAAGTCCATTAAAAAGATGACTGATGGACAAGAATCTGCAACATATCTGTTTACTGAACAGGTAAAAAACTACTTTCTATAAGATAAAAAAATGGCATCTTAATATTTTCCCAATTCAGCTAAAAATAAAAGAAATGTCATGAAACAAAAAAAGAATATTCGAGGGACATTAAAACAGGCGTTATTCACTTCTCCGAATCCGCCTAAAGGTAAAAATGACTTTTTGTACTTACATGATTTCATTTTTCCAAACAAAGAATTGTTTATAAGTTTTTTGGAAGAAGAGAATACAGAACGTCAGATAACGCTTGCTAAAGATATATTATTATGCATTACCTATGATTCTCATTTCTCACCTCCAACTAGATTATTATTTAATATCCTTGATATGGATTCAGGAGATTTACACGAGAAAGTAGATAATTACATAAAAAGGGATCATTTTGTACATTTAGTACATTCTTATATTTTAGGTGTTTATCTCTATTTTTATCATACGCCTATAAATGAGAAAGTTACTAAACTATTTCAATTGAAAAGGAGCAAAAAAAAGATTTTAGATTCTTCAATGAATATTTCAGCGAAGAAAGATGTAATTATTGCTTGGAGATATTTTGTTCTTTATCATGATCTTGCTTATCCCTTTGAATATTATCTAGGGATTGAAAATAACACCGACTCTTTTAAAGATAAACAAAAGAAATATATTAAAGCTTTCGAAAAAATATCAAAGTCACTTGGTAAAGATTTAGTATTTAAAAGCTTGTCAAAAATAATTGCTATCAATAATTTAAATACCGCTCATAATGAAGAATCCTTTGGCCTGTTGGTTAGTAATTATTTAATTGAGGAAATCCAGGAAGAAGCATCTACAGAAATTACAGAAAAGGCTGTTGTTAAAGAAATTGATGGAAAAAATAAAGATATTATTGATGATTTAAGCCCTACTAAGTGGGGTAATGCAAAGAAACTAGCCGGTATTTATGGCTATAAAACATTAAGAAATATTGTCAATATATTTCCTAAAGAAAACATCTGTGCTGTATTGTTTGATTCTAATAATTATCCTTTAGTTTTATATATTCCCACCAATACAGTTTCTTCGAAAAAAGAAGAAGAAATTTTAGATACAGAAAAAGATTCAGCTAATGAGAAAGGCAAGCAAGACAAATCTCATGTTGTGTATCTTACTAAATATTATAAAAAGAGAAACAATAATCCGATGCTGTTGGCTTCTTTTCCTTTTGAAGACTTGCATTACAATAAAAATTATACCATTCAATATTTTTATGCAAATCCATTTGAACAAATAAGCGTTTTCTTTGATTACTTATTTTCAGATATAGAAAAGCGGGACTATCAAGAAGCATTAGAACATTTAGCAAATTTGACAAAATCCAAATTAGAATTAATTACGACTGAAAATGAATTTCAACAATATTGCTTTGAAATATATTTAGTACTGTATAAACTAGCCGGTTATTATAAATATATGGAAGATGATCCTTCAATAAATTCATCTGCGATTGATGGTTTATTACAGGAAATTCAAAATTTGAATAATAATATCCCCGATTTAATATCAAGTGTATTAAACAAATTACTAAAAAACAAACTACCTCAAAAAGAGTATTTTCAGTTTACTGAGAAAGATGCAGATGAAACAGTAAGAGAAATATTTAGTGATGCTTTTGGAGACTATGAAACTATGATCGCAAATATATCTACACATATAAGTGGAGATATTATTGCGAATAATAATCTTGTTGTTGCTATAAGATCAATAAGGGAAAATTTAGGCACTAAGCTTAAATTCGAGATTGATCCAACTTTCTTAATTAAGTATGAGACCAATTCTATAGATACGGAAGCTTTTTTTAGTTCTGTGGAAAAAGATCCATTTTTTTTAGCAATTAACAAAAAAATGAAAGAAGTTGAACTTGGCGACTTTGAACATATTCTGAATAATTATAGGCCTATTCATGGTAAACGAAATGGTAAGTATTATGATCATGGTATATACAGTGCCCTTGTAATGATTGAGATTTTAAATATATATGAGATTATATTGTCTCACAATCAATCAGATATAAACTTACTGCGCTTAAAAAACTTAGCAATCAACACGGATATTAGTCAATGGGATCAAAAGAAGAATTATAAAAGATTTGACATTTTAACAGAATCTTGTTTTGCTATAGCAATACATAATCTTTATCCATCGGAATTAGAAAACAAATACTATAAAACCGATCTTCTTAAATCTCCTTTTGCATATTTTGCTATTCTTACTGATACTTTACAACCTTGGGACAGGAAGTTTTCTGCAAATCAAGCTTATATGGATTTGCCTTATGCGACTACAAGCAATAACTTTAATATCGAGATTATAAGAAACAAAATTAGAATAACTGAAGGGATCCATGAAATAAAACTGGAAAAGAGATTAAATCAATTAAAAAATAGTCTTAATGATTTTCTTAAAAATGCTTCTGATAATATTGACGTAATTCTTTCGGAGATAAATTAAAAAGAAGAAGCGAACCATTATCTTTTATTATATTGGCTTCTTTTTAAAGAAGCCGATTTTTTGAATTCCGGTCTTTTATTTATTCGAATTTTATTGTTAAAAATTACTAGGTTGTTCTAAACTCAAAATTATTACAGTTTAATATTTGCTATTGTTTAAAGATTCAGCACTCTATAAGGATTTCAATGAATTCCTTTGCCACAGGAATAATAAATAGGCATGTGAAGAAGAACTGTTTATATATTCCGGTATTCATTATCCGGAGCCGGATTTCCCGTAGAATTATATGTCAAAGGTTATATAATCAATAAAATATAATAATTTTCCGTAACCTTCCCGTGAGATATTATTTTTTTCGTGTTGGCTGCCTTTTTATTCGTTTTAATAGAAAATGGGCGATAACCAAAATATTCTATTATTAAATTTGAGACATCCAATAAGTGCATCCTCAGACAAAAGATGTATTTATAAGGTAAACCGGTATATGACATATTATAAACCGGTTGTTCAATAATAAACATAACCCTTATCAGGTAACCTTTGTTAAAATATATTCTCGAGATAAAGTTATGCTAAAAAAAATCAGAGTAACAGTTGCCGTATTTTGTTTTGTTTTTATAACCCTGTTGTTTCTGGATTTTACAGGAACACTTCACGGATGGTTCGGATGGCTGGCCAAGGTACAGTTTTTACCGGCATTATTGGCATTGAATGTGGGTATTGTTTTGACACTTGTTTTACTGACCCTGTTTTTCGGACGTGTTTATTGTTCGGTGATTTGTCCGTTAGGAATATTCCAGGATATCATATCATGGGTAGCTGGAAAACGTAAGAAGAACCGTTTCAAATATTCTACGGCTATCTCGTGGTTAAGATACGGGATATTGGCGTTGTTTATTATAGCTATCGCAGCAGGTATCAGCTCAGTCGTTGTCATATTGGAGCCGTATAGTGCATACGGCCGTATTGTTTCCGGCTTATTTGCCCCTTTATATCAATGGGGCAATAATCTTCTCGCTTATTTTTCACAACGGATAGATAGCTATACGTTTTATTCGGTCGATGTCTGGCTGAAAAGTATTACGGCTTTATTCGTTGCCGTAATCACTTTTGCTGTTTTAATTATCCTGGCATGGCGTAACGGGCGGACTTATTGTAATACTGTTTGTCCGGTAGGTACATTCCTGGGTTTTATTTCCAGGTATTCTCTTTTCAGGTTGTCTTTTGTTGAAGATAAATGTAGCGGATGTGGATTATGTGCCCGCAACTGCAAAGCTTCGTGTATAGACGTAAAAAACAGGAATATAGATTCCAGCCGGTGTGTAACTTGCTTTACCTGTATCGAAAAATGTAAATTCGGAGCAATGGAATATGCCCCACAATGGGTAGGAAAGAAAAAAGAATCGATAGTAAAGCCTTTAACCGACTCTACCGAAAAAGGCGGAATGTCACGCCGTAATATCATATCTCTGGTAACAGTGTTTACCGTAACCAATTTCGTAAGAGCCCAGCAGTTGAAAGTAGATGGCGGATTGGCAACCATTGAAGATAAAAAAATACCGGACCGGAAAGCTCCTGTTGTACCTCCGGGCGCATTAAGCGCCAAAAATATGAAGGATCATTGTACAGCTTGCCAGCTTTGTGTATCGGCTTGTCCTAACGGTGTTCTGCGACCGTCAAATAAATTGAATACATTCATGCAGCCCGAAATGTCATATGAAAGAGGATATTGCCGTCCCGAATGTACAGAATGTTCCCAGGTTTGTCCTGCCGGGGCAATAAAACCCGTTACGATTGCCGATAAAACGGGCATATCTATCGGACACGCGCTTTGGATCAGAGATAATTGCGTTGTGAATACGGACAAGGTGCAATGTACCGATTGCGAACGTCACTGTCCGACGAAAGCGATTACTCTGATAGCTCTTGATCCGGACAATAATAAATCATTGAAAATTCCTGTGGTCGATAAAGCGCTTTGCATTGGTTGTGGCGCTTGCGAATACTTATGTCCGGCGCGGCCTTTCAGCGCAATTTATGTAGAAGGAAATGTGAGGCATCATTCGATTTAGACAATAGATTCATTATGAAAAACAAAAATAAAGAAGGAATAAGCCGCCGTGATTTTCTGAAAGCAGGGGGAATAGGAGCCGCTGTTGCAACCGCGACCTTAGTAGGTTGTAAGCCTAAAGATATAGTGTCGGCAGCAGATGGTGCTTCGGGCGAAGTACCGACAGATAAAATGACTTATCGTACCAACCAGATTACGGGGGATGTGGTATCACTCCTGGGTTACGGATGCATGCGCTGGCCACTTCGGAAACGGGCGGACGGGAATGGTGAAGAAGTTGATCAGGATGCCGTGAATGAATTGGTGGATTATGCCATCGCTCACGGGGTCAACTATTTTGATACGGCGCCGGTATACATACGGGGCTGGTCGGAAGCGGCTACGGGTATCGCCCTGAAACGCCATCCCCGCGATAAATTTTTTATTGCCACAAAATCATCCCGGAATAATACATTGGAGAGCGGAATTGCCATGTATCATAATTCGATGCGGGAATTACAGGTAGACTATATTGATTATTACCTGTTACATTCGATAGGAGGAGGCCGCGATGGTATTGAGGAATTCAAGGTACGCTATATATATAACGGATTGCTCGATTTCCTTCTGAAGGAAAGGGCCGAAGGTCGTATCCGTAATTTAGGTTGGTCATTTCACGGAGATGTAAAGGTATATGATTACGCGCTGGCAATGGATATCCGATGGGATTTCGTGCAAATACAGCTAAATTATCAGGATTGGCAGCATGCCGACGGGGTGAGGAACGTGAATGCCGAATACTTATATGGCGAATTGGTAAAACATAATATCCCTGCTATAATTATGGAACCGCTTTTGGGAGGGCGTTTAGCCAGGGTTCCGGCACAAGCGCTTACCCTAATGAAGAATGTACGCCCGGAGGATACCGCGGCACAATGGGCTTTTCGTTATGCGGGAACACCCGAGAATGTGCTGACCGTACTGAGCGGCATGGTCTATATGGAGCATTTACAGGAGAATATTATCACTTACTCGCCTTTAGCGCCAATCACCGAACAGGAAAATAAAGTATTGGAGGAGGCTACGGGAGTACTTATCGACTCGGAATATATTCAATGTACCGAATGTCAGTATTGTATGCCTTGTCCTTACGGACTGGATATTCCGGGTATTTTCGGGCACTATAACCGTTGCGTAAGTTCCGGAAAGATACTGAAGAATTCAAACGATGAAAATTATCGCCGGGCACGGAGGGAATTCCTGGTCGGGTATGACCGCAGTGTGCCGAAACTGAGACAGGCTAATCACTGTATAGAATGTGACCAGTGCCTCCCGAAATGTCCGCAAGGTATAAAAATTACGCAGGAAATGCGTCGTGTCGACCTGTATGCAGAACAACTGAAGCAGAGCATTGAGTTTTGATTTATTAATCATTAAAAATCACATACAATGTATAACACACTAAAAACAATTATTTTAGGAGCATTATTGATATTTCCTTTAGTCTCTTCTGCCCAATCGGAAATGACCGGTGGTGATACGAGTGCTAAAACGGTTCCGTTTATTACACTTAATAACGGTGTAAATATGCCTATTATAGGATTTGGAACATATTCCCTCAATGGTTTAATAGCTGAAAACAGTGTGGCAGAAGCTATTTCTGTCGGTTATCGCCTGATTGATACGGCCATGACGTATGGGAATGAAGAATCGGTAGGAAAAGGGATTAAAAAAAGCGGTATTGATCGTGAAGAGCTTTTTATTACCACAAAGCTTTGGGTGGATGATATGGGATACGAAAAAGTAAAGAAAGGCTTTGAAGCATCCTTGAAGAAATTGGGAGTAGATTATATAGACCTTTATCTTATCCACCGCCCACGCCCTTACGAAGATATAAAAGGTTCGTGGCAAGCAATGGAAGAACTTTATGAGGCAGGAAAAATCAAAGCTATCGGAGTAAGCAATTTCACGACCGAACAACTCGAAGAACTGCTTTCTTATGCGAAGATCAAACCCGTGGTTAATCAAATCGAATGTCATCCATTCTTCCATCAGGCAGAAGAACAGGCATCGTTACAAGAAAAAGGTGTGCAAATGGAAGCCTGGTCGCCTTTGGCTGGAGGGCGTAACGACATTTTTAAGAATCCCGTCCTCTCTGCTATCGGCAAAAAACATAATAAAAGCAGTGCCCAGATAGCCTTGCGGTGGATTATCCAGAGAGGTATAATAACTATTCCCCGGACATCTGAACGGGCGCATATGTTGGAGAACCTGAATATCTTTGATTTTAAGCTGGATGATGACGACTTGAAGCAAATTGCCGGATTGGATTTGAATACCACTCAGTTTCCTGAATGGCATTAAATGTGTTATTAGATAACTTAAAAAATAACTTTTTTCCAGATGAAGAATAAAAATCTTTTTTTTCTGTCATTTTTTGTGTTGCTGTTAACAGCTTGTAATCAGGGACAATCAGTTCCCGGCATTATTAAAAATCACAAGGATAAGGCTCTGTTTACCAAAGTCAATGATGGTACAGCGAAAATGATATCCCTGTTTAATGGTAAAAACTTCGACGGATGGTATATATATACTCCCAAATACGGGATAAATAAGGATGAGGAGAAAGAGTTTAATGTTGTCGACGGGACTATTCACCTTGCAGGCGAACCAATGGGTTACTTCTGCACAAACAACTCGTACAAAAATTATTATTTGTGTGTAGTTTTTCGTTGGGGAGAAAAAAAATATCCGCCCCGCCTTGAGGACGCGCGTGACAGTGGAATATTGTACCACTTTCCAACAGATGCGGAAGACAAATTGTGGCCGACATCCATAGAATGTCAGATACAGGAGAATGATTGTGGCGATTACTGGTGTGTGGGCGGAAGCAATGCCGATTCACCCAATACAAGCAAAATGGAGGGAACACAGAAGCGTATTATCAAAACAGAAAATTTCGAAAATCCGAATCCTGAGTGGAATACAATAGAAATTATTTGTTATGATGACAAATCGGAACATTATGTAAATGGGCATTTAGTCAATCATGCCTATAACCTGAGTACAACTGAGGGTAAAATTCTTTTCCAGTTGGAAGGGGCTGAAATATATTACAAAACAATAGAATTACTTCCATTAAAATAAAGCAAGGAATATTATATGAATAGTATTCTTGAATTATTACATACAGGAGGATACTCTTGTGTGATATCAAATAGAGATGAAATCTGCACTTTTATAAAGCAGGGGTAATGGATTTGTATGAGTTGATTGAAAGCGACTTCCTGTTTCTGGATGGTGCCTCTATTGCCGATAAAGTAGTAGGTAAAGGGGCAGAGGCACTTCTGGCACTTAGTAGAGTAAACGGAAGTGATCAGTGAACCGGCAATTATATTGCTGAAAAACAGAGGTATTGAAGTTAAATATTGCAAAATCATCCCTTTTATTGAGAACCGTGATAAATCAGGTATTTGGCCATTGGAAAATCTTTGTAGCCGTACTGATTCTTTTGTTGAACTCTTTCATTTGATAGAAGATTTTATAATAAAGATTCAGAATTATATTTTGAACCTATTGTTATAACCAGATATCTTTATTATCAAGGTTATTGAAATACTATATATATAGTATAAAAATTTAATATTTATTTTAATAATTAGAAATAAGGAGAGAATGATGATTAAAAACCATAAATTAATTATTTTAATGAATGAGAAGTTATTACATATATGCCATATTTGTAAGCCTTGTATAAGTTGAAATTAAATTTAAATAATACTGAACAATTGTTATTTTATTTAAGTGCGATTATTTTCTATAAAAAATATTCTTGAATTTATTGCATAACAAGAACGACTCTTGATGTTGCAAAGATTATTAATATAGAATGCTTATTTCTCTTTATATCTTATTTGCAATATGGAATGCCAAATGTGTAAGATGTTATAAATCCGGTAGACAAATTACGACAAATTACGACAAAATACGACAAATTACGACACAAGAATCCTTCAATTAATATACCTCTTTTTTTTACGGAATAATTATTCAATAAACGAAATCATAGATTATGCAGAATGAAGATGATTTAAGGGGGCTTGCTAAAGTAATGGAATTTATGCGGGCTCTTAGTATATTATTTGTAGTGATAAATATTTATTGGTTCTGTTACGAGTGTATTGTTAAATGGGGTATTAATATTGGTGTAGTTGACCGAATCCTGTTAAATTTCCAACGAACAGCAGGATTGTTTTCCAATATTCTTTGGACAAAACTATTCAGTGTTGTTTTTCTGGCTCTGTCGTGCTTAGGTACCAAAGGGGTGAAAAACGAAAAAATAACATGGAACCAAATCTATGTATGTTTATTTTTCGGTTTTATCCTCTTTTTTCTGAATTGGTGGATTTTAAGCCTTCCATTACCTCTTTCAGCTAATGCAGCATTGTATATTTTTACATTATCTCTTGGCTTTATATTGCTTCTAATAGCCGGTTTATGGATTAGCCGTTTGTTGAAAAATAACCTGATGGAAGATGTTTTCAATACAGAAAATGAATCATTTATGCAGGAGACACGGCTAATGGAGAATGAATATTCAGTAAACCTTCCTACCCAATTTTATTATCAAAAGAAGTGGAACGATGGCTGGATCAACGTTGTAAATCCTTTCCGGGCAACTATCGTATTAGGAACCCCCGGCTCAGGAAAATCATACGCCGTAGTCAATAATTATATAAAACAACATATCAAGAAGGGATTTTCGATGTATATCTATGATTATAAATTTGATGACTTGAGTATTATAGCCTATAATACACTTATCAACAATATGGATTGTTACAGTATAAAGCCTCAGTTCTTTGTTATCAACTTCGATAATCCGCGTAAGTCACACCGTTGTAATCCCATTAATCCTGAATTTATGACAGACATTTCTGATGCCTATGAGGCCGCATATACTATTATGCTGAATTTGAACCGCACCTGGATACAAAAACAAGGGGATTTCTTTGTCGAATCCCCTATCATATTATTGGCCTCTATCATCTGGTATTTAAAAATCTATGAAGGAGGTAAATACTGTACATTTCCGCATGCAATAGAGTTTTTAAATAAACAGTATGCCGATATCTTTACCATATTAACTTCATATCCGGAACTCGAAAATTATCTCAGCCCCTTTATGGATGCATGGCAGGGAGGTGCTCAAGATCAGCTTCAAGTGCGCCCGTAAGGGTACTCAATAAATATCTCTTTGGCAAGAGATTAGGTTCGCGTTC
>NZ_JBHSGN010000095.1:0-69478 GCF_042654545.1 Dysgonomonas termitidis
GGCTCCTTTGCTTTGGGTTGTTTCCTGCTGTTTGTCATAAGGATCAATATTAAATTAAATACTAAAAAATCAAGAAAGAAAAAAGAAAAAAGAAAAAATTAAACCGGGGGCAAGATACAAACAAGGAACGGTATATCAAAGGAAAATAAGGATTAATTACCTTTTGATATATATGTTTTTAAATAACTAATAATCAGATATTATGTAAATACAAGAAACATAATAGTTTACGAAAAACAAATAAAGTAACAATTATTAAAAGTCATAAGTAACAAACAGGTAACAAATAATGGATAAAAAAGGATTATGTAAATGAAAAATAAAAATCTATTTTTACTCTTGTTAACTAATTTAAATAGCTGTATATAAGTGTATTTATTTTCATTCATACCACTTTTATTTTCGTTTGTTTTCTTGGCGAATTTTGGTGATAACTTTTAAGGTAACAAAGGTAACAGTTTTTTCAGTTAACAGTAAACAGTCATCAGTTAACATCTTGTATCTCGTATCTTGTTTACTTGTAACTGCTTTAATCAATACTTCAAAGAACTATAAGCTAACAGTTAAAGACTAACAGCTTATTATATAGATAAACTTCCGTGGGAAAAATAACCTCTGCATGTTTGCCCTAATGATTCGCCTGAATACTATTGTCTTGTAAAATAATATTTGTATTTTTGCCAATAAACCAAACTTTTTTGCCTATGGAATAGGAGCGTCGAAACTGCGCATATTTTAAGATATTAGGAAAAAGCGTATAGCTTGTATTTTGGCTGTGAAATCTCGACAATTTCATTATCCGTCAAAAGTAAAGCGAAGACGCTCACGCCATAGGCGTGGGCTTTACTCATTTATTTGACGGATGGTAGTCGAGAACCTCACAGCAGATAATTGGAGTTTTGTCCACGCTTTTTTTATGTGCGTATGGAAAATCCTGGAGACAAAAAATATGATAATTTTCTAACTATTATTAATTTATAAATTTATTATTATGAATATAGCAAAACTATTATTCTTATTAACACTTATTTTAGCAAGCTTATCTTTTTCTTCTTGTAGTGGCGATGATGATAACATTGATGGCGGAAATATTGTTGACTTTGGCCCTAAAAATGTATTCACGGGAGATTTACCAAAAAATATCGGGTCTTTAACAATCAAATATAATGTAGATGGATTGCTTCAGGAAATGTCTAATAGCGAAATGAAAGTTACTTTTGAATACTCGTCAAAACTGAAATCGACAGCAGATAATAACATCATAATAATGAGATATATAGACCTGAATTATTCGGGAGAAAGTTATACTGTTGATATGAAAATTGGGAATAATGGTTTTGTAAGCAGCGCTATACAAACATATGCGGACAATTCTTCCGAGACTTGGGAATTTAAATATAACAGTGATAATCAACTTAATTATATGAAAAGAAGCGAAGGTGATAATGAAGTTACTACTATCACATATGCCGGTGGTAATATTACAAATGTGAAGATGGAAGGTGACGATAAGGAGGAGGGTATTTATACTTCATCTATCACTTACACATCCGACAAATACCCTGCCGGTATTGAAAATAAAGGTTGTATAATGCTATTTGATATGACTTTTGGTATTGATTTGGATGAAATGGACTATGCTTATTATGCAGGTCTGCTTGGTCGAGCAACCAAAAAACTGCCTTTAAAAATGACAGATGGATATGTTGGAGAACCAGAATATGATTCTACATACATATTTGATTGGACTTTAAATGAGAAAGGTTATCCGACAAAATTCAGTTATGATGACTATGGATATACTGAAAATCTGAACTTCAATTGGTAATACTTCGTTGTAGGGGATTTACAATCACCTACTTTAATTTTATCAGGATTTGTAATCTGATGAATGATAACCAAAAACAAAGGGGCCGATTACTCAGCCCCTTTATCTAACTATATAAAAGAATAAATTAATTATTCTACGGCATCAAAATCTACAACAGTCTTTCTTGTAGCAGCAATCCTGTCAAAGTCTTCTTTTGTTCCTACAACAAGTTTTTCGAACTCGCGCTGGCCTGTACCTGCTGGCAACAAGTGTCCGCAGATTACATTCTCTTTCAATCCTTCCAGCCTGTCCACTTTCGCGTTGATAGCAGCATCGTTCAGTACTTTTGTAGTTTCCTGGAACGAAGCGGCAGACATAAAGCTTTGGGTTTGGAGAGCGGCGCGTGTAATACCCTGAAGTATCTGGTTGGCTGTGGCCGGAATTGCGTCACGCACTTCTACCGGACGAAGGTCTCTGCGTTTGAGCATAGAGTTCTCATCCCTCAGCTTACGTGCTGTCACAATCTGTCCCGGTTCGAATGTAGCAGAATCTCCGGCATCCAGTACAACTTTCTTACCCCAGATCCTGTCATTTTCTTCCATCACTTCGTATTTGTCGATCACCTGTTGTTCAAGGAAACGGGTATCACCCGGATCGATCACTTCTACCTTGCGCATCATCTGACGTACAATTACTTCGAAGTGTTTATCATTGATCTTCACACCTTGCAGACGATATACGTCCTGTACTTCGTTTACAATATATTCCTGAACGGCGGTAGGTCCCATGATAGCCAGAATATCCGATGGAGTGGTTGCCCCGTCTGATAGTGGCATACCTGCTCTTACGAAGTCATTTTCCTGTACCAGGATTTGTTTCGAAAGAGGAACAAGGTATTTTTTCACTTCTCCGAGTTTGGAGGTAACAATAACCTCCCTGTTACCACGCTTGATCTTACCGAATGAGATTTCTCCGTCGATTTCAGACACAACAGCCGGGTTGGAAGGATTACGGGCCTCGAATAATTCTGTTACACGAGGCAAACCTCCCGTGATATCACCCGCTTTACCTACGGCACGAGGAATCTTAACAAGTACATCACCGGCTTTGATAGTGTCGTTATCATCTTTTACGATGTGGGCGCCTAGCGGTAAACTGTACATCTTTATCATATTTCCTTTCTCGTCGAGGATATGAGCTTCAGGGGCCTTAGTCTTATCACGTGATTCAACGATGATCTTTTCTTTCAAGCCTGTCTGTTCATCCGACTCAACTTTGTATGTCACATTTTCAATAACATTTTCAAACTTGATACGTCCGGTGGCTTCGGATATGATAACCGCGTTGAACGGGTCCCATTCGCAGATAAGGTCGTCTTTCTTCACCCTGGCTCCGTCTTTAAAGTAAAGTTTGGAACCATAAGGTATATTGTGAGTAAGAAGGACAATTTTAGTATTCGGATCAACCAGTCGAAGCTCAACCAGACGGCTGACAACGATCTGAGTCTTTTTACCGGCTTCGTCTACCGCTTCTACGATACGCAGGTCGTCAATTTCCAGTACACCGTCATATTTAGCAACAATGCTGCTTTCGGTAGCGATGTTGGATGCGATACCCCCAACGTGGAACGTACGGAGTGTCAACTGTGTACCCGGCTCACCGATAGATTGCGCGGCGATAACACCGACAGCCTCACCCCGCTGAACCATACGTCCTGTGGCAAGGTTACGTCCGTAACATTTTCCACAAACACCTTTTTTGGATTCGCAAGTAAGTACCGAACGGATTTCAACACTTTCGATCGGAGAGTTTTGAATTTTTATCGCAGCATCTTCTTTGATCTCTTCACCTGATTTAACAATCAGATCACCAGTCAAAGGATGTTGTATATCGTGAACGGATACGCGACCTAAGATACGTTCGTAAAGGGATGCCACAACTTCTTCGTTGTTTTTCAACTCTGTACAAACAAGTCCGCGAAGTGTACCACAGTCTTCTTCATTAATGATCACATCTTGAGAAACGTCTACCAGACGACGGGTTAAGTAACCGGCATCGGCCGTTTTCAAAGCTGTATCCGCAAGACCTTTACGCGCACCGTGGGTAGAGATAAAGTATTCCAGCACCGACAGGCCTTCTTTAAAGTTGGAAAGGATCGGATTCTCAATAATCTGAGCTCCTTCAGCTCCGCTCTTCTGTGGCTTGGCCATCAATCCACGCATACCTGATAACTGACGGATCTGTTCCTTCGAACCACGGGCTCCCGAATCCAACATCATATATACAGAGTTGAATCCCTGGTTGTCTTCCGATAATTGTTTCATCAGGATATTTGACAATCTGGAGTTGACGTGAGTCCACGTGTCGATAATCTGGTTGTAACGTTCGTTGTAGGTAATGAATCCCATGTTGTAGTTATTCATTATCTGTTCTACTTCGTCATAACCCTGAAGCACCAGCTCGTCTTTTTCTTCCGGTATGATTACATCCTCAAGATTGAACGACAGACCTCCGCGGAATGCCATTGTATATCCTAAGTCTTTTATATCGTCGAGGAACTGCGCTGTTTTAGCAACTCCGGCTACTTTGATCACATTACCGATGATATCACGAAGCGATTTTTTGGAAAGCACTTCATTGATGAAGCCCACTTCAACCGGAGTTTTCTCATTGACAAGAACACGGCCGACAGTAGTTTCGCGCATCAGTTTCGCAACGTTTCCATTCTCATCCAGGTCGTTTACATATACTTTGATAAGAGCGTGTATATCTACTTGTCCTTCATTATAAGCGATGATCGCTTCTTCCGGACCGTAGAATATAAGGCCTTCGCCTTTAGCGCCCTTGCGTATCTTAGTGATATAATATAATCCGAGAACCATGTCCTGAGATGGTACGGTAATAGGCGCGCCATTCGCAGGGTTAAGGATATTGTGGGATGCAAGCATCAACATCTGTGCTTCGAGGATAGCTTCATTACCTAGTGGTAAGTGAACAGCCATCTGGTCACCATCGAAGTCGGCATTGAACGCCGTACACGATAGTGGGTGCAACTGGATTGCCTTACCTCCGATCATCTTCGGCTGGAATGCCTGGATACCTAAACGGTGAAGAGTGGGGGCACGGTTGAGCAATACAGGATGTCCTTTCATTACGTGTTCGAGGATGTCCCAAACAACAGGTTCCTTGCGGTCTACTATTTTCTTCGCTGATTTTACTGTCTTAACAATACCGCGTTCGATCAGTTTACGGATAATAAACGGTTTGTACAGCTCGGCTGCCATATCCTGAGGAATACCGCACTCGTGCATCTTCAATTCAGGACCAACGACAATTACCGAACGGGCCGAATAGTCGACACGTTTACCCAACAAGTTTTGACGGAAACGTCCTTGTTTACCTTTCAAACTGTCGGAAAGCGATTTCAACGGGCGGTTAGCATCTGTCTTAACCGCGCTCGACTTACGTGAGTTATCGAACAATGAATCGACAGCTTCCTGAAGCATACGTTTTTCATTACGCAGGATCACTTCCGGTGCTTTGATATCGATAAGCCTTTTCAGACGGTTGTTGCGGATAATAACGCGACGGTACAGGTCATTCAGGTCGGATGTGGCAAAACGGCCGCCATCCAGCGGAACAAGCGGACGAAGTTCCGGCGGAATAACAGGAACAATCTTAACGATCATCCATTCCGGTTTATTCTTCCCTTTCGACCCGCGGAATGCTTCTACAACCTGAAGTTGTTTCAACGCTTCGTTCTTACGTTGCTGGGATGTATCTGTACTGGCTTTGTGGCGCAGATTGTTCGCCAGCGAATCAAGATTGATACGTGACAACAAATCGTAAACGGCCTCTGCTCCCATTTTGGCAATGAACTTGTTAGGATCGGTATCGTCCAACAGTTGATTTTCTTTAGGCAGCTTATCCAGTATGTTCAGGTATTCATCTTCTGTAAGAAGGTCTTTTTCTGCTACTCCTTCTTCTACCGCGATTCCCGATTGGATCACTACATAACGTTCGTAGTAAATGATTGAATCCAGTTTTTTGGTAGGGATACCCAACAGATAACCCATCTTGTTAGGCAGAGAACGGAAATACCAGATATGAGCTACCGGAACTACGAGGTGGATGTGACCTGTGCGTTCGCGGCGAACTTTCTTTTCTGTTACTTCAACACCGCAACGGTCGCAGACAATACCTTTGTAACGGATTCTTTTGTATTTACCGCAATGACATTCGTAATCCTTTACAGGCCCGAATATGCGTTCGCAGAAAAGCCCGTCACGTTCCGGTTTGTATGTACGGTAATTGATAGTTTCGGGTTTCAAAACTTCCCCGCTCGATGCTTCCAGAATTTCTTCGGGAGAGGCAAGGCTCACGGTTATTTTTGAAAAGCTACTCTTTACTTTATTTTCTTTTCTAAAAGCCATATTACTTTTTTCCTTTAAAAGCTGTTCGCTGTTAGCTATTAGCCAATAGCTGTTTGTTAGAGTATTTAGAATCCGTTAGCTAAAGGCTAAAAGCCAAAAGCTAACGGCTAATATTGTTTAGTCAAGCGATACGCTTAATCCCAGACCACGCATTTCGTGTAGCAATACGTTCAGGGACTCAGGTATTCCCGGTTGTGGCATCGGCTCACCTTTCACAATAGCTTCGTAAGCTTTGGAACGGCCGACAACGTCGTCGGACTTGATAGTCAGGATTTCTCTCAGGATGTAAGCCGCACCGAATGCTTCAAGTGCCCAAACCTCCATTTCTCCGAAACGTTGACCCCCGAATTGAGCTTTACCTCCAAGAGGCTGTTGCGTAATAAGAGAGTAAGGTCCGATAGAACGGGCGTGCATCTTGTCTTCAACCATGTGCCCCAGTTTAAGCATATAGATAATACCTACTGTTGCGTGCTGGTCGAACTGGTCTCCTGTACCGCCATCGAATAAGCGGACTTTACCATAACGTGGAACTCCGGCTTTGTCTGTCCATGAATTCATATCGTCGAGGCTTGCCCCGTCGAAAATAGGAGTGGCGAATTTCACGCCAAGCTCTTTTCCGGCCCAACCTAATACTGTTTCGAATATTTGCCCAAGGTTCATACGAGAAGGTACCCCCAGCGGATTCAATACGATATCGACCGGTGTTCCGTCCGGTAAGAAAGGCATATCCTCCTGGCGAACGATACGCGACACGATACCTTTGTTACCGTGGCGTCCCGCCATCTTATCACCTACCTGGACTTTACGTTTCTTAGCCACATAAACTTTTGCGATCTGAACAATACCGGAAGGAAGTTCATCCCCGATAGTCAGGTCGAAGCGTTTCCGTTTCAACTCGGCATCCAGTTCTTTGTATTTACGCAGGAAGTTTACGATTACATCTTTTATCAATTCATTCTTGTGCTCATCTGCTGTCCAGCTGCTCACCTGTACTGATTCGTAATCGATATTGTCCAGCGCGCTCTTCGTAAACTTGGAACCCTTGGCAATGATATCTACATTAAGATAATCTTTTACTCCCTGAGATGTTTTACCATCTGTTAAGATCAATAGCTTGTCAACCAATACGGATTTTACTTTCGCTATTTTTTCTTCATACTCTTCATCCAGCTTAGGAAGCAGGGCCTTGCTCGAAAGTTTTGTTTTACCTTTCTTTGATGCCTTCGAGAATAAGTTTGTACCCACAACAACTCCTTTCAGAGATGGAGAAGCTTTCAACGAAGCGTCTTTCACATCACCGGCTTTATCACCAAAGATGGCGCGGAGCAGTTTCTCTTCAGGTGAAGGATCGGATTCTCCTTTCGGCGTGATCTTACCTATCAGGATATCTCCCGGGCTTACACGGGCACCGATACGGATGATACCTCTTTCGTCCAGGTCTTTTGTTGCCTCTTCGCTTACGTTGGGAATATCGGAAGTCAACTCTTCCACACCACGTTTGGTATCACGTACTTCGAGTACGAATTCCTCTACGTGTACAGAAGTGAATATATCTTCGCGCACGATACGCTCGTTAAGTACGATAGCATCCTCGAAGTTATACCCCTTCCATGGCATGAATGCCACTTTCAGGTTCTTACCGATAGCCAGCTCACCCTGCTCAGTTGAATATCCTTCCGTCAGGATCTGATCCAGAACAACCCTGTCTCCCTTACGGCAAATAGGGCGAAGGTCGATAGTGGTATTCTGATTAGTTTTTCTGAATTTAGGTATATTATATGTTTTTACAGCATCGTCGAAGCTTACAAAATCTTCGTCAGCTGTACGGTCATATTTAATCTTGATAGTGCTTGCATCCACATATACAACTTCTCCCGCACCCTCTGCCACGATCTGTGTACGTGAGTCGCGGATAAGCTGCCCTTCGATACCTGTTCCCACGATAGGGGCTTCGGTACGCATCAATGGCACGGCCTGGCGCATCATGTTCGATCCCATCAGTGCACGGTTGGCATCGTCATGCTCGAGGAACGGAATCAATGAAGCGGCGATAGATGCAATCTGCGTAGGAGATACGTCCATCAATTCCACTTCTTCGGGGGCAATAACCGGATAGTCGGCATCCTGACGAGCTTTAACACGTGAGCGGATAAACGAGCCGTCGTCGTTCAACGGAGCATTCCCCTGTGCTATAAGCTTGTCTTCTTCCTCTTCGGCGGCAAGATAAACAATACCGTTCGGAGACAGGTCTACTTTGCTGTTGGCCACTTTACGATATGGAGTTTCGATAAATCCGAGATCGTTAATTTTAGCATATACGCAAAGGGAAGAAATCAAACCGATATTCGGGCCTTCCGGAGTCTCGATAGGACAAAGGCGTCCGTAGTGAGTATAGTGAACGTCACGCACTTCGAAACCGGCTCTTTCACGGGAAAGACCGCCCGGTCCCAGCGCCGACATACGGCGTTTGTGAGTGATCTCGGCCAACGGATTGGTTTGATCCATAAACTGAGACAGTGCATTCGTTCCGAAGAATGTATTTACTACGGATGAAATAGTTTTCGCATTGATCAGATCGATCGGCGTAAATACTTCATTATCGCGTACATTCATTCTTTCACGAATGATACGTGCCATACGGTTAAGACCAACTCCAAACTGGTTGAAAAGTTGCTCACCGACTGTACGTACACGACGGTTGCTCAGGTGGTCGATATCGTCAACGATCGCTTTTGAATTAATCAGCTCGATCAGGAACTTGATTATTTCAATAATATCTTCTTTCGTTAATACGCGGATATCGGTACTTGTAGTCAAACCTAATTTCTTGTTCAGCCTGTAACGTCCTACTTCACCTAAGTCGTAGCGTTTTTCAGAGAAGAACAAGTTGTTGATAACCTCGCGTGCACTGGTATCGTCAGCCGGTTCAGCGCTGCGGAGTTGCCTGTATATATGACGAACCGCGTCTATTTCCGAGTTACTCGGGTCTTTTTGCAATGTATTGTAGATAATGGCAAAATCTGAAATATTCTGCGTATCCTTATGCAATAAGATAGAAGCAATGTTCGAATCTACGATCAGATCAAGATGGTCCTTGTCCAGAACTGTTTCGCGTTCAAGAATGACCTCGTTACGCTCGATTGAAGTCACCTCACCGGTATCTTCATCCACGAAGTCTTCCATCCATGTTCTCAGTAACCTGGCTGCAAGCTTGCGGCCTAGTACCTTCTTGATATTTTGTTTTGTAACTTTAACTTCTTCGGCCAGGTCGAAAATCTCAAGGATGTCCCTGTCGCTTTCGAATCCGATAGCGCGAAGCAATGTTGTTACCGGTAATTTTTTCTTACGGTCGATGTATGCATACATGACATTGTTGATGTCGGTAGCAAATTCGATCCAGGAACCTTTGAACGGAATAATACGGGCTGAATAGAGCTTTGTACCATTGGCATGCATCGTTTGTCCGAAGAAAACACCGGGTGAACGGTGCAACTGCGATACTACAACACGTTCTGCTCCGTTGATGACAAAGGTACCTTTCTCAGTCATATATGGAATCAGTCCCAGGTATACATCCTGGATAACTGTATCAAAATCTTCGTGGTCAGGGTCTGTACAATAAAGTTTTAGCTTTGCTTTCAAAGGAACACTGTATGTCAATCCCCTGTCGATACACTCATCAATGGTATAGCGCGGAGGGTCGATGAAGTAGTCCAAAAACTCTAATACAAAGTTGTTTCGTGTATCGGCTATAGGAAAGTTTTCAGCAAAAACTTTGTATAGGCCTTCGTTTTTCCTTTTTTCAGGAGGGGTATCAAGTTGCAGAAAGTCGCGGAATGACTTTAACTGTACTTCAAGAAAATCCGGATAAGGAAGCGGATTTTTAATTGAAGCGAAATTGACTCTTTGATTTGTTATTGAAGACATGGATAACCTATTTTATTGAACTTATTACTTTTGACGCAAAAAGGTTAAGAACCTTCTTCGAGGAAGGTTCCTAACCAAATATCCTTTCTCAGGACTTATCTTTACTTAAGTTCAACTTCGGCTCCAGCTTCTTCTAATTGTTTTTTCAATGCGTCAGCTTCATCTTTAGTTACTCCTTTTTTAAGTTCACCAGGAGCACCATCTACTAGATCTTTAGCCTCTTTCAAACCAAGTCCTGTAAGTTCTTTAACAGCTTTAACAACTTGTAGTTTGTTAGCACCTGCTGCTTTCAAGATTACATCGAAAGATGTTTTTTCTTCTACCACTTCAGCAGCAGCGGCTGGTCCTGCAGCAACTGCAACAGCAGCAGCGGCCGGTTCAATACCATATTCAGTTTTTAGAATTTCAGCTAATTCGCTTACTTCTTTTACTGTCAAATTTACTAGTTGTTCTGCAATAGCTTTGATATCTGCCATTTTTGTATAAATTAAAATTGTTTATTATTCTTTTGTTTAATATTATCTCTTAGATAGTGTCTCTAAGACGCCATGGATAGTGTTTCCACCCGATTGAAGGGCCGAAATAACATTCTTGGCAGGGGATTGAAGGGCTGCAATAACATCGCCGATAAGCTCGTTTTTGCTCTTGATATTTTCCAGTGCGCTCAGGTTTTGTGAACCCACATAGAAACTTTCCTGAACATATGCTGCTTTAAGCGAAGGAATTCCTTCTTTTTTGTATTTAGCAATCAGCTTTGCCGGAGCATTAGCCGAATTAGAAAACATGATAGCAGTGTTTCCCTTCAATGAAGCGTTCAGCTCCGAGTAGTCGCCTTCAAGGCTTTCCAGGGCTTTCTGCAACAAAGTGTTCTTTACAACCATCAGTTTGATCTCCTGCTTAGCGCATTCTCTTCTCAAATCGCTTGTTTTAGCGGAATTAAGAGTAGCAATGTCGGTAAGGTAGAAATGATCGTATCCTTTGATTGTCGCTGCTATAGTTTCTATGATAGTGCTTTTATCTTCCTTTCTCATAATTTTCAGTCAATTTTTGATTAATTTTCTACTGATTTAGGGTCTATTTTTACACCCGGGCTCATAGTACTTGAAAGACAAACACTCTTCACATAAGTTCCTTTTGCTGCAGTCGGTTTCAGTTTGATAAGCGTAGCGATAAACTCTTTCGCGTTATCTTTGATTTGTTCAGGAGTAAAAGATACTTTTCCGATAGAAGCGTGGATAATACCGGCTTTATCTACCTTGAAGTCGATCTTACCTGATTTAACCTCTGTCACAGCTTTTGCAACATCCACAGTCACAGTTCCGCTCTTAGGGTTAGGCATCAGACCGCGAGGTCCTAAAACGCGTCCCAGAGCACCAACTTTACCCATGATAGCTGGCTGAGTGATGATAACATCGATATCAGTCCAACCACCTTTTATTTTTTCGATATACTCGTCCAATCCAACATAGTCGGCACCTGCTTCTTTAGCAGCAGCCTCAGCATCCGGAGAACATAATACCAAAACTCTAACTTGTTTTCCTGTTCCATGAGGAAGAGACACTACGCCTCTCACCATCTGGTTAGCTTTACGTGGGTCTACACCTAGGCGGACATCCAAATCGACAGAGGCGTCGAATTTAGTTGTCGTAACTTCTTTTACAAGAGCTGACGCTTCGGTTAATGTATATAGTTTCCCTGCTTCAATCTTGCTGAAAGCTAACTTTTGATTTTTAGTAAGTTTACCCATTTCTCAATTGAAGTTTAATTATTGAACATCAGGGAAAGCCCCTTTTACAGTAATACCCATACTTCTTGCTGTACCAGCAACCATTCTCATGGCTGATTCGATTGTAAAACAGTTAAGGTCGACCATCTTATCTTCAGCGATAGCTTTTACTTGTTCCCAGGTAACTTCAGCTACTTTCTTACGATTAGGTTCTGCCGATCCGCTTTTCACCTTAGAGGCTTCCAGTAATTGAATTGCCACCGGTGGTTGTTTTACAACAAAATCAAAAGACTTGTCAACATAGTAAGTAATTACCACTGGTAATATTTTACCTGCCTTGTCTTGAGTTCTGGCATTAAATTGCTTACAGAAATCCATGATGTTAATACCTTTAGAACCTAAAGCTGGTCCCACAGGAGGAGATGGATTTGCTGCACCGCCTTTAATTTGTAATTTTAATTGTCCAGCAATTTCTTTAGCCATTTTTGTTTTTAATTTTTAGTTTTGTTAAAACTTAAGATTAAAGCATTCAGAGTTGCGTAACCAATCTTACTGCTCTTTTTCGACTTGCATGTAATTCAACTCGAGTGGAGTTTTCCGCCCGAATATCTTTACCATTACTTTCAGTTTCTTTTTCTCAGTGTTCACTTCTTCAATGATTCCCGAAAATCCTGAGAAAGGACCGTTGGTCACTTTTACATTTTCTCCGACAATGTATTGAACATCCATGCCTACTTCCTGCTCGTCCAGTTCGTCCATAGTGCCCAGTATCCTGTTTACTTCAGACTGGCTCAACGGTTGAGGGTTGGTTGTATTCGGTAAAAAACCGGCTACGTAATTTATATTACGCAATTCATGGATAACTTCTCCTATGAGGGCAGCTTCGATCAAGATATAGCCGGGAAGATAAGCTCTTTCTTTCAGAACTTTCTTTCCGTTACGCATGATATAAGTCTTCTCTGTAGGGATAAGAACTTGAGAGATATACTTTCCTAAGTCTGATTTCTTTATCTCAGCTTCAAGATACTCTTTGACTTTATTTTCTTTTCCACTAACAGCACGCAGGACGTACCATTTTTTTTCGATTTCAGTCATAGCTTTTGATAAGGATTAAAGACTATAGAAAAACTTGACAATAGACTCAAATGCAGAATCGATACCCCAAACGATTAGTGCCATTATTATGGAAGCAATCATGACAATTACCGCACTGTTGGTCAGTTCTGCACGAGTAGGCCAAGAAACCTTGTATACAAGCTCGTTATAAGAATCTTTAATGTAATTAATTATTTTTTTCATTACTCTTCTTGAGTTTTTTTAGCACGGGCGGAGAGATTCGAACTCCCGACATTTGGTTTTGGAGACCAACGCTCTACCACTGAACTACGCCCGTAAATTAAAGCCGGTTATATCGCAAACCGACTCTATTATTATAGATTGAAATCCTTATGCAGTAATTTCTGTAATCTGACCAGCACCTACTGTACGACCTCCTTCGCGGATAGCGAAACGAAGACCTACGTTACAAGCAACCGGATAGATAAGTTCTACGTTGATAGTCAGGTTGTCACCAGGCATAACCATGTCTGTTCCTTCAGGAAGAGTGATCTCACCGGTAACGTCAAGAGTACGCAGGTAGAACTGAGGACGGTATTTGTTGTGGAATGGTGTGTGACGTCCACCTTCTTCTTTCTTAAGGATATAAACCTCAGCTTTGAAGTTAGTGTGAGGGGTGATTTTACCTGGGTGGCAAATTACCATACCACGTTTAATTTCGTCTTTGTCGATACCACGAAGCAATAGACCTACGTTGTCTCCGGCTTGTCCGTCGTCAAGGATCTTACGGAACATTTCTACTCCTGTAACAACTGATTTTTTGTTTTCTGAACCAAGTCCGATGATCTGAACTTCTTCGCCTGTTTTGATCTTACCTGTTTCGATACGACCTGTTGCTACTGTACCACGACCTGTGATAGAGAACACGTCTTCAACCGGCATCAAGAATGGTTTATCAACATCGCGTGGAGGAAGTGGAATCCAGGTATCCACAGCGTTCATAAGTTCCATTACCTGGCTAACCCAAGGCTCAACACCGTTAAGTGCACCCAGAGCAGATCCGCGGATAACCGGAGTATTGTCGCCGTCGAACTCATAGAATGAAAGAAGTTCTCTCATTTCAAGTTCAACTAGTTCTAGCATTTCTTCGTCTTCGACGATATCGCATTTGTTCATGAAAACAACCAGTTTTGGAACGTTTACCTGACGTGCAAGCAGGATGTGTTCACGAGTTTGAGGCATCGGACCATCAGTAGCAGCAACTACGATGATAGCACCGTCCATCTGAGCAGCTCCAGTAACCATGTTCTTTACGTAGTCGGCGTGTCCGGGACAGTCAACGTGAGCGTAGTGACGGTTAGCTGTTTCATATTCAACGTGTGAAGTGTTGATAGTAATACCACGTTCTTTTTCTTCAGGAGCGTTATCGATTGAATCGAATGAACGAGCTTGAGAAAGACCTTTGTCAGCCAATACTTTAGTGATAGCAGCAGTCAAAGTAGTTTTACCGTGGTCAACGTGACCGATTGTACCGATATTTACGTGCGGTTTCGCCCGGTTAAAATGTTCTTTTGCCATAATTAATCTTCTATTATTTAGTTAAATGTATATATTTAAATTCTATTTGAATAAATTCACTAAAATAAATCAGAGCCCATGACGGGACTTGAACCCGTGACCTCTTCCTTACCAAGGAAGTGCTCTACCACTGAGCTACATTGGCATAGACAGTAAAGAAATTTCCTTCCAATTCCCCTTATAGTATATTATAAGGTACCAGCCTGTTTATTGAAAAGAATTAAGAAGTTTTGGTGCGGAACCATTCCAGGTTTACAACAACTTCTTGTTTTTCCTTTTATCCGAGCCTCTTGTCGGATTCGAACCAACGACCCCGAGATTACAAATCACGTGCTCTGGCCAGCTGAGCTAAAGAGGCATAACAACAAATTTTGCCGCCATTACGACTTTTAATAGCGAAACGGCGACAAAATTAGAAATTATTTTTTAGAATAACAATACTTTATGTATTTATTTTTCCGGAGTTCTTTCTTTTGGTACATATTCCTCTATCCGTTGAATAGAAAGCGGATGGATAAATGTTTGTTATTATTTGGCTTGCGTTTTCTCCTTGACTTTGAGTATCTGTTTTTCGAGGGCTTCTATGTTTTGCATAACAGCCTCTTCGAATGAGTCGGCAGTCTTATTGGCAAAGAGTTCTCCGCTTTTGATATTTAGTTTTACTGATGCTTCTTTGTTATTCGCAACTTCCGGTTTTACTACTTTAAGTATTACTTCGGCGTCTACAATCAGGTCAGAAAATTTATCCAGTTTAGATAATTTCTTTTCTATAAAGTCTTTTAATTGAGTGCTTGCATCAAAGTGCACTGACTGAATTGCAATATTCATAATATTTCCTCCTTTACTTTTAGGCTCTCGGATGAGCCTTGTTATAAATCTTCTTTAATTCTTCGAATGAAGTGTGTGTGTATATTTCTGTAGCCGCAAGGCTTGAATGTCCTAATAGTTCTTTTACCGCATTTATATCCGCGCCGTTGTTTAGCATGCTTGTTGCAAATGAGTGACGGAGGACGTGGGGACTCGTTTTTGAAAGAGTCGGTATTTGTTTCAGATTCTCTGTCACAATTCTGTGTACAAGCATTGGGTAAAGTTGCTGCCCGTCATTCTTAACAAATAAGTAGCCGGATAAGTTTCCTATTTCCCCGTTCCTTGCATTCAGGTATTGTTCAAGCATTCCCTTCATCCCGTCGCTGAAAGGAATAAGGCGTTGTTTATTACGCTTCCCTGTCACCTGTATTGTTTCGGCGCTGAAATCCACATCGGTATCTTTTAGTCCGATCAGCTCCGCCCGGCGAATTCCCGTAACATAAAACAGCTCGATCATTATATGGTTACGGAGCGATTCGAATGTGTTATCGAAGTTTGATTCTTCCAATACTTTCTCCATATCCCCGTTGTTCACGAATGAAGGGATGGGTTTTGGTGTTTTGGGGCCTGTGATCTTTTTTACCGGGTTTGCCGAAACTTCGCCTATCCGCAACAGATATTTGTAGAACGATTTAAGCGTACTCAGCTTGCGGTTTACTGACCGTGCCGCTATTTTTGCTTCCATAAGCGATACGATCCACATGCGGACTATATCGCTGTCCACGCTTTTTATATCTATGTCCGGGAAGTGTTCTTGCAGGAATCCGGTAAACTGATGAAGGTCTGTGGAATAAGAAATCTCCGTATGTAAAGAGAAGTTCTTTTCATAACGGAGATATCTGCTATATTTGTCAATTAGTAACATCATCTATCCGAATTTCAATCCTGAATGACGAAGTTAATAATTTTATGCGAAAAAGACAATAGTATTTTATTCTTCCGAACGGTGCATTGCCTGAACGTATACGGCGTGCAATTTTTGTTCTCTTTTCACCACTGATGGCTTGCGGAATTCCTGACGTCTTCTAAGTTCTTTTACTACACCTGTTTTTTCGTATTTTCTTTTGAATTTCTTCAGGGCTTTTTCAATGTTTTCGCCTTCTTTTAATGGAACAATGATCATAATTGTCGTTTTATTTTTTATTTATTTTTTGTTTTGTTTAATGCAATTTAATTAGTGGGGTATGTTTTCCCATACAATTTTTATTAGGTGGTTTTTGTATAATAATCTCCCGAACGCTGCTCTGTAAGCAGTATCTGACTATAAATCAATTATGTTCTGTTCAAAAGATCATTAAACCTCCTTTCTGTTTTCGGGCTGCAAATTTAGGGATAAAATATTAAATTCCAATATTTTTCGCAAGGATTTTATTCTTTCTTCATTTCTATATGCGGTATGCCGTCTTCGAGATACATCTCACTTGTTTGTCTGAAACCAAGGCTTTCATAGAACCTTTTCAGGTATAATTGCCCGGATATCGTGATCTTTGTTTCACCGAATACAGACTCTTCCAGTCCGATGGCCTTTTTCATCAGTTCGTTCCCATAGCCGTATTTCCTGTATTCCTCTGCTACAATTACACGACCGATACTGGCCTCGTCAAAATAATCGCCGGATCTGAATATGCGGCAATAGGCAGCCAGTTTATTGTCGACGTAGCCGTGCAGATGCAGCGCTTTCTGGTCCTTATAGTCCAGATCGAGGTAGGGCGCATCCTGTTCTACCACGAATATCTTGCACCGCAGATGTAATATATCATATAATTCGTTTATCGTAAATTCGTCGAAGCGGTTTACTTTCCAATGTATATCTTTTTTCATAGATTTTAATTTGGGTGCAAATATAATCCCTTTTTAGGGCAAACCACTTCCTAAAAAATAACTTATTAACTTAGAGGCTGTGTTTTTACCAGTCTGACCTCCGGTATTATGGGGGTGTAGTTGTAGTGTCTATCCTGCGCAACAAGAGACCGGACTGAATCTACTTCTTAAAAACCAGATATACTGCCGCAATAAGGAAGACAAAAGCAAGTACATGGTTCCATTTGAACGTTTCAGTCTTAAACGCCAGCGTGCTGAAGAGAACGAAAACGGTGAGAGTAATAACTTCCTGGATAATTTTAAGCTGCATCAGGGAAAAAGGCCCTCCGTTACCCTGGAAACCCAGGCGGTTTGCCGGAACCTGAAAACAATATTCGAAAAATGCGATACCCCAGCTGATAAATATCACACCAAAGAGAGGGAGTGCGGCGAACCATAAATATTCTTTCATTTTCAGATGCCCGTACCAGGCGAAGGTCATAAACACATTGGATACGACCAATAATAATATTGTATATAAGCCGGCAAGATTCATAATTGTAATAGCATTAATATTTTGCGACGCAAAAGTAACTCAAATTTTGAAAACAAAGACTACATATCTATTTATTATTTCGGCAATTAAAGCTATAAAAACAGCTGCGATTTCGGGGTGCATCGTTAAATTCTATACATCACTTATAATATCTTATAATTTTAAATTCTTATCTTTGAAATCATTAATAATCAGTAGTCAATTTATGAAATCGGTATTTATTTATATAGTGCTTTCCTTCTGTTGCTTACCAGTTGCATTTTCTCAGACATTGGCGGAAGCAAAAGACCTTTACCTGAAAGGGGAATATGCAAAGGCTCTCCCTGTATTTGAGGCAGAATATGCGGCTAAGCCCAACGATGCTAATATCAACCACTGGTATGGGGTATGCCTGTTCGAAACAGGTGGCGACCGGGTACAGGCAGAGAAAAACCTGTTGTTTGCATCACAAAAAAGAATACAGGATTCGTTTTATTATCTGGGACAACTGTACACAGGCGAGTTCCGGTTTGCCGAAGCTACCGAAGCTTTCAATAAGTATGAATCCATGCTGAAAAAGAAAGATGATGACGCACGTGCCCGCCTCGAAGAGAAACGCAAAGAGATGTCACGCCTGAACCGTGTGGTGTCCAATACTGAGGATATACAGATAATAGACAGCGTGGTAGTGGATAAAACTACTTTCCTGTCGGCCTACAAGTTGAGTCATAGCTCGGGACGCCTTGATTATTTTGATAAGGTTTTTACTTCCAACAAGCGGGTGGAATCTACTGTCTATTTTAATGAAAAGGAAACGAAGATATATTATGCGCAGCCGGAAAGGAACGGTTCGTACACTTTATATTCAATGGAGAAATTATTGGATAAGTATGGTAATGAGAAGAGACTCTCGGCTACCAATTTCAACCTGACAGGCGATCTTAATTATCCTTACGTCATGGCCGACGGGGTTACTATTTATTTTTCAGCAAAAGATTATGATAGCCTGGGAGGATATGACCTGTTTGTTTCGCGCTACAATATGAATAACGATACCTATCTTGCGCCCGAACGCCTGAATATGCCATTCAACTCGCTTTACAATGATTATATGATGGTTGTGGATGAAGAGAAAGGGATAGGATGGTTTGCTTCCGACAGGTTCCAACCCGAAGGTAAAGTATGCATTTATACCTTTATTCCGAACAAGATCGTGAAAATCGTAGAGAGCGACGATGAAAAATATATGGCCGGCAGGGCCCGTATCACATCTATAAAAGATACATGGCTGAAAGGACAAAATTATTCGCAGCTAATCGCCCTTGCCCGTAAGGCGCCTAAAGAGGAGGTAAAAGTGATACGTGATTTTGAATTTGTAATCAATGACGGAAATACATATTACAAACTTGCCGATTTTAAGGATAAAACTGCCCGTGATACATATTTCAGAGTGGTGCAGATGAAATCGGACTTGAAGTCTGTATCTGAGAAACTGGATAATCTCAGAAGTATATACGGTAAGTCTTCGCAGGAAGCCCGGCGTACGATGACAACAGAAATCATCGATTTGGAAAAGAAACAGGATCAATTGCAACGACAGATTCCTCCATTGGAAGTACAAGCCCGCAATCAGGAAATACAGAGCCTGCAATAAGTTTTCCGGCTTAGGATAAGAAAATAATATGGAGTAAGGCAAAAGTATATTAATGCCTTACTCCATATTGTTTTTTATCAGGGGCTGTTATTTATGAGATCTGCCCAAATAATAAGATAACAGCAGTGACCCTGCCTGCAAGGCAACTAATACCCAGAAGGCATTCTGCCTTCTGTTTTTTCGTTTCAAAGCTTTAAGTTCTTTCGTCTCTTTATCATTTAGTTCAAAATCTTCCATAATCCTCGGGTTTTTATAAATCGGTTGTTAATTTAATTCGCTTATTTTATAGAAACAATCGAATGTCTGATTTTGATTAAAAATAGTGCGAATTTTTCTTTAATTAAGAATTTACGGGTATAAATAAAAAAGCGGATCGGTAGCTTTTTCAAAAGAAGTTTATCTATATAATAAGCTATTAGCCTTTAGCTGTTAGCTTATGGTTCTTTGAAGTATTGATTAAAGCAGTTACGAGTTTGCCTCGCCTTCGCTTCGGCGAATGTTATTTCTTCGCCCTGCGGGCAGTTACGAGTTACAAGTTAGTTCACTGTTTACTGTTCACTGAAACAAGTGTTACCTTTGTTACCTTTTGCGCCTTAGCGTCTCTGCGTGAAATACTGTTTACTGCTAACTGTTTACTGTTAACTGATATATCTGTTACCTTTGTTACCTTTTTGGAGAAAGACACGAGAGACAGGTTATTAACTACTCCCTGACGAGATGCTTCGTTTCTCTCAGCATGACAAACCACGATACTGTTTACTGCTAACTGTTTACTGTAAAAAGTGTCAACTTTGTCAACTTTTAGTAAGCATCACTAATACAAGACCGGAAACGATCAGCTACCGGCGAATAATTAATTATTATCTGACATTTTGTCAAAAACATCAGCCTGGCAAATATTTTGAACAAGTGTAAACAGACAATAGTTATATAAAATACAAGCAAACAGAAAAACTAAACATATGAATTTCAATAATTTTACAATCAAATCTCAGGAGGCGATACAAAAAGCCATTGAGATCACAAAAGAAAAAGGCCAGCAGTCTATAGAACCGGCACACATACTTATGGGAGTAATCATGACCGGGGAGAATGTCGTGAATTTCCTCTTTCAGAAACTGGGAGCAAATCCCGGTCATTTGACGAATGTGTTAAGCAAGGAGATCGATTCCCTTCCGAAGGTTTCGGGAGGAGGTGAGGCGTTCCTCAGCCGCGAAAGCAATGCTGCACTGGATAAAGCTGCCGAATATGCAAAGAAGATGGGTGACCAGTATGTTTCCCTCGAACATATATTATTAGGTGTATTATCAGGCAAAAGCACGGCGGCGCAGATGCTCAAAGATGCAGGTATATCCGAAAAGGAACTGCAACCGGCCATCAATGAACTACGTAAAGGCACGAATGTAACCAGCCAGACTGCCGAAGATACTTATCAGTCACTGGAAAAATATGCTATAAACCTGACTCAAAGAGCCAAGGACGGAAAGCTGGACCCCGTTATCGGCCGCGATGATGAGATACGCCGTGTGTTGCAGATACTTAGTCGCCGCACCAAGAACAATCCTATACTGATAGGCGAACCGGGTACGGGTAAAACCGCTATTGCCGAGGGGCTTGCGCATCGTATTGTACGGGGTGATGTTCCTGAAAACCTGAAAAGCAAACAGATTTATTCTCTGGATATGGGCGCGCTGATTGCAGGGGCGAAATATAAAGGAGAATTCGAGGAACGGCTGAAATCTGTAGTCAACGAAGTTACCAAATCGGAAGGGGAGATTATCTTATTTATCGACGAGATACATACATTGGTGGGCGCAGGTAAAAGTGAGGGAGCCATGGATGCTGCCAATATTTTAAAGCCGGCTCTGGCCCGTGGGGAGTTACGTTCGATAGGTGCTACTACACTTGACGAATATCAGAAATATTTTGAAAAGGACAAAGCATTGGAACGCCGTTTCCAGACTGTAATGGTGGATGAACCAAGTGAGGCCGATGCAATCTCCATCCTGCGGGGACTGAAAGAAAAATATGAAAACCACCATAAGGTGCGTATCAAAGACGAGGCTATTATTGCTGCCGTGCAACTGTCGAGCCGTTATATATCCGACCGCTTTTTGCCCGACAAGGCTATCGACCTGATGGACGAGGCTGCGGCAAAACTGCGTATGGAAGTAGATTCCGTACCGGAAGAACTGGACGAAAAGAGCCGCCGTATCAAACAACTCGAAATAGAACGTGAAGCTATACGCCGTGAGAATGACAAGTTGAAAGAACAAGAGCTATCGAAAGAAATAAGCCGGCTGAAAGATGAGGAAAAAGACCTGAAAGCCAAATGGCAATCGGAAAGGGAAGTCATCAATAAGATCCAGCAGAATAAGATAGAGATAGAAAATACCAAATTCGAAGCGGAAAAGGCCGAGCGCGAAGGCGATTACGGAAAGGTTGCCGAACTCCGTTACGGCAAACTGAAAGAATTGGAAGATGGTATCGGTAAATTGCAGGGACAACTACATGAAATGCAGGGAAATCAGGCAATGATAAAAGAGGAAGTCGATTCATATGATATTGCTGATGTGGTTTCCCGCTGGACAGGCATCCCTGTCAACAGGATGCTGCAAAGCGAACGGGAGAAATTACTGAACCTCGAAGTGGAATTGCACAGGCGTGTTGTGGGACAGGATGAAGCTATTTCTGCCGTATCAAATGCGATACGCCGTAGCCGTGCAGGACTGCAAGACCCCAAACGTCCCATAGGCTCGTTTATCTTTCTGGGTACGACAGGTGTCGGCAAGACCGAGCTGGCGAAAGCCCTCGCCGAATTCCTGTTCGATGACGAGAATATGATGACCCGTATCGACATGAGCGAATATCAGGAAAAATTCAGTGCTACCCGGCTTATCGGGGCACCTCCGGGATATGTAGGTTATGACGAAGGGGGACAATTGACAGAAGCTATCCGCCGTAAGCCGTATTCGGTAGTATTGTTCGACGAAATAGAAAAGGCGCATCCCGATGTTTTCAATATCTTGTTGCAGGTATTGGACGATGGGCGTCTGACCGATAATAAGGGCCGTGTGGTAAACTTCAAAAACACAATCATCATCATGACGTCCAATATGGGCTCCCCATTGATTCGTGAAAACTTCGCGGGAATAACACCCAAGAACCATGAAGAAGTAGTAGAGAGAACCAAACGGGAAGTGCTGGATATGCTGAAAGTGAATATGCGTCCCGAATTCCTGAACCGTATCGACGAGACAGTTATGTTCGAACCATTAAATCTGGCACAGATAGAACAGGTTGTCCGCATGCAGCTCGAAAGCGTAGTGAAAATGCTGAAAGGCAACGGGGTGAAACTGGAATTTACAGAAGAAGCTATTGCCGGGATAGCGCAAATGGGTTATGATCCAGAGTTCGGGGCACGTCCTGTTAAGCGTGTTATCCAACGAACCGTTCTGGATACATTATCAAGGCAACTGCTCGCCGGAACAGTGGATAAAGAAAATCCAATTATAATAGATATGAAGGATGGGGAGTTGAGCTTCAAGAACTAAAGATGTGGATATAAGAAATCCGGTCGATTAGCGAATCAACCGGATTTTTCCCGTTTTTTTGGGAAATATACTGATTGCCTGAAAATCTACCGGAGCAACTTCTTTAAATAAAAAAATATTCTTGTGATTTTTTAATACATTTGTACGACAAGTACTTATAGTAGTAATAAAATCATCTTAACTATGAAAAGGAAATCATTCTCATTGAACATCATCGTTTTATTCTGTTTGACCCTGGGGTTGGCAACCTCATGCAACAAGGCTCCGGTAGCTGCTCCGGTCTTACCTCTGGAAGATTTTTTCAGGAATCCCGAAAAATCTTCTTATCAGATATCTCCTGACGGGAAGTACTATTCTTATACCGCTCCTTACCAAAAGAGGATGAATATCTATGTGCAGAAAATAGGACAAGATTCAGCGATAAGAATTACCTCGGAAACAGAGAGGGATATTGCCGGATATTTGTGGGGTAATAATAATCGCATCCTGTTCCTGAAAGATACCGGAGGTGACGAAAACTATCAGCTTTATGGCGTTAATATAGACGGCAGTAACCCTCTGCCACTTACTGCATTCGAAAAAGTGCGGACTCAAATCATTGATGACCTGCCTGAGATAGACAGTGAAGTCATTATCGGGCTGAATAAAAGAAACCCTCAGATATTCGATCCTTACCGTTTGAATATTGAGACCGGAGAGTTGACAATGCTTGCCGAAAATCCGGGAAATATTCAGGGATGGATGACCGACCATGATGGCAAATTACGCGTTGCCATGGCACTTGACGGAGTGAATCAGAGCCTTCTGTACAGGGATAAAGAAGAGGACGCTTTCAAGGTACTTATAACCACCAGCTTTAAAGAAACCCTCGATCCGTATTTCTTTACATCTGATAACCAGAAACTGTATGCGACATCGAATATCGGCAGAGACAAAGATGCATTGATCATATTCGATCCTCAGACAATGAAAGAAGATGAAAAGCTTTATGAAAATGATAAATACGATATATCCGGAGCATCATATTCTCTAAAGGACAAGAAGTTGCAGCTGGTTGCATATCAGGGGCACGATGGTATAAAACGCCATTTCTTTGATGATAAATTGAAAGGCATATATGATAAGATATCCTCTAAGGTAGAAAACAGGCCGTTTGGCATTAACAGCAAAAATAAGGATGAGAATATGCTTATTGTCCGCACATACAATGACAAGACACCGGGAGCTTATTATGTCTATGATGTGGAAAAAGACGTATTGACACATATCGCCGATATTTACCCGTGGCTGGATGAAAACAACATGGCTACAATGAACTGTGTTACATATAAAACACGTGATGGTCTGGAAATAGAAGGATACCTGACACTGCCGAAAGGATATACCATGGAGACTGCGAAGAACCTGCCTGTAGTGGTTAACCCGCATGGAGGGCCTTGGGCCCGCGACGGATGGGGATTCAATCCTGAGATACAGTTCCTGGCAAACAGGGGGTATGCCGTGTTCCAGATGAATTTCCGGGGTTCTACCGGATTCGGTAAAAAATTCTGGGAAATATCATTTAAGCAATGGGGGAAAACAATGCAGGACGACATTACGGACGGTGTGGAATGGCTGAAAGCAAAAGGGATAGCCAATCCTGATAAAATAGCCATATATGGTGGAAGCTATGGTGGATACGCTACTTTAGCAGGCCTTACATTCACCCCTGATCTCTACACTTGCGGAGTGGACTATGTAGGAGTATCGAACCTGTTTACATTCCTGAATACGATACCTCCATACTGGAAACCGATGCTGGATATGATGTATGAAATGGTAGGTGATCCAAAGAAAGACAGCCTTCTGCTTGCCGGTTCTTCTCCGGTATTTCATGTAGATAATATAAAAGCTCCACTATTTATAGCGCAGGGTGCAAACGATCCACGTGTAAATAAAGACGAATCGGACCAGATGGTGGCGGCTCTGAAAAAACGAGGAATAGAAACCGAATACATGGTAAAGGATAATGAAGGTCACGGATTTCATAACGAGGAAAACAGATTCGATTTCTATCGTGCTATGGAGAAATTCTTGGGAGAACACTTGAAAGAGAAACAGGAGGCAGAGACGAAATAACATCCTCTATATATAATAAGAATGGGTAACCGCTAAGCTACCCATTCTTATATTTTCTTATCTGCGTATTATTTACTCTCTTTTGCGTTATTTAATTCATATTCAACGCGGTCTTTGATGTATTCTACCTGATTCTTACCTACATCGGCAACATTTTTCAGGTTCCGTTTTGCTTTGCTGGCAAATTTATTCATATCGTCGCAAAACCCGTCTAATTTACCTTGCTTATACAGTCTGCTTACTGCGTAAATTGCTGCTGCCCCCAGGGCTGCTCCTATCAATACTTTCTTCATAATTATCCGTCTTTTATCAATTAGTAATTCTATTCTTTCTTCCGGCTAAACAGGGATATTATCCAAAGCAGCACAATAGCGCCGATTGTGGACATTACCAGATTACCTATAATACCATTTACACCCAGACCAAGCAACGTAAATATCCATCCTCCGAGCAATCCTCCGACGACTCCGACTATAAGGTTAAGGATAAGACCAAAACCACTACCTTTCATTATTTTACCGGCTATGAACCCGGCTAGTATACCGATTATGATTGACCATATAAATCCCATATTTTCTTATATTTACTTGTTAATATTGTGAAGTCTTCAATCTCCTGCAGTTAGTTGCTTTTACAAAAGCAATCATTTATATAACATACGGAATGTTAAAAAAGTTCTCTGTTGTTTTTAATATATAGAAAATCCGGCTATATAAGAAAGAGGGCTATCCTTACGAACAACCCTCTTCCTTACTTATAATTTCAACGCTTTTATTTTCCTTGTTCTGCGTCTTTGATCATCTTCTCATTAGGAAGGATGTAGATTTCAACGCGACGGTTCTGGCTTCTTCCTGTAACAGTGCTATTGTCGGCAACAGGCTGGGTGGAACCGAACCCTTGGGATACCATACGGCTGCCTGAAACTCCTTTAGATTGAAGGAAATTGTAAACCGATTGTGCACGTTTTTCAGACAATGGATTGTTTATGGCATCACTACCGGTGTTATCGGTGTGACCGTATATCTGAACATCTGTATCAGGGTTGTTTTTCAAGGATGTTGCAAAACTTGTCAATGCACTTTGAGAAGCGGAATTCAGTGTGCTAGAGTTAGTAGCGAACAAGATTCCTGATTCGAAAGTAACTTTGATAGCCTGCCCGTCATTGATAGACTCAACCTGGGCTCCATTGATTTGTTCCAATTCTTTCTTTTGTTTTTCCATTTTGTTCCCGATAACAGCACCTGCAGTACCTCCGACTACAGCTCCGATACCTGCTCCCCATGCAGCACCTTTGCCGCCACCGATAATGGCTCCGATGCCAGCACCAAGAGCTCCGCCTGCACCTGCTCCGATACCACCGCCTTTTACTGTATCACTAGCTCCACAACTAGAAAATATAACTGCGCAACTCATAAATATTGCTGCAAGAATTGAAAACTGTTTCATAATTGATAAAATTTTAATAATTATTTGTATACTTTTTGTTTGTGATATTTTCTCTATTCAAATATTCCGATAGAATCGCAATAAGCAAGTTCTCCCTGTATGATAAAGGCTATTTCATCTTCCGCGAAATTATTCACTTTATCCTTCTTTGTATATTTCAGGACGTAGGCGACAATTTCATCTTCATCGATGTCTACTACCGATTCTTCATCGGTTTCATCATTCATAAATCCTTTTTCATCATAGAAGTCATACACTATATCGATGATATAATTTATCTCATCGTTCGTATATTTTCCTTTCATTTCCTGGGGAAGATAGTTCTGTATAAACTTTACCGCATCATCTTCGTCGTACTGTATAAGGTCTTTCTCGCTGTTCATTATTGTTGCTTTTTACTTACAAATATATGTATAACTTATAACAAAGTAATAAGTGCTATGTTCAATGAACGAAATAGTTTTTACAGACTAAGACAGTTTGAGTTGTCATTCTGTTTGTGTTAAAAAACGTAGCAAATATACAATTTATTTCTTTTTTAAAACAAGATATGCCAAAATAATCAACGGCAGTATCATTATTCCGATATATAATGTATGGATCTGGAGTATTACCGGTGCAAAAACCACAGCGAGGATAAGCCCTACAGCCGCACCTCCGAGATGTGCGTCATGTCCGATATTCCCTTGTCGTGTCTGCATCGCGTATATGGAATATCCGAGATAGAGTATGCCGAAAAGCCATCCTTTCATGGGGAGGATGAACATCACACCGAGCGTCATATCCGGAAACAAAGCGATAGCGGCGAATAGGACACCTACGGCTCCACCCGAAGCCCCGATGGCGCTGTAATAATATTCCTTACGGTGAACCCACAAAGACAACAGGCCTCCTCCTATGATGGATAAGAAGTAAATTGTCAGATATTGCCAGATACCCAGAGATTGTATGATTACACCGGAGAAGAAATATAAAGTCATCATGTTAAAAATGAGATGCATATAATCGCCATGCAATGTTGCTGAAGTCAATAACCGGTCCCACTGCTTCGATTTTCCCAATATAGCTCCCACCTGGAATTTATATCTGTCGAAGAAGGCCATGTCATTAAACCCCTTGATACTGGTAAGCACTGTGAGCACTATGATAATGATAGGTAGTATATCCGCAATATTGAATGCCATGTATCGTCAATTTTAAATATTCTGAGCAAAGGTATAAAAAAGAGCATATAGTTGTTGATTTTGATTCCGAAAGATATAAATTTGATTTTTGTCACAGAATACCTCAATAAATATCGCTTAATAACGTTTATCTGATAACAACCTAAATAGCGAACAGATGAAAAGAGCCATCATTCTTCCCCTCTTGTTTCTATGCATACATACCTTTGCGCAAGCACCCATCAAAGGCATTGTTGTGGATAAGGATACAAAGAAGCCTGTTCCGGACGTTATTGTCCAATACGGAACCTCATCGAAAGAATATGCATATACCAATGCCGGCGGACAATTCTCTATACCCGCAACCAGCGAGGATGTCATCTACTTTCAATCCATCGGCTACAAATCCAGATCAGTATTGAAGTCTGCTCTGCGCCAACAGCCGACTGTTATGATGGAACTCAATCCGGTCTCCCTCAATCCGGTTGTTATCAACCCGTATGATGCCGATATGTTGCTGGAGGAAGTGATGCTCAATACCAAAAGGAATCTGGTCACAGACCACTCCATCGGATACTTGTTACATTTCCTGCAAACAAAAACTACCGACACCCTCCAAAACGAGATATACCTCAAATACACAACCATTCTGGATGAAAAAATATTGAAGAAGTCCTTAAAAAAGGAGCGGATACCTTATACATACAATATCGTAGATATCAGGCGGCTGCAAAAATCCGTAACTCCTACGTCAGAACTTTACGGGGCCGAGTATCATGCTTCGCACCTGCTCTCGTTCGGTAAAAGTATTAACAATGAAACAACACGTACATATACATCCGACAGTTCTCTCATCATACTGAATATAGAACCTCTGGCCGGGAAAGAAGGCTGGGCGAATGGAGAGGTGCGGATCAATAAAAGCGATATGACTATTAAGTCGATGGAGATAGAATCGGTCGATTCTATCCTGGCCTCGCAACCTGCAAAAAGATATCTGGGAAAGATGGTCCGGATACTGAGGAAAGTAGGGCGTTTCGAATTTGCAAAAGCCAGCAATGGCAAATACTACATGAAAGATTGCTATACTTATTATAAATTCAGGGCGGTGAACGAATTTGGACAGGAAGAAGATATAGTTTACCACTGTGAGGTTAATTGTATAGGCACTGTTGATAAAATAAAAATAAAGAGAAGGAAATTGAGCGGATACTGCCAGGAACTGTTCTATTTTCCTGATTCTACTCAGGATGACTTCTGGACTTTCAATCATAATTCCAATTCCGGTTGGAATAATTACAGTTTTACCGGAGAACTTTCTTTAGGTGACAACTCTCCTAGAAAAGCAAAGGGTGTATCGTTCTATCTGGGAAAGTCCGTTATGCTGATACCATTAGCAGCTTTGCTAATCTTTATATAGCCTGTAAATAAAAAGAAAAACAAAACGTAACAGATATATCAGTTAACAGTAAACAGTTAGCAGTAAACAGTATTTCACGCAGAGACGCTAAGGCGCAAAAGGTAACAAAGGTAACACTTGTTTCAGGGAACAGTAAACAGTGAACTAACTTGTAACTCGTAACTGCCCGCAGGGCGAAGTAACTCGTAACTGCTTTAATCAATACTTCAAAGAACTATAAGCTAACAGCTAAAGGCTAATAGCTTATTATATAGATAAACTTCTTTGAAAATACGACTTGTTTCTCCAATAATTTTCGTTAAGTTTGCATGTCACTGTTAGGGGTGTTCTTTTTTTAAAAGAGCTGAGATTAAACCCTTGAACCTGATATGCTGTAATGGGCATCGTAGGAAAACGGTCGTATTTTAGATTAGCAGTTAATAACAAATATATATCTATAAGCCGTTTCGTACTATTCGAAGCGGCTTTTTATTTTAATATTTCCGGATATGATTGATATTCAAAAATTAGTGAGGGATTTAAATACTGTCAGAAGTAAATCCCCTTTGATTCATAACATCACAAATTATGTGGTGATGAACAATACAGCTAACGGCCTGCTGGCAATAGGTGCGTCTCCTGTTATGGCGCATTCGCTCGAAGAAGTTGCCGAAATGGCAAGTATAGCATCTGCTTTAGTAATAAATATCGGAACTCTTGAGCCTGAATGGGTGAAGGCCATGCTAACAGCAGGTAAGACAGCGTTAAAAAAGAATACTCCCATCGTTTTCGACCCGGTAGGAGCAGGAGCAACCTCATACAGGACAAAAGTATGTAAACAGATAATTGAAGAGTGTAAACCTTCAGTTATACGGGGAAACGCCTCCGAAATAATGGCTTTATGGAATGCCAATGTACAGACTAAAGGTGTTGACAGTACCGATTCTTCGGATTCTGCGCTCGATTCGGCTAAGGCTCTGGCCCGGCAAACAGGTGCGGTAGTCGTTGTCAGTGGACAGACAGATTATATTACCGATGGAGAGAATACCCGCACCGTAGAAAATGGTAATCCGATGATGGCCCGTGTTACGGGGATGGGTTGTACGGCTACGGCGGTTGTCGCGGCCTTTGCCGCAATCAATGGCGATATGCTGGAAGCCGCCACACATGGTATGGCTGTTATGGGTGTTGCCGGAGAAATTGCCGCCTGTAAGTCTTCCGGAAACGGAAGTTTGCAGGTCAATTTTTTGGATGAGCTTTACAATCTTGATGAGGCTGCCATAAGGAATAATATAAAGCAATCGTAATTATGTTGTCATTCGATTTGAGCCTGTATCTGGTTACCGACCGTTCGCTTTCACTTGGTCGACCGTTGGAGACGGTTGTTGAGGAAGCTGTCAAAGGTGGGGTGACGATGGTGCAACTGAGGGAAAAGGATGCTTCTACACAGGATTTTTATAATATGGCGATGAGATTGAAGTCAATATTGAAACCTTGCAATGTACCTCTTATTATAAATGACCGGCTGGATATTGCTTTGGCCTGCGATGCTGAAGGTTTGCACATAGGACAGAAGGACATGCCATATACCGTTGCCCGTAAACTGCTGGGCAAAGATAAGATTATCGGCCTGTCAGTGGAAAGTGTCGAAGATGCAATCGAAGCCAATAATCTGGACGTAGATTATATCGGGATTTCTCCTGTTTTCAGTACGCTAACCAAAACCGATACCGCGACAGCTTTGGGTCTGGAAGGAATACGTGAAATAACCCGCATATCCGGACATCCCGGTGTGGGAATAGGAGGCATCAACCAGACGAATGCGCAGGATATAATACAGGCAGGCGCGAATGGAATATCGGTAGTGTCGGCTATTATGTCGGCTCCTGATCCGCGGCAATCAGCCCGTCAGCTAAAAGAAATCGTAAACAGATCAAAAAATACAAAGTTATGAAATGGAGTAAACAGGCATGGGATAAAGCTAAACCCATATACGAAAAAATATTAGAGCAACCCTTTATTCGGGGATTGATAGATGGCACACTGGATAATGAAAAATTCATGTTCTATATCCAACAGGATGCGCTATATTTGGCCGAATATGGAAAAGTATTGACCGGGTTGGCCTCAAAGCTTAGTCGTCCCGAACATATCGAAGCATTTATTCATTTTGCCGGAGATAGTATAGCTGTAGAAAAAGCGCTGCACGAAAGCTTCGTCAGTAAAATATCTTCCACATCCAAACCGGTGCCTTCTCCGGGTTGTTTGCTATATACTTCATTCCTTTTGAGGCAACTGGCAAATGCTCCTGTGGAAGTAATTGCCGCGGCTGTATTACCTTGCTTTTGGATTTACAAAGAAGTGGGGGATTATATCCTCGAACACCAGACTATGGGCGGGAATCCATATCAGAAATGGATAAATACATATGGCGGGGAAGAATTCGAACAGTCGGTAAAAACTGCTATTTCCATTTGTGACGAACTCGCGGATAGATGTACCTCGGAACAACAGCAGGCGATGACCGATGCGTATGTAATGTGCTCCAGAATGGAATGGATATTCTGGGACAGTGCATGGCGATTGGAGAAATGGCCTGTGTAAGTCCCCTGTCCCCCGGAGGAGGGGGTAAGTAAATATAAAAATACAGAATTAAATACACTGATTAAGTCTCCCCTTAGGGGAGGTTGGAGGAACTCATTATGAAACACTATAAAATTGCGCTTACCATTGCGGGAAGTGATCCCAGCGGGGGAGCAGGGATACAGGCCGACCTGAAAACATTTTCGGCTTGCGGTTGCTACGGGGCAACGGTGATTGTGGCTGTAGTAGATGAAAATACAATAGGTGTAACGGATGTGCATCCTATCCCCGTCCCGTTTGTATCGGGACAGATTAAATCGGTATTGGATGATATCGGGGCGGACGCGATAAAGATAGGAATGCTCCACTCTTCGGAGCTCATACTCGCTGTAAAGGATACATTGTCGCGGTACAGTATAAAGAATATTGTTCTCGACCCTGTAATGGTTGCCACATCGGGCGATAAACTTTTACAGGACGAGGCTATTGAAACATTGAAAAGCGAACTCATACCTTTTGTCAGGGTTATTACCCCGAATATTCCTGAAGCTGAAATCTTATTGGGGAAAAAGATCAGGAGTCAGGAGGAGCTGCCAAAAGTCATTAAAGACCTTTCCTTTGGGAACAGGGTGTCCGTGTTGCTGAAGGCCGGGCATCTGACCGGGGACAAACTGACGGATGTCTTCTACAATGCTGAAACAAATGAAATAATAGAACTGAGTTCGCAGCGTATCCATACAAAGAATACGCATGGGACGGGTTGTACATTCTCTTCTGCCGTAGCCGCGTTCCTGGCCCGGGGATTGTCCCTGACCGGTGCGGTAAAGCATGCAAAAGATTATATAAATAAGGCGATCACCGCCGGAGCCGGTTATGAAATAGGGAAGGGGCACGGGCCTGTCCATCATTTCTTCGATTTCTGGGAGTAGTGCCTCTGCCATATTTATGGTATTTACTATTATATTTCATCGTATTGTAATAATAATTTCCTAATACTTTTTTACCTTTGGGCTTTAATTTTTCAAATGTCATAGACAATGGCTCAAAACGACTCTCAAAACAAGAAATTCTCTACCCGCATTATCAGCGAAAAGTTTAACAAACAGGATGTACACGGGGCTATAGCGATGCCTGTCTACCGTAATGCAGCCTTTGAGTTTTCCGATTCGGAAAGTATTGCTGCTGCATTTCAGTATAAAGAAGAAGTGGCATCCCATACCTATACCCGGATAACGAACCCTTCGGTCGAAAATCTCGAACGTAAGATGAAAGCGGCATCCGGCGCTGAGAACGTGATGGTGGTAGCTTCCGGTATGGCGGCTATATCCAATACATTTCTTACAATAGCTTATGCCGGAAGCAATATTGTGACTTCGCCGCATCTGTTCGGTAATACTTTCTCGTTATTCAAATTTACACTTGCTGCCTTTGGTGTCGAAGTACGTTTTGTGAATACCGATAATATCGAAGAAATAGCCTCAGCTATTGATGAAAATACCTGTGCCTTCTTCTGCGAACTGATAACGAACCCACATTTGGAAATAGCCGATCTGCCCGGAATATCGAAGGTGCTGAAGGGGCGCAATGTGCCAATGATCGTAGATACTACCATCATCCCGTGGTGTGGTTTCGATGCCCGCAAAGCGGGGGTGGATATAGAAGTGGTATCGACTACAAAATATATATCCGGAGGCGCTACTACTATAGGCGGAGCCATCCTCGACTACGGTACATTCGACTGGGCACACAATAAACGGTTGGCTGCCGTAGCTCATAAAGGCGGTATGTCACAGTTCTCTTTTAAACTAAAGCGTGAGATAGCCCGTAATATAGGTGCGGCGATGGACCCTGAGGCTGCTTACTTACAGGCTTTAGGTATGGAGTCACTGCAATTGCGCTACGAAAGGGTATCTGCTTCTGCGTACGAGCTGGCTCAGTTCCTCTCCGGCCAAAAGGAAGTGGTGAAAGTGGGCTATCCGAAGCTGGAGAGTTCGCCATATAAGAAAATATCGGATGACCTGTTTAGCGGGAATCCGGGGGCAATGCTTACTTTCAGCCTTGAGAGCAAAGAAGCATGCTATAAATTTATGGACAGGCTGCAAATTATCCGCCGTGCAACGAACCTGTTTGACAACAAAACATTGATAATCCATCCCGAATCCACTATTTACGGTACGTTTTCGCCGGAACTGAAAGAAGTGATGGGGATAGAAAATAATCTGATGCGTCTGTCGGTCGGTTTGGAAGACGTTTCAGATTTACAGGCTGATATTATACAGGCGCTGAAGGATTTGAAGTAATGATTGTAATTTTACGTTAATTGTAAAATATTAGTCACTTGTTTCAAAGAAAAGTAGTACTTTTGTCCTCTAAACAAATAAAATAGCTGAATTCGGCGCTAAATAGCTGATAAAAATGAAGATACTGATAATAAACGGGCCAAATTTGAATTTGTTGGGTAAAAGGGAACCGGATGTTTACGGGAATACTTCTTTCGAAACATACTTTTCTCAATTACAACAAACCTGCACGGACTGCGAACTGTCGTATTTTCAATCGAACCACGAAGGGGCGCTGATCGATAAAATACATGAGGCAGGCTTTTCATTTGACGGAATCATATTGAATGCGGGAGCTTATACGCATACATCCGTTGCCCTTCATGATGCTATCAAGGCGGTGAATACTCCGGTGGTGGAGGTGCATATATCCAATATCCACACACGGGAGGAATTCCGGCACAAATCAATGATTGCGGCAGCATGTAAAGGATCGATAGCCGGCTTGGGACTATTCTCATACGAACTTGCAATAGACTTTTTTCGAAAGGTAAAAAAGGCCTGAGAAGATTAGAACAAAAAAAGAACTATATACATTTAATTAAATTGCATTTATGACTCAGAAGAAAACGAAAATTGTAGCTACAATTTCAGACATGCGTTGTGATGTTGATTTCATCAAGTCGTTGTACGACGCCGGAATCAACGTTGTTAGAATGAATTCGGCCCATATGACTGAAGAAGGCTTTATTCAAGTAATGACAAATGTACGCGCAGTATCTCCTTACATTGGTATCATGATGGATACTAAAGGTCCGGAAATACGTACAGCTAAAAATGCGTCGGGAGAAAAGATCATTGTAAAAACAGGCGATAAAATTAAAGTTGTCGGAGATTTGGATTTCCTTTCCACACAAGAGCAAATCGGTGTTTCTTATCCAAGTATCGTACAGGATGTGCCTGTAGGTAGCGTTCTTCTCGTTGACGATGGTGAAACTGCAATGAAAGTGATAGATAAAACGGCTGATTACCTTCTTTGTGAAATTCAGAACGATGGAACTATCGGCAACCGCAAGAGTGTAAATATACCGGGAGTTAGTGTAAACCTTCCTTCTATCACGGCTAAAGATAAAAGAAGTATCGAAATCGCGATCGAAAACAAAGCGGATTTTATCGCTCACTCATTCGTAAGAAACAAGCAAGACGTTCTGGATGTACAAAAAATCCTTGACGAATATAACAGCCCGATCAAGATTATCGCTAAAATCGAAAATCAGGAAGGTGTTGACAATATCGACGAAATCTTTGAAACGGCATATGGCGTGATGGTTGCGCGCGGTGACCTTGGTATCGAAGTACCACAGGAAAAAATTCCGGCAATCCAGCGTTTGCTTATCCGTAAGTCTATTGAGTATAAGAAACCGGTTATCGTAGCAACCCAGATGTTGCACACAATGATAGAGAATCCACGTCCTACACGTGCCGAAGTAACAGACATCGCCAATGCGGTATATTACGGAACGGATGCAGTGATGTTGAGCGGTGAAACCGCTTACGGTAAATATCCGTTGGAAGCTGTTCGTACAATGGCTCAGATATGTGCTACTACAGAGCAATCTAAACTGGACGAAAAAGTTATTCCGGTTCCGTTTAAGGATGAGGAATATGATACTACATCATTCCTTGCAAAACAAGCTGTAAAAGCCGCAACTCAGCTGGGTCTGGCTGCCATTATCACAGATAGCTATACCGGCCGTACAGCCCGTACGATCGCTGCATTCCGCAGTAAATGTCCTGTTTACGCTGTTTGCTGCAGCAACGAAGTTGCCCGCCAGCTTTCAGTATGCTACGGGATACAGGCAAGCTATCAGGAATCGACAGGGTTTACAACTCACCAACATAAACAATATTTCCTGAAGGCTCTTAACTCTATGTTAGACAAAGGGCTGGTTAAGAAAGATGACCAGGTTGCTTACCTTAGCGGTTCATTCGGAGAAGGTAAAGGAACTTCTTTCCTTGAAATCAATGGTGTTGGCCGTGTAGTAGATGCAGGCGACGCTTTCGAAGTGCCGGTAGATTAAGGTGTAAGAGTTATAAGCGATGAGCCGTGAATGATACGTTTTGATTTGTCGCTTTACTGAAACAAAAAGGATGCTTGTTCAAGCATCCTTTTTTATTATATGTCCGTTTTCTGATTTATATTTATTACATCTACAGGTTGCTGCATTATAATATCCATTGGTGTTGCCTTATATAGGACATTGGAAAAGTCAATAGTGTTCAGATCGATACTTCTGATAGTACTGTTATACATGGTGCGGAAGTAAATAATGCGGTGCTCCATATCGGTAGCTGAAGTCCATTGTGTGGCGCTGGGTATATCGGAGGGTACTTCCCCTATCGGAAATTCTATTCCTACCGGTATATCAAAATTATTTAATATTTGAAAACATTGGAGAACAGTCTTCAGAGAGGTATTTTGTTGTGGCGCTGACGTCTGATAAAAAGCAGCACGGACAAACCGGGATGGAGACGTTATATCTCCGGGCATACCCAGAAAGCCGCTTCCTGTGCCAAAAGATATTAATTCTGTACTTCCCAGGTGTTTTGCAGGAGCTGTACCCGTAAAAAGGTTAACATAATTATTGAGATTCGTCATATGCCACTCGAAACCCGGAGAGTTTGTAAGTACCCCCAGTTTATTTTCGTAAAACAGAGGAGTACCATTTATAATTTCAAGCACAAGTTGGCGTCCCGATGTATCGGTAAATCTCCAGTGAATAGTTGAGGCTCGTGGGTCGATACTTATGATGCATACTTTTTTCACGGCTTCTTTTACTTCGTCTACTGTTTTGCATTCACCTAGCAGCCAGGATACGAGTTGTAAGTCAGCTATGCTCTTTTCTTTTTTTGCAGTATCATAGTTTTCATATTTTCCGTAGTTGGGAAAATAGAATAGTCCGGCCGAAAGTCCCATTTCATTTAACCCCTCGGCTACAAAATCTTTTTGTTCGACAGCCAGGCCCACATATCCATAACGGGATGTAAAAGACATGCCGCCGATTCCTCCGGGGATATATGATTGTTTGGTATGCCCTCTGGGTACAATAACATACTGACTGTTCAGATTGCTTCCGCCCCATTCTATAGTGCGCGCAACAATAGTAGTTTCTGCTTTACTTTTCAAAGTTATGCCAGTGCATGATTCCGTTGGAAGTGGACAAATAAATGAAGTGGCAATAATCAGCAGCATAACGGGCATTTTTGATTTCATGTTCATTATTTTTTAATTAACAAATAACATATATACAATTAACGAATGGCCGGAAAGATAAGTTCAGTAATTAGCAACACATCCTCATGGCATCCCCTCCCTTATGTAGATATAATAAAAGACAATTTTTGGGATGATGGTAGTTGTTTGTGGGCTAATGAGTTCGTTAGAATAAAAAGGATGCCTGATCAGGCATCCTTTTTATATTTTATTCCACGTCCGTTCTGTCGTTAGTCGTGTCATTGTCCGGTTGGGATACGAGTATAAAATCTATCGGCCCCGATGTTTCATTTGCAATATAATGCTTCATCATAGGTTCTATCAGAATACCTTGCTGATCTTTTACCGTAACTTTTTTACCGTCTATGTGAAAGATTGCCGGACCTTTCAGTACAAAGAAGAATTGCCGTGAGGAGGTATGGAAGTGCAAAGTCTCCCGTGTTCCGGCGGGCATGGTTTCAATTTTCACCGATAAAGAATCCCTGTTCATGAGAATCCAACTACTACATTTGTCGCCCCAGAAATAATGAGGCGCCGAATTTTTATCTATCACTCTGCTCATACTTCTATAGATTTTAAAGGTGTAATGTCTTAAAATTAAGAAATATATTGGAAAGTATTGTTGTTTTCTGAAAATAATTACGAAATGATTATCTTTAACCTGTGTTAGATTACCTAATTTTATCGTAATAAACAATGTCATTAGACAAAAACGAAGCCATTGAAAATTATATTCTCTCCCATATAGATGATGAAGGGGATTTGTTGAAACAGCTCAACAGGGATGCACATGTAAATCTGTTAAAGCCGCGTATGCTGTCGGGGCATTTGCAAGGGAGGATGTTGAATATGTTTTGCCGGATCATGCAGCCGCAATATATCCTGGAGATAGGCACATATACAGCTTATGCAACCCTTTGTATGGCAGAGGGCGCCGCCGATGATGCGGAAATCCATACTATTGAAGTAAATGACGAACTGGAAGATTTCATCATGAAATACCTTCATAAGACAAAGTTGAAAGATAAGATACATCTGCATATAGGTGATGCGATGGAGATTATCCCCAATATAGACCGCATATTCGATATGGTGTTTATAGACGCCAATAAGCGCCACTATATAGAATATTATAATCTCATCTTCGATAAAGTACGTCCGGGTGGGCTTATTATAGCCGATAATACCCTGTGGGACGGGCATGTGCTGGAGACTCCGAAGCAGTCAGATAAGCAGACTATCGGAATACAGGCTTTTAATGATATGCTTGCTGAAGATGAAAGGGTGGAGAAAGTTATTCTGCCTGTACGGGATGGGTTGACATTGATCTGGAAAAAATAGCCGGTCGGTATTTTATCTTTGCAGAATAAAGGATAACCATTGTTAACTGTTAACTGATTACTGTTAACTGAAAAGTATTACCTTTGTACCCAAAATAATATAACATGGATACTACCAGACAGCAAAAAATAAACCGCCTTATTCAGAAGGAACTAAGTGAAATATTCAGGAAACAGACTCAGCAGATGCGGGGTGTACTCGTTTCTGTGAGCACGGTGCGTGTCAGCCCCGATCTGGGATTGGCAAAAGTATATCTGAGCATTTTTCCATCCGGACAGGCGAAAGATCTGCTTGCTAATATCAAGACGAATGTAAAGGCTTTGCGTTTCGATTTAGGCCAGAAGGTTGGCAAACAGTTACGCGTGATTCCCGAATTGAGCTTTTATCTGGACGATTCGCTCGATTATCTGGAGAATATAGATAAACTGCTGAACTCAGATAATAAGTAAAAGAAAGAATTTAATGCAACATCCCTTAAACCGACTATTATTGTTGCAGATAAAAAGTAATAAATCGGTCTGCGACCTTAAAAAGGAAGAATAGAACTTGAACCTTTCGTTTCACATAGCCCGGCGTTATCTTTTCGCCAAAAAGTCGCATAATGCCATCAATATCATATCCATGATATCGGTGTTCGGGATAGCTTTGGCAACAACGGCTTTGGTTTGTGTCCTTTCTGTATTTAACGGGTTCACCGGGGTGGTATCCCAGACATTCAGTGCGTTTGATCCCGAACTGCAAATTACCCCTGCGCAAGGCAAGGTGTTTAATCCGGCCAATCCTCAGATCGGGGAAGTGAAAAAGATAGACGAAATAGCGTTTACATCCGAAACGCTCGAAGAGAACGCCCTGTTGAAAAACGGGGATCGTCAGGAACCTATCATACTAAAGGGGGTATCGAAGAAGTTCGAAAATATCGCGAACATAGACAAGCTTATTATAGACGGCCGTTTCTTATTGCGGGAAGATGCTTCCGGTACGGCTGGGAGCATGGAACCCGATTCTTTGACCGAGTGGCATATAGATAACGGAGTAATAGGGGCCGGACTCGCGATGTTTCTCGGTGTACGTGCCAACTTTGTCGATCCCGTGGAGATTTATGTGCCTAAGAGGAACGTAAGAGTTAATCCGGCCAACCCATCTACGGCATTCGATCGTGGCAGTGTGTTTATCAGCGGGGTATTTGCCTTGAATCAGGCAAAGTATGACGATCAGATGATGATTGTATCCATAGACCTTGCACGCGAACTGTTGAGGTATGAGACCGAAGTGTCTTCTATTGATATAAAGCTGAAAAATGCAGCCGAAGCAGATAAGGTCCAGGCTAAAATCAAGTCCATTTTAGGTAATGATTATCTTGTTAAAAACCGCTTCGAACAACAGGAGGACCTGTTTCGTATGGTAAGCATTGAGAAATGGGTTACTTTCCTTATACTGGCTATAATATTGGTGATTGCGGTTTTTAATATCGTAGGATCATTGACGATACTTATTATAGAAAAGAATGAAGATATAAGAATCCTGAAAAACTTAGGAGCTGATAATAAACTTATACTGAAAGTTTTTCTGTTCGAGGGTTGTCTGATAACCTTTGTGGGTACGATTGCCGGGATAATATTGGGCCTTATAATCTGCCTGTTGCAGCAACATTTCGGGCTGCTACAACTTGGCTCTACACCCGGGACATTCGTTATGGATGCTTATCCGGTAGTAGTGGAACCTTTGGATGTCCTGCTCATATTTGTCACAGTAAGCCTGATAAGCCTTCTTGCAGTGGTTTATCCCGTGAATAATCTGCGCAAACGTTTATAATATGAGTTGCCAGAATTCCACGTCGATCAATTTCCCGAATTTTATTCCCGATTCCTTAAAATTTCCTATCAGTTCGAAATTAAATTTCCGGTGCAGTTTCCGGCTTTCGGGATTTGGCAGGGATATGACTCCTATCAGGGAATGGAGATTTATCTTACGCGCCCTGTCTATCAGTTCCTGATAAAGGATACTGCCGATTCCGTTCCCGGTTGCTTTGTGGTCGAGATATACACTGGTTTCCAAGGTTATATCGTATGCGGCCCGTTCGCGCCAGTTGCTAAGATACGCATAGCCGACAACAATGCCGTCTTGTTCATAGACAAAATAAGGGAAGTTCTTATCTTTTACTTTTTTTATACGGTCCTTTATTGTCTGTTCGCTTACCATATCATACTCAAAAGTAACAATGGTCTTTTCTATATAATAATTGTAAATCTCCGCAATTTTTTTTGCGTCGTCCGGGGTTACGTCTCTTATCATAAATTATTGAGTTACAAGAGGTGGAATTTCATTTGACTGATCTGGTATTACAGGATCTGCGGAAACGATGCTGTCGACAACAAATTTTGAGTAGCCACGCCAGGGCAGTCTGCCGTAATATTCTTTGTAGTGGAGTTTTACGTTTTGTCCGCTCATGCCCATCAGTTTTATAGCCAGGCCTTTATCGTCTATCGAAAATTGGAATTCGTTGGATTGAAGTCCTTGCATACCTTGACCGAATCCGGATTGTATAAGCTCTCCTTCATATGTTTTGAAAATAATACCCTTGTGCTTTACATTATTCAGTATGCCGGCTTTCACACCCGAGTCGCTGAAAGGAACAAAGTACCAGACATATCCGAAAATGAGAAAGCCGGCCACAATGATGACCGCGATTGTTATGATGACTTTCTTTGCTGTCATGATTTTATGTTTTATGTTAAACCAATATATAAGATGTTATGTTCAGAAAGCAAAGATATTCATATTTTTAGACTATTTTTGTAGTTCTACTTCATAAAAGAGAATAAGATAATGATTATAAAAGATGCTCAGTTTGTAATAAGTAATACCGATTACCGCAAATGTCCTCAGGATGGGAAACCCGAATATGCCTTTATCGGGCGCTCCAATGTCGGTAAATCTTCACTTATTAATATGCTGACAAACAGGAAAGGTCTTGCTATGACTTCCTCCAAGCCGGGGAAAACACAATTGATAAATCATTTCATAATCAATAATGAGTGGTATCTGGTCGATTTGCCCGGGTACGGTTATGCCCAGCGGGGGAAAGAAGGACGAGAACAAATCAGGAAAATCATAGACAGTTATATCGTAAACAGGGCAGAGCTAACCTGCTTGTTCCTATTGTTGGACTGCCGTCACGAGCCGCAGCAGATAGATATCGAATTTATGAACTGGCTGGGAGAAGAAGGTGTGCCTTTTGCTATTGTGTTCACGAAAATAGATAAATTGAGCAAAGGCGCCTTGAAGAAAAATTCAGAAGCATATACAGATAGGCTGAAAGAAACATGGGAAGAAATCCCCCCTGTATTTTATTCATCTGCCGAGCATAGGCTGGGAGTAGATGAGATATTGGGATATATTGAGCAGATAAACAAAAGTTTATAAAAGATAAGATAATTATATAAAATCTAAATCGAATACCATATGCTGTTTGTTCCGTTGATTGATGTGGCAGATGCCAGTAATTGTGCAAATATAACAGAATGCATGCAGGAAGTTCCCGAACATGAGATATCCTGCGTAAATTGGCCGGAACTTTATCCGTCCAAGCCGAAAACTGCTTTCAGGATAGCTCATAACGGAACACACCTGTTCCTGCAATTCTTTGTGGAAGAAAGTGAAATTCTGGCTGAAGCGAGTGAAGATAACGGTCCTGTCTGGAAAGATTCATGCGTTGAGTTTTTCATATCATTCGGGGACTCTCTCCATTATTACAATCTGGAAATGTCCTGTATCGGCAAAGTGCTCTTAGGGTACAGGAAAGGCAAGGCCGATCCTGTACATGCTGCCCCGGCATTATTATCTTCGGTAAAACGGTATCCGAGCCTGGGTACGGAGCCCTTCGGAAAGAGGCGGGGAGATTTTAAGTGGAATATGTTGGTCGTTGTTCCGGTTTCGGTCTATTGGCAATCCGGATTGGAGACATTCAGCGGTGTAAAAGCGCGTGGGAATTTTTATAAATGCGGAGATAATCTGACTCTCCCGCACTTTCTTTCATGGAATCCGGTAGGGACAGAAACTCCAAATTTTCACATGCCTTTATATTTCGGGGATATACAATTTGAATGAAAATATATAAATAGGGCTAACCGCCAAATTCAGAGGTAGATATCGTTTTTATTTTTATGTTAAAAAAGCTTTCGCAGAATAGATTTTTTTTTATCTTTGCAGGCGTTTGGTGTTGCATTTTTCTTGCAATCCTTTTCAAATATGGATATATTTAAATTTTTATGAAAAATAATTTCTTCGATAGGTTTAAACCTAAAGAAAACAAGTTCTTTCCGCTAATGAGCGAGATGGCTCAGATAATTCTGGTTGCATCTGACCTGATTATCGAATGTGTTCAAGTAACTAACCACAATGATGCTGTAGAATACTACAAGAAAATCAAAGAACAGGAACGCAAGGCAGACGCTATCCAAAACAAAATTTTTGAAGAGTTGAATGAAACGTTTATCACTCCGTTCGACAGGGAAGATATCAACCATCTTTCGTCAACAATGGATGATGTGACTGATTTGATCAACAGTTGTGCTAAACGCATTATGCTTTACAGCCCGAAAGTAATGCCCGAAGCCGCAATCCGTCTAGCCATGTTTGTGCGCGAATCTGCGGGTTTCCTGGTTCAGGCGATTGATGAGCTGGATATCCTGAAGAAGAGTACGACCAAGATTAAAGAATATTGCGAACAATTAGGCGTTATTGAGAAAAAGGCGGATGATGTGTATGAGCATTTCCTTATCGACCTGTTTGAGAATGAAACGGACGCCATCGAAGTTATAAAACTTAAAGATATCCTCCACGAACTGGAGCGGGCTACAGATGCCTCTGAAGCTGTCGGGAAGATTATAAAGACAATGATTGTTAAGTACTCATAACCAACGTAGAAATGACATTACTGATAATAATTATTGTTTTAGCCATTATTTTCGATTTTATCAATGGATTTCATGACGCGGCTAACTCAATAGCTACAGTCGTATCCACAAAAGTTCTTACTCCTACCCAAGCCGTTATCTGGGCTGCATTCTTCAACTTTGTCGCTTATTTTATAGCCAAATTCATTATCGGAGGTTTCGGTATTGCCGATACCGTTTCCAAAACCGTGGATATGAGTTTTATAGCCAATCCTTCGCATGTTATTATTGCGGGACTGGTGGCTGCTATCACATGGAATCTGATTACATGGTGGCTGGGTATCCCTTCGTCTTCATCTCATACGCTTATCGGCGGATTCGCCGGAGCCGGTATTGCCGCCTCGGGTTTTCAGGCTGTGCATGCAGGAGTGATAGGCGTTATAGCATTGTTTATTGTTGTAGCTCCGCTGATAGGTATGGTTGGCGGTAACTTTATTACATTGCTGACACTTCATCTCGTGAAAAAGGTTAAACCGAACAAAGCCGACCGCTGGTTTAAAAGGCTGCAACTTATATCATCCGCGTTGCTTAGTATAGGACACGGTCTCAATGATTCGCAGAAAGTGATGGGTATCATTGCCGCTGCCCTGATCGCATTTACCCAAACGAATGCCGATGTACATCCATGGCTGCAGATGGATTCAATGGCCGATATGCACGATTGGGTGCCATTGGCTTGTTTTACGGCAATAGCAGTCGGTACCATGTGCGGAGGATGGAAGATAATGAAAACAATGGGTAACCGTATTACCAAAATTACACCCATAGAAGGTTTTTGTGCCCAGTCGGCAGGTGCATTGACACTGTTTATTACCGAAGTGTTGCATGTGCCAGTAAGTACAACACATGTAATCACCGGTAGCATTATCGGCGTAGGTTCCATAAAACGCCTTTCAGCTGTGCGCTGGGGAGTGACAAAAGACTTGCTTGTGGCCTGGATTCTGACTATTCCTGTAAGCGCGGTTATGGCTATGCTGTTTTATTACGGGCTGGGGCTGTTTATTGCATAATGAGCAGGCTTTCTTTGACACAAAGATATTAAGCGTGGATAGTGCCCATAAATAAAAAAGATTATTAAAATATATTTCAAAATTGCTTTATATTCTGAAAAACAATATCTTTGCACCGCTTTTCGAAGCAAAAAATGTTTAACTTTTTAATGATACTGATCAGGACAGGCGCCAGATCGGATTTGAATGATTGACAATTTAAAAAATGTACAACCGGTTGCAGATTTTGACTGGGATGCGTACGAAAAAGGAGACTCTTATGCAGGTAAGAGCAAAGAAGAACTTGTAGAAACCTATGACCAGTCGCTGAACAAAGTAAACGACAAAGAAGTGGTAATGGGCAAGGTAACCGCTATGAACAAACGTGAAGTTGTAGTTAATATCGGTTACAAATCAGATGGTGTTGTATCAATGAATGAATTCCGTTACAATCCTGATCTGAAAATTGGTGACGAAGTAGAAGTATACATCGAAAGCCAGGAAGATAAAAAAGGACAGCTTATCCTTTCCCACAAGAAAGCACGTGCTACACGTTCCTGGGATCGTGTTAACGAGGCTCTTGAAAAAGATGAAATCATCAAAGGTTACATCAAATGCCGTACTAAGGGCGGTATGATCGTGGACGTATTCGGTATCGAAGCATTCCTGCCGGGTTCTCAGATCGACGTGAAGCCTATCCGCGACTACGATGTATTCGTTGGTAAGACAATGGAATTCAAAGTTGTTAAGATCAACCACGAATTCAAAAATGTTGTTGTTTCTCACAAAGCTCTTATCGAAGCTGAACTTGAACAACAGAAGAAAGATATTATCTCGAAACTTGAAAAAGGTCAGGTACTTGAAGGTACAGTTAAGAACATCACATCATATGGTGTATTTATCGACCTTGGCGGCGTAGACGGACTTATCCACATTACAGACCTTTCTTGGGGACGTGTTCAGCATCCGGAAGAAGTGGTTAAACTGGACGAGAAAATCAACGTTGTTATCCTTGACTTCGACGATGACAAAAAACGTATCGCTCTCGGCTTGAAACAGCTTACTCCTCATCCATGGGATGCTCTTAGCGCTGAACTTAAAGTTGGTGATAAGGTGAAAGGTAGAGTTGTGGTTATGGCTGATTACGGTGCATTTATCGAAATCGCTCCGGGCGTAGAAGGTCTGATCCACGTTTCAGAAATGAGCTGGGCGCAGCACCTGCGCAGCGCACAGGACTTTATGAAAGTTGGTGATGAAGTAGAAGCTGTAGTGCTTACCCTTGACCGTGACGAACGTAAGATGTCTCTTGGTATCAAACAATTGAAACCGGATCCATGGGAAAATATCGAAGAAAAATATCCTGTGGGAAGCAAACATACTGCAAAAGTCCGCAACTTCACTAATTTCGGTGTATTCGCTGAAATAGAAGAAGGTGTAGACGGGCTTATCCATATCTCTGACCTTTCCTGGACCAAGAAGATCAAACACCCTAGCGAAGTAACTGCTATCGGTGCTGATATCGAAGTACAGGTGCTTGAAATAGACAAGGAAAACCGTCGTTTGAGTCTTGGTCACAAACAACTGGAAGAAAACCCTTGGGATGTGTTCGAAACTATCTTTACTGTAGGTTCGGTACACGAAGGTACGGTTGTTGAAATGGTTGATAAAGGCGCTGTAATCTCTCTTCCTTATGGTGTAGAAGGTTTCGCAACTCCAAAACACTTAGTAAAAGAAGATGGTTCTCAAGCGAAAGTAGACGAGAAATTAGACTTCAAGGTAATCGAATTCAACAAGGACTCTAAGAGAATTATCGTTTCTCATAGCCGTGTGTTCGAAGACGAAAGACCGGAATCTAAAGAAGCAGCAGCTGAAAAGAAAGCCAGAAAAACCGCGAAGAAAGAAAAAGACGAAACAGTAAGTCAATCTTCTAATATGGAAAAAACCACATTAGGTGATATCGAAGAACTGGCAGCTCTTAAAGAAAAACTTTCTGGTGGCAGCGATGCGAAATAAGTATTGAAAATCTTTTATAATAGAATAGGGGACGGCTTGTAAAAGCCGTCCCCTGTCTTTTTGTTTATATAGTATTGCTTATGCGGATCAGTCGTAAGAAATAGAGGGAAAAGCAATGGGCATCTGATCACATCCGGCATAGAAACTATTTATTCATTAATAAATAAACCTTATAGGGGAACCCGCTGAACAATGTAAATAATCACTATCTTTGAAGCATTAATAACATAACTCATTTAATAGTATGAAGAATATCGCAAGAAAAACTCTTGACGAGTTTATTATTGAGAGACAAGAAGATTTCAGGTACTCTACAGGAGAGCTTTCCCGTCTTCTGAATTCCATTCTGCTTGCTGCCAGAGTAGTAAGCTATAAGGTAAATAAAGCCGGGCTTGTAGATATACTCGGTGCTGCCGGTAACGTTAATGTACAAGGTGAAGAGCAGAAAAAACTGGATGTATATGCCAATGAGGTATTCATACAAACATTGGTCAACAGGGAGATTGTTTGTGGTATCGCTTCGGAAGAGAATGATAATTTTATAACCATACAGGGACTGGACGAAGGGCACAACAATAAATATGTGGTACTGATGGACCCATTGGATGGCTCTTCCAATATAGAGGTGAATGTATCTGTGGGCACTATATTCTCTATCTACCGGCGTATTTCCCCGATAGGTTCGCCCGTAACGATGGAAGATTTTCTCCAGCCGGGAGTCAACCAGGTAGCGGCAGGATATATTCTGTACGGTACATCTACCATGATAGTATATACAACCGGACGCGGGGTAAACGGCTTTACGCTGAATCCGGCGATAGGCAGTTTCTACCTGTCGCATCCGAATATGAGATGCCCTAAAAATGCTAAGATATATTCAGTGAACGAAGGGAACTATGTACATTTTCCACAGGGAGTAAAAGATTATATTAAATATTGCCAGGAAGAAAAGGAAGACCGGCCTTATTCTGCCCGGTATATAGGCAGTTTGGTATCCGATTGTCACCGTAATCTGATTACAGGCGGTATCTATTTTTATCCGTCTACTCACAAGTCACCGAAAGGAAAACTGAGACTGTTGTATGAATGTAACCCTATGGCATTTATTACCGAACAGGCCGGAGGGAGTGCGACAGATGGTGTAAACCGGATATTGGAGTTGCAGCCTACCGAACTTCATCAGCGTACACCGTTTTATTGCGGAAGCGCAAATATGGTGGAGAAATTGAAAGATTTTATCGCGCAGTCGGAAGAAAAGGAGAAAAAACAACAATAATATAAAACTCCCATTGTAGATCATAGAACAATGGGAGTTTTTCTATAAAGCTTATCAATGCTAGAATTGAACTACGATTTTGACGAGGAAGACTTCCTGCAACTACAGATGTATTTTGCCTCTAAGGATGAGATGCAAATAAAACAGCGTAAAAAAGAAAAATACAAAATTATGGGTCTGTCGTTCCTGTGTGGGCTTTTATTGTTTTTCGATGAAGGCTATCGTTTACTCTCCTATTTTTTTCTGGGGTCGTCTGTTTTCTTTTTTGCTATTTATCCATGGTGGTCGGTATGGTTTTATAAACGGATGTACAGAAAGCATATATCTGAAAGTTCACGGGCTGACTTTCCTTACAATACAAAACTTTTGTTCGGAAATGATGTTATAGAACTCGAGACGAAGAAAGGCCATCGTCATTTTAGCGTAAATGATATGGATGCGATAATTGAAACAGGATATTACTTTTTTATTACGATGAGCTATGAGGTAACTATTATAATCCCTAAACACCGGATAAATAATGTGGAAGAGGTGAGGACACACCTGTTGCGATATAATGAGTATAGCCACGTATCTTTTGTTGAAGACCTGAACTGGAAATGGCGATAGAAAACTTTTACTGTATGCTTATAGTCATTTATGTTATATTTATTGGGAAGATTTATCTATATAATAAGCTATTAGCCTTTAGTTGTTAGCTGATAGTTCTTTGAAGTATTGATTAAAGCAGTTACGAGTTACTTCGCCCTTTGGGCAGTTACGAGTTACAAGTAAACAAGATACGAGTAGACAAGATACGGGATACAAGATGTTGACTGCTAACTGTTGACTGAAACATATGTTACCTTTTTGAAAGAGTCACATATAGCTAATTGCTTATTTCAGGCTTATTCAGGCGGGTACTTTTTATGCGTTGATATCAGGCTGTTTTTTAGCATATTTTGCATTTAAAACAATTATTTTTATTCGGAAATGCAAACCGGAGATTGCATTTTTTAGTATATTTGCGCACGCATAAAAAGGCGGCATATACTACTTACACAAGAACACAAGTAAAAACATCTATTATATGGACTTAATTAAACAAATTGTAGAAAGGGCCAAGGCAAACAAACAACGTATTGTCCTTCCCGAAGGAACAGAGGAGAGAACTATTACAGCTGCCGACCAGTTACTTGCAGATGGAGTTGCAGATATTATTCTTATAGGGGATACAAAAGAGATTAAGGACCTGGCTGTGAGTTTAAACCTGAAAAATATAGGTAAAGCAACCATTCTTGACCCTCAGAGCTATGAGAAAAAAGAGGCTTATACGAATCTTCTTTTCGAATTGAGAAAGGCCAAGGGAATGACAATCGGGCAAGCAGCTAAGTTAGCCGAAGATCCATTGTATATCGGTTGTCTGATGATAAAGAACGGAGATGCCGATGGAGAGATAGCCGGCGCGCAAAATACGACAGGAGACGTGCTTCGTCCTGCGCTTCAGATTATAAAGACAGCACCCGGTATCAGCGTTGTTTCAGGTGCCTTCTTAATGTTTACCACTCAGAAACAATACGGTAAAGACGGATTGCTCGTAGTAGCGGATTGCGCTGTTACACCTGACCCTACTGCGTCCCAGTTGGCAGAAATTGCAGTTGCGACAGGCCGCACAGCTCGTGCATTGGTAGGTGAAGAACCGCACGTGGCTATATTGAGTTTCTCTACAAAAGGAAGTGCGAAACATCCTATGGTTGACAAGGTGATAGAGGCAACCCAGCTTGCGCAGAAAATTGACCCTGCAATGAATATCGACGGAGAATTACAGGCAGATGCTGCTCTGGTTCCGTCTGTAGGCCAGCAGAAAGCGCCGGATAGTAAGGTTGCGGGGCATGCAAATGTGCTTGTTTTTCCTTCGCTGGAGGTAGGGAATATTGCATATAAACTTGTTCAGCGTTTAGGCAATGCAGAAGCTGTTGGTCCTATCTTACAAGGCATGGCAGCTCCGGTAAACGACCTTTCGCGCGGCTGTTCTGTGAGCGATGTTTATAATATGGTAGCCATAGCGGCAAATCAGGCCATAGCGGCAAAAAATAAATAACAATCAATAAATTATATATGGCAGAAATCATAGAACCTATTGAAGAATACGGGTTAAGCAATAAACATAAAAAACGGTCTCTTTTCTCCAAAATCGGAGTTGTCGGCTGTGGTCGTGATGGCAGGCATATTGTTAGCCTTACGGCATTGTCGGGGATGGAGGTTGTCTTCATTGAAGTTTCGGAAGACAGAATTCAGGAAGCCCTCAAAGATATAGGTCATGGACTGGATACCAAGATTGAAAACTGGGGGTTGACTCAGAGTGAAAAACGCGCTACTATGGGGCGTATAAAAGGCACACTCAACTACAGTGACCTTAAAGGATGTGACTTTGTGATAGAATGTATCCGTTACGAAGCAAACGGAGAACGCAGTACAGAACTTCGTAAGGAGGTTTTCAGAAATCTGGAACTGGTGCTTGCGCCCGATGCGATTATTGCTACGAACGCCACTACGGTTATTATTAGTGAGCTGGCGGCCGAACTGACGCACAAAGAACGCTGTATAAGTCTTCACTTTCCTATTACCCATACAGAGGCCCGCTTGCTTGAAGTAGTAAGAGGTACATTTACATCACAGGAGGCAATAGATAAGATCTATCTGTTTGCCAATATGATAAAGTATCTTCCGATTCCGGTTCATGAAAGTAGCGGTCTGGTGAGTTTCCGCCTGTTGATTATAATGCTCAATGAGGCATGCCAGATATGGATGGAGAACGTGGCTTCTATCGAAGATATCGACAAGGAATTTACTATTATCTACGGCCAGCGGTATGGTATTTTCCATATTGCCGATATAATAGGTATAGAGAAACTGGTAATGATGATGGAGGATATGTTCCATGAGTACGGTGATAAAAAATATAAGGCTGCTCCTATTCTATGGCGTCTGTATCGCTCTAAGCAGTTAGGCATATCTTCGGGTAGGGGATTCTACATCTATGATGAAGCAGGAAAACAACTTGGTCCAAACAATTTAATTTAACAGTATGAAGATATTAGTATTGAACTGTGGTAGTTCATCTATAAAATATAAGCTTTTCGATATGGAAAGCAAGGAAGTTTTGGCTCAGGGAGGTGTAGAGAAAATAGGGCTGAAAGGTTCATTCCTTAAATTTCCCGCAGACAATGGAGATAAAGTTGTCCTTGAAGGAGAAATACTCGAACATCAGGCCGGTATAGAATATATCCTCGGAGTCCTTCTCAGTGAAAAATATGGCTGTATAAAATCATTAAGTGAAATAGATGCCGTAGGTCACCGCGTAGTACACGGCGGAGAAGAATTCAACAGCAGTGTGTACATTACGGATGAAGTGATTAAGAAGATGGAGGAATGTATCGAACTTGCCCCGTTGCATAATCCGCCTAACCTTGCAGGTATTTATGCTGTTAAGGAACTGATGGGAGATATTCCTCAGGTTGGGGTATTCGATACTGCTTTTCACCAGACAATGCCGCCTAAGGCTTATATGTATGGTCTGCCGTACTCGCTTTATCAGAAATACGCTATTCGCCGCTATGGCTTCCATGGCACAAGCCATCGTTATGTTTCCCGTAAAGCATGCGAAATACTGGATGTTCCCTATGAGGGGCAACGGATTATTTCGGCGCATATCGGTAATGGCGGCTCCCTGGCTGCTATTAAAGGGGGTGTTTCCATAGATACCTCCATGGGTATGACTCCGGTGGAAGGCTTATTGATGGGTACACGCTCGGGTGATGTAGATGCTGGTATTATCTCATTCGTAATGGAAAAAGAAAATATTGGTACACAGGCTATCTCTACTCTGGTAAATAAACATAGCGGATTACTCGGCGTTTCAGGTGTTTCATCCGATATGCGCGAGATCCGGGCAGCTATTGCAGAAGGAAACGAAAAGGCCAAATTAGCTTATGATATGTTCCTCTACCGTATCAAGAAGTATATCGGGGCGTATACTGCAGCTTTGGGTGGTCTTGATATTTTGCTTTTTACCGGAGGTATAGGGGAAAATGCCGTTTATCTTAGAGAAGAAATCTGTCTTGATTTAGAGTTTATGGGAATAAAACTCGACAGGGAGAAAAATCTGAAGATTTACGGAGAAGAGGCGGTAATCACCTCACCGGATTCTAAAATAAAGGTAATGGTTGTGCCAACTGATGAAGAATTTATGATTGCTTCAGATACTATGGATATTGTGAATAGATAGTGTTTGAGGTTTATTATCAGTATATTATATAAAAACGGCTCAGTTATGGGTCGTTTTTATTTGTTTATAATAAGCAAGGTTATTTAACAATTCGGCTGGTATTCCGAAGGTCTCCGTTAAACAAATTTAAACTGTTAAAATAACACTTGAGATTATTTGGAATATTCCCAAACGCCTCTTATCTTTGTAATGTGTTTTTCATAGTATTAGATTTAAGGTTAACAATGAAGATTGGTTGTCGGGATGACAACCTTTTCTTTTTTATAGCTGTTTGATAAATAAATACCATTACTCCGGAAACACATAAATCCCATAAACCTACGATATGAAAACATTTTCAAGACTTTATAAATAAGGTTTATTCATCGCTATATTGACTGGTATGACCATGCGGAGGGACTTGTTTCGGATAATAACTTCTTATAACCATTTAATAACTCCGGATAGCTATATAATAATAACAACATTCCAGAATAATATTAAATCATAGATTTGACTTGAGATTTAAGTTATTAATTAAATTTGTTATTATGAAAACAAGACTATTGATTGTACTGTTAGCGTTAATCCCTGCATTTATCCATGCCAGAGAGGTCCGGACTTTAAACGACTTGAAACAAGGTGACTCATTCACTCTCAAAGTAACTGTATCGGATGGAGTTGCCGGCCATAATTCGATATGGGATTTCGACCAGGTACAAAAGTTAGAAGTACAATTCAATGTGTTTTCTGTAGATAAAGATTCTGTCAGATTTGGAATCAAACCTACCAATTGGTTTGCGCATTTTCAGGATAAGGATCAATATGATCCAAATTCATACAGCCCATTTAAAACATATAATTATTACGACTCTTATTTCTTTAGTCGTTATGCAAATGGTGAAAGCATATTCTATTTATTTAGAGATAATAACGTTATCCTTTCCGCAAGTATAAAGGATGGAAGAGTAAGTACAAACTTCCTCCCTATTCCCGAAGAAAGCGGAATATTCACACGTGACAGAAAAAGGTGGTATAGCGATTTACTACAGATAACAACGGGGGTGAAAATCAGAGGAGGTGGTATTCCGAAAGATTTGACATTAGATTTTGAGGCAGTTCTGAGAACTGCGGCTCAAGGATTCTTTCACAATTGGATCGAAAAGAGCAGAGAAGGCAATCTGATGTCGTGGTTTGTCGATTTAAGAGATTCGGTCACTACCCAGAATGCTCAAGCCCCTACATTTGTACAAATAGTTTCTGCTTCATTCTATCTTCAACCGAATATACATCTGGTATATACACCCCCTAAAGATGTAGCCGGAGATCGGGTCTTTATAACCAATGATGGCGAAAGAATCAGGCCCGTAAAGAAATCATCTGATGGTTCATACACTTTTGAGTTCTTCCTGCCCTCACCAAAAAGGATGGAACTTAATAGCCTTTTACTGGACGTCACACCTGATGATTCAATACAGATAGAATATAATACTGTAAAAAATGACTATTCATTTACAGGCAGGGGCGGAGCCAATTCTGCCTATACTCACCAAATCGTAAAGTTCTATAAGGAGGAAAAAGGGTTGCGGAACTATGGTGAAATATGGAAAATTACTCAGCAACAGATAGACGACTTTTTAGACAAAGGAAAAGCCAAACATCAGGCCCTGCTGCAAACTTATTACAAAGAAATGAATGCTTATTGGATAAGATCGGCAGAGCTATCATACAACTATTGGTATTTGTCCGAAAAAGTGAACATGCATAATGTTATAACGCAGCAGAATATCGGGGACTTTATGAGACCAATGCCTCCACAGTATCAGATAGACTGGACGAGTAAAGAATTTGGGAGTATATTTCCTACTACCGACTATCTGTACCAGCCTTATACCTATGGAGAGTTCCTGGACAGCTACTATAGCTACAAAGCTTGGCAAACAAATGATGATGTGCTTACCGGAATGAGGTCTCTTCAAGAACATATTCCCAGATATTACTTTGCTGATGCCATATTCTGGGGATATCCACGGTTTTATCTGACCTCTGAGACACTGAAATATCTGATGACAGGCTTTCATCTGGAGGATAGCCAAAGAGAATATGACGATTTTCTGAGAAAATGCACTGAACCCGAGTTGCGTAAAAGCGTAACCTCTATGCATGAACAGGTGGAAAAAGTAGAACCCGGAGCTAATATTAAGAATCTTGATCTGGCAATTCAGAACTATATACCATTGAAAAATGCATCTGATAGTTATATCGTATTGCTTGTCGATGAAGGATTAACAGAATCCTTTAGCCTTAAACTGAAGAATCCCTATAAAGAATCGGATAAGGAAAATGATTATCTGCGGGATAAAATAACATCCTGCGTAATAACTTCCGAATCAAGAAAATCCCTTTTTGAAAAAAATAACAATGTGCAGGAGCATATTACTTTTGTACCCGATGATAAATTACGCGATTATTATGATAAAGTTATTACTCGAAAAGGATGTTATATCATAATGAGAAGTGATGGGACTATTTTGGATAGGGTACTGGGTAACTATAACGACTCAGGTATTCTTATCTTATCGGTAATAGAAGAAGATATTCAAAAACAAAAGAATCAGAGTACCGCTTCGAGCGGTATTCTGGCGCCTATTATTTTATCTTCGCTTTTCTCTGTAATACTTACATTTTTCATAGTACGGCTGGTAATCCAACGCCGAGAACGTATCAAAAGGCATATTTCAGAACTTGAACTGAAGGCTATCCGTGCCCAGATGAATCCACACTTTACTTTCAATGCTCTAGGTTCCATTCAGAATCTTATAAATCAGAAGAAGGATAAAGAAGCGAATGACTATTTGGTTAACTTTGCAAAACTGCTTCGTCTGGTATTATCAACATCGGAGAAGAGACTGATTACTCTGTCGGAAGAAATAGAGCAACTGGAATTATACCTTCGCCTCGAACAGTTGCGTGTACCTTTCAGGTATACTATTGATATAGATGAAAGCATCGACGTGGAGAACGAGGAAATACCTGGGATGTTGATTCAGCCGATTGTTGAAAATGCCGTGAAACACGGGGTTGTTCCTGAGGGAGGTGGGCATATAAAGTTGACCTTTACCATGACTGGACAAGTGCTGTATGTAACTGTAACAGATACGGGAAATGGTTATTTTGTGTCGGAAGATGCGGCGAAAGCAGGATTTGGTCTACAGGCAATACGTGAACGGCTGAAGCTGTTAAACAAGGAGCTGAAACTGGAGATCGGCTTGCAAATAGAGAATATTGAAACAGATCGCAAAATCACCGGGTGCAAGGTTACAATATCAATACCGGTTTAAAACTTAAAATATTAATGACAAATACTCCTATACGAGCAATTATCGTAGAAGACGAGCAAAATAATCGTGAAAACCTACAGCGGCTTCTTTCAGAATACTGTCCTGCAGTTGAGATAGTTGCTCTATGTTCGTCGGCGCTTGAAGGCCGGCAGAATATCGTAGAATTAAAACCCGATCTGGTCTTTCTTGATGTCGAGATGCCAGGCGGAGATGGTTTCTCGATGCTGGAGAGTCTTTCCAAATTTGATTTCGAAGTGATTTTTGTGACAGCATTTACCAGTTATGCAGTTAAAGCAATAAAGATATCGGCATTGGATTACATTGTAAAACCAATAGATACGATGGAGTTATTGAAAGCAGTGGATAAGGCAATAGAAACAATACGCGGTAAACAAAATAATACACGAATGCTTAATTTGTTGAATAACAGGAGTAAACAGGATAATAAGAAAATGATTGCCCTGCCTCTGTCCGATAAAATTGAATTCGTTGAGATTATGAATATTATCCGGTGCGAATCGGACGGGAATTATACATTCTTCTATCTCAAGAGTGGTGAGAAATTATTGATCTCAAAGACTCTGAAAGAATACGACGAATTACTCTCTCCTATAAATTTCCTTCGGGTACATCAATCCCATCTGATAAACCTGAATGAAGTAAAAAGCTTTGTGAAAACCGATGGGGGATATATTCTGATGAAAGATGGTTCGGGTATTACGATATCCCGCCAGCGGCGAGAGATGGTTCTGCGAGTTTTACATAAAAATGATTTCAAAGAACGCTAGGCACTGTTATACCATATGACCGTTTCCAAAAGGGTATTCTGAAAAAGATCCTGGACTTAAAGCCATACGGGATTCTGTATTGAAAATATCAAGATATAAAATATATCGTAAGATTATACCCGTTTCTTAATTTCCTTTTTCTTATTTTTGTACAACCATTATCTTATCTAAAAAATGGAATTCAGGACAAAAATAGAGATACTCAAATCCGGATTGGCTATTTCTCATAAAAGCAGTATGTTAATGTTTGGCTCCTGCTTTATAGAAAATATCGGAAAATTGCTTATCGACAATAAATTCAATGTAAATCTCAATCCGTTCGGTGTACTTTACAATCCCAAATCGATCAGTCAGGCTTTGAGGCTGCTCATCGAAAAAAAGAAATTCACCGTAAACGATGTTTTCGAATACAAAGGACTTTATCATAGCTTTTACCATCATAGTGTATTTTCTAATATAGATATAGATAAATGTATTGGGGAAATAAACACAAAAATCGAAAAATCTTCTGCTGATTTACGGCAGACAGATATTCTGTTCATCACATTCGGTACGGCATACGTCTTCCGTTCGAAGAAATATAATATGATTGTAGGTAATTGTCATAAACTGCCCGCATCGGATTTTGACAGATACCGTCTTTCTGTTGATGATATTGCGGGTGACTGGGAATCTTTGATAGGTGAATTGAAGCAGATAAACCCGGCCCTCCAGATTATATTTACGGTAAGCCCCATTCGTCATATGAAAGATGGAGCGCATGAGAACCAGCTTAGTAAGTCGGTCTTACTTCTTGCTATTGACAAGCTAAGAGAAAAAATGGATGGATTACACTACTTTCCCTCCTACGAAATTGTCCTTGATGAACTGCGTGATTACCGCTTCTACAATGACGATATGACACATCCGAATACGATGGCGATTAAATATATATGGGAACGGTTTTCCTATACATATTTTAGTGCCGAAGCCCATCCGGTAATAGAAGAATGGAACAAGATATATCTTGCTCTCAATCATCGGCCTTTCAATGCTGAAACCCATGAGTATAAGCATTTTTTAAGGCAAACTTTGTTAAAGATTAAAGCCTTCAACGAGAAATATCCATACATTTGCTGTAGTGCCGAAGCCTCTGAATTAGAGAGTCGACTATAAATAGAAAGAAGAGAGAAATGAAATATTCCATTCATAAAATAGCCAAAATACTTGACGCTATTGCTTCCGACCTGAATGATGCGGATATAAGCATATTACTGACTGATAGCAGACAGGTGTTTTATCCGGCTGAAACATTATTCTTTGCCTTATCCACAAAGAATAACGACGGGCACAAATACATCAATGAACTGTACGAGCTGGGTGTCCGTAATTTTGTTGTTTCGCAGATACTTCCCGATTGGGAGAATTATCAGGATGCGAACTTCCTTGTGGTAACGAATACCTTGGCTGCGTTGCAGCGTATTGCGGCATATCATCGCAGTCAGTTTGAAATACCTGTTATCGGTATTACCGGCAGCAATGGAAAGACCGTGGTGAAAGAATGGCTATATCAGATACTTCATCAGGACTTTAATATAACCCATTCACCCCGCAGTTACAATTCTCAGATAGGCGTGCCTCTGTCGGTATGGCAAATGAACGGTCACACACAACTCGGTATTTTCGAAGCAGGGATTTCCCAGCCGGAAGAAATGTCGAAACTCGAAGCTATTATCCGTCCCACTATAGGCATTCTCACCAATATCGGGCAGGCTCATCAGGAAGGTTTTAAATCCATGAAGCAGAAATGTCTGGAGAAACTGGAACTGTTTATCAACTGCGATGTTATCATTTGCGAAGAGGAAAATGAACTGATAGATGAATGTATGGAAATTGCATGTCTCTCGCATAAACGGTTGACATGGTCACGCAGGGGGTCGAACAAAAGTCCCTTGTACATAATGAAAATAGAGAAGCAGGAAAAAACGACTACGATCCATTATTCTGTTTTGGGTATGGCCTCCAGGCTGACGATTCCTTTCTCTGACGATGCTTCTGTCGAAGATGCCATCCACGTTTTGGCCACAGCTTTCTATCTTCATGTATCACTTCCGGATATAAATGAGCGTATGGCTACCCTCGAGCCCGTGGCGATGCGGCTCGATGTACGTCAGGGGAAGAATAATTCTACCCTGATTAATGATTCGTACAATTCGGATATCAATTCCCTGAATATAGCACTGGACTTTCTTGTACAACGTGCTACCGCCAGTGAGCAGAAAAAGGTGCTTATCATATCCGACATTCCACAATCAGGGCTTATTCTGCGAGAACTGTACTATCTGGCTGCCAATCTGGTTTTGAATAAGAAAATAGACCTGCTGATAGGTATAGGACAGGAGATATCAGCTCATAAGGAAATGTTTAAAGACACCGAGAGTCTGTTCTTTAATACTACCGAAGACTTTATACACTCCGACATCTGGCACGATTTCCATGATATGTTTATCCTGCTGAAAGGGGCGAGAAGTTTCTCTTTCGAGAGTATAAATAAACTGCTGGAGGTAAAGACCCATGAAACCGTACTGGATATAGATTTGGACGCTATTGTCCACAACTTTAAGTTTTACCGGTCTAAGCTGAATCCGAAAACAAAGATGATCTGTATGGTTAAGGCCGATGGATATGGCACAGGCTCGTCCGAGGTTGCTAAAACGCTCCAGTACCATAAATGTGATTATCTTGCTGTGGCTGTTGCCGAAGAAGGCGTAATTCTGCGTAAACAAGGGATAAAAGTTCCTATTATAGTTCTCAATTCGGAAGTCGGAGGCTTTGAGGAGCTTGCTACATACTCTTTAGAGCCTGAGGTCTATAATTTCAGAATACTGGATGCTTTTATTAAGGAGGCTAAATTGCAGGGTATTACTAATTACCCGATACATATAAAGATAGATACGGGTATGCACCGCCTTGGATTTACAGAAGAGGACTTACCCGAATTAATGGATCGCGTCAAAGGGCAGACCGGAGTACGCATACAATCCGTATTCTCCCATCTGGCTGCCAGCGAAAGCTGGAACTTTGATGATTTCACCCTCCAACAGATCAAGACATTTAAGAAGATAGCCGGAGAAATTGAAGAGAGCTGTCATTATCCGGTGATGAAGCATATTCTCAATTCGGCAGGAATAGAACGTTTCCCGGAAGAACAATTGGATATGGTACGCCTGGGGATAAGCCTCTATGGTGTCAGTGCCAGTGGCTTGAACGGGCTTCGCAATGTATGTACGCTGAAAACCACTATTTTGCAGATAAAGCACATCAAGGCCGGAGAAACCGTTGGTTACGGGCGTAAGGGGCATTTCGACCACGATGCTACAATAGCCACTATCCGGATCGGTTATGCCGATGGTATCAGCCGTCAGTTTGGGAACGGTGTAGGGGTTGTCCTCGTTAACGGACATCAGGTCTCTATTGTAGGTAACATATGTATGGACCTGACAATGATAGATGTTACAGGTATAGAAGTCAAAGAAGGGGATATTGTTACTATCTTCGGAGAAAATCTTCCGGTAACCGATTTGGCAAAAAAAATAAATACGATCCCTTACGAAATATTTACATCGATATCCAACAGGGTTAAGCATATATATTATAAAGAATAATAGGCGATATGATCCCCGGTGGGGAAATTCATCTATTACTTTTACCCTTCCTATGACCTCTTGAGGGAGCTGGATGGTGAAAAACTGACAACTTTTGTATATTTTTTATTTTCCAGTCTTTAAATATTATTATAATCTTTCAAAGAACTATAAGCTAACAGCTAAAGACTATCGGCTTCTATTATATAGATAAACATATTTGGAAAAAATGCATCATGAGTGCGTTTCTGCTAAAACTTCTTAAAAACGTATCTGTTATATAAAAATAATTACCTTTGTGGTTGAAATGAGAAAGTTTGGTCAGACACTTATATTATTAATTGCCGCCGCAACTGTATTTTTCACAGGCGCAGGAGTGACAATTATGAACTACTGCTGTACTACTTGTAGTGGGCAGACTCTTTTTATGACCGAACAACATATATGCTGTGCACAGGCTAGTCAAACTGAAGAAGTTTCAGGCTGCTGTTCCGTTAAAGACACCGCACATCACGATACGTGTGAAACTTCGTTTAAAAGTGAGATACACTGTTCGGCATCCCGCTTGTCGATAGATATAGATGCCTCATCATTCCGTCCTCACGTGGCAACCCCTTTTGTATGGATATCGGATGCTTCATTAGCTGTCACCTCGAATATTTTGCCCGAGAAGGTAGAATATACAGATGAATATGCTCAGTTTGAATCACCTCCCGAAATTCCTCCAAGGGATTACCTGTCCCTTATCAGTGTACTTATCATTTGATTTTTCTACGTTAGTTATGTTATACAGGATATTCAGATAATCCTGTAGCTAATACTTTGTACTTACGACTAAGTGCTTATTAACTCATTACTAATAAAGAGAATCAGATGAAAACGATAAAACTATTTATAATATTACTACTTCTTCCCACTCTGGCTTTCAGTAAAGACATACTGAAAGGATATGTTTATGACGCTCAGAAACAGCCCCTGATAGGCGCCAGCGTACATTGGGAAAATTCCAAAACAGGTGTGATCACAGATGAAAAAGGCTACTTTGAAATAAGCGGTACGCCCCATAAAGATCATATGCTCGAAGTGAACTATATCGGCTTTAAAAATAAGGTCGTTCATATTCATGATTTTGTGGATATGCAGGATATAACACTGGATGAAGATAATGAACTGGGTGAGGTCATTGTAGAAAAGACCCCTCCGGGAACTATTAAATCCCGCACCAGCCTCTTGAATACCGAAAAGATAACAACCAAGGAACTGCATCGTGCCGCATGTTGTAATCTTTCCGAAAGCTTTGAGACCAACCCCTCGGTAGACGTATCGTTCAGTGATGCTGTGACAGGGGCAAAGCAAATCCAGCTTTTAGGCTTGGCGGGAACATATGTACAGACCCTTACCGAGAACTATCCGAACTTTCGCGGGCCGGCTTCTATTTATGGTTTGGATTATATTCCGGGCCCGTGGATGGAAAGCATACAGATATCCAAAGGAGCAGCATCTGTGAAAAACGGCTATGAATCTATTACCGGACAAATGAATGTGGAATACAAGAAGCCTAATAGCGCCGATCCTCTCAGTCTGAATCTGTTCGCGAGTGACGCAGGCCGGTATGAAGGAAATGCGGATGCAGCCTTTATATTGAATGATAAACTGAATACAGGTGTATTCCTTCATTATTCGAATGAGTCGGCTTCACATGATGATAATGACGATAGCTTTCTGGACGCGCCGAAGAAGCATCAGTTCAATCTGATGAACCGTTGGCATTATATGTCGGGACGCTATGCTTCTCAATTTGGCGTACGCTTTGTGCAGGATTACCGTACCAGCGGACAGACAGTGCATACCCTGACTCCTTCGTCCCTGAATAAGGATAATCCTTATGAGATAACCGTGAATGCAAACCGCGGAGAGTTTTATACAAAGAACTCCTATATACTCGATGAAGAAAGGAATGGCAATGTAGCACTGATATTCACAGGATCGTACCACGACCAGAAGTCACAGTATGCAGCCAATAAGTATAATGTGTACGGTAACAACCTGTATGCCTCATTGATGTATGAAACCGGGTTTGGAAAGGAGCATCAGTTAAGCGCAGGTCTCAGTATGAACTGGGATAAATACAGCCAGTCCATATATCTGGCGCAGCCTGTTACCAATCAGCCGGATCAGGAAACTACAACAGGCGGTTATCTCCAGTATACTTTCAACAAGGATGATAAGTTTATCGCGCTGGCAGGTCTGCGTACCGATTACAGTTCCCTGCATGACAAAATGTTTGTAACCCCGCGCCTGCATCTGAAATATATGCCTGTACAATGGCTGAACATGAGAGCTTCGGCAGGCAAAGGCTACCGGACTGTATTTGTTATGCCGGAGAACAGTTTCTATCTGGCCAGTAGCAGGAAGATAGAGATAGCCGATAATCTGAAGCAGGAATCGGCATGGAATTACGGTACAAGCATATCTTTCCATATCCCGGTCAAAGGCGAAGAGCTTACTATTTCCGGAGAATGGTACCGTACCGACTTCGATAATCAGGTAGTAACAGACGTGGACAGCAACCCTCATGCAGTACAATTCTATAACCTACAGGGCAAATCATACGCCAATAGTTTTCAGGTAGAGGCATCCTATCCCTTATTCAAAGGCTTCAATATACTCGGAGCTTACCGTTGGACAAACGCGAAGACGAATTATGGCGGCAAGCTGATGAAGAAGCCCCTTGTCAGTGATTACAAAGCATTGGCTACTGCTTCATATGAAACTCCTTTAAGGAAATGGGTATTCGACCTCACTGCCCAATTTAACGGTGGCGGACGTATGCCTACTCCTGATGCAGTAAATCCGCTGTGGGATACCAGATTCGATTCGTTTACTATCCTGAATGCCCAGGTTACCAAGAACTTCCGAAACTGGAGCGTATATGTAGGTGCGGAAAATATAACTGATTTCAGGCAGAAGAATCCTGTCATATCTTCCGAAAATCCATTCGGAGACGATTTTGATGCTACAATGGTCTGGGGCCCTACAATGGGACGTAAGTTCTATGCCGGCCTGAGATATACTATAGGGAAGTAAACGAGCCCCCTCCCGGCCTCCCCCTTGGGGAGGTGTCTGGTATAGAGTCTCTCATGAAGCCCCTCCTTCGGAGGGGTTGGGGAGGCTATAATACTCAAATTCGAAAGCCAGACTATTATATGCTTCTTGCTTTATCAAGTTGCTATCGTCTTTATATATAGATAGCTTGTCCAGTATTGTACCGGCTTCCGTTTTCGATTGCCTTCCTGTATGTTTCAATGCCAACGACGCAGCATTGCGAAGAAACATATTATCTGAAATAACATCATTCCATATAAAGGTATAATCATTTGCAGACTGTTTGCCGGTTTTCTTTATTAGAAACAGGCGGGCCAGTAGCCAATAACCTGTTGTGCGGATACTCTCGTCTTTGCTGTTACCCCATTCCAAAGCCAGTTTGCCGGCAAAAGGAAGGATTTGTAACAGATTAAGGGAAAGTTGCTCCCTTATCTCCTGATTCGGAATCTCAGTAACCCATTTATTGGCAACGACCTCTGTAAAGTTATCAGCAGGATAGAGGAGAGTCGCCAGTATTTTTAGTTCACGGGTATCTTCTTTCCAGAGTATTTCAGCTAGCTCTGCATCCGGTTTGTAACGGCCCGATAACTCTTTTATCTGCTGGATATTCAGCCCGAAATTCACTTTGTAAGATATGCCCCGCTGCCGCATACTGGTAGATGCGATACCGTTCATGGCTTTGCGGCAACGCTGACGGATATCCCTTATTATTTCTTCTTGTTGCATTTTATCCCTCGTAATCTACCGCTTTTCTGTCCATAACCGCTTCCCTGATAAACGGAAGGACTGCCTGATGCAGGGGATGATTCTGATAGATATCCAGTGCTTCTTTGCTTGATAACTCGGAATAGAGTACTACATCGAAATTCCCTCCTCCCAGAAAATCGATACCGACTTCTATTTTTAATAAGCCGTCGATCTTTCCGCTCAGGGCTTCCAGTTTTTCTTTTACCAGTCCGGCATTAGTTGCCTTGTCGTTTCCGTGGGCCTCGTCTTTGAGCTTCCACATTACAATATGTTTGATCATTATAGTTGAATTTTGTTTTATTGTTACTTAATATAGTCTTCCGGCATCAGTTTTACTTCCGCGAAAAGCTTTCCGTCCATTGTGTAATATGCATATATCAATGTCATTTTATCATCTTTGAACATATCCAGATCTTTTCCTTTAGTGCTTTGCAAAGCAAGGGTGAGAGCCGGCTTTGTGCTTCTTACAAATTCTTCGGCCGTAACAGCTGGAGTCTGGGTAAATGTATAGTGATACTTGAACTCGTTTTTAGATACCGCTTCCGCTTTGTCCATCCTGATACCTCCGGGTAGCGGCATCGGCATGCTCTTATTCGTTTCTTCGGCCAGCTTTACAAATTTAGATTTTGGTGCTTCTGCTTTATTTTCTGTTTTTGCCGTTTCGGCCGGGGCTTCTGTCTTTGCCTTCGGTCCGCAACTTGTCGATACTCCTGTTATCAGAGTAGAGCAAAGGATAAATAATATAATCTTTTTCATATACTTCTATTTTATAAAATGGGATAGGATTACGGCCTTAAAGATAGGTATTTGGTAATAAAGTAACAATCTTATCCTTATAATTTGATATCTGTAAAAAAACTTGCAAGTAAAAGTATGTTCAGGAATGTCACAATAGATGCTATACCGTACAGCCATATCTTAGTCCGCAACGAATTCGCGTATTTACCCATTACCTTTTTCGATGACGTGAGCCGGACTTGCAAAAAGACTGTTACAGGAAGCTGCATACTTAGTATTGCCTGCGATATAATCAGTCCTTTGAACGGGTCGCCTATCATAAATATTATAAGTAAAGCCGTACCTAAGGAAATAAGTATTCCCATACGGGAATGTATGTCCTTTATATTGTATGGTTCGTTGTACATCCCTGCAAAGATAGAACCGGCGGCGATACCCGATGTCATGGATGACGATATGCCGGCCAGCAACAGCGCGACAGCAAATATAACAACGGCATTACTGCCCAATAGCGGTTGCAGAAGGGAATGGGCCTGCTGCAAATCATCGACAACTATTCCCTGTTTGAAAAACGTAGATGCAGCCAGTAATATCATGGCGCTGTTTATCGCCCAGCCGATAAGCATCGAAAAAAACGTATCGAAAAACTCGTATTTCAGTTGTTTCTCCATCACTTTTTCGTCTTGCAGGTTCCATTGGCGGCTTTGTATAACTTCCGAGTGCAGGAACAGGTTGTGTGGCATCACTACGGCTCCGAGTACACTCATGATTATCAGCATACTCCCTTCCGGTACAGACGGCACGACCCATGCTTTTGCCGCTTCTCCCCATTCAATATCCACAAGGAACAGTTCGTATATAAAGGAAAGTCCAATCATGGAAACAAAGAAAATGATATAGCGTTCTATCTTCTTATAGGAATTGGAGAACATCATTATAAATACAAAGACCGCGACAAATACTGCCCCTATTTTAACGGGTACATCAAACAGCATATTCAAGGCTATTGCCCCTCCCAGAATTTCGGCCAGTGATGTGGAAATGGATGCACCGATCGCAGACCAGAGTACAATGCGTGAACCGGTCTTCGGCAAATATTTATTTGCGGCTTCCGATAGGCACAATCCTGTAACAATCCCCAGATGGGCGACATTATGCTGTAAAATAATCAGCATTATGGTGGATAGTGTAACCACCCACAATAGAGCGTAGCCAAACTCTGACCCCGCCGCAAAATTTGAGGCCCAGTTACCGGGATCAATAAAGCCAACGGTAACCAGAAGTCCTGGTCCGATATATTTCAATACCTCAAGAAGTCCCGATTTCTGTTTGGGATTGATTGTATTATAATCTTTTTTTATCTTCTTAAATAGGTTTTTCATTTCCTTTCCCCACCTATTATTTTTTTATTCCTTTTATTCTGTGTTTAAAAATCCTTTGTAAATATGCAAAAGGTAACAGGGATATCAGTTAACAGTTAACAACTTGTATCCCGTATCTCATATAACTTTCAACTTATTACTTAATACTTACTACTCGTTAAAAGGTAACAAAGGTAACAGTTTTTTAGCCTTTGTGCTCTTTGTGATTCCCTTCGTGTACTTAGTGGTTAAAAACTCTTTACCACAAGGGGCACAAAGAGTTACACAAAGAACACTATAGAAAAAGTAACAAAGGTAACAGATATGTCAGTCAACAGTTAGCAGTCAACATCTTGTATCCCGTATCTTGTCTACTCGTATCTTGTTTACTTGTAACTTGTAACTGCCCGCAGGGCGCAGTAACTTGTAACTGTTAAAAGGTAACAAAGGTTACACCTTTTCATTCATTTGCTAATATGCTAATTTACTAATCATTTTTTCAAAGAACTATAAGCTAACAGCTAAATGCTATTGGCTATATATATAGATAAACTTTCCGGAATACCTTTACACATCTTTTTTCTTCCTGTCCCTTGCCGACGAGGCGTATACTCCGAATAAACATAATACCAGACAAATAACAAATGTTATCCGCATACTGCCGATAAATTGAGACGACAGGGCAGGGGACATCTTCACATTTCCTATCATTATCGAAATAGCCATAATAGCGATACCCATACTGAATGCCTGCCCCGTGAGGCGCATTGTTCCCATAGTGGCCGAGGCCAGCCCGTAATGTTTCTTCTCTACCGAACTCATAATGATATTGGTATTCGGTGAAGAAAAAATACCGAATCCCAGTCCTAATAATATAAGTATGCCTCCCAGATAATATAAGTTGGTAGTTTCGGTTATAAAACATAATCCGACCAATCCTACAGCTATAATTCCCATACCTAGTGTTGCCAGAAATGTCGCGGACATCTTGTCCGACAGACTTCCCGATTTAAGAGAAGCTACCACCTGTACCACCGATTGCACGATAAGTATCAGTCCGGCATCGCGGGGCGACAGGCCACGCACATATTGCAGATAGAGACTGAGCATAAAGGATATGGCAAAAGTTGCCGAATAGTTAATCAGTGCCGAGAGGGAAGATAAACGGAATACCCTGTTGCCGAGGAATACCCTGATATTGAATACGGGGAATTCCTGCTTTTTCTCATATACAGCAAAGCAAAGGATAACAACGATACCGATGCCGATAAAAATGAATCCGCTGACATGCGGAAGTTCCGAAAAACCATAGATCAAAGATGAAAGAGCCACGGCAAATAATATAGCCCCGACAGTGTCGAATGTACTTTTCCCGTCTTCCTTCCAGTCGTCTTTAATTATCAGTATGCCGCCGACAGCCACAATCAGACTGAGAGCCGCCGATACAAAGAATATGCTGTGCCAGTTGAAATACTGGGTAAGTATTCCCCCTATAAACGGACCGGCTGCGAGGGAGAAATATACGGCCGCGGCGACCATACCCAGTGCTTTTCCACGTTTTTCGGCGGGAACAGATGAGGTCAGTATGGCTGTGCTTGTGCCGAACATCATCGCGCTGCCCACTCCGGCCAGAAAGCGGTATATGATAAGGCTTGTACCCGTAGAGGCAAAGCCGCTTAAAACAGAAAATACAGTAAGCACAATGACGCCCCATATAAAAACCTTCCTGCGGCCTATCATATCGGCGATACGCGCGCAGGGTATCTGAAGTATGGCCGTAGACAGCATATAGGAAGTCGGTACCCATCCGGACATGACGGCATCAAGAGATAAATCGCTGTTTATATATGGTAAGGCCAGGTTCAGAGCCGAACCCATGAATGGAACCAGAGAGGCCGACAGGCAGATGATGAATATCAGCGCGCCTGTGTCTGTATTACGTGTTTTCTGTGTCATATATTTTCAATAAACTTGTCCATCGCGGATTTTATCATCCGGTTGCATTCCTCTATATAATGAGTATTATTTCGTATATAATTTTCTGTCTGAATGTATTTTCCGTCTGTTAGTTCGTCTAATCCGTTGTCCAGCATTTCCGCATAACTTTTTTCTGTCACTTCGAAATGAAATTGCAAAGCCAGAACATTGTCCTTGTACAAAAATGCCTGATTCTTACACGCTTCACTCGAGGCCAGCAACTTTGCGTTAACAGGAAGGTCGAAGGTATCTCCATGCCATTGGAAAACGATTGGTGATTTATCCTTAGAAGCGAATAAGGCTTGCGCCCGGGTATCGGTGAGAGTAACAGGCAGCCAGCCTATTTCTTTTTCCTTGTTCGGATATACTTTCGCCCCTAATGCATTGGCTATGATTTGTGAACCCAGACAAATACCCACAACAGTCTTGTCTGCATTTATAGCCTCCTTCACAAATGCTTTTTCTTCTTTCAGCCACGGATATTTATCCTCTTCATATGTGCCCATAGGGCCTCCCATAATGATGAGAAGGTTGAATTCCGACAAATCGGGAAATTCGTAGTCTTCGTACATTTTGGTTGTGGAAAGGGTAAAATTGTTTTCATCTATCCATGTTTCAATATATCCGAGCCCTTCGAAAGGAACATGTTGTATAAAATGGACTCTGTAATTACTTTTATTTGCCATAGAGATAGTATATGTTATTTTATAAGAATGTATTTAAGCCGCGGGAGCAAAAGCAAAATTTATTTTGATTATTCCGGGTCACGAAAACGCTTAATGTAATTGAACTCATAAAATTATCAAATTGTTTATACTTAAAAGAAATTTAATCGGATATTCTTCATTTCATCCTGTAAATCTTTACCATACCTCACGGTAATCCATTATCTTTGCAATCTTAACGTTTCAGGAGAATATAATGACCGAACAGAATATACTACTTGCGTTTATACTTACAGCTATTGCGGGGCTATCGACTGGTATAGGCAGCCTTATAGCGCTGATTGCCAAACATACGAATACAAAATTCCTGTGTGCGTCTCTGGGCTTTTCGGCAGGTATAATGTTGTATGTCTCATTTATGGAGATGATGCCGCAAGGTAAGCTGGAACTGGTATCGGTCTATGGTGAAAAAACGGGAACGCTCTATCTGATACTTGCTTTCTTTGCCGGTATTGCCCTCATAAATATGATAGACTTTGCAATTCCCAAGTCGTTAAATCCGCATGAGATTCAAGGTGTGGAAGATATGGATAAAAAACGTTCTCTGAAACGTACAGGCATTGTTGTCGCCCTTTCCATTGCCATACATAACTTCCCTGAAGGTATCGCGACTTTTACATCTGCTCTTGGCTCCCTCGATGTTGCCATACCCATAACTATCGCTATTGCCATACATAATATTCCCGAAGGAATAGCTGTCGCCGTACCTATCTATCACGCTACGGGCAGCCGCAAAAAAGCATTCTGGCTATCGTTCGCTTCCGGGCTGGCCGAACCTTTCGGCGCGTTGATCGCATATTTCTTCCTGATGCAGTTCTGGACACCCGCTATGAATGGGATTATCCTGGCTGCCGTGTCGGGAATTATGGTATTTATCTCCCTCGACGAATTGCTGCCTAGTGCCGAGAAGTACGGAAAACACCATATTTCTATTATGGGATTGGTAGCAGGTATGCTGGTAATGGCTTTTAGCCTGTATTTGTTTGTGTAGTTAATTTAAGTTGCTATTTATAGATTGTAAATTTTATCAAAAGTATATCCCCAAATGAAA